>JAJQAG010000002.1 GCA_021203905.1 Coprobacillus sp. | reverse complement strand
CATAGCGAGACCCACCGCAATTCCAAAGACCACTAAGATATAAAAGCCCACATATCTCATAAGACGGGTATTCGCTCCTACCTTATCATTAAATGTCAGGGCGTTAACTAAGAAGGCTAGACCCACAAGAGTGCACACTGTAAAGATTGCGGGTCCAATATACATCACTTCGTAGTAGGTATTACCCATCCCCCCATTAGAGTAGATCCTTCCTTGATAACCAAAGATGGTTAAGGTAGAACAGACAACAATTAAGATAATAAGAGAAACTAAGAATTTGTAGTGACTACTTATAAAAGTAGAGCATCTACTCTTAAGAGACGGTTTCTCCTCTACGACTTCTATTTTCTCTCTCCCTATATAGGTACACACTTTAATAGAGTAGGGAGTAATCACTAAGATAATGGCAATTGCCATAAAGATGATTGCACTGACACTAAAGACTCCTAATGAATAGGTGCCATTATTCATGGTCTTGGTATAGATACTTCCTAGAGTTGCGAGAAACCCTATTCCCACAATCCCAAGAACAGTGATATATAAAGTGGAGATCGGATATCTCTTACTAACTTCTTCTTTATCTTTGTCTTTTAATGACTTCACCATTAAGTAAAGCGAGAAGATAGTCACTACAAAGAAGAGGAAGTAACCTCCATAGGGAAGGAAATTAAAGCCTTTATTATCCGCGATCTCTTGCATGAGAGTCCAATTAAAGGATCCACTTCGATAGATGTTTGTGGCGGTGTCACTGACTTGTCCAGGAAGTAGGAAACAAAGAAAAGCTAATAAAGAAAACACAAAGGCCACGATATAAAAGAGGTGACTCTTTGTGGTGATATCTTTATCAAGCTTATTGATATAGGTCTGATAGTTCTCTTTCTTACTCATATATCAATAATATATCTAAGAGATATAATTTTGTCAAATTAGGGTCCTAATCCCTATCCTTTAAGGGGGTCACTATATCAATGATTCCCCCTCCAAGACAGATATCTCCATCATAAAGCACTGCGCTTTGACCAGGGACCACTGCTTTATAGGGTTTCTTAAATTCTAGTCTTATTTTTGTGGCATCCTCTTCTAGATGGACCACCACTTCTTGATCCGCTTGGCGGTAGCGGAACTTACAAGAGAGAGTCTCTCCCTCTTTGATATTTCTTGAGATATAGTTTATCTTATCGAGAGTGCAACTTGTGGAATATAGATAGGGATTAGCGCTTCCTTTAGCGACATATAAGATGTTATTCTTAACATCCTTATCCGCGACAAAATAGGAGTCACTCTCTTGGTTAGCAATCCCTCCTATCCCTAAGCCTTTTCTCTGTCCAATCGTATAGAACATGACTCCATCATGATTTTTAAGATACTTACCTGTATCTATATCAATAATGGGTCCCTTCTTCATCGGGATGTAGTTATTTAAGAATTCCTTAAAGTGTCTCTCCCCAATGAAGCAGATTCCTGTACTCCCTTTCTTGTTATAGACTTCTAGTCCTAACTGTTTGGCTATCTCTCTCACTTCCACTTTAGTGATACTCCCTAAAGGGAAGAGACAACTAGAGAGTTGTGCTTGAGAGATCTGAGCTAAGAAGTAGGATTGATCTTTATTTCTATCATCACTCTTTAAAAGATAACTCACTCCATCTTGATCCACTCTCTTAGCGTAGTGGCCCATGGCAATAGCATCAAACCCGTTTGTAAGCGCGTACTCTAAGAAGGCATCAAACTTAATATACTTATTGCAAAAGATATCAGGATTAGGAGTTCTCCCTTTGTTATACTCATCAATTAAGTCAGAGAAGACTTTATCCCAGTACTCTTTGACAAAGTCCACGCGTAAAAGGGGGATATCTAGTTTCTCGCAGACTTTTTTTGCGTCATCATAGTCTTTCTCCTGTGGGCACTGGTCATTATTAACATTCGGGTTCCCTAAATAATCATTCTCCGCAAGAGAATCCCAGTTTCTCATAAAGCACCCGGTGACTTCGTATCCTTCTTTCTTAAGGAGATAGGCCGCGACAGCGCTATCCACACCCCCACTAAGACCTAATAAGACCTTCATGACTTAAATAACTCCTTACTATCTAAGATAAGAGTAAAGGGCCCTTCGTTAGTGCTTGTGACTTTCATATCCCCACCAAAAAGACCAGTTTCCACTCTATGAGTGGTTCTCTTTTCTAATTCACTATTAAAGAAGTTATATAACTCTTCGGCTTCTTTATAGCTTAAAGCGTGGGTAAAGGAGGGACGACGTCCATCACTCACATCTCCATATAAGGTAAACTGACTGACACTTAAGATATCTCCCTCGACTTCATCTAAAGAGAGATTAGTGAGACCACGACTATCCGGAAACACTCTTAAAGAGAGAATCTTCTCTATCATCTTGATAACGATCTCTTGATTATCACCGTTAGTGAAACCTACGAGTAAGAGGTAGCCATGATCCATATGAGAGAGTTCTTTATTCTCTATAGAGACACTAGCATTAGTTACAGTGGTTAATATAACTCGCATATATAACATTATATATGAGAGAGAGTAAAGAAGAGAAGAAGGGAGGCATCTTAACATTTTATTAAAGGGAATTATCTCTTATAATAGGGGGTATGCCCCAACCCTTAGCCTTTCGGATGAGACCCACAAAATTAAGTGAGGTCATTGGACAAGATAAGCTTGTGGGAGAAGATGGTTTCTTAACTAATTCTATTAAGAATGACATGCTCTTCTCTCTCATCTTTTATGGTGCGCCTGGCACAGGTAAGTCCACGATTGCGGAGTGCTACGCTAGAGAGATGAATGTCAAATACATTAAGATTAATGCGGTGACTTCTAATAAGAAGGAACTAGAGTCCGCATTAAATGAATGTTCCTTATATGAGAGGGCCTTCTTAATTGTGGATGAAGTCCATCGACTCAATAAAGATAAACAAGAGATCCTTCTTCCTTATATAGAAGAGGGGAAGATCTACCTTTTAGGGTGTACCACAGAAAACCCCTATATGGCGATAAATAAAGCGATAAGAAGTAGATGTCACCTCTTAGAGGTGAAACCACTAACCCAACAAGAGGTAGTTATTGGCTTAAAGAGGGCACTAAGCGCAAAACAAGGATTAAATAATGCCTTCTCAGTTTCTGATGAGGGACTAGAGTATATCGCTAATATGACTGGAGGGGATCTCAGGTACGCTTTAAACTATCTTGAAGCCATATCACTCTATCCTCATGGAGAGGTTGTCACCCTCGAAGAGATTAAACAAATCCTTAAGGTTCCTAACTATGGGATGGATAAGGATGATGATGAATACTATGATTCTTTAAGCGCTTTACAAAAGAGCATTAGAGGAAGCGACGTGGACGCTGCTTTATACTATTTAGCCAGACTATGTGTCGCAGAAGATCTTAAATCCTTAAAGAGAAGACTCCTCGTCATTGCCTATGAAGATATTGGACTGGCGAATCCCGCGGTTGTGGATCGAGCATATCACGCTCTCGCGGCAGCAGAGGATGTAGGTTTCCCAGAAGCGGTGATTCCCTTAGGTTTTATTGTCTGTGAACTCGCGCTCTCCCCTAAGAGTAAAGCGAGCTACCACTCGATTGGTAACGCCATGGACTGGGCGAAAGATCACCCACTCCCAGTAATGGATTATTTGAAACTCACTCCAGTAAATGTCAGTGAAAAAGATAAGTATCCTTACGATAGACCAGATCTATGGGCCAAGATTCAATACTTACCCACACTCATTAAAGATATGAAGTTCTACGAACCTAATGATAATCCCTCTAGTTATGAGAAAGTCTTAAATGAGAACTATGAGAAGCTCAAGAGTATTAATCGTAGCGCGGATCTGAGATCTCTAAAGAAAACGAAACCTGAAGATAAATAAAAAGGGACGTAGTCCCTTTTCTTTTTATGTTCTTTCTTAGATTTACTTTACTACTTCCCACACGACAGGGTGGACATTAACGGGAACATCAACATACTCATAAGCATGTCTAATCTGCTCTATGACTGGTTTATATTCACTCTCATCTTTACAAGTGTGGATCTCACATAAGACATCTCCAAAGTGAATGTAGTCTCCGACTTTCTTATGTAAGATAATACCCGCACTGGGATCAATAACATCATCTAAGGTCTCTCTTCCCGCACCAAGTCTCATGGAGGCTTCACCAATCTCAAGAGCGTTAATACGAGAGATAAATCCTTCTTTAGAGGAGATGACATCCACAATATGATCAGCCTTTTTAAATTCACTGGGATTTAAGAGATAAGAGATATCTCCTCCTTCCTGCTCCACCATATTGATAAAGCACTTAAAGGCTTGACCAGATTTGACCGCTCTTTCAAGCTGCCCTCTTGCGTCTTGCTCGGTTTTTGCGAGTCCCGCTTGAGTAAGCATAATGCTCCCACAGGTATAGCATAATTCCATTAAGTCTTTTGGACCATTCCCATGAAGTGCGGATATCGCTTCTTCTACTTCTAGGGCATTACCCACCGCACAACCTAAAGGTTCATTCATATCAGAGAGAACCGCTTGAGTGTTTCTTCCTAAGGAGTTACCGATATCCACCATAATACGAGCAAGGTCTCTGGCACTATCAATATCTTTCATGAAGGCTCCTTCACCAAAGGTGACATCAAGAAGAATAGTGTCACTCCCACTGGCGAGTTTCTTACTCATAACAGAAGAGGCAATAAGAGGGATAGAGTCCACAGTGGCGGTCACATCTCTTAAAGCGTATAACTTCTTATCTGCGGGCACTAAATCTTGGGTTTGTCCAATAATCGCTAAACCCACTTTATTAACTTGTCTAATAAATTCTTCATCGCTTTCTTGGACACTTAAACCAGGGATAGATTCAAGTTTATCAAGAGTCCCACCTGTATGACCAAGACCACGACCACTCATCTTGGCAACCTTGGCGCCACAGGCGGCTACCATGGGGCATAAGACTAGTGAGGTTTTATCACCCACTCCGCCAGTGGAGTGTTTATCAACTTTGACACCTTTAATGGTGGAGAGATCCATGACTTCTCCACTATGTTGCATCTCATCTGTAAGAATAGCAATCTCTTCATTGGTCATTCCCCGAAAGAGTATGGCCATCGCTAAAGCGGAAGCTTGATAGTCAGGGATCTCTCCTTTGACATATCCCTCGATGAAAAAATGTATCTCTTCACGAGATAAAGTATTTCCATCTCTCTTTTTAGCGATAATATCCACCATTCTCATAGGTATAGACCTCAAACACTGTTTTCATTATATAACTTTCGCTTCATTATTGACAATGAAAGCGAAAAGAGAGAGACAAATATTTTATTTTTAATAAAAGAGACCAGAGAGTAAACTTTAACTATGGACTTTTTAGAACACTTAAAGACTTATCTAAGTGATAGTGAGATAGAGAAGTTAGATTCTTCCCTAAAGGAAAGACCTTTAGGAGGAGCTTTACTAAACACTAAAAAGATGAGTAAGGAGAAACTCCTTTCTCTTTTTCCATCACTAGAACCCCATCCTTTATTAGAGAATGGGTTTATCTATCATAAAGATGAAGACGCTCTCTCTAAAAGTGTCTACTACGAACTGGGGTGCTACTACCTTCAAGAACCAAGCGCCATGAGTGTGGCATCTTTTCTTCCTATAGAAGATGATGATGTCATATTAGATCTATGCTCTGCTCCGGGAGGAAAGAGTATTGGGGTGGCACTAAGAAGTAATGACACCAATCTTATTATCTCTAACGATAATGCATATACTCGTTTACTAGCGGTAGAAGATAACATCTCTAAGATGGGATTAGATAATATCATTATCACCCACAATGACTTTAGAAAGAATAATCTCTGGTGCCATTATATAACCTACTTTGATAGTGTCATTGTGGACGCTCCATGTTCCGGGAGCGGGATGATGAGAAAAGAAAGTAAAATGCGAGATGATTGGCACTATAACAAGGTCATGAAATATAGTGAAGTTCAAAAAGATTTAATTGAGTTAAGCGCGGATATGGTCAAAGAAGGGGGGTACCTCTTATATTCCACTTGTTCTTTTAGCCAAGAAGAAGATGAAGACATTATAGAGTGGCTCCTCTCCACAAGAGGGGATTTTGAGGTTGTGGATATCAATACCTCTCCACTCTTTTGCGTCAATAAGAAGAAACCCTTGGGGATTCACTTCTTTCCCTCTCTTTTTCCCGGAGAGGGACAATATGTGTGCCTGTTAAGAAAAAGTGGACACAAAAAGGAGAGTAAGATTCATGACACTCCCACAAAAGAAAGTGTCATGTATCAAAACATCTTTAAAGAGAATCCCCTAAGTCACTATCTCTCTTTTAAAGGTTCTTTATTCACCTTACCTCGCCCCTTAGATAAGAAACTCTTAGACTTAAATATCATCTATCCAGGAACTAAGATTGGAGAGCTTGATAACACGAAAGTTAATAAGTATGACTACCACTACGCAAGGATCTTAAAAGAGTATCCTAACCAAGTAGAAATAAACGAAGAAGAACTCCACCAATATATCACTGGTCATCCCCTCGATAATAAAAAAGAAGGTATCGCCCTTCTTAGTTATGATCATCTCCCTCTTTCCTTTACTAAAGGGGATGGGAGAATCCTTAAAAACTGGTATCCAAAAATCAAATAATCTGGTTAAACCTGTATTTTTTATCTAATTTTGACATGATTTCATTGTCTTTTTTCCTCAGTTCAAAAGAGATACATCTTTGAACTTCATCTTGACAATACTTCGCTACTTCTTGACTAGTCATATCTTTATAATCTTCATAGTATAAAGGCTTGAGATACTTAATAAAGACAGGATACTTTTTATATTGGGGATGGAGCTTAAGCACACGGAAAGTTCCATAGGTCGCTACAGGGACAATGGGAGCGTGCGCTCTCATCGCGTTTCTAAAGGTTCCATGATGGAATTCTTTAAGTAAGAGGAGAGTGTCTTTACATCTCTCTCCTTCTGGATATATATACCAAGACTGGTCATGATCAATAAGCCTCTGCTCGACTTCATTCATCACCTTAAGAGAACCTTTAATATCTTCTCGATCCATAAACAGACCATTAAGATACTTCACACATTTTCCCACGATGAGAAAATCTGCGATCTCTTTCTTCGCGACAAAGGTCATGGGAGTGGTATCAATAGATAACATCGCTAAAGGATCAAAGAAGGAAGCATGATTAGGAGTGTATAAGGCCACAGTGTCATCGATGTGATTCTCCCACCCCTCCACATGAAACTGTACATGAAGAGCGCGAGAAACACGATTGATCAATTTATAGACCTTTTTATATCTCTCCGCTTCACTACCGCTGGTGGTGTCTTTTACTCCACGCGATAACCAACCAGTTTCCGCGCGGATAACTGGTCCCGCAATTCGACAAACAGCACGAGCATAATGTAACATAATATAACCTACTTCACTATTATTGTGGCGGACAGAGGGTTCACCATCATATGTTTGATAGATTCTTGACTATTGATCACTCTCCCATCGAAATAATAAATCGAATAGTAGTCATCAAGATCGAGGTTTTGGACCTCGTTTGTGCTATTAAGGACAAAGATTGCATCCTTATTATTTCCTAAGACATCTTTATTCTTAGTAGAGAGGATAACAAGGGGATAGTGATCGAGGTCATACTCTAGTCCATCTCTAATCTTCTCTTTGCTCTTTTCACTATAAAGCGGGGTTCTTCTTCTAATAAGGTTAGCCTCTCTAAAAGACTCCACCATCTTCCATCTCTCTTCCACTACTTGGTAATTCATATTATTTATCTTCGGAGTGTTATAGGTATTTCCTAAACCATGTTTAGATAGACCAATCTCTTGGCCCATATGGAAGAAGGGAACACCAAAGGAGAGAGAGACAATAGTGTTACCAAGACTAACTCTCTTTAAAAGAGTGTCTTCATCTTCTCCTTCGTTAACGAAGGAGAGTTTATCGTAAAGGGTGTGATTATCATGACACTCTATATAGTTAATAGATTGAGTGGAAGAAGCAAATTTCTCTCCCCCTTCTAAGATACAAGTTCCAAATAAAGCGTAGACCATTCCCTCTCGATAACTCTGATCCCCAGAGATATATCCACCTTTGGTGAGGTCATTATCAAAGATGGGGCCTTTAACGATATCTCTATAAGTATCATTAAAGAATCCTAAGTGTAGGAGTTCGCTGGCGTGATACATCGACGCCATTTGGTCTTTACACTCCGTATTCATATCCCACCCTTCACCATAGATTATGATGTCTGGTTTCATCTTAGCGCACTCTTCATAAGCTTCATTCATCGTCTTCTCATCGATAAGTCCCATGATATCAAGTCTAAAACCATCGACATCAAAGGTCTCAGTGAGATACTTCATGGAGTCCACGATGGCTTTTCTCGCCATGGGGCGTTCACTGGCAAAGTCATTCCCACAACCGGAGTGCTCAGTGATATATTGATTATTTCTTCTTCTAAAGAAGTAGTTAGGAACGATTTTTTCAAAATCATTATAGAGATGATCCCACACATGGTTATAGACGACATCCACAACTATACGAAGATCATTCTTATGATAGGTATCAACAAGGTCTCTAAACTCTTCTAGTCTTTTGTGGGGATCCGTTGGATCCACACTTAAAGACCCCTCAAGGGCAAACATACTGATGGGGTCATAACCCCAGTTATAGTTGTTCTCGTGGTGAAGATCACTGACATTATCGTAGTCTAAGATAGGTTGAACCTGGACTGTGGTCACTCCTAAATACTTGATATAATCAAGGCCTGCGGGTTTCCCGTTTGTAGTCTTTCTCCCCTCTTCAAAGAAACCGGTATAGGTTCCTTTGTGTTCTATGTCAGTATCTTTACTTTCAGTAAAGTCACGGATATGAGTTTCATAGATGATATGATCTGTATATCCCTTTAAAGGTGTGGGACACACTACCCTCTCTTTAGCGGCGATAGACTTATAGTCCACCACTACAGAGTAGGTAGAATTAAGAGATGTTCCTTTCCCGTAGGGATCATTACACTCTTTGGTGACACTGTAGTTATTAACGATATAGTGATACTTCTTACCGAGATAATCTCCCTTAAGGGTGAGTTTATAAACCCCTTTATCTCTTCTCTCCATGGGGATAATCTCAAAGTTATCTTCATCACTCTCTATTTTAAGAGAGACAGAGAGGGCCATTGGGGCCCACACGGCAAAAGATGTTTTAGTGGGTGAATAGATGGCTCCTAAGTCATCTCCATTATAGGTAAACATCTCATCAAATTCTGGGAATGTTGGAGCGTCACTGACATCAATTGTGATGGGAGAGAAGGAAGAGAGATTGAGTTCATAGTTGTGACCAAACTCAAAGTCTTGGTCAAGCTCAAGCGCAAAGAGACTTAAACCATTAGAGGATACTTTTCTTAAAATATTTACTTCTCGAGGAAAGTTATTATCTTTTTTGAGATAGAAACGATGAGTGTCATCTCTCGCACTAGAGTAGATACAGACATTGATTCTTCTTAAGCTCACTAGTTTAGCGGTGACATAGGTGTTAATCATGGAATTGTTCTATAGACCACAGCGATAACATTATCTCCCTCATGAGAGATGGAGACAGAGTAGATTGTCGGGTCACTTATCCCCTTTCCAATAATGTATGGCGCTCCCAAAGCACTGTGGCAGAGGGAGAGTTTATTCATCCCCGGGGCTTCTATTCCCATACTCATAACCACTTTAAAGAAGGCTTCTTTTACCGCCCAGCGGGTGGCTAAATACTGGGGTTTGTTTTTACTCTCTTGATATTCCTTTCTCTCACTAGGAGAGAGGACAGTCTTAACAAAACTAGCGCTCGGATCATTAAATCTCGAGATGGTGGTCATATCCACACCGATAGATGGATGATAATTACTTACTTTTGCCATTAGCCTAATACCTCATCACTTGTCGGAATATTATTTTCATCATAGTAACTACTATGAACGAGTACTCTTGAACCCTTCGCTCCATCGCTGGTAAGAGAGACAATCCCCTCTTCTTGGAGTCTCTTAAAGATGCGTCCCGCACGATTAAAGCCGACAGAACACTCTCTTTGAATACGAGACATCGATGTATATTCTTGTTCCATGACCCACTCCTTAATATCTTCGTAGCGGTCATCATCATCTCCGCTATTACCATAACTGCCATTCTTCACTAGCTCTGCGGCTTCATCTTGACTATGATCGACAAGGTCAAGGAAGTTAGGATCATAATCTACAGGGTAGGTAGATTTAAGATAATTCACGACTCTCTCTATCTCAGCATCTTGGAGATAGCAACCTTGAAGTCTCGTAATGGTGTTCAGGTTGAGGTTAGGATCTTGCACAAGCATATCTCCATAGCCAAGGAGGTCTTCCGCTCCACCCTCACCTAAGATAGTGATACTATCCGTGGTCGTAGAGGTCTTAAGAGCGACGTGCACTGGTAAGTTGGCTTTTAAAGTCCCAGTCACCACATTAGTGCTCGGTCTTTGAGTGGCAATAAGCATATTAATACCCGCAGCTCTCGCTTTCGCAGCAAGTCTCGTCACAAGAGCGGGAATATCTTTACATCTCTCCACTAAGTCCGCAAACTCATCAACGAAGAGACAAATATAAGGCATACTCTCATAACCATGTTCACGACAGTAGCGGTTATAGGATTCAATATTTGCACTCCCGGAATTAGCAAAGAGAGCATATCTCTTCTCCATCTCATCAACGAGTTTCTGGAGACACACTCTCACTTCTTCAGGTCGGGTGATAATGGGACAGAGAAGGTGGGGGATACCCGAAAAGCGGGTCATATCCACCATCTTGGGATCAACGAGGATGATTTTTAAGTCATCAGGGGAGTTACGCATAATCAAAGTGGTGACAATCGACTGCACATAGACAGTCTTACCAGAGTTCGTCGCTCCCGCGATAAGAGCGTGCGGGAACTTAGAGAAGTCACCCCATATCGGATTACCCACGACATCCACTCCAAAAGGAACCGCAAGGGGATGCTCTTTACTAGAGGGGAGTTTTATATACATATTCTTATAGCCCACAGTGATTCTCACTGGGTTAGCGACTTCAATTCCTGAGAAGTTTGTCCCTTGAACAACCTTTTCAAAACGAAGAGAATTAACTTTTAATTGTCTAGCGACATCATCAAGACGCTTCGACACATTAGCGACAGCGACATTAGGTCCATATTCAATATGGAACCTCGTAAAGGTTGGACCAATGATATAGGAGTTTACCCAAACATCCACTCCAAAAGCTTTATAAGTTGCATTAATAGCGAGAGCTTGTTCTTCCGCCCAAGTCTTATTCTCATCATTATCATATCCACTAGGATAGTCTTTTAAGAGTTCATAACTTGGGGGTATCCAGTTCACTCTTGGTTTATGAGGCGCGTGGGGTGTTGTTATATCTTCCTCTTCATCAACTATAGGTTCCGGGATAATGCGAGGATCTCTCATCGGGGTCTCCCTAACAAGAGGGGTAACCTCCGCTTCCACAACACGGGGACTGACACTCTCTCTCTCAGTGGTCTCTTCACTATTATTAAGGATGGCATCATCAAGGTCATCATAGTCAACGAAAACTTCGTTTTCGTTATCAATGACTTCATCCTCGATGACTGGGGGTTCCGGTCTCATCCTTGCTTTCTCACTCTCCATCGTGACATAGGTGGGAGTAACCCTCTCACTTTCAAAAGAAGGATTCTCATTATAGGAATTGGAATTAGAGGTTGGTTGAGGTTGAGGTTTAGTGTAACCTGGACGAGTAAAGTGAGCGACTTGAAGAGTCGCAGATTCAGGGGTATATGTTGCTTGAGTGGGTTTTGTCTCTCTCACTGGTTGAGGAGGAGTCTCTTCTATTACCTGAGGTTCAGGGAGGGCTTGAATCTCCGCTTCGACTATGGTTCGTTGTTCAATCAAGGGAGTTGACTTTAAGATGGGGGCGGGTATCTCCTCTTCATCAATAACCACTTCTCTTGTGGTGGCACTACTCTCTCCACGAATAAATCTCATGATATTAGGAAAGAAGAAGAGACCAATACCGGCGACAAGAATAATTGCTCCAACAATATAGGAACCGACTTCTCTAAAGATAGCAACGAGTAAATAACCAAAGAAACCACCCGCAAAAGGAGCATCGAGAGAGAAGAGATTGACGAATGAATCATCAAAGTATTTGAAATTTGGAGCGGTTGTCTTCTCACTAAAGTAGCCGGCAAAGGTACGAAGATGGATATCGTCTCCCGAACCAGTCGCAGTCACATAGGCTGCAGTCACTAGCATCGTCACTCCAATAAAGACAATAAATGGAGCAACCTTTCTTGAGGTGTACTTGATATGCATCTTATCCCTAAAGAAGATGAGCATGAAACCAATGACATCAAGAGCAATGTATAAGACATAACTCATGATCCCAAAGAAATATGAAAAACAATATGTGATTCCTCTAGCGATGTACCACATATTGAAATAACACACTAAAGAAAGAAGGATTAAGAGTAACCCGACATAGACATGAAGGTGATATTTATCGCGTATATATTTTTTATCTTCGTTTTTTGCCATTAGATATTATTATATGGCCTAGTATGTTTATTTTAAACAAAATAAATATAAGAGCAACATAATAAGGGACAATGACTAGTCCACAACGGGGACAGAGAGAACAATTAAGGGATCTCTTCCGTTTTCTCTTCTAATGGTGCGTTTGATTCTCTCTTCTATCGGAGCACAGTTCGCTTCAATGTCAACAACACCACTGGCAAGGAGCTTATTGACCTCTTCCACAAAGATATTAGAGACACTGCGTAAGATGGGTTCAGCATCTTTTACAAAGACAAAGCCTCTCATCTGACAATCTGGTCCCGCGACAATCTTCATCTTACTACGGGAGACAGTGGCCGCTAAAACGCAGACTCCATCCACAGAGAGTTTTCTTCGATCTTGGACGAGTTCATTATCTCCCCCTTTGATATAACCAAGTCCATCCACCATGGAGGGGAGAGTGTGAATAAAACCATTATCTTTGGAGATAATATCCACTCTTTCATCTTTCCAGACTACTTGACTTCCATTATCGAGGACAAAGACGTTAGAGTGGTTAAGCCCAATACCCATGGTTAAGGCTAATCGAGCATTAAACATGAGATTGACAAAAGTTCCTCTTACAGGAATGTAATACTTAGGTTTTAAAAGAGAAAGCATGAGCTTAATATCATCTTGCCCTGGATGCATGGGGATAAGTTGCTTCTTTTTAAGCCACACAACATGACAACCAGTGCGATATAAGTAATCGATAGAGCGGGTAGCCACACTTTCATCAATCGCATGAGGGATTGCCGCGACAATAAAGGTATCATCCTTATTTAAGATGATTCTCTTATCAGGGTTTGTGCGCGCGGCTAAAGAGTGAATGCTATCATATAAGTTTGTCTCTTTTCCAAGCATGAGGATGACGAGATCTTGTTGTCTTGCTCTTAAGAGTTCCTCTTTTCCAAGTAAGTCTTCTTTTCTAAAGACATTTTGTCTATCGTTCTCTAATAAGATATCAAGATATCTTCTTGTAAAGTCATCATAAGGATAAATCTTCTTTCGATAGGTTCGACAAAGGGCAAAGACTTCATAGAGACGATAGAGGTTTTGATAGAACATACAGATAAAGATACGAGATTCACTACTAGAGAAGTATTTCTCCACTCTCGGTCTCAATCTGTGTTTTGGAGCGGTATAACCCGCATAATCCGCATGCTTACTTTCGGTCATTAAAAGGAGGGTGGGAGTCTCCGCGATACGACTAAGAGCATTAAGGTCAAAGTAGAATTCAGGAGAGTCCACAGTATAATCAACAATAAAGTCACTGGTATAGATGATGTTTCCTCGATCTGTCTCTAAACAGATTCCCATCGACTTAGGAGAGTTATGAGCGGTCTGAAAGAAATGAAAAGTGTGGCCCGCGATATCCATAGTCGAGGTCGGATCCACAATACGAAAATCAAATGGAGGAATCTTCACTCCATTAAATTCTCCCATAGCGAGAAGTACCGCTCTGGTGGAGAGAGTACAGTATACTGGTGCGGGAGCGTGTCTATACAAATATAAGATCCCTCCCATGTTCTCATCGTGAGCGTGAGAGAGAATGTAGGCTTTAATTCGATCCTTGTTCTCCACAAGGTAATCTTCATTAGGGATGAAGTAATCAATTCCGGGAGTGTCTTTATCAGGGAAAGAGACCCCACAATCAAAAACAAAAATATCGTCGTTCACTTCAACGACATAACAATCTCTTCCATTTTCATCAAGGCCACCTAAGGCCACTAGTTTAATCGTATCCATAAGAATAAATAAGAATAAGCAAAGTTTAGTTTTTGTTTAGATATGTAATAGAGAGTGGGTAATTATAACTATGTAGAATACCGCTACTAAGTATAATACCAACAATCACCCTTTAAATAAAGAAGAAAATAACAATTATTGTTACACATAATTATTATTTATTTGCATTGATGGTATGCCGATACTGAATGTTTAATATATACTAGCAAAAACAATAAATAACCAAAAATTTAATAGCAATATAATAGGTTAAAAAAATCGAGACGAACTGGCACTAACAATGCCAACCTAAACAATATAATTTAAAGAACTAAGCACATAAATTCTTAAAACAAGAAATGATAGATTTCATACTAAAATAAAGACATAAAAAGTAAGAAAAAATCTGGGAATAAAAATAAAAGTAGAGCGTTAAACAAAATTATTCTTTGTTTAGTTCGTCGAGAATCATTCTTCTGAATGTTCGTGAAACATTTGTCTGAGGATGACTTGGATCACTAATCATTAAAATTTGTCGGATAGGCATATCATAATCTAGGTCAATCTCGAATATTTCGCCTCTTTTTATCGAATTTCGCGTCATTCTTTCTGGAGCAAAACCAAGACCTAAATTGTACTTTACCATGGGAACGATAAGATTGGCACCATCAGCCTCAACATCTGGATCAAGAACCATCCCATTCCTTGAATATATATCATCCACATATTGTCTTAATTGCATCCCACTTCTTAGGGCAACAATAGGATATTTTTCTAAATCGTGAAATGATAAGGTTTTATCTTTGAGTTCACTAAATTTATTGCCGGCGACTAAGACATCAGAGAACTCTCTTATTTGTGTGACTTGTAGTTTAGAAGTAGGATTGCATGGGGTTGAGACAAAGGCAAGGTCAATCGACCCTTGCTTGAGCTTTTCAATAATCCCATTATTTGAACCAGTACTAATCTTTACTTTTACATGAGGATAAACGGAGATGAACTTATTGATGAAGTCAAACAGGAACTCATATAAAGAAGTAACAGATGCTCCAAGATAAATAGTTCCACCATCAATTCCTAAGGATTGTTTAATCTCGTCCTCTCCTTCAGTAAGAGTCATGAAAGCACGAGAAACATATTCATAGAGATTGCTTCCTTCTTTAGTGAACTCCACTCCTGTTTTCTTTCTCGTAAATAGTTTACATCCCAACTCTTTCTCAAGGTTTTGAATAGTTCTAGAAATTGATGGTTGGGTGTAATGCAATTCGTTTGCAGCTTTTGATATATTTCTATGTTTTCCAACATAATAGAAAATTTTGTAGTATTCGTAGTTCATGACAATACCCCAATTTTTATATACATTTTCTTTATATCTATTATGCTTAAATATTATTTTATCTTATAATAAATGTCCACTAAAATGTATGTAAAATCATACATAAGGTATTTGTGCTCGTAATAGCACCTGTGTAATTACATAAATAATTTTTTCGTATTTTATCGTTTTGGGGGCATTGTCGATGGATTGTCATGATGAATCTCTTAAAAAACACTACGAGTGGAGGGGAAAGATTGAGACCATTTCCCGTGTTAGTGTAACTGATAACGAGGAGCTTGCTTTGGCATACACTCCCGGTGTGGCTCAACCATGCTTAGAAATTAAAAAAGACGTCAGCAAGAGTTTTGACTTAACAAGAAGATGGAACACTGTTGCAGTCATTACTGATGGCACGGCGGTTCTTGGTTTAGGCGATATTGGACCAGAAGCGGGAATGCCTGTTATGGAGGGGAAAAGCGCTTTATTTAAAGCCTATGGTAATGTTGATGCCTATCCGATTTGTCTTAAGACAAAAGATACAAACGAAATTATTAATACGATAAAAATCATCTCGGGATCATTCGGAGGAATTAATCTAGAAGATATTTCCGCTCCAAGGTGCTTTGAGATTGAGAAAAGACTAAAAGAGGAACTGGATATTCCCGTTTTTCATGATGATCAGCACGGAACGGCAATTGTCATGTTGGCGGCTCTTTTAAATTCTCTTAAACTTGTCAAAAAAGATATCAAGGATATTAAAGTAGTCATCAATGGTCCTGGATCCGCTGGTATTGCGGTGGCAAAGTTCTTTCTTGCTTCAGGAGTAAAACACATCACGATGTGTGGACTTGATGGCATCCTTTGCGAAGGTGAGCCAAAACTTAATGCGGCCCAACAAGAAATTGTCAAAGTGACCAATCTAGAACATCAACACGGACTTCTCAAAGACGCTTTGGTGGGAGCAGATGTCCTTATTGGGGTCAGTGGCCCTCACTGTGTCACCAAGGAAATGGTTGCCTCTATGGCGAAGAAGGCTATCTTGTTCGTCTGTGCTAATCCAGTGCCAGAAATTGAACCTGAAGATGCACTAGAAGCTGGAGCCTACATTGTGGGAACTGGATCTAGTGAATATACTAATCAAATTAATAACGTCTTAGTGTTTCCGGGATTATTTCGCGGAGCCCTTGATGTTAGAGCGAGCACCATTAATTTAGAAATGATGTTTGCCGCTGCTATCGGTATTGCTAACTGTGTTAGCGAACAGGAACTAAACAAAGATTATATTCTCCCCCATGCTTATGATCTAAATTGTCATAAGTGTGTTGCAAAGGAAGTAGCGAAAGCTGCAATTACTTCTGGGGTCTCGAAACTTTATAAAAATCTTAAAGATTTTAAGGAGGTCTACGAATGAAAAGACTGAAAACTCTGACGACAGCATTATGTGCTGTCGTTTTATCACTTGGATTAGCGACCACCACTACCAGCTGTGATAAAACGAATACATACGAATGGGAAGTTACAGACACGATTAGTGCTCGCTTCGAAGATGATGGATATTATGGCTTCACTCTAGTCGTTGAAGGTGAGGGAGCAATGCCAGATTATGTCGATGATGAAGGAGCTCCCTGGTCCTATAGATGGGGAAGAGTGACTGGAGTGGAGATTGGAGAGGGGATTACTCATATCGGAACTTGGTCATTCTATGGATGTAACATCACCAAAGCGATAATTCCCTCCACTGCTACATCTATTGGATCAATGGCATTTAAAGAAGAAGTGGAACTCTACGGGTATAGTGAAGACTTCTATAGTGATGACGGCACTATTGTCTATGTTTATTCCTCTGAGAGACACACTGAAGGAGGTATTTATTGGAGATTCAAAAACGGAGAACCAGAACTCTGGTCAAGTGTGACTGCTTTATTCATCGGTAATAGTTTTACTTATTACAATGATATTCCTGCGCTTTTCCAAGAGATTGCTAATGCGGCGGGAGAAGAGGTTTATGCCGAATCCATTACCGAAGGAAGTCATACCCTTGCTCAATTTGCGGATCCAACAGATGAAAGAGGAGCAGAGGTTGAGGAAGCTCTCACCACAAACCAGTACGATGTTATAGTCCTTCAGGAACATAGTACGAGACCAGCAACAAACTACAATCTCTATAAAGATGCTGTGGCCACTCTGCAAACAAGAATCAATGAGACTCAAGAAAATTGTGAAATATATCTCTATGCGACATGGGGTTATCAAGAAGCAGCTAATGATGAACCATCGGTTTCCACAATTCCTGAGTATGAGATGCTTCTCCGTAATGCTACAGAACAATGCGCTAGTGAACTCGGACTTAAAGTTTGCGAAGTGGGAAAAGCTTTTACCTATGTCTATGAGAACAGTGATATCAACTTATATTACTCAGATAATAAGCACCCATCTTACTTTGGAAGTTATCTCTCTGCGTGCGTACACGCTGCAACCATATTAAATTGTGATGTGCGCGAAACCACATATCTTGGAGATACATTCTCTCGTTATGCTGCAAGATGCAATGATGGAGAATTAACCGCTCTTGCATACTACTGGCTCTTTGATGAATATTTTAATGCTCCAATTGAGCATATGGATATTTCTGGAGAAGGAGGCAAGGATAACTCTCTTGTCATTGCGTGGTACGACAAAGTTGAGACCTCTGGTCTTAATGCTGACTATGTCAACGAGATTAAAAACGAACTCAGCACTTATCTTGCCACTCAAGGATACACAGATGTCAGTATTGAGATGCGAGCCTACGACGGAAATGTCGGCCCTTCTTGTCAAGCCATCATGAACGATGGAGATGTTGACATCATGCTTGGTTGGGCAAGTAATATTGGCTCTACAGGCGGAATGAGTCAAGGAACTGACTACATTGAAAATAATAGCGGAATAGAAGTATCCGCCATTAGTCAAAAGACAGCTTCGTACTTACAAAACGTGGCGTACGATGTTGTTTTTAATAGTTAAGGAGGTATGAGAATGAAAAAGAAATTCTTATGTCTGGTAGTTGCTGCATTGGGTTGCACAATGGTTTTAGGTTCTTGTCAGATGATGACTGGACTAGAAAAAGACATTGAAGTGACTCTTATGGATCGAGGGGAATATGTCGGAACATATGTTGTTAACACCTTTAACAATGCCGTTGTTCCCGAACCAACAGCAGATGGCTTAAAATTCGTGGGGTGGTCAGTTATCGATAATTGGACAGAAGGTGTGGATAGTGAGGATCTACTCTCCGCAAACACTGGACTTATCCGTTATGACGATGTTAAGGATCATCTCGCCAAAAAATCGAGAGAAATAACTCTTTATTCAGCATGGACAGAAATATATCAGCGAGACCTAGTTCTCGCTTGGTATGGAAGAACTAATACTTCCGGACTAGACCAAGACTATATGGACAGCTTTGTCGGCGATATGTATAACTGGCTAGAGGAAGAAGGTTACGACCCCTATTCCATGGATATCGTTATCCGTGAATATACAGGTGATGTTGGAACAACCTGTGCGGCAATAAGAAAAGATGGCGATGTTGATATCATGTTTGGCTGGTCTTCTACAAGTAACCTTGTTGGAACTGGTGGAATGGTCGAAGGTGTGGATATTTTAGAAAATCACACTGGTATCGCTATTGGTGATAAATCTCGAGGCTGTGCGAGACTCTCAGATAGGCCATTCTCTAATAAGGTCTATTACTGGATTTTTGATTATTATGGAATACCTATTGAGAATCAAAGTGCAGGAACCGAAGAAGAACCACAAATAATCAACTACGATTTATGGATTGCCTGGTACGCCAAATCAGATACTAGTGGTATCTATCAAGAAGATATTGATGCCTTTAGTGCTGCACTTGATAACTACTTAACTAGTGCGGGTTATAACGTATATATCGGTTATCGTGGATATGATGGTGATGTCGCCACAACATGTGAAGCGATTAGAACTGATGGTGATATCGATATTATGCTTGGTTGGGGCGGCAATATATCCTCTACTGGTGGCATGACACTAGACATTGATTATTATGAACATCTTAGTGGTTATTATATTGGTTCTACTTCCCGCTACATCACTAGATGTAGTGATACAGAGTTATGCAATGTTGTCTGGAATTGGATTAAAGACAATTACAATCAACCCCCAGTGAGTGATGATGACGACGGTGATACCAAAGATGAAGGAGAAGCAAGCCAACATGATCTTAAGATTGCTTGGTACGCCAAATCAGAAACCAGTGGTATCTATCAATCTGATATTGATGCTTTTAGCACAAATCTAGATTCATATCTAGCAACAAGTGAATATGTGGGTTCAGTGATTGAATACAAAGGATACGAAGGGGATGTCGCAACATCATGCGGAGCCATCAAGACAGACGGAGATGTCGATATTATGCTTGGTTGGGCAAACAACATCAGTTCAACTGGTGGAATGAATCAAGGAACAGATTTTATTGAGAACATTTCGGGTTACTATATAGGATCTACCTCAAGATATATTGCTCGCCTCACCGATACAGCATTGTGCAACTTTGTTTGGGAGTGGATTAAAGGGAATTACTCCACGGCTCCTACATCGTTAATATATTTCAACAATTATGCAACGGAGGTAAATGCTTATGTCGCTTAAAATTAAATTGCTAAAAGCAACCTCAATTGTTCTCTATGTTTTCTGCGGCCTCTATTTTATTGCCGCAGGAATGTTCTTTGGTCTCTCAAACTACATTTATTGGCTCTTTCTTATACTCGCACTAATCAGCCTCTATGATGGCTTCTTAGTGGCATCAGTAAAAGAACACATAGAGGATAATGACATCACGAAACATCACAAAGCTAAGTACATTGTTTCCTTTATTCTCTCAATTGTGGGTTTGGCTTCTTTCATTACTGAAGCTCTCTCGATGTTCCTCTCATCCACAAAAAATGCTGTGTGGGAAGAGAAAACAGAAGAGGGAGAGACGCCACTAGAGGAAGAGGATCTTTTAAAAGAGACAACTATCTCTCAAGAGATAGGAAGTGAGACTCTTCCGGTTGAGGAAACCTTGGACACTACAGTTGAAGAAGAAACAGTAAAACAAGATAGCTGGTTCCAAAAGTGCTACAAGAAACTAGCATTTTGGAAAAAAGATGCTTCTCGTGATGGCGCACAAGAGGTTGTAGAAAAACCAAAGAAGGAAAAGAAAGAAAAGAGTGCAAAAGTAAAATTCTTTACTTCTAAATCTTTTATTACGATGTGTGTGTCTTTTGTCCTCATTTTCATTCTTGGATTCTCAGGAATGTGTTTTGAGACATCAGGTTTCAGTGTCAGTGTTACCGACTTCACCCTGACAAGAGAGATGTCTCTTTCTTATAACCGAGGACAAATTCACGGGACAACATATGCTGTCCCAGAAGGAGCAACCTATTCATGTACCGTCTATATCCCAGATAGTGCCACAAAAGAAAATCCCGCTCCAACAGTATTCGTCCTACCGGGTTTTACTAGAACCAAGATGACGATGTCTCAATATGCGATTGAGCTCTCCCGTCGTGGTGCTGTTGTCTTCACGATTGATCCAGGAGGTCAGGGGGGGACAACCGAACCATCAACAGATGGAGAAAACGGCATGGAGTACTTAGTCCAATATGTCTATAACAACACTGATGATTTTAAATTTTGCGATAAGAATCGCTTCGGGGCTATGGGCCACTCTGCTGGAGGAGGTGACTGTGTTGGTTTAGCTTCCGATATGGCGGGTAACTCTTACGAAGAAAGCATCATTAAATCACTATATGTTTCTGGCTACATTAAGAACTCTGCCGCAAGTAAATATAATAACCTAAGATGTAATGCTGCAATGTCATATGCCTACTATGATGAAGGGTCTTACCGATATCAAACCGATACTTCATCCTGGGAGATAATTGCTCAAAGATTCATTAGTGAAGTGGGAAATGATGCCACTTCAGAAGAGAGAGGAGCATATGAAATTGATGTCGAGTACGGCTCAATGGAAGATGGGACATATCGTGTCTTACATAGAGAGTACACTAATCACTGCTTCGAGATGTACGATAGTAAGTCTATTGCTAACACTATTGACTTCTTCGACGTTAGTCTAGGCCTTAACTCTGGTCTTGATGGCACCCATCAAACATGGTTTGGACAAGAAGCCTCTAATGGTTTAGCTCTTGCGGCAGGCTTTACTTTCATCGTTGCATTGTGTGCGGTCTTAATGAAAACTGGATTCTTTAAGACCATTACCAAGGCAAAAGAAATTAAAGAGGCAGAAGATGCAAGTATTGCTCTCACAAGAGATCCCTCAATTAAAACTATTGACCAGATTAGTTCTGTGGGGACACTAGATCCACCACTGGACACTCCCACCACCAAGGATGATGACAGCGATTCATCTGATGGGGATGATGGAGATATAGGCGGAGGAAGTGAAGCCATTGCAAATAGTGATAGGGGCGCGGCGATGGCCATAGGTAGTGCATCAGCCACAACAAAGAAACATGCCTCTCTTGGGCATAGAATTACCTTCTGGACAATCTTAATAGTCTGTGCCATTATTGCGTGCTTAGACTATATTCCATTAGCCAACTTATCAATTGAGATATTCCCAGTAGGAAATTCCGCTAGTGTGTATACCTATGTTTTCCCTGCACGAATGATTAATGCGATTCTCCTTTGGGCGGCTATCAATGGAACAATTGGTCTCATATGTTTCTTTGGAAGCACGGCCATAGAAAATCTCTGTATCTATATTAGAAATAAGGTTAAAGGTCGAAATGATCCTCTTGATTGGTCAAAATTTGGTTATATCAGAATTAGGGGAACATCTTGGCACAACGTCTTATGTAACACCTTAAAAGCACTGCTCATTTCCGTCATTATGATAGGAGCCTTCTACCTAATGGTCTATGTCAGCCAGTGGAGTTTCCACCAAGACTTCAGATTCATGCTTGTCAGTGCTTCAACAATTAATGGAAGAATGGCCATTACCGCTCTTGAATACATTCCTATTATCTTTATCTTCTATATTTCTAACTCTATTAGAGTAAACTGCTCTATAGCGAGAGAAGGATGGAAAGAGTGGAAAGTTATCACTGTCAGTATGGTGGCTAACTGTATTGGTCTCATCTTTATTCTCATTATTAACTACACTTGCTTCTTTACAACAGGAACTGTCTATTATGGTTATGGCGCCAGCGGCGAAGAGGTCTGGCTATATATCAATATGGTCTTTGCTCTGATCACAATGATGGCGCTACTACCACTATTTAATAGACTAACATATAAACATACTGGAAATGTTTGGTCTGGGGCGGTGGCATATTGCTTCATCTTTGTTACCATGACCATCTGTGCATCTGTTTCCTACATACCAGTTTGATATATGTGACTATATGTAGTTACCGCTTAAAAGGAAAGGCATCCCATAAATGCGAGATGCCTTTTCTCTTTTGCACAATGATGGAAAACAGATGGGGTCTATTTGGGAGTTCCCCGTATGTTCCGGAAACGAAAGATTAAAAGATGAAAATGGGAATAAAGTTCACTCTACTCAAAAACCAGAAGCTCTTATGGAAAGGGTAATCGCTCTTTTCACCAAGCCTGAAGATTTGATCCTTGATCCCTTTGGTGGGGCAATGACCACGGGCGTTGTTGCAAAGAAAATGGGCCGTCACTATACAATGTTAGAGCTTGATAAAAAATATATTAAATACGGTCAACAGAGACTTGATTAAACCATAACTTCTATGGGACTTGTAGAGCAAGCGGCTTTCGATATCAAGCCCCCAAGGGCCAGCATGAAAGATATGGTAACCTCTGGCTACTTTATAATTGGTGAAGAGTTTATCCATAAAAATGGAAAAACAGCAATTCTTGCTGATGATAGCGGAAAACTTACTTATAATGGTCATACTTCCTCCATGCACGAAATTGCAGGAGAAATGGAAGATAAGAATATCCAAGTCAATGGATTTGATGCGTTCTCAGTTAGAAGAAACGGAAACCTTGTATCCACTGCAGATGTTCGGAAAGAATATCGCAACAAAGAAATTCAATAATGAGCAATACATTAAAAATAAAAAGCACTGCAACTCGGCAGTGCTTTATTTAAATTTGAATATTGAGGTTACTTACACGCCACAATGGTTTCGTAGTTACCAATGCCATAGCTACCAGAGAAGGTAGAGCCATTAGTCATATATCCAAGAGTGTCGACAACACAGGTATAACCACTTAAGTCACTGACACTATAGGAACCACTACCATAACCATTACGATGATAGATGATATATTCCTTCCCATCGCTTGAGAAGCTGTATCGGAGCATGCTTCCAGTCCAACCTTGTCCCACCCACTGGACATCATCACTACTAGAATCCGCTTGAGCAAGATAAGAGGTTGTGGTCTTAACTTCAACAAGGTTCTTATAGTTTTCAAAAACTTGGGGATATTTAATCTTTCTTGAGTAATCAAGAGCGTTCACTTCATAACCACTTTCATAGGAGTTATCATCTCCTCCTTTGGTCCTGAGCATCTCTTCACCACCGAGCATGAAGGATGTTCCTTTTGAGGTCAACACAACCGCATTAGCAAGAGTGGCCATCTTCGATACGGTGTCGTCATTGGTCTCACCCGCTCCATAATAGATGCGGTCATAGACTGTTTGATTATCATGACAAGACACGTAGTTCACAGTTTTATCCGCGCCTATTGTCGCACTATCAAGAGGGGTGGTTCCTTTAATTCCTGCTACCACTCTTTCAACATCATAGTCTTCCACGGTTGTGGATCCACTAACTGTCGCCCAGCCTCTCGCGGAAGCGGTATTTGTCTTCACAAGAGACTCTCTGATACGATCATTAAAGGCTCCAAAACCTTCAAACTTGGAAGCGTTGTTTTGGTTCGCAGGAGTGTAACCAGTGGAGCTACCCGCAGTCCAAGGTTCACCATAAATAGCAATATTAGGATTGATTAATTGACATTGGGCGGTGAGGTCGTTCATGGTGTCGAGATCATGAAGGGCCATGAGGTCAAATCTAAATCCTCCAAGTTTATAGGTCTTAGCCCAGAAAGAGGTAGAATCCACCATAAACTTATGGAACATATAGTAATTTGATTGGGTTTCATTACCGCAACCACTTCCATCCGCTAAGGTACGATCATTGGTGTATCTAAAGTAATAGCCAGGGGCTAAGACATCAAAGTTACATTCGTTCGCGCTATACATGTGGTTAAAAACCACATCCATAATGATATTAATTCCGGCTTTATTATACGCCATGACTAGCTCTCTAAATTCTTTGATACGAGCATAACCATCATAGGGGTCGGTGGAGTACGCTCCATCAAGAACATTATAGTTAACAGGGTTATAGCCCCAGTTAAACTCAGTATCGACTTCATCATTAGATTGATCAAAGATGGGTAGGAGTTGAACAGCATTTACTCCTAACTCTTTGATGTGATCAAAACCTGTAGTCACTGTGGTGCCACCACTGGTATAGGTTGTCCCCTCTTCATACATTCCAGTGAACTTTTTAGCGTTTTCACTGCTTCCACCCCAAGTGGAAGAAGAGGTCACATCCGCAACATGAGTCTCATAGACAACAAGAGACTTCTTATCGTAAGGGAGGACTTCAAAATCATCCCATCCTTGAGGTTTGGCTTTATCACTATCAAAGTCCACCACCATTCCTCTTTGTCCATTAACTCCTGCACTCATAGCGTAGGGGTCAACAATCTCTTGTTCAGTGTATGTAGAGTTAGTGACGACATAGGTATAGTAGAGACCTTCACAGTCTTTCCAAATATCAATCTCAAAGATACCACTCTCTTTGCGATCCATGATGTATTCCGTGTAGCGGTCACTACCTTTAGCTGGATCCACACTCGTGGGAGTGCCATTCTCATAGAGACGAAGTTTCACTTCTTGGCTCGCTGGAGACCAGGTTCTAAAGATGGTGTGCTGAGAAGTATAGATTGCACCTAACTCCCCATCATATTCAAAGTTCTCACTAAAATAATCTGATTTATAGACATCGTTTAAAGCAACATAGTCATGGAGAGTGTCACCATTTGTCAGAGTGACATCAATATAGTATGGTTTGGTAATATCAAACTCATCCGCACTATCAAAGACATAGAGATATGTCTGCCCACTTCGACCTTTAGTCCAACTTTCTCGATAGACTTCTGTCTTATCTTCATAGATAGCGACTTGGTCATAGTCTACACTGGTTTCAAGAATGACCATTGTGCGACTTTGGGAGAAACGACATTGCTCAATCTCCGCGATGATATCCCCGTTAGCGGATGAATAGAGATTCTTATCTCCACCATAGGCATAGACGTGATAGACATTATTCTCATTTGGTTCAAGACGATTGAACTTCACAAATCTATCACTATCTGTGGCATCCTTCGCTCCCCAAGAACCCGCACTTCGAACAATGAAACCGAGTTTAGAACTAGAAGGATCAAAACCACTAGTGAAGAACTCACTTAGTGGAGCGGAGTAGTATACCCCAAAGGAATCAGTGCCATTCCAAGAATAGGCCCCGCCAGTATGGTCACCCCAAGCATAGAGTTCCCAATTATCGTAATTCTTATCGCTTCTTTGGTAGTGAAAAGTAAAGAAGTAATTAACGGTGCCATCTTCGTTTGTAGTGCCGTAATCATTGACGATTTCGTCACCTCCGTTGCCTGTAGCCCCTTTACTACCTCCACCACCATTACAGCCAGAAAGAGCTAAGAGGCAGGTGAGAAATAGAACACTTAATCTTTTTCCGTTTTTCATACTTCCTTCCTCCTTTATTAAGACCAAATAAATGCAAAGTAGTTATCAGAGGTAACCTCAAAGTCTTGGATATTATCTTCTGCTTTACTCTTATCAACCGTTAATGTCTGATTAGCGGATGTCACATAGTCAGTGTATCCAGGTTGCCCATCAACACATAATTCAAGTTTGTATTCATAATCACCTGGGTAGATGGAATCAAATGTAATAGAGTATCGATATTGCATATTATCATCAACCGTTATATCTTCATACTCCAACTTACCAAAGGTTCCCCAGTAGTAGGCAGGAGAGGAGTTATTAAATGTTCCAGTGATATAGAGACTCATTCCATAGTTTGTCTTTTGAGAATAACCATCTTTAACAACGTTGAATCTCAAGGTGTAGTTCTCATAGACTTCATCGTGAGATGGGAATTTAGTGGCGAGATCATAATCGATAACGAGAGTAATATCAAGACTACCCCCATCGCTGGCGGTTTCAGGAATGGTGAAGATTTGATCGGCAGAGGTTAACTGATAAGAATAATCAGGCTCATCACCATCATAGACAAACACTATCTTATAGGCATACTCCGTCACACCAATACTAGCAAAAGTTATCGAGTAGGTATCTTCGTTTTCACTAAGTTGTTTAAAGCCCTTCCATTCAGAACCATCGTACTTACCATAGTTAAGATATAAGGATCCATATTCTGGGCAAGTAGTGACAGATGATCCATTCATAATTGTGAAGTTAAGAGTGTAGTTACTCACTCCCCTCTCGTCCACTGTAAAGATGACAGAATCAGAAACTGAGGAGTGAGTGAGAAGAGACACTCTCACAGTAGCGGTTCCCTCTCCTATAGGAGTAAGGGTTAAGCCATTAACTTCAATAACATCAGGGTTAGAGACTGAGACTCTGACAATATCTGTGGACACTTCTGTGACATTCACATATTCTGGATCGTCAGTTTCAAGAGTGACATTTAAAGTGTAGGAGTCCGCACCAACATACCACTCTGTGGGTAAGTCAGTTCTATCTATCTTTAAAGAGTAATTATAATCAAGGAGTTGCTCTCCCTCATTTCTCACGATGACATTCACATGATCATAAACGGAGGAGTGGTGTTTCCACTCCACCTTGATTGTCGCGGTGCCTCTGCCAACAGGAATGACACTTAAACCATCAATGACACAGACATCTTCATCGTTAGAATAAATCACAAGAGTGCTCTCTG
Organism: Coprobacillus sp.; assembly: GCA_021203905.1. Taxonomy (GTDB): domain Bacteria; phylum Bacillota_I; class Bacilli_A; order RFN20; family CAG-826; genus JAJQAP01. The sequence goes on along the minus strand of JAJQAG010000002.1, from coordinate 100,590 downwards.
AAGGGACGAGATCCGCTCCAGGTTCATCGCTCTCCATGGAAACGGCAAGATCAAAACCGCTTCCACCGACTTCTAAGTATTCAGGAACATTAGTGGTGTCAATACTAATAGAATAATGATAACCGGTATCAATATCATCATTAGTGATGGTGGTTCCACTACTACTCTCCGTACTTGTCGTCGTATCACCACCTTTAGTATCATCTATGGTTGTGGTGTCACAAGCGGTAAAAGCCAGACAGAAGACTGGAAGTAAAAAGAAAATCTTTTTTTTCATATGGAAAACCTCCATAAACACAAATACAAAAAAATTATGTATGCGAGAATAGAACGAAGTTTATGTCCTATAAATTACCCTTATTTTACTCTTAGAAAGAGAAAAATACAAATAAAAAGCACTTATAGAGGAGGGCGCTACTTCTTCTTTCCTTTCTCTTTGGGTTTAACCTCTTCTTCCACTTCCTCCGCTCTCGGAGTCACAAGGAGTTTCTTCACTGTGCGTTTCTTATCCACAGCGATGACCTTAAGGGTCACGCCATCAATCTCTACTTCATCATCCACTTTAGCGAACCTATCATCGAGCAAATCGATGATAAAGCCACCGATGGTGACATACTCTGTCTCTATCTCTTCATAATCGATATCAAGTAAATCGCAGAAGTCTTCAAGGTTCATTCCCCCATCAACGATATAGGAGCCATCACTTCTCTCTTCATAGGGTTCTTCAACATCATCAGTTTCATCCCAGATTTCTCCCACGAGCTCTTCAATAATATCCTCTCGAGTGATAAGACCTTCGGTGCCCCCATACTCATCTAAGACCACACCAATATGGACTTTATTCTCATTAAAATACTTAAGGATATCATTGATCTCCGCGGTTCGAGGAAAGACTGGAATCTCTTTAATAATAGAGTCGATACTCTCTCCCATTTTATTAACCTTCAACGCAATGAGGTCTCTAATTCTTATATAACCAATAATATTATCAATATTCTCTTCATAAACAGGGATACGAGAATGAGAGAAAGCTTTCTCATCCTTAAGAATTTCAGAGACGGTTTTATTCTTGTTGACCGCATAAATCTTCGCTCTTGGAGTCATGATTTCATAGGTCTCTGTGGTCGCGTAATCAATGGCTCCTCTAAGGATCTCCGCTTTATCTTCATCGACCACTCCACTCTCTTCCGCTTCATCGACCATCTCTTCTAAATCCTCTTCATCTGTGACATTATCTTTGACATTATGAGTAATAGGATAAGCCACTAAAGAACCAAATCCTCCCACTGCAGTGGTTATCGGATAGGAGATGTAATAACAGATATTAGTAAAGGTGGCAAAGATATAGGCATATTGATAGTTATGGACCTTGCCCATGCTCTTGGCGATGATATCGCCAAAGGCCACCTTAAAGATAAGGGCAATAAGGGAGAAGATAAGTCCCATAGTGTCCGCCATAGAAGCATCCATATTCCAAAATTCCACCGCAAGTAAGACCCCAAGGAAGGTGGCAAAGATATCAATACCAGCATTACAGATATCATTAAAGAATAAGATTGTGGATATCGTCTTATCGTAGTGTTTCTTTAATTTATAAGCGGTCTTATCTTTTTTCTTTCCGGAATCCACTTTTTTCTCAAGACGGGCGAGAGTCACACTTCCATATGCCATATCAAGAGTAGAGAAAAAGTAACTAAGAGCCACAAGGATGATGATGACGACGACATAGATAGCCACTAGTGCACCGCTAGACATTAGATGTTTTCTCCTTCACTATTCCACAAGGAGTTCTCTCCTACAAGTTCATCAAGGACATCTTCTAATGTGACCATCCCAATGACTTGTTCTTGGTGGTTCTTCACTATCGCTATATGGACTTGCTCATCGTTGATCTTCTTAAAGACTTCATCAACCTTCATGTCGTCGTAGATGAATGTTGGTGGATATAAGACACTTCTTAAATCTAGATGGGGATCATCCGCATATTCTTTAAAGTAACTATTAATGGTTAAGACACCCACAATGTTGTCTTTACTTCCATCATAGATGGGGAAACGAGAGTACTCGCTCTCAAGGATAAACTTATTGACATACTTGGCATTAAGATCCTTGATATCAATTGCCACAACATCCTCAAGAGGAGTGAGAATACTACTTGCGGGAATGGTATCAAAAACAAAGGCTTTATTAATTAAAGCAATCTCTTCATCTTCAAAGAGCTCCTCTTCTTCTTGAGTGGGGTTATCAGTGGAGAGAGCTTCATCCGCTCTCTCAAGAAAATCTTCTTTGGTTAAGATGTTATCATCCTTAACCTTAAACATCTTTTGGACTCCCTTAAGAAGGAATCTAAATAAGATATGAATAGGATAGAGAATGATACCGGTTATATACACTGGCCACGCCAGGATCTTTACCATCGTGTTAGGAACTTTATCCGCCAGGATTTTGGGGATTGTATCTCCAATAATATAGACCACAAAGGCCATCACCACTGTGGCAATAATCGCGGTCACACTGCTATCGAGATTAGAAAAGATATCCGCGAATAGTAAAGCGGCTATAAAGCTCATAATAGTTTGGAAAGCATTGTTAGCCACTAAAACACTGACGAGAGTGTTATCCACTTTCTCAGTGAGTTTGACGATAATCCCTGCGGTCTTATTCCCTTTATCCGCTAAGACCTTAAAGTGATATTTATTACAATTATCAAAAGCATTCTCACTACAGGAGAAGAAAGCACATATGATCACAATCACTGCGATAAGCACCCAGCTTATCCAGTTTGGAATGCCAAATAAGGCTCCGGAATAGACGGAGGGACTACTCAGAGGATCTATAGGAGGGTCACTTAATAATTCAAGTTCCATTTCTTTAATCTTATGTGGTTAGTATAATAATATAACTTTCACTAATTATCAATAATTAATGAAAAGGTTTTTCTCCCTTTTGAGAGGAGAAAATAAGCATTTATCATAGATAAACTTGCAATTAATCCAAAAGTAAGATATGTTTATACTATTGTATAAGAAAGTTAAAGGCTAATTATGAAAAAAGCACCCTTAATGTTATTTGCTCTTGTCGCTGTCTTTGGACTCTCCGCTTGTGAGGGTAATCCTTTTGGTTTCATCGATGATACCGTTCCTGGTTATAAAGATTCTTCCACAGACGATGATGGAGAGGATGAGGATGAGTATGACGTCCCTGTGACTGGTGTCACGATTAAGGATGATGCAAGAGAGATATATATCCCTGTCAACTCATACTTTACCTTTGGTAGTAGCTGTGTGGAGATTACTCCTAGCGATGCCACAAACAAAGAGTACACCCTTTCTAGCGCAAGAGAGGATGTCCTTGGAGTCAGTGACTATGTTGTCTACGGCCTTAAGGAGGGAGCTTCTAAACTTACAGTGACCACCGTAGATGGATACTTCGTTGATTGGTGCACCATCCACGTCTATGTAGCTGAATAACTTTATAGAATAGAAATTACAAAGCGAGAACAATGACCATCTAAAAGGTGGTCTTTCTTTTATTTATCGTTTGTAAAAACAATGCATTTTATCACTAAAAAGGGCATATTTTTTTAAAATTTTGCGCAAATCTCCACTAAAAAAGAGAAATTTCTCACATAAATATTTATCGAGGTAATATTATGCCGTGGTTTATGAATGCAAATATTCATAAAAGTTGTTATAATACACAGCGATAAGGTTAAAGACATGGATTTTGGTAATTTCTCTGATCGAGCATTTGTTATCTTCTTTTCCATCCTAATGTCAGCGATTGTCATTGTTTTAGCGTTCTGTATCACCTATGGGGTTCTTCACTCCAACAATGAGAAAGCCAGAATACGAATCATGGAGCAATCTAACACTCCAAGAGTTTATATAGTGGATGTCAAACGAAGAGTGGTCACCTACTTTAACCGCACTGACTTAAAGCACAAACACACTATGAGCATAGATGCCTTTTATGCGAGATTCCACTCTAGTGATGTCGAGAGAGTTAAGGCTTGGATTCAATCAATCGTTGAGGATTACACAAGGACTGAAGAATACCTTGAAGCGGATATTGTCATCAATCGAGGAAGGAAGACATATTTCTCTCTTTTAAAGTTTCTTTACTTTGACGCCAATAGCGGGCTTATCCACCTTGAGAGTTTAATCCTTAGATATATCACTCCAGTTAACACCGCCAAGAGATACCACAAAGGTCGTGGTGGAGCGGGAGTTGTGGACAAGGATTACATCTCTCGTCTCATCAATAATAAGAAGTCCACTACTGGTTATACTTTCTGTATCCGTTTCTTCCACCTTAAACAAAAAATCTTATCCACAGATAGAGAGGAGAGGTTTGTCTCGATGACCTTACGAAATGAGATCTATCCTTTTGCGTCTTCTCCTAAACTGAAGAGACAGATTATGGAGTCAAGGGAAGATGAACTCTTCTTGTTTGATCTTCATATGGCTAGTGCCCAGGAAGCTATCTCTTTAGTGGAAGCGATTACCCATGAACTCAATAAAGCGATGGAACTCAATAGCTTTGAAGAATCTGTCTCCTTTGCGGTGGGTATTGTGGAGAATTCCGCTTTCTATCAAAACTTTGACGCGATTATCAGAGAGAGCCAGAGTGCAGCGACCTATGCCCACCAAGAGAATAAGATCTATCATCTCCATCGTAATGAGGTCGCCTCCAGTGTGGAGAATAACTACTTTCAATATGAAGATCAGATTGATCTCTTACTCAGAAATGATTCCATGAAATATGTCTTCAGACATATTATTGATGTCAATAAACCAGAAGTTATGGGATACTTCTCCTATGTGAGACTCTATAATACGAGTTTCTCTTCTTATGAAGAGGTTATCCACTACGCCTATGAACTCAATAAGTCTCGAGATATCTTTATGAAGGTGTCAAGAAACATTATCTCCAAGTTTGCGCAAGAAGTTCCTCAGAGAGAAAAAGAGAAACTCTTCTATCAAGTCTCGATGACCAACTTAGATGATATTATTGATTTCTTACCTACGGTTCCAGGGGTAAAAGATATTCATCTTGTCTTAGTGTTTCTAGAGAAAGATGTCTATGAGAATAGTGAGTATACCTCGGTTCTTGTGGAGAGAATGAAAGAGATTAAGAGTCTAGGGTTTGAGATTGGCGTGTTGATGAGAGATAAGAATCTCTTACTCGATAATCCTGTCTACTCCACTTTTGATTATTATATTGTGGGCTCCTCTCTTACTTGGGAGATAAAGAGAAATACGAAGACAAGACTCTCTACCGCTTCTCTTATTGAATCCCTTCTTAAATACCATAAACCGATTATCGCTACGGACCTAGAGGGGTGGGCGACGATTGAACTCATCATTAAATCAGGAATTGATTTAATCTCTAGTGAGGTTATATCATATTCAAATGAAATGATATTACCAATAGAAGAGAAGAAACTCACTCGTTTAAAGACGATTGATAAGATCTATTAAAGGAAGAAAAAGTCATGGATGAAGTAATCAAGAATGAAAGCATTACCAAGCAGAGTGAAGACTTCGCTCAATGGTATACAGATGTCTGCAAGAAAGCGGAATTAATGGACTACGCTCCCGTAAAGGGGTTCATTATTTATCGTCCTTATGGTTATGCCATCTGGGAGAATATCAAAGAGTACCTTGATAAACGCTTTAAAGAAACGGGACATAGTAATGTCTACATGCCTTTAGTCATCCCTGAATCTCTCTTTAATAAAGAAAAAGAACACGTTGAGGGTTTTGCGCCTGAGACTTTAGTGGCCACCACTGGGGGCAATAATAAGATTGATGATCCGCTTATTATTAGACCCACAAGTGAGGTCTTATTTAGTGAGCACTACTCTCGTATTATCTCCTCCTATCGTGATTTACCTAAACTCTATAACCAGTGGTGCAGTGTCGTCCGCTGGGAAAAGACCACGAGACCTTTCCTCAGAGGAAGTGAGTTTCTCTGGCAAGAGGGACATACAGTTCATGAGACTGAAATAGAAGCGAGAAATGAAGCCCTATCCATTCTTGATATCTATGATCAACTTGGAAAAGACTTACTCGCAATTCCTTTTGTTAAAGGAATAAAGAGCGATAAAGAGAAGTTTGCGGGCGCTCTAGAGACCTACTCGATTGAGTCTCTTAATCCTGATGGAAAAGCCTTACAATGTGGAACTAGTCACTACTTTGGAACAGGCTTTAGTGAAGCCTTTAATATCTCCTATCAAGGGAGAGATGGAAAACTATATCATCCTTATCAGACATCGTGGGGAACCTCCACTCGTCTTTTAGGAGCGGTCATCATGATGCATGGAGATGATAATGGCTTGGTCTTACCTCCTTATCTCGCTCCAATACAAGTAATCATCATCCCTATTGCTCAACAAAAAGAAGGGGTTTTAAATGAAGCCAAGAAAGTCTATCAAGAACTAAAAGAAGCGGGTCTTAAAGTGGAGCTAGACGATAGTGATAAGACCGCAGGATGGAAGTTCTCAGAATACGAGATGAAAGGGGTTCCAATTAGACTAGAGATTGGACCAAGAGATATTGAAAAAGGAAATGTCACTCTCGTAAAGAGAAATGATGGAACCAAGATTAGCGCTAGTCGAAGTGGACTTGTGGATACGATTAATACGACCTTAAAACAGATTCATGAAGAGATGTATAACAAAGCCTTAAAGTATGTGAATGATCACACCACTACTATCCAAACATATGAGCAACTTAAAGAGGCAATAAACGCTAACTCTGGATATGTTAAATGTATGTGGTGTGGTGATCAAGCGTGTGAAGATAAAATCAAAGAAGAGACGAGCGCCACAATTAGATGTCTCCCCTTTAATCAGATAAAAGTGGGGGATAAGTGTGCGTGCTGTGGAAAAAGTGCCACTAAGGTTGTTCTTGTGGCGAAAGCCTATTAATTAATAAGAAGTCCAACTTACATCTATATATAATAATTGTAAAATATCTAACATTTTGTTATATTTTTACGTGGAGTAATACCCAAGTTGGTGAAGGGGCTTCCCTGCTAAGGAAGTAGGTCGGGGAACTGGCGCGAGGGTTCGAGTCCCTCTTACTCCGCCATGAAAAAAATAATGGTCCACTACGGACTATTTTTTTATAAATTACTTAAAGAAAAATATAATGTTTAACCTTTTATAAACTTTTAATGTGCTACAATAGGTAATCGTGGAACCAGATAGAGAGATATTAGACGATATCTTTAATAAAGATTATGAGATTGATCATCAACAGATTGGGGGGATGACCAATATTTCTTATATTATCGCCTCTTGTGATAAGAAATATGTTTACTATATCCCCGCGACCTTTGCCAATGAAACCATCAACCGCAGCGACGAGTTTAATGTCTATATGGAGGCTAACATGTATGGACTCAGTTCCTATTGTCTCTACTTTGATAAGAAAAGTGGAGTCAAAGTCAGTGAGTATATTGAGGGAGAGAGTCTTGATAAAGTGGAATCCTATGACATTAGAGATGTCTGTCAATTACTTCATGACTTCCACGCTTTAAGTCCAGAAGCGACGACATTAGACTTAAGAAAGAACCTTGAGATGTATCTCTCTTACGTCAAGAGAAATACCCTAGATAGAAACTACTACCTTTTAGAGCAGTATCTCTATCGTAGTCTTGATTACCTTGAGTCTTTCCCCAAGTGCTTATGCCACCACGACTTTCAAAAATCTAACATCATCAAGGGAGTGGATAACCACTACTACGTCATTGACTTTGAATTCTCTTCTTATGGAGATCCCTTATATGATGTCGCAGCGTTTGCCAATAATTCTATGGAAGAGGGGATAATGCTCCTTAAAGAGTATTGTGGAGGTAGTCCCACACAAGAAGAATATAAGAGATTCTATCTATACCGCTTATATCTTTCTCTGCAGTGGTATATCGTGGCCACTATTAAAGCGAGAAATAGAGAGAGTGATGCTTTAGGAATCGACTTTGAAGGAGTGGGGAGGTTCTTTCTTGATAATGCGATGACTTGTAAACAAGAACTCGATAAATTCTAATTATGATTTCTAGTTAATCATAATTAAATGTATAATAGACCCAAAGATGAAAAGAAAACTTGGGTCATTTTTATTACTTTGTTTAGTTGCCGCTCTAGGGATTAGTTTAACTAGTTGCACAATTTCAAATAGCAATCACTCAGGGAGAAGTCATGAAACGAGCACTGGTGAAACCATCGAACCACCACTAGGAGATAATCCAGATGGGGAAAGCTCTTCATCAAGTGAGAATCAAAAAGAAGATGAGACCCCGAACACAGGATCATCCACTGATACTGAGGATCCAGGTCAAGGTGGAGACACACAAGATCCTAATGATGATGAAGAAGACGAAGAAGGCGAAGATGATGATGATGACACACCTATTGTGACCTACACTATTTCTTTTGCATCTTCCTCTTACGAATTTGAAATAGATGAAACCCTAGATCTAAGTGGTGAGATTACATGCACTGCTTCAGATCAAAGTGTGGCGACATATACATTAAGTGTCAGCAATCCCTCTTTTACTGTGGATGGTTACACTATCAATGCAAGTGAGGCCACAAGTGCCACTGTGACCGCAACATGTGATCAAGATACAAGTGTCAAGGCAACAGCGTCCATTACAGCGACCCCTCTCCCTGAACCAGAGCCTGAGCCAGAGCCAGAGCCTGAGCCAGAACCAGATCCAGGAGAAGAAACAGTTACAACTTATAAGATAGGCGCATATAACACCTCTGCAAGCACATATTATTACCTAACAGGTAATAATAGCGGCAGCGACGTTGAAACCACAACGAGTTGGGATGAGGCTGCGGACTTCTATATTGATGAAGTTAGTGGAGGCTACACTCTCTCCACAATTAAGAATAACTCTACATATTACATCTACTATAGTGGTAGTGGCACTTCTCTTTCTATGTCCACGACAAGATTTACATGGGTCTACGATTCAACCTATGATACTTATAAAACAGCGGCTTCGGGTGGTCGCTTTATTGGTAATCAATCTGGTTTAACTTCTATAAGGTGTTATAGCGTTAGTAGCAATCTTGGATCAGATAATTATTACCCCGCTCACGCATATGTCTCTAGCACAGAGAGTCAAGAAACACCTAGCACCGAAGGAGATAAGACTTATACACAGACCTATACCTTAAATAGCAGCAATTCTCTTCCTAGTGATATCACCGGTTACACTACTGGTGGTTTTGCCTCAGAAACCTATAATAACTATACCTTTGAGATGTATCGAGGAGTGTCGCTCTCTAACTACTTCATCAAGATTCTCGCAGAGGTAGGAAATGCTAATACGGCGAGTACACTTCCAGGAATGTTACTTAATACCACAGGATTCTATGATATCGCAAAGATTGAACTGACCTATAAGACGTCCACAAACTCATATAAGCAAAAAACACTAGAAGTACCTCACATATACTACGGAAACACCAATTCCTATGGCTATACTTATGATCTCTCTACTTCAAGTAGTGATAAGACAGTGACCATTGATACCGAAGGGAGTAATATCCAATTCTTCTGTATCTCGACGACTTACTATGATGTCAGTATCTCTAGTTTAAGTGTTTACTATAATTCTGGTTCAAAGGCTTCGTGGGCAACTTCTAGTTGTGGTACAAATCAAAAGAGAATTGAACCAGTGATATTCTCGGGCACTAAAGTGGCCAATTCTTCCTCAGTAGAGGTTCCTGTGGATGTCACCTATAATAGTAATGGTACATACACAGTAAATAGTTATAAGACTCTCACCTATGATACCTATGACAGTGCGTACGCGGCAAAAAGAACCACAAATGCCTATACAGATCCAGTTGATGTCGCGGCCTATTTCATCGCTTTTGGGGCTTATCCCTGTAACTATGTAGAGACTAGTAACTACACTACTGCCTATAGTGTTTTTGGGGATAAAACGAGGTTTTGGTCTTACTACACAAGGACGAATGGCTACGCCACATCGGTACCTTATCGAAGTGCAAAATACTATGAACTTGATCTTGCTCTGACCTCTAACTACACCAAGAGTAGCACTTCTTATTCTCGTGGGGTGGGTCGACTTGTCTGTTGGATTGATGGTTTTAGTGGTTACTCTGCTTATCCAGTTGTCACCTATACAGATGATCACTACTACACCTTTAAGGAATACTATAATGATGGAACCTTTGGATTAAACTTTAACGCTGAAGGAAAAGTTACTCCATATGTCCATGGATATCCCACAACAATAAGTTAATATATAAAATATATTAATCTAACACTTTTAAGGACTCGTTCATATCGAGTTTTTTTATGCTTGGATATAATATAGCGCACACAACAATGGTGACGACCACCATAAATAAGAAGGTGTAGATATAGGATTCCCAAGTGACATTAGAGGCACTACCAAAATCAAGAAGAGAGGCAATAAGGGCCATAAAGCCATAACCAAGAGGAAGACCTAAAAGAGAACCAATAACAGAAAGCGATACTGTTTCACGAGAAGTATACATAAGACACTCCGTGTCGTGATATCCGAGAACCTTTAAAGTGGACAGCTCTCTTGTTCTCTCTTTAATGTTCATATTCACCAGGTTGAACAGCACCAAGACACATAACGCTCCGGCAATAATAACGATAAAGACCGAGATCAGTTGCATAGGTCCCGCTACCCCACTATAAAGGGGGTCATCCACTAAAGCCAAAGAATTATCTAATAATCCGAAACCCACAAAAACCAGAGATCCGGTAAACATGACTGAGATAATGGTGAGGATAGAGTTTTTTCGGAAACGGAAGATATTACGAATAGAAGATTTAATAGAGAAACGAATTTTATTCCACAACTTTGGAAGCTTCTCTAAGAAGATTTTCTTTCCTGCTTTTGGAGCCTTAGGTTGAAGAAGGGCAGCGGGACTCTCTCTTAGATTAGCGACGATAACGGAATAACAAATGGCTAAAACAATAAGAAGGAGAGCAATAGAGAAGGTCACTCCGAGCCAGATGTTACCACTAAACATCAAACCACCAAGATCAAAGATAAGGACATAAGCGGGATAGAGTATCGCAGGGACAATAAAGATACCCGCGACTATCCCAACCACGCCACCGACTAAGATGGTAATCAGATTAAAGAGAAAATACTTATTGATGATTTGGCGTCTAGAAATTCCTAAAGAATTGTAGCAACCAATGATCGCACGATCATCGTTAACCATCCTTGAAGTCGTCACTGAAATGACCAAAGCACACACTAGTATAAAGAAGATAGGTAGGATAATGGCAACGATATTTATTTCGTGTCCCACACGAGTAAAAATTGCAAAGGAAGCATTATCATCAAGGGTGAGAAGAGCAACGTCGCTTCTCCCTTCTAAGACCTCTTTGATACTAGCAATCTTTTCATCTATAAGGTGAGTGTAATCTCTTTTAAAGACAGAATGGGTATCGTTATATCTGAGGGCTATTTCGTTTGTGGGTAGTAAGGAATTGAGTAATTCACTATTCAGTGTGGAGTCAATATAGATAATCGCATCAATATATTCACTGACTTCTACATCCTCACTTAAATCTTCACTGAGCATCGGCTCATCATAGGTGGAACTATATAGCGGGGAGTAGACAAAACCACTCACAGTATAATCCATTCCCATGACGGAGATAGTATCTCCAATCTCATAGGGATCAAGATATCCATTGAGTTTTTCAAGGACACACTCTGAGGAAGAAGATGGGAGAGAACCTTCCACTAAATCTAGGGAGTTTACCCCGCTATCGGTAGCAAGGTCTTGACTATAAAGACGATAGTTCTTACTCTCACCATTGACTTCAACAGCAAGATCACCAGTAAAGTAACTATCATAGGCTAGGGGGTTATCAATAGAAGTAAGAAGAGAAATATCATCCTCACTGAAACCAGTGGTTTCTGTGCTCTTAAGGATAATGTCAGAGACATTATGCTCTTGTAAACTGGCATTATAGCTCTTCTCTATGGCATCAGTGGTGACCCCAAGACCCGCACACAAAATAAGAGAAACAGTGATAATACATATAATCAAAGAAAATCTTCCACGATTAGCGTGGAACATACGAACAACAGTTTTATTAAAAGCAGTCATTTTACCAGGATATCTCTTCTACAGGTTTTGGATTCTCGTTCTTTTCAATACTTCCAATTTGCCCATTCTTAATATGAATAACTTCATCTCCCATCTCCGCCAAAGCGGAGTTATGGGTAACGATAATGACTGTTTTATTTTCTTTGTGACAAAGATCTTGAAGGAGCTTTAAGACTTCCTTACCGGTGCTATAATCAAGAGCGCCGGTGGGTTCATCACATAAGACGATATCGGGATTCTTACAAATCGCTCTCGCAATCGAGACTCTTTGTTGCTCCCCGCCACTTAACTGACTAGGAAAGTTATCTAAACGATCCCCAAGACCAAGGGAAGTAAGAATATCTTTTGGGGTAAAGGAATCACTCTTAAGTTCACTCGCTAATTCAACGTTTTCAAGAGCGGTTAAGTTTGGCATTAAATTATAGAACTGAAAAACAAAACCTACAGAATTACGACGATAATCTGTTAACTGTTTTGGAGAGAATTTAGCAATGTTCTCCCCATTCACAATTAAATCCCCACTAGTGACACTATCCATCCCACCAATGAGGTTGAGGAGAGTGGTCTTACCCGCTCCACTAGGACCTAAAATTACCAGCAATTCTCCCCTAAAAACAGAAAAAGAGATGCTATCAATAGCTCTGACACTGATCGGTCCACTGACATAATCCTTGCTAAGATTAGTGGCTTGTAAAATTACTTCTTTATCCATCAATTTTATTTTACTTTTTTTTGGTCTAAAAGACAAAAGAAAAGGAGAATTGCAAAGTTTTTCGATTAAAAAACCACTCCATATGAGTGATTATTAGTTTCTATTGGCTGGGGTACTTGGATTCGAACCAAGGAAATGATGGGTTCAGAGCCCACTGCCTTACCGCTTGGCGATACCCCAATAATTAGTAAATATCCTCCGTGAAACCTTTGGCTTTTTTAATACGATCATAGTCAGCAAGACGAACTTCTGTCACTCCGCTGACCTCTTCTTGAAGAATGGTTTCAATGAGTTCCTTGACATCATCGATAGCTAAGAAACAATCTTGACACGCCCCCGTCATCGTCACATAAACAATTCCATCTTCGTAGGAAATGAACTCAACATCTCCACCATCTCTTTGAAGGAAGTGGCGAAGTTTATCAAGGGTGTGATTAATTTGAACAATTGTTTCTTTTTCTTCTTCTTTTGTCATACCTATATCATATCACTTTCATTTATTATTTCTATAATAATACATTCTCAAGACAATTCGCGATGACATAACCTTCACGATTATAGACATCCTCTCGATTGTTTGAGAGCTCTTTTAAAGAGGGGGTTAGAAACACTCCTCCCGCTTCTTTGATAAGGAGTTGTGCTGGAGCGGTGTCCCACTCCTTGGTATTGGGGTTCATACGATAAGAGAGCTCCGCTAGACCACTGGCGACATAGCAAGCTTTAATCGAGGACCCACACTTCTCGACACTATCAATCTGATCCATGTGCTTTTCGATAAGGGCTTCTTCTATATCATTGAAGTGAAAGACACTAGTTAAGACTCGGAGATGACTCTTTCTATCAGACACATGGATTCTGATATCTTGGTTTCCCACACGATGATAACTTCCTTCATCTTTCATCGCCCAGTATAAATCTTTTTTCGCGGGGATATAGATAAGAGCGAGAACAATCTCGTGATGGTAACAGAGAGCGACATTAATAGTGAATTCATCATCTCTCGCGATGAAGTTCTTCGTGCCATCTAAAGGATCAATAATCCAGACATATTCTTTCTCTAAGCGAGAGAGATCATCTTCCTCTTCTTCGGCAAGAAAACCATAGGTTGGATATCTTTCAAAAAGATAATCCTTGATGAGCCGCTCACTGAGCTTATCCGCTTCAGTCACTGGAGAATTATCACTCTTCATGGTCACTGTAAAATCAGTGTGGAGATAAATATCCATCATAGCCTCGGCTCCGAGTTCAATCGCTTTTATCGCGTCATTAAGTTCTTTTTCGTATTTCATAATCTCTCAGTGCTCCAGCGTTGGATCTCTTCATCATAGGCTCCGACGATAGCATTAATCACTTTCTCTTCAAAAAGAGGAAGCTTTAAACCAGCGGCATAGGGATGTCCACCACCACCGAAAGAGGCGGCAATGGGTTCAACTTCTATTTGACTACTTCTAATCTCACATCTTAGGGAACTATCTTGGTTCTCGACAAAGAAAATCCAGATGGGATAATCTTTGACATTACCAAGTAAATGCACCATGGTGGCAACCTGATTTGTAGTATAATCAAAATTAGAGATTGTCTCGTAATCCACGACGAGATATATGACTCCATGCTCACTCATTTGATAGTGGCTATAGATATAATCTTTAAAGGTGAGGTCTCTCTCGTTTTCACAGTTAATGATGCTATAAGCAAACTTAGGTTCTGCTCCCATCTCAACTAAGTATTGAGCGGTATTAAAAAGACGTGCATAGTCATCCGCAAACTGGAAGATTCCACTATCGGTGCAGAGACCTAAATATAAAATATTTGCAATTCTCTCATTCATGAGTAGGTCGCTCTCCTTAATAAAATCCACGACGAGTTCACAAGTGGAGGAAGCATGAACGTCATCCACACTATCCCCATCAAAAGTCTCAAGAGAAACATGATGATCAATTAAAACCTTTCTTGGGGCGAGCTTGACTCTATCGTCTTCTATTCGATTGATATCTCGACAATCAAGAATAAGAGCGAGAGAGCCCTTTATCGTCTCATCGCTCACCACATCAGTGTCACCATAGATTCTGGTGTAAGTCTCATGACCGCTGCCAGTGACAAAAACTTGCTTAGTTGGATAGTTAAGCAAGATTAAATCTTTCATCGCCATGGTGGAGCAATAGCTATCACCATCGGGATTCATATGCGTAAAGATGACAATCGAAGAACTCGCTTGTATAGCGGATAAAATTTTAGAGAACATATTTTTAAATATGAATATTAGTCGTTAGCGTGGCCAATGCAACCGAACCACTCGCAGTGCTCTTTGACAACTTTGGTGATTCCGGCTTTAGCGGGACCGAGAATCTTACGAGGATCATAGACTTCTTTGTCGTTAGCGACGACTTCTCTGATAATCTTCGCAAATTCAATCTGGCACTCGGTATTGACATTAATCTTACAAGTGCCACAAGCAATCGCTCTTTCAATTTGCTCTCTGGGGATACCACTGCCACCATGAAGAACGAGAGGAATACCGACAAGCTTTCCAATTTCTTCCATTTGGGTAAAACCAAGTTTTGGTTCTCCGTGATATGGTCCATGAACACTTCCAAGAGCGGGAGCTAAACAATCAATATCGGTGGCTTTAACCATTTCCACACATTCCTCAGGAATGGCGTACATGCTCTCAGCGACTACATTATCTTCCTGACCACCGACACGACCTAACTCCGCCTCAACTGAGATGTAGTGATCTTTTGTACAGTGGGCTCTGGCGTAGGCAACCACTTCTTTGGTGATCGCAATGTTCTCTTCAAGGGGATAGTGACTCGCGTCAATCATGACGGAGGTGTAACCCGCATCAATGACCTTCTTGCAAGACTCCACACTACCACCATGATCAAGGTGAATAGCGACAGGAACAGTGATGTTATGATCAAGAATATAACCTTTGACCATATTCACAACGGTGAAAGGTCCACCCATGTACTTACATGCTCCTTCACTCACACCGAGAATCACCGGAGCTTGAAGTTCCTCGACTTCGTCGAGAATAGCACCGACCCATTCAAGGTTGTTGATGTTAAACTGACCCACTGCGTAGTGGCCTTTCTGCGCTTTTAAAAGCATTTCTTTCATACTCACTAATGGCATAATCTATACCTCCATGTGTAATGTAAATAGTGAACTAAATTATAAAGAGTAGACATCGACATCTTCTTCTTCGGTGAAGTCGATGCCACTATCTTCATCCTCGTCCTCTTCTAAGTCTCCTTCTTCTTCGGACTCATGCTCTTCACTTTCATAGATGTCTCCATACTCATCTGACTCTTTCTCTTCATAGTCATCATCTGAGGTTTCAACATCGTTATATACATCTCTCATGTCTATATGAACACGGTCAAAGGTTTGTCTCTCTCTAAGATCCCAAACATTCTCTCCCATATTCACAAAACGACCATCTAACATAAAAGAAGTGAAGAATCTCGATAATCTTCTTCCCGCTTCCCCTTCACTCATTCCGGTTTCTTTAACGACATGTTCCCAGATTTTTGTGAAAGGAATACTGACACCTTCACTCTTAAGATACTCATAGGCAACATCAAGTTCCGATTTACTCATACTATTTTTCCTCTTTCTAAATATTCTATTTCTTTTATAAAGAAATTTCCATAGGATTACATCTTTTCCACTGGGGTGACCCCGACAAGGTTAAGAGCATTACTTAAAACAATCTTTGCACACTTACAAAGAGTGAGTCTGCTTTTCGTGACATCGACATGGTCATGATCCACAATTTTACACTCGGTATAGAAGCGATGAACTCCTTCTGCGAGAGTCTGAATATAGTTAGTGATGCGGTAGGGCGCTCTCTCATTACAAGCGGCTTCCACTTCACTAGGAAACTCTAATAAAGTTTTAACAAGATTAAGCTCGTATTCATTATGAAGATGCCACCCCGCATCATCCGGAGTGATGCCATAAGAATCCGCAAGGGTAAGAACAGAAGAGAGTCTTGCGTGAGCGTATTGAGCATAATACACAGGATTGGAGTTAGATTGTTTAACCGCTAAATCAAGATCAAAGTCGAGATGCATATTACTACTTCTCATCACAAAGAAGTATCTCGCCGCATCCACCCCGACATCATCGATGAGTTCTCTAAGAGAGATAGCGTCTCCTGTTCTCTTGCTGACCTTGACCTCTTTTCCATCTTTAAGGAATCTCACCATTTGAATCAGGTTAAACTCAAGGACATTCTCACTATATCCATGCATCATTAAAGCGGACTTCAAACGATTGATATAACCATGGTGATCCGCTCCTAAAACATCGATGAGTAAGTCGTGTCCTCTTTCGAGTTTATCAAGGTGATAAACGATGTCAGGCATGAAGTAGGTATAGCTGCCATCACTCTTCACAATGACTCGATCTTTATCATCAAGATAATCTGTTGTGCGGAGAAATAACGCTCCGTCACATTCATAGGTATGGCCTTTTAAATATTCAATTTCTTTTGGGATTGCGTCATTACTTCTCACATCAATTTCGGAAGTAAAAACATCAAATTTACAACGGAAATCCCTTAACACTCCACTTATTTTATACATTTCTCTTCCCATGGCTTCATTCTTAAAGAGATTGTAATAGTCTTCTCTTTCAAGAAGATTGTCTCCATAACTCTCTCTAATCTCTCTTGCGAGATTAGCAATCTCCGCGCCATGATAACCATCTTCGGGAATCTCAAACTTCATTCCGAGAAGTTGTTTATATCTTTCAATGACGGAGAGCGCGAGATTATCAATCTGGTTCCCCGCATCATTGATATAGTATTCTCTTGTGATGCTGTAACCACTAAACTCAAGGATACGAC
Source organism: Coprobacillus sp. (assembly GCA_021203905.1). GTDB lineage: Bacteria > Bacillota_I > Bacilli_A > RFN20 > CAG-826 > JAJQAP01. Next base: position 82,869 of record JAJQAG010000002.1, on the reverse strand, counting down.
ATAAAGAGTCTCCGATGGCCGCTCCACGAGCATGACCGACATGAATCTCTCCTGTTGGATTAGCGGAGACAAATTCCACATTGATCTTAGTGTCCTTCCTCTCCCCTCTTCCATAATCACTCCCTTGTTCGATGATGGTGTGAAGTTCGTCCGCTAAAGACCAAGATTGAATAAAGAAATTGATAAAACCAGGACCCGCTACTTCAACACGAGCAATCTTCTCATCTACGAGATGCTCTTTGAGTTGTTGGGCAAAATCACGAGGAGATAATCCTAACTCTTTGGCGTACTTCATCGCCACATTTGTGGAGTAGTCACCAAAGGACTTATCTCGACATCTTTCGATATTGATATCATCAAGGGCAAGCGAAAGACCACATTGAGTGGTGGCATTCAAGATGACATTTTTAAGATGTTCAGTAATTTCCATAGTTGTATTATAGCACTTTCTTTTAATCTATGTTTAAAAGAAGGGACGCACTAGCAGAGACAGCTTTGTGCTTTCCAATATCCCCCATTCCTTCACAAGTTCCCGCTTTCACACTGATAGTGCCACTACTTACAAGGACAGAGGAGAGTAATTTATGAAGAGACGATTCAATCGCCTCAACATATGGTTTAAGAGTGGGTTCTTCTAATTGGATAGTGATATCCACATTATTAATTGTGGCCTTCTCTTCTTTTAGAAGAGAGACAGCCTTCTCTACGAATAGAGATGAGCTAGCATTTTTATATTGATCATCACTTTCAGGGAAGAAGTCCCCTATTGTCCCTTTATGAAGGGCTCCTAAAATCGCGTCCACTAAAGCGTGAAGAACGACATCTCCATCACTATGGGCTAACTCTCCTTTCTTATAGGGAATCACTACTCCCCCTAAAAGGAGAGGACGACCTCTCACGAGTTTATGAATATCAAAACCATGACCAACCTTTGTCATTTTTTATTCACATTGAAACGGAAGAATAAGATATCCCCATCTTTGACAACATAGGTCTTACCCTCCGTTCTTATCTTTCCTTTTTCTCTCACATTCTGTTCACTTTTATATTCATAGATGGCTTCATAAGGATAAACCTCCGCGCAAATGAAACCCTTTTGAAAATCAGTGTGAATAATACCCGCACACTCAGGAGCAAGACTTCCATTCTTAAAAGTCCAGGCTCGACACTCATCTTCTCCCACAGTGAAAAAGGTTGAAAGATTGAGTAATTTATAGGTGGCGGTGATAACTTGTTCAAGACCAGATTTGTCAATATTAAGAGCGGCGTAGTATTCGCTTCTCTCTTCAAGGGGTAGCTCACTTAAATCACTCTCTATCTGACAACTAACAGGAATGGCTTCGTTTCCTTCTTTAGTGGCGTACTTTAAGACATTTTGATAGTGAAGACACTGATCAAGGTCACCTAAATCATTCTCTCCAACATTACAGATATATAGAATTGGTTTAATAGTGAGCAAGAAAAGGGTGTTTTTAATAAAATCAAACTGCTCCTCACTCCAAGAGACATTTCTAGCAGGAATTCCTTGCTCAAGGTTTTCTTTAAGAGGTTCAAGAACACTCATCTCAAAGATGGAATCTTTATCCTTATTAACTCTTGCTTTAGTGGCCACCTTTTCAATTCTCTTTTGGACCACTTCTAAGTCCGCCATGACGAGTTCAAGATTGATGACATCGATATCTCTAATCGGATCCACACTTCCATCAACATGGATGATATCAGAATCCTCAAAGCAACGGACTACTTCCACAATGCATTCACAATTTCTAATTTGAGCGAGGAATTGGTTTCCAAGTCCTTCACCTTTACTTGCTCCTTTAACAAGACCCGCAATATCAGTAAACTCCACTGTCGCGGGGATTCTTCTTTTTGGATTAAAGATAGAGACTAAAAAGTCTAATCTCTCATCGGGAACATTAACCACACCGGTATTAGGTGAGATTGTGGCAAAAGGATAATTACTCGCTTCGACATGGGAGTTAGTAATAGCGTTAAAAAGAGTGGATTTTCCCACATTTGGTAAACCAATTATTCCTGCTTTTAATGACATAAGGTAACCCAAAGAATAATTATATAGAATTATTCTCGTAATTCAACCTGTGATTTATTTCTTAATCGCCTCTAGGGGTTCAAGTTTAGTGATACTTCGATACTTCAAAAGACAACTAAAAACACCTAAGAAGAGGGCTAGGGCCAGCATGACAACAATCGCGGTGATAAAAGAAGAGGTAATTGTCACTGTGGAGTACGCTAGAGAGAGAATTAAGAAGACAAAGAACAGTTCCAAGACAGATATCAGAAAAGAGATAAAGCAGAGATAGACTCCATAACCAAGGATCATCTTAAAGGCTTGCTTCTTTCTTATTCCTAGACATGTTAAAAGACCAAACTCTTTTTTATTCTCCACTACTAAGAGATTCACCATTGAGAAGATAAGTAAGAGAGAAGCCACAATAGCCACTATCGAAAAGACAATGATACCAATCTGAATATAGTTCACAATATCTTTCACACTATCGTTAACTTCTTTCAGAGGAGAGTAGACATTGTAGTTCGGCATATAGGCTTTAAGAGTGGAGAGGGTGTCATCTAATTTATCGGAGTCATAGGTATTAACTGCCACTCCATAGGAGAGAAGATCAAAAGCACTTGTCCCAAAGCGAGTCATAAAGTAAATAGGGATCCAGGTATCTTCTTGATAGATGATTATTTCATCACAATCAATAATCCCACATATCGTTAATTCTCCTTGTGAAAAATCCTGCAAAACATAGTTATTTGATAAATATTGCGCCTTTTTTGCATTAGCAATATAGAGTTTATCAGTGGGGATTTTTTCTCTTGAATATCCTAGAGCGGACAACAGTCCTGTTGAGACCACAACCTCATCATTACTTATGGGATACTCTCCTAACAGTAAGTCCTCTCCATCTAAAGGATAAAAGACCACTCCTTTAGTGGAGGAGACTGTGTAGTGACCTTTTAAGACTTCATCTAATTCATAGTCAATATCTCCTTCGTATTTGTAGTAAGAGAAAATATCAATGACTTCATCTAGTTTTTTTGTGGAGAAAGAGATATATGTTTCCGTAGCAAAGCCAGACATATAACTTCCCCCATAGATGGCGTAACCGAGATTACTCCCATAGATAAATGACTTGATGTTGCTATCTCTTTCTTTTAGGAGAGAAACCTTATAAGGAGAGATATAGGAATCATAGAGATTGTTATACACCATGAGACGAGTGTGGTAGGCTTCTGGCTTCTCGTTATAGTGAGAGAAATACTCCTCGTTTGCACAATCAAAAACGGCATTTTGTAAGCTCTTGTCCCTATATGAGGCTTCAAGAAATTCATCAAGATAATCCCCACACTCTAAGTAATAAAGCTTATCTAAAACCCAAGGGAAATCATGATCCTCATAGAGCTCATCACTATTAGGCATAAACATATCTTCTTCAAGAATCTTTTCATTCCACCTATGGTTGTAGTGGTAAATACAATTCTTTTTATCTTTGGTGAGAGCAAAACCACGAATGGTAAAGACTTGCTCGTCACTATAAGTCCAGTCTTCTGTTGCCGCGTAGAAATACAGTTTCAGGTTGTGACTCTCGACATAGTTAGATAACGCCCCAACATCTTGCTCTATGTTTAAGGTTGTGCAGATATTATCAATGTTATATTTAGTGAGACCCAGCACTACTTCATCGTCATCAAGTCCCACAGGGAGTTGGGGATAGACGACATCTGGAGGATATAGGTCTAACCAAATAAAATCATTAATATCAGAGGCATCAAGACCAGAGATAGTGTATTGACCCCCACCCGTCCCAATCGCAAAGCGATTCTCATCAAAAAAGAATTCTGTTAAGTCATTTAAATAGGTGACCCCAACATCATAGATATAATCATCATAATCTAGGGCAATTCTCTCCACTTCTTCATAGGGGAGAGCATCCTTTCTTTTCACATCAGTGTAGTATTGGCCCGTATCGATGATGACTTGATCATCACTGATGAGTTGAGAGTAATTACCCATGACAATTTCTGTTAAAGCGTCACTGAGAATAAAAGAGAGGCCCGCTCCAATAAGACCGAGAGAGATCACTACTTTTGAGATACTAGATCGCCACCTCTTTGACTTATTAATTTTATGGATATGACGGAAGATAAATGAAGAAGAGAGAGATGAAGTTTCATCAAAGACGATATTCTTTGGAAGATTGAGTTCTTTAACCTCTTCCTCTTGAGTGATTTCCTCATCTTGAGAGATGACACCATCTTCAAGATAGAGCACTCTATCGGCGTACTTACTCACTAAGCTGACATCGTGGGTGACCACGACCACGAGAGTGTCTTTAGAGACACTACGAAGAAGGGACATAACCTTATTCCCACTCTCGTGGTCTAGGGAACCTGTAGGTTCATCCGCAAAGACATACTTAGGGTGATTGATGAGTGCGCGAGCGATAGCCACTCTTTGTTTCTCTCCACCAGAGAGAGTGTTCACCACTTGATCTGAGAGATTTCTAATTCCACATTGACCAAGAGTGTCTAAGACATCTTGTTGGTTTCTCTCTTTCTCCTTCTTTTCAATGCTAGAACGGGGCAATAAGACATTTTGATACACGGTCTCATTTTCAAAGAGTTTGAAATCTTGAAAGATAAGACCGATGTGACGGAGACGAAAGTCTTCTTTCTCATCATTTGTCTTATAGTTATAGTTTTCTCTCTCATAGTAGATATCCCCCTCACAATCTAAAAGAAGAGAGAGGCAATGTAAGAGAGTGGACTTTCCACATCCACTTGGACCCACAATCATAACTAGACCTCTGTCCCCTAACTCAAGATCAATCCCTTTTAAGACAGTAGTGAGACCAAAGACCTTACGAAGATTGTTTATCCTAATCACTATTCTGTAACTCCTCCTTAATAGAGATACGACCTGAAAAGTAGATAGGGATAATACAAGCCAGAACCACTAAAAAAGCACTCACTAAAATGATAAGAACGGGAAAGAGGAGAGGAACTCCTAAGAATGAAACAAAGGGAATATTGATAAAACCAGAGATCCCTGTCCAAGAGAGGAGGAGACGATTGAGAATCATCTGAAAGAACAGCGCTAAGAGAAAGGTCACCACTACAGATATTAAAGTGGTCAGTAAGTTCTCATTGATATACATCTTGATACTCTTTCTCCGACTGACTCCTAAAGAGAAGAGAATCGCTAATTGCTTACTATCCGCTAAATAGGAAGAGAGACAAATAATACCAAGAAGAATCAAAGTGACTATCACCACAATTACAAGAAAGAAGATCAGTCCTAGCTCCACGGCATCAAGAAGAGCGACAAAAGCGTCCACTCTAGTCTGGGTAAGAGAGGTAACGGAGAGATTATCGGGGAGAGATTCAATATCACTAGAGACAAGAGAGATATCGTGATAATCTCTAAGAAACAGTCGACATGAATAAGAGGTAGAGACATCGCTATCCCCTACAAGGGTTTGATAGTCATAAAAAGAGATTTCAGTATTGAGATACTGTGACAGATTATCCATAGGATAATCAAAGAGATAATCACTCAAGGCTAAATACGAATAATAGATTTTAGGAGTGGTCAAGAAGTTAAAGTCACTGACCACAGCTGCGACACGAAAATTAATTGAGATATCGTATTGATCAGTGGCGAGCTCATCCCTAGTCTCATCATAATAAGAAATAGTTTTTGATAGCGAATAACGAAATTGATTTTCAAAGAGATCCATCCCAAAAGCATCACAGAGAAGTTCATAAGCCTTTTCATTCACTACGACTTCATTTAACTTATCTTCCACAGGGATGAAACCACTAAGAGCGAGACTATGATCGATATAGTCTCCTTCAAAAGAGTAGATGGGTTGAAGACTAATTTCATAAAGAGAGTCATCGTTAAGAGAGTAGGTTCCACCACTGATAAAGTAATCAAGATTATAGTCAACGACATAGTGGGGATATGCTCTCGTAAAAGTAGTGAGAATCTCTCCTGACGGACGAGAAGAACGAACTAAGGAGAGAGAAGTCCCTTCAATATATTCAGTTTCGGTTGTAGCGAGAGTTAGTGCACCATAATCAAGTGCTAAAGCGGATTGATCATAAATCAGAGTGTCGATATTGGCGAGGAAACCAAATATCAGAGTGGAGAAGAGAAGACAGATTGACATCACCACCATATTGAAGATGGTTTGCTTTCTCCTCCTCTTAAAGTTTGACATGGAGAGATGGGTGATAAAGTTTTGTCTCTTTCCGTCTTCGTAAAAAGTTTTCTTTCTCTTTTCCTTAGTGATGTCGTTAAGAGAGATGTCATCCACCATCTTTCCATTCTCTAGAGTGATAATAATATCCGCATATTGGTCGATAAGTTCAGGATTGTGAGAAACCACAATAACTAATTTGTATTTGCTCTCTTCTTTTAAGATATCCATGATAGAGAGGCCATTGGTTTGATCGACCGCTCCCGTGGGTTCATCACATACTAAAAAGGATGGATCCTTAACAAGGGCTCGAGCAATGGCCACTCTCTGCTTCTCCCCTCCAGAGAGATCCATGACTTTGTGGGTAAATAAATCTTCGGGAATATTAACTTTCTTAAGAGCATCCTCTCCGAGAGAGTCTGGTGCGTATTTATCTCTCACAAGAAGAGGGAGCATAACATTAAAAAGAACAGTCTCATTTTCTAAGAGATGATAGTTTTGAAAAATGATACCAATGTTATTTTGTAAGAACTCGTCTTTCTCTCCTTGATTAAGTTCATGGAGATTACGACCATTGTATAGGACAGTTCCAGAGGAGGGGGTGTCAATAAGAGAAATTAGATTCAGTAAAGTGGACTTCCCGCTTCCACTTCGGCCTTTAATAAAAACCATTCCTGTATCAGGAAAGGTGTAGGTGAATCCAGAAAGCGCTACAACACTATCTCGATCTTTAATATCGTAAGTCTTTGTTAAATTACTAACCTTAAGAATAATAGAAACCTCTATTATATATATTCATTAGGGTTACTAATATCTAGTTTTGGACAAAAAAATTATAAAAGTGAATTAAAGATGTATTCTCCAATGGCAAGTCCCATAGAACTCGTAGCAAAAATTGAAGAATTTAATCCTAATTTGCTTGGTTTTTCGTTTTTTTGCGTGAAAAATGCACAATTTACCGCCTTTAAGTCAATGGGGGTTGAACGAAGGATAGTACGCATTTTCTTAAGTAGAGGATCTCCCTCTGACTTATCAAGAGATGTAATTTTTACCTTCTCTATGTGACATTGATTAGCGGCTCCTCCCGACATAATGAAGGGAATGTGTTTATTAAGAGCGTATCTCGCTAATTCACTCTTTGCGTCAGTGGAATCACAGGCATCACATATAAAGTCATAGTGCCCATCAAGAAGTGAATCGATGTTGTCTTTATCGATCCTCATCGCACTGGTCTTAATCTCCGCATCTGGATTAATTGATAATGCTCTTCTCTTGGCAACATCAACCTTGACTTCTCCAATGTTAGAAGCATCATAAAGAATTTGTCGATTGAGATTAGAGACTTCCACTTTATCAAAATCGATAAGGTGAAAATGGGTGACACCACTTCTTATGAGAGACTCAAGGACAGTTCCACCCACGCCCCCGAGACCGACAATTAAAACTCGTTTTCCCTTAAGGTGAGAAAACTTTTCTTCACCCACTAAACCACGAACACGAGTGTAGATATCTTCCATTATTTGACATCCTCTAATAATGATGATGCATTTTGATATTCTTGACAAGGTAACTGATGACGGAAATAGGTCACCTGCCTCTTTGCGTAGTTTCTTGTTCTCTGCTTTATTAATTCTTTAGTTTCCTCAAGATTTAGCGTCTTATTGAGGTATGAGATAACCTCTTTATAACCAATAGCCTGACTGCTAGTCGAAGATAAGGTGTAAGTCTTAAGAAGTCCCTCCACTTCTCTCACTAACCCATTATCAAACATCTGCTCTACTCTCTCATCGATGTGTTCATAGAGAACTTTTCTTTCAGGATTAATAAAGAGAAACTTCACTTCTATATCGCTTCGATAGAAACTATGAGACTGTGATTTGATGTTCTCACTCTTGGTGACTTCACCATGATTAAGGATATTAAGAGCCCTTACGAGTCTCTTGCGATTATTAACATGTATTGTTTTTAAACTCTCTGGGTCTTTCTCTTTTAAGATATCGTAAATTTCTTGATTGGAGAGTTGGTCATAACTCTCGGGCTCTCCCTCTTTTGGAAAAGTGAAATCGTAAAGGGCCGCTTTAATGTAAAGACCGGTGCCGCCCACAACAATAATATCTTTATGGGTCTTAAGGAGCTCTTCTAAGACTGACCGAAAAGCTAGTTGATAGTCTCTCACACTAAATGTCTCACTTGGAGTGATGATATCGAGCAAGTAGTAGCGGGAATAATATGGATTATCCTTACTTATCTTTGCGGTTCCTATATCCATATCTTTATAGATTTGAAAAGCATCCGCGTTAATAATTGGAGCATTTTTTCTCTCCGAGAGAGTGTGAGCAATCTCACTTTTCCCACTACCAGTGGGTCCCACAATCACATAGATCATACTACTCGCCCTCTAGGATAGATTTTATCTCTTCAAGGAGATTATCTACTTCTTCTTTCACTTGGTTATAGTCTTGCATAATAGGGTGCATCTCGTATTTCTCTCTTAAGATGAAAGCATTGGGATTATTAGGGTCGAGGGCGGTGGCCCTAGCAATCTCATGTCGGAGAAGAGCAAGCTCCTTAGAGGTCTCATACTCCGCTTTTAAAGAAAAGTAGTCCTCAAAGAGTGAGGTGTGATAAAGATACTCTTTAAGAGCGGTGACATCTTTTTTAAAATCACCCATCCACTACTTCTCCTATCAAAGAATAGGTGTGAGATTCAAGAATCTTCACCTCAATGATTTTCCCAATTAAGTCTAGCCCACCTTTAAAGTGGACAAGTTTATTTGACTCCGTATAACCGGAGAGATATTCTTTGTTGTTCTTACTAACGCCATCCACTAAAACCTTATAGGTATGTCCAATCATTCTCTCACTCGAAGCAGAGATAGATTTCTCAAGATGGGCCACTAACTCTTTGAAGCGAGTGGACTTTTCTTCCGCACTAATAGAGTCTGGCATCTTTGCTGCGGGAGTTCCCTTTCTGGGAGAGTAGATAAATGTGAAAGCGGAGTCATATTGAACTTGATCCACAAGGTCAAGAGTCTCCTTAAAGTCTTCGTCGCTTTCATTAGGAAAACCGACGATGATATCTGTGGAGAGGGCCAAACCAGGAATCTTCTCTCTCATCTTTTTTACAAGATCTAAATACTCTTGTTTGGTGTATCTTCTTCCCATTCTCTCTAGGATTGCATCACTTCCACTTTGGACAGGAAGATGAATCCAATTCATGATGTTATCGTAGTGGGCAATGATATCTATCATCCTCTCATTGAAGTTCCAGGGATGAGAGGTCGTAAAACGAAGTCTAGGGATTCCCGTTTTCGCGACTGCTTCTAAGAGGTCACTAAAGTCATAACCAAGTTTGAGGTCTTGTCCATAAGCGTTGACATTTTGTCCAAGGAGTTCAATCTCTTGATAACCGCTGCTAACAAGCTCTTCACACTCCTTAAGGATGTCTTCCATCTTGCGACTTCTCTCTTTTCCTCTTGTATAGGGGACAATACAATATGTACAGAACTTATCACAGCCAAACATAATATTGACATAGGCTTTGAAACGATTGTTTCTATGAACTGGGAGTCCTTCTATTACCTCTCCTGGTTTGGAGTTGACCGCGACGATAGTTTCGTTCGAGGTAGCCGCCATATAGATAAGCTCAAGACAATTCTTAATCTCGTGAGTGCCAAAGACGACACTGAGGAAAGGGAACTTCTCTAAGATATGATCAAGGACAAGAGGCTCTTCCACCATACAACCACATAAAACTGTGATGATCTTTTTCTTCGTGTAATAAATATTCTTAAGATTACCTAATTCTCCATCAGCCTTCTCTTCAGCGTTCTCTCTGACCGCACAAGTATTGATGATAACAATATCTGAGGTTTCATCGTTTCCTTCAATAGCGCCCGCTTCCACTAAAAGACCCTTCATCGTCTCTTCATCACGGATGTTCGCTTGACATCCATAAGTACGGATAAAGAAGGTCTTACCTTTAAAGAAGTCTTTATAGTAGTCATGATCCTTTAAATCAACATAATCAAAGGTCGTGACATCGTTTTTCTTTCTCTGTCCTGCTTTAGTTAAATCTGGAGTGTTAATAATATTCTTTTTCATTGATCGATGTACTCTAGGGCAAATATCTCTTTACACTTTCCACTAATTTCATCAATATCAAGGACCACTCCATCAAGCATCTTTCTCCCCTCTTCTGGTGGAAGAAAGACTGACTTTTGTCCAAATAAGAGTTTCTGATTCACACTATCGACATCAAGTCCGAGAGCACCATCCGCAAAACCACACATCCCGACATCAGAGATATAGCCTGTTCCTTGGGGGAGGATCTTTGCGTCTCTTGTCTGCACATGAGTGTGGGTCCCAAGTACCGCGGACACTTTCCCATCAAAGGCATAGGCAAAACCAATCTTCTCACCAGTGGCCTCGGCGTGGTAATCAACGATATGAATAGGGGCCTTCTCATTCTCTTCATCCTCTAATATCTCCATTAAAGCGTTATAAGGAGAAGAGACTAAGACATCATTCATAAACGCGGTCCCTAAAATATTAGTGACCCGGATATTCACACCATCTACCTCATAGACCTCGGTCCCCACACCAGGAAAAGATTCGACCAAATTAACTGGACGAATGAGGCGGTCGACATTATCGATATAACTACGAATTTCCTTTTTGGAGTTATAGTGATTACCAAGGGTAATACAATCCACTCCGGCATCAATAAGCTCTTGATAGTGGCGGTAAATTAACCCCTTACCATGGGTGGCGTTTTCTCCATTAGCAATGACAAAATCAATTCCATACTTATTAACATAAGTGGAGACTTTTTCTTTGACGACCTCTCTTCCGAGAGATCCAACAATATCACCAAGGAATAAAATTCGCATTCTTATTCCTAGTTTCTATTTTGCGGTTTCTATCGCTCGATATTCACGAATGACGGACACTTTAATGGTGCCAGGATAGGTCATCTCGTTCTCGATGCGCTCCTTAATTTCTCTTGCCATCTTCGCCGCGGTGAGATCGTCAACCTTTTCAGGAATGACCATGACTCTAATCTCTCTTCCAGATTGCATAGCGTATGATTGATACACACCATCGTATTCATTGCAGATCTCTTCAAGCTTTTCAATACGTTTGATGTAGTTCTCTAAGATTTCACTTCTCGCTCCTGGACGCGCCGCACTGAGTGTATCAGCGGCTTGCACTAAGCAAGAGATGACAAACTTCTTCTCCACATCGTCGTGGTGACTCTCCACCGCATTGATAACCACTTCTGGCTCTCCATACTTCTTACAGAGATGAGTCCCAATCTCGACATGGCTTCCTTCCATTTCAAAGTCGGCGGCTTTACCGATATCGTGGAGGAGTCCCGCTCTCTTAGCGAGATTTTGATCAAGGCCGAGTTCTGCGGCCATGATGCCCGCAAGATAAGCCACCTCAACAGAGTGTTCGAGCATGTTCTGCCCATAGCTCGTACGATATTTAAGTCGTCCAACATAGTTAAGAAGTTCTTTATTAATTCTCGGTAATCCAAGTTTGAGAGCGGCTTCTTCTCCCGCTTTCTCAATGGATCCTTCCACTTCTTTCTTGCACTTCTCGACAATCTCTTCAATACGGCCAGGTTGGATACGGCCATCTTTGACGAGTTGTTCAAGAGTTAATCTTGCGACCTCTCTTCTAATGGGGTCAAAACAAGAGATAGTAATGACCTCAGGAGTGTCATCAATGATGAGATCCACTCCTAAGAGTTGCTCTAAGGTACGGATGTTACGACCTTCACGACCGATGATACGACCTTTCATCTCATCGTTAGGGAGAGAAACGACCGAGACTGTTCTTTCAGTGGTGACCTCTTGCGCCCAACGGGTCATCGCTAAACCAAGAACCTCTTTGGCGTTTTCATCCGCTTGTTCTTTGGCTTCTTCCTCTCGAGATTTAATATAAGCGGCCATCTCTTTTGAAGTCTTGCTTTCAACTTGCGCAAAAAGTTCGTCCTTGGCTTCTTGGACACTCATATTACTCACTCTTTCGAGTTCAGAGATAATAGAATCAATCTTCTCTTGGAGAGAAGCACTCTTCTTATCGTATTCTTTACTTTTTCTATTGACCTCTTCGAGTCTCTCTTCGACGTTTGCCTCTTTGGCAGCGATTGAGGCATCTCTTCGATCAATCGATTGCTCTCTTTGAAAGAGCTTTTGTTCTTGAGCGGCTAAGTCGTTCTTCTTTTCTTTAATTTCTTTGTCAGCTTCTTGCTTTAATTCATATGCTGCTTGTTTACCATCAAGTTGGGCATTCTTGATAATATGATCCGCCTTTATCTCCGCATCACGAAGAGCTTTGTTGTGTTTATCCATTCTTACACGATATCTAAAGAAGGGAATAAAGATGGCACACGCAATCCCAATGGCGATGCCAGCGAGGGCGGTTAAAATGATAGTTAGAGCAAGAAGACCTCCGTTTTCAATGCCTGCGAAAATCATCTTAAAATAGTCCTTTCTATGTCTAGTGCCACGTCATGTGGCCATAAATAAAGTCTCAAAGGTTGAATGTATATTATTTGCTTATCGCATTAATAAAAGTTCTGGTATTGAGAATTTATATAAAGTGCTCTATAAGCACACTTTTATTATATTCTAATAAAACCAAATAATAAAACTTTATTTAGAGGAGATAGAAAGAATGAGGATTTCTACTCGCTTTTTCTTAAGGCGACGATCTTTTCTTTGAGTTCATCGTAGAGTCCAGGGGTGTTTTCAATGTACTCTTTAGCGTTCTCTCGGCCTTGACCGATCTTCGCGCCATCATACTCAAACCACGATCCGGATTTATTGATAATCCCTTTCTCCACAGCGAGTTCAAGAATCTCTGCACTCTTAGAGATGCCCTTACCATAGATAATATCAAGATCACAAGATTTGAAAGGTGGAGAAACCTTGTTCTTCACTACTTTCACCTTCACGGTGTTTCCAATAATTTCGTTTCCTTGTTTAATGGCTTCACTACGTCGGATATCAAGACGGATAGAAGCGTAGAACTTAAGGGCTCTACCACCACTAGTGGTCTCAGGATTACCATAGAGCACTCCGACCTTCTCACGAAGTTGATTGATAAAGATGACCGCGGTTTCACTCTTGTTGAGAGTGCCGGTAATCTTACGAAGGGCTTTACTCATGAGACGGGCTTGCATACCCACACTGGAATCCACCATCTCTCCTTCAAGCTCCGCTTGAGGGACAAGTGCCGCCACACTATCGACAATAATTAAATCAAAGGCATTTGAGGCCGCAAGCATCTGGACAATCTCAAGAGCTTGTTCCCCACTATCAGGTTGGGAGAGGATGAGCTCATCAATATCTACTCCTAGGGCTTTGGCGTATACCGGATCGACGGCGTGCTCCGCATCGATAAAAGCGGCTCTTCCACCTTTCTTTTGACACTCCGCTATCGCGTGTAGGGCAAGGGTGGTTTTACCACTAGATTCGGGTCCAAAGATTTCCACAATACGACCTTTAGGATATCCTCCCACTCCAAGACACTCGTCGAGGAGAAGAGAACCTGTGGGGATAACATCGACGTCAACACTGGGTCGATCACCAAGTCTCATCACTGAGCCTTTACCAAACATCTTTTCAATTTCTTTCAAGGTGTCATCAAGATTTTTTTCATCATTAGCCATATCAGTTTCTTCTAAACCTCCTTATGTCTATATATACATTAGGGTCACTTATCCCTGTTTTTGGATATTTATTTTTTCAATTTGAGAAAGAAGTAAATCCAAAGCAATTAAAATTGCTTTGTGTTGTATCTCTCTCCTCTTTCCTTTGAGGTGATAGTCATAGACTTCGGTTCCCTCATAGGTGGAGATAGCGATATAGACTTCTCCCGCTTCCTTCTTTTCCATGACCTCTGGTCCGGCATTACCAGTAAAGGAGATACAGTAGTCCACATTGAGTTTCCTTCTTCCTGAATCCGCCATCTGGCGGGCAATCTCCCCTGAGACCACACCATTAACATCAATGTCATGGTAAGAGATTCCTAAGAGACGATTCTTCTCTTCTGTCGCATAGGTCACTAGCGCACCCTTAAAGAAGTGACTCGCTCCTGGAACAGAGGTAATGGTATGAGCAAACTCTCCTCCAGTAAATGATTCCACACTGCCAATTGTGACTTCGAAGTCGCGACATTTCTCTTGAAGTAACTTCACTGTTTCTTTCATAACTAGTTTTCTCCTTCACTACTCTCTTCTACTTCCTTAACTTCTTTCTTAGAAGAGAAGACTTTTCTATTTTGCACAATATAGATAATTCCAGATATTAAGGACACCGCGGTAGCGATGTAGACAATAAAGTCAGTGATATGAATTCCATTTGCCCACCCACTATCAAAATAAGAGAAGGGCCAACCATTAAGAAGGACAAAGGAGAGAGCGACCATCTGTAAGACAGTCTTGGCCTTGCCCCACATGTTCGCCGCAATAACGACATTCTTATTGGCGGCGATAAATCTTAAAGAATCCACAGTGATGTCTCTGGCGATAAAAATAATGACACAGAAGACATTGATGTTGAGTTGACTATCACTCGCGTAAGGCGCAAAGATGCTTGGAGCGATGAGAAAGATGAGAAGAGCGTCGATGAGTAGCTTATCCGCCACCGGATCAAGGAACTTCCCAAGGTCGGTGATAAGATCTCTTGAGCGCGCCATATGGCCATCAATCATATCGGTGATACAAGCGAGGATAAAGACTCCAAACACCACTAAAAAGACAACATTGATTCCGGTGTCTCCAAGAATGGGAACATCGAGATTACGACAAAACGCTAAGACAAAAAGGGTAATGATAAGAGCAATCACTACCACGATACGACTAAAGGTGAGTTTTGTCGGGGTGTTCATAAGTCTTTTAATGAAAATGAGTATTCGATCCTATAAGCCATGTTTTGTCGAGGATAATAATTTATCTAGGTTTCCCTACCACATTCGATTCATTTCTCTAATAGTGATTTCCCTTACCATATTTTAGGTTTCTCGCTTATGGGGTTTACCAACGTTTCATCTTATGATTGCTCATAAGCTCGTCTCTGTGGCACTTTGTGACTCCCACTCCCAGAGGGAAGATCGTCGCCGTCATGTACTCCTACATGCCTAGCGTTATTTATTTCCGCTAGCATAATCACTACGAGCATCGCAGCTCGTGCGAGCATGGACTTTCCTCTAACGACTAAATCGCCAGTAATTATCCAGATCGAAGGTTGTTTTATTTTATTGATGTCGGGTCGATCCCTTGATCATATAAAACTTTTTCTAAGACTCTGATGCGAGAGACAAGGTCGAGATTCTCTCGACTGACTGCATCGGATTCTTTGATTCCTTTGAGTCTACTTTTATATCTCTCTATCTCTAGGGTTTGAGTGGCGCATTGTTGCTTAAGAGCCTCGACATCACGAACGAGTTTTTCATACTCTTCTGTGGCAACGATTTGACACTTCTCAAGGTGTCTATAATCATCGAGAACAAGGTCGAGAAACTCATCAACTTCCAAAGCATTATAACCATGCTCAGCCTCGGAAAACACTTTGTTGAGAATGGCGTCACTAGTGAGAGATAAATCCTTCTTCATAGACGTTTAATATTATATATTACACTAGGGCTTACTTCAATAAAGAAAGAGTGTAAAAGCCCTGGGTTTTTGATAGAATAAAAGGGATGAAAAAATTATCAAAAATCCTCGCTAGTCATAAAAATATCTGCTTCCTCGATTTTGAAGGAACCCAGTATTCTCATGAGTGTATCGCTATCGGAGCGGTCATTGGCGTGGTCGATAAAGACCACGTTGTCAGAAGATATAAAAAGTCTTTTAAAGTCTTAGTTAAACCCAAGAATAAGATTGGTAAATATGTAGAGAATCTCACAGGACTAAGTGATGAAATCTTAGAGAGAGATGGAGTTACTTTTATGGTGGCCATGGATAAGCTCTATAAGTATTTAGGTAACAGTGCAAAGAATACTCTCTTTGTCACCTATGGAACCCACGATATGACTATATTAGGATCCACGATTTCATATAACCTAAACGCTCCGATGGAGAAGTGTAAAAACATTCAAAAGAACTATCTTGATTTCTTATCTCTCTTTTCAGAATATGTGAGAGATGAAGATAACCAGATGCTCTCTCTCGTCCATGCGTGCGAGATTTTTGAAGTGGAGCCAGAAGAGGGGGTTGCTCACGATCCAGAATATGACGCAGTGATGCTCATGAAGCTTTGGAATGCCTTCATAGAGAAAAAAGACATCGTCTTTGTTCACTACAAAGAATTACTTAAAAAGCAGAGTAAGCTACCCGCACCTATACAAAAGGCCGTTCGTAAACTCAGTGATGGAGGGACAGTGACCACAGAAGAATACGATGCTCTGATTAGGGAGGATATAAAGAACCTATGATCCGCTACCCTGATGGGAGAGAATATAAGAACTCTCAAACCAAAAAGACATATAACAAAAAAGGCAGTGAAGCCAATCGAGGAATGAACCTCGAAGATGATATCAATGCCTCTAATGAGTGGTATCGTGACCAAGATGTCTGTGTGATCACTAAAAGACCCACACCGATAAATATTGTGAAAGTGGACTATTCAAAGGGAGCGAGAATTACGGATGCTTATTTCGAAAAGCAGTCCACTACTGACTATAATGGGGTCTATAAAGGCCGCTATATCGACTTTGAAGCGAAGAACACCAAGAGTCGAACATCCTTCCCATTTGCTAATATTGAACTCCATCAAATAGAGCATCTTGAAAGAGTATTAAGACATGGGGGCATTGCCTTCTTTATTATTGAGTTTGAGCTTAAAGATGAAGTTTATCTTATTGACGCTAAATACATAATTGAGCGTTACCGCAACGGGCCAAAAAAATCTCTTAGTTATGAAGAGATTAAAGAAAAGGGAATTTTAGTGGAGAGGTCTTATAATCCTCGCCTCAAATATATGGATGCTGTTGAGAAGATTTACTTCTCAGAATAATGACAATACTTGCCCTTTAGAACACAGTTAGAACACTTTGGTGAGCGAGCGGTACAAAAGTAGCGACCGAAGTGAATAAAGAGATGATGGGCTTTGATCCATCTTTCTTTTTTAATAAGTTCTTTTAACCTTTTCTCCGTCGCATCAGGAGTAGAACCTTTCGGCATAATTCCTAAGCGTTGACTCACTCTTAAGATATGGGTGTCCACCGCTAAATCAGGGATCTTGAAAACCTCGGCTCGAATCACACCAGCGGATTTATTTCCTATTCCTGGAAGAGTGGTTAAATGCTCTTTATCACTTGGTAAAATTCCATTAAAATCTGTAAGTAATTTCTGACTAAAAAGAACGACATTTTTTGCTTTATTTCGGTATAACCCAATTGTTTTTATGATATTTTCAATATCTTTGACATCCGCGATAGCGAGACTTTCTAGGGTTTGATACTTATGAAAAAGAACTCTGGTTACCGCATTGACTTTCTTATCAGTTGTCTGAGCGGAAAGCATGACCGCAATCGCGAGTTCATAGTCTTGGTGATACTCTAATTCACATCCTGCGTCAGGAAAAAGAGTCTCAATGTAATCAAGAATTTTTGATACACTACCTTTATTTATCATTACCGGATTTATCTTCTTTTGATTTAGATATTTCTATCGTCTGTTCAAGATTCTTATCCCAGTCTTTGGTAATAGGAGAAACACCTTCACTTTCTCGATCTTGTTTGACTTCCCAAGAGAGTAAAATACGATCCACTTCCTTAAGGGTCTTTTTGTTTCTGCCTACAGCTTCTTTTAAGGCGTCGATAATCTCACTTTCACTATGACCATACTCAAGCCAAGAAGTGATTTTATCAACCTCCACAGGAGAGAGATTTCTGGAGAGAATCTTCTCAAATGTTGTGTAGATATTATCATCAAAGATGGTTCTTGTCTTGGCTTTTTCTTTGAGGTCTTGCTGCGCCATAGTGAGTTGAAACTCATTAAATAAGATTTCCTTAAGAGGTTCAAGAGTCGTCGCGGTTCCCCGACTTGTGGAGACATATTCAATGTAGTGTTTCTTTAAAAGGGATGCCAAAATGCTATCGATTTCTTTTGGATCAAGTGTCATCTTAAGGGAGAGAAGGTCCGCGGTAATAAGAGGATTATTCTCAGAGATAAGTTGATCAATCATTAAAATAACCACAAGTTCATTCTCAGTGAGTTTGAGTTTCTTGTAGTTGGCAAGTAAGAGATAACGAAAGTCAAGAGCGTCGGTAATCATATTGTTATTTTACTTTCTCTAATATGGAATTGATAGCGAAATTCTCGAGCATTTTCTTCTTCTTTTTATCATCAGTAGTTTGAATCTTGCTCACTTCTTGCTTAATCTTTTCCGGATTAAGTTTCTTTAAGAGTTTAGATTTTCTCTTCATGACTTTAGAGAGCTTCTTATCAAGAGTGAAATCAAGGTCGAGAGCGAAGCGCAGTGCACGAACAATACGAAGGGGGTCCTCCACTATTCTCGCCTGGGGTTTGCCAATCGTTCTTATTACTCGATTCTCTAAATCTTTTTGTCCTTCCACTAGATCGATGATGACATTATTAGAGTCCATATAAAGACCATTAATGGTAAAGTCCCTTCTCGGGAAATCTTCATTAATGGATTTCACATATTCAATCTTTGTGGGATGACGAGAATCTTTATAGTGTTTCTCTTTTCTTAAAGTCACAATATCGAAGTGAAGACCCTCATTTTTTAGGGTCATCACTCCATACTGCTTGAAGGAATCATCTAACTTGTAATTAGAGAGGACCTCTTTCACCTCTTGGGGAGTAGCATCTGTCACACAGTCGTAATTGGTGACAGGGCGAAAGAGAAGAATATCTCTTACCGTCCCACCGACAAGGTAGAGAGAGAAATTCTTCTTCTTAAATTCCGCTGCTAAAAGGTGAAAGAAATCTAGACCATTCATGTTTGTGAATTACTTACTTGTTTAAAGAGGCTTTTAGTGTCTTTGCGGGGTGAAACACCACTGTCTTTCTTGAAGGTATCTCGATTTGAGTGTGACTATTGGGGTTTGTCCCCACACGGGATTGTTTCTCAATAGGAACGAAGCGACCGAAGTTAGAAATGTTAATCTCTTCTCCAGCGAGCATCGCTTTTCTCATCGTCTCAAAAACAAGATCCACAGCAGCATCACTTTCTCTTCTCGTAAATCCGCCTTTCTCGAAGAGAACATCCGCGATATCCGTCTTGTTTAATTTCATAAATCAATCTCCTTTGATTCGTTCTGCTTTTAGGGGACGAGTCATGAGCTCATCCACTAACTGCGAGGGTTTAGCGCCTTCATAAATGATGCGATATAGTGCGTCGATGATGGGGAGTTCAAGCCCATCTTCTTTGGCCATATCATAGGCTACTTGAATGGTTTTAAGACCTTCGACGGTTTTTGTATTCGTCTCCAGAAAATGTTTGGCGTCGTCGTCTTTACCAATCTCGAGCCCCGCACAAAAGTTACGGGAGTGAAATGAATAACAGGTCACGACAAGGTCTCCTAGACCCGTGAGACCAAGGATGGTTTCTCGATGCCCTCCATGGACAAGGACTACTCGCGCTATCTCGAATATTCCTCGGCAACAGAGCGCCGCTCTCGCGTTATCTCCATACCCTAATCCTTCTAAGATACCGGAAGCAATGGCAATGGCATTTTTAAGTGCCGCACAGATCTCGCTTCCCATCTCATCTGTATTTGTGTAAACACGAAGATAGTTATTAGAGAAGGTTTTGGCCACTTCCCTTGAAACCTCTTCATCCCGACAGACTGAACATATACATGTTAAGTCTCTTTCTATCACCTCTTCAGCATGACTTGGTCCAATAAGAGAGACCACTCCACGATACTTCTCACTAGGAATCACTTCTCTAATGAGATTCATCATCGTTTCTCGTGTGGATGGATCAAATCCCTTCGCGGTGTTAACTAAGATAACTTTCTTATTAATTAAGGGGGCAACCTTAGATAGAACATCTCTCATTGCCACTGTGGGAACAGAGAGGACGAGAAGGTCCTTATCCTTCACTACTTCTTCAAAAGAAGAGGTGGCTTTGATATTTTCACTTAAGAGGTAGTCGGGAAAATATGTCATGTTCCTATGAAGGGTGTTGATGTCACTCACATCTTTCTCACTCAAAGAATAGATAGTTACCTCAGGGATTTTATTATCTGTCAATACTTGGGCAAGAGTGGTTCCCCAACTGCCTGCACCTATAATACCAACCTTAATCATCTTGTTTACCTCTCTTTTTTAAGACAAAACGAATAGGGGTGCCGTCAAAGTTAAAAGCTTGACGGAGTTGATTCTCTAAATAACGAATGTATGAGAAGTGCATCCATTCCGGATTGTTCACCGAAAGAACAATGGTTGGGGGTGCAGTGCTCACTTGCGTGGCGTAGAGAACTTTAATTCTCCCACCATTGAAGTGAGGGGGTTCATTAAGCCTAGTGGCTTCATGAATAACAGTGTTTAACAGACCCGTGGTCACTCTCGTATGATAGGCTTCATTTACCATCTTAAGAGCATCAAATAAAGTATTGAGTCTGCTGCCCTTAAGGGCGGAGACAAACACTATCGGAGCATAGCCGAGAAACTTGTATTCGTTTCTCACCTTTTTGGTAAACTCGCTCATCGTGTTCTCGTCTTTTTCCACTAAGTCCCATTTGTTAACCACAATTATAATCGCTTTTTTAAGGTCAGTAGCATAGCTAATGATGTGTTTATCTTGATCGACAATTCCTTCATGACCATCAATAACCAAAAGAACAATCTCACTTCTCTCAATCGCTCGTAAGGCTCTGATAGCGGAATATTTATCGATGCTTTCGTAGATTTTACCTTTTTTCTTTAAACCTGCGGTATCAATAACTGTATATTTCTGTCCATCTTTTTCAAAATAGGTGTCAATGGCGTCTCTTGTGGTTCCAGAGATGTCAGAAACAATGACTCTCTCTTCATTTAAGATGGCATTCGCTAAAGAAGACTTCCCGACATTAGGTCTTCCAATAATACAGAAGACTGTTCCTTGTGGGGATTCTACCTCCTCTAGTTGAGGAAGAAGAGAGACAATCTTATCGAGTAAGTCACCAATACCCACACCATGAAGAGAGGAAATCGCAATGGGCTCACCTAAAGAGAGAGAATAGAATTCATGAGCGAGACCAATATGGATAACATCATCCACTTTGTTGACACAAAAGATAATCGGTTTCCCTGAATCCTTAAGGATCCTTGCCACTTCTCGATCATCGCTTGTGGGACCAAGGATTCCATCGACCACAAAGACAATGACATCCGCTTCATCAATCGCTACTTCCGCTTGCATACGGATTTGCTTTTGAAAGGGGGCATCACTTAATTCGATACCTCCGGTATCCACTAAAGAAAACTGATGACCTCTCCACTCCATAATCCCATAAAGACGATCTCTTGTAATTCCTGGAGTGTCATCCACTATGGCGCGCCTTTCACCTAAAAGACGATTAAAAATTGTGGACTTACCCACATTTGGCGCTCCAACAATGGCCACAAGGGGAAGTCGACTAGCCATTTAAGGTTAAGACCTCCTTACCCATCTTTTCCTCGACAATTTCAATGATGGCATCCACCACTTGATCCACAGTGAGATAAGAAGTATCGAGGAGGACAGAATCAGGAGCGGCCTTTAAAGGGGCAAAATCTCTATGAGAATCTATGTAGTCACGTTTTCTGACATCTTCAAGGACTTCTTCAAGAGTGCAGTCAATACCCTTAGAGATGTTCTCATCATAACGACGAATAGCTCTTGTCTCTACCGAGGCTATTTGATAGATCTTGACATCCGCATTAGGTAAGACATAGGTTCCAATATCTCTTCCATCCATAATGACTGATTTACGACCCGCCATCTCACGTTGCTTTTCAACAAGGGCTAAACGAATATCCTTATAGGAGGCAATATAGGAAACTTGAGAGGAAACATAAGGAGTTCTAATTGCTTCTGAAACATCCTCACCATTACATAAAACCTTATCTCCAGGAAGGAGCTCAATATTGACCTCATCAATGACCGCACAACAAGCGGCCTCATCTTGGCAATCTATTCCATGTTCGAGGCAATAGTAAGTATAAGCACGATACATCGCACCGGTATCAATATAGGTGATATGTAGTTTTTTCGCGACAATCTTCGCTACTGTGGATTTACCCGCAGCCGCTGGACCATCAATCGCAATTGATACTTTCATATTCTTTCCCCTCTCCCATTAGAAATAAATGATAGCTAACACAACCAAAACAATAATAAGCGCTAAGATGAGAGCGCCCACCACACTTGTATATATGACCCTGTTCCTTAAGTGGCGGTCTTTATATTTAGGATTTTCTTCTGCACTCACGGCGATAACTTCATCCATTGGAAGAGTGGAGTTATCACTTCGCGTATTAGATTGGGTTTTTAAAATATCGTCATTTTTTTGACCGAGAGACAAGCGGTAGTTTTGGTATTTACTCTTCCTGGTCTCCATAATGCTAATATTCTATACCAAGTATCTTTAATTTTATAGATAAAATTTAAAGTCTATGGTATTTAGACAGATTTCTTTCTTCCATAGTACGCTTTATCAATAAAGGAACGCAGAGCACGATAGAGAAGAAGGGTTAAAACCACAACAATGACATCTTTTAAAGCGTTAAAAGGCAGGGCAACCCACAGTAAGAAGGTCCAACCAAGAGAAGTAACATTGGAATTAACCAATTGACACATATATAAAATCTGCTCCTCTGTGAAACCCATAACCGCCATATAGAAATCAAGAATGGGCCAAGACGTCACAAAAGAGGCCACTGCAATTTGAATAACGGCACCAATGATAGAGGCAACAAGTCCACCCTTAAAGTTGTGGTGACGCTTGTACCACATCCCTGCGGGTATTACGAGCACTAATCCATAGAGAAGATCCGCGAGCTCACCAACACATAGTGTAGTGGTAAAAGGTAACTTGATGACTGTCTTAATAAAGATGATAGCGACACCCACGTTCGTTCCATAAGCAAAGGTTGCAATTAAAGCGGGAACTTCATCAAAGTGAATCTCAAGAAACGATGGAAAGATAGGTAATGGAAACTTAAGATACGGAACAACATAGAGGATGACAGAGAACGATGAAAATATTGCGGTTCTCGCAATGAGATTGAGTGTCATCACATGACCATGGTGATGATGCTTATAGTAAACATATACAAGCACCACCAAGATCAAGACGATGGCGATAACCATTCTCACAATGTTAGTTGTAGACATTAAAAAAATCGCCTCCACTACAAGGCGAAATGTACAAAATCTTCTTTCATCCAGACTTTACTGTCGCCACTTGAATTTCACAAGTTCAGCTTGCGCTTGCGGGGTATACCGCCGGTCGAGGAATTGCACCTCCGCCCTGAAGTTGAAATTATTATAAAATCTATGATTTATGAAATCAATAGATTGACTATTGAAAGTGTGCGTCCACAACGTACATAAAAAACAAAAAATCACTGCCAAATTGCAGAGATTTTCAAAAAAATGCACGAAATATGCAATTATAAAGGTTTTTTAGAAATAAGCGAATATTTACGAGGATAAGCCGATGGAGTCTTTCCATCTTTACGAATGATGACGTAATAATGATAACCAGTAGCAGCTGGAAGAAGATACTGGGTGGCGGTCACAACAGATAATTTAAGAACGTGCATCGCATTAGTAGCACTGTTGATTTCTACATAGGTGTCTTCTCCTTTGTAGGCCACCATAATGCCACCGACTTTAAGAGCGGGACTACAAAGTTCACAAAGAATGGGAAGAGAGGCGACAGCACGAGTGACGACGACATCAAACATAGCGGAATTCTCTCTTACATAATCTTCTGCTCTCCCATCAACACATATAACATTCTGTAGACCAAGTTTTAAAACCACATCTCGGACATGGTTAATCTTCTTTTTTGTGGAATCAAGTAAGACAAATTTACAATTCGGCACCATAATCGCAAGAGGCAATCCAGGGAATCCACCACCGGTACCGACATCAAGAATATAAGCATTATTGAGACCAAGGTTTCTTAAAACAAGGAGACTATCAAGAATCATCTTGTACAAGAAGTCATTCTCATCTCTTACTGCGGTGAGGTTTAATGACTTATTCTTGTCTAGAGTAAGATCAATTAAAAAAGATAACTTGCCCGCTTGTTCATCAGTGCAATTTAGTCCATTAGATAGCAATGCTTTTTTAATTGTCTCTGCTCTCATGTTAGTTATATCTTACGCTTTTTAATCGACATTATTAAGATGGAAATGTCACTAGGATTCACTCCAGAAATACGAGAAGCTTGTCCTATATTAGTGGGTCTAATCTTATCTAGTTTACTTCTGGCTTCTATGGCTAGACCATCAAGATGAAGATAATCAATGTTATCAGGAATGGTCATATTCTCAAGTTTACGAGAATTATTAGCCTCTCTTTCTTGCTTTTTAATATATCCTTCATACTTAAGATTGATTTCTATTTCATCTATTTCATCATCACTTAGCTCACAGTCATAGAGTTCAGGAATGAAATTTATAATCTCAGATAGCTTGACATAAGGCCTTTTAATAATTTCCTCTAGGGGTGTCCCGTTCTTAGTAGTGGCCATATCAAGATCCTCTAAATAGTCATTTAATGAAACATTATTTGAGACTTTGATAGATTTTATCAAAGACAAAGTCTTTGATATTTTATCTTGTTTTAAAAGAAACTTATTATATCTTTCATCGCTGATGAGGCCAATGTCATGACCAATCTTTGTCAATCGAGCATCAGCGTTATCGTGACGGAGGAGAAGTCGATACTCCGCTCGAGAAGATAAAAGACGATAGGGCTCTTCTGTTCCTTTTGTCACCAGATCATCAATCATCACTCCAATGTATGCTTGATCTCTTTTAAGGACAAAGGGGGATTTGCCCTCTATATTTCTGACTGCATTTATACCCGCGACCAAACCAAGACCCGCAGCTTCTTCATATCCACTAGTGCCACAGATTTGACCAGCAATATATAAACCATCCCATTTCTTGATCTTTAAAGTTTCATCAAATTCTTCTGTTTTAATGGCGTCGTATTCAATGGCATAACCATACTTAAGAATTACGGCGTGTTCTAAACCGGGAAGGGAATGAACCATTTCATCTTGAATCGACTTTTCCATCGAGGTTGAGAAACCTTGTAGATAGATTGAATCCGTTTCTAAAGATTCAGGTTCAAGAAATAATTGATGCCTCTCTTTATCGGGAAAGTTTACAATCTTTGTTTCAATCGAGGGGCAATAACGAGGGCCAGTCCCCACAAGTAAACCACTATATAATGAAGTTTTATCTAAGTTCTCTCTTACAATTTTGTGGGTTAACTCTGTAGTGTAGATTAAATGACAGACAATCTGATCTTCAATAGGAACAAATTTCTCGGTCTCATAAGAGAAGGCAAGCTTACCAGGAGTTCCTGGTTCAACCTTCGCTTTTGAAAAATCTATGGAATCTCTTTTAATTCTCGGTGGGGTTCCAGTCTTTAATCTATAGAGAGAGATACCCATCTCTTCAAGCTTCTTAGAGATATTAACAGAAGTCTTTTCGCCTTCTGGTCCTTCAACCTTTCTCTCACTTCCCTTAAAGGTTTCCGCATTCATATATGTTCCAGTAGTTAAGATCACCGCTTGAGCGGTAAATTTTGTCCCATCACTACAAATAACTCCATAAACTCTCTTCTCGTCATGGAGCAAATCATCCACCATTTTCTCTAGACAGGTGAGGTTTTCACACTCTTTGACTGCGTTTTGCATGTTTTTTGGATAAACAAGCTTATCTTGTTGGCTCCTTAAACAACGCACTCCGGGTCCTTTTCCGGTGTTAAGCATCTTCATTTGGAGGTAATTGAGATCCGCAATCTTACCCATCATACCCCCTAGAGCATCAATTTCTCTCACGACAATCCCTTTGGCGCTTCCTCCGATTGAAGGATTACAGGGCATATTACCAATCTTAGAAAAATTTAAAGTCAAAAGAAGGGTCTTATGACCCATGTGTGCGGACGCAAAAGCCGCTTCTAAGCCAGCGTGACCGCCGCCGACTACAATGATGTCGAAATCGTAATCCATTATCCTACTGAACCCGTCATGTCCATTTTGATAAGTTGATTGAGTTCCACTGCATATTCCATGGGGAGTTCTTTGGAGAAAGGTTCAATGAATCCCATGACGATCATAAGGGTTGCATCCTCTTGACTGAGGCCTCTAGACATTAGATAGAAGAGTTGTTCTGCATTGATTTTTGAGACTGTGGCTTCATGTTCAATATAGGATGTATTGTTATTAACTTCATTGACGGGAATGGTGTCACTCCAGGACGCATCATCTAAAATAAGGGTGTCACACTCAATGTGGGCCTTACAATTGTGTGCGTTTTTATTTATTCTTACAGTGCCTCGATAGTTAACCTTCCCACCATTTTTGGCAATAGACTTAGAAACAATATCTGACACTGTATTTGGGGCTTCGTGGATCATTCTTGCTCCAGCATCTTGAAATTGGTTAGCGCCTGCTACCGCAATAGAGATACAAGTCCCTTTTGCATAGGGTTCTTTTAAGATGCAAGAGGGGTATTTCATGTTAGTCATACTCCCAATGTTTCCATCAATCCACTCCATAGTGCCGTTTTCATATACCGCTGCTCTCTTGGTAACAAGATTGAGAATATTATCTGACCAGTTTTGAATCGTACTATAACGACATTTTCCATCTTTCAGGACAATAATCTCTACAACTGCGGCATGAAGAGAGTCTTTTGAGTATATTGGAGCGGTACATCCCTCCACATAATGGACTTCTGCACCTTCATCTACGATGATAAGGGTTCTTTCAAATTGACCAGACTTTTCATTGTTAATTCTAAAATAGGATTGAAGGGGTTTATCAAGGTGAACACCTTTAGGAACATAGATAAAGGATCCACCTGACCACACCGCACTATTAAGAGCGGCAAACTTGTTATCACTCATCGAAACAACACTTCCAAAATATTTCTTAAAGAGATCAGGATAAAGCTTAAGACCCATATCTGTGGAGAGAAAGATAACTCCTTTATCTTCAACTTCTTTAAGCATGTTGTGATAAACCATTTCGGATTCATATTGAGTGGCCACTCCAGAAAGATATTTTTGCTCTGCTTCAGGAATACCTAATTTATTAAAGGTGTTTTTAATGGTCTCAGGAACTTCATCCCAACTACGAACTTCCTTATCTGTTGGACGAGTAAAGTATGTATAACTATCATAATCAATGTGGGTTAAGTCTGGACCAAAGTCAGGTAGAGGTAACTTAAGAAATTGATGATAGGCTCTAAGGCGGAATTCAAGCATCCAATCAGGCTCACCTTTAAGAGCGGATATGGTTCTAATGACATCTTCGTTTAAACCTTTGTCCGTCTTAAAAATAGAAGGATCTTCGTCTTTAAAGCCGTACTTATAGTCGTCCTTTTTAAGTTCTTCTCTAAATTCGTCGTTATCAAAATCTTCTTTTGGCATCATTAATCCTTCTTTATCATCTCTTGTGCGGCAGTCCAGCCGATAGTTGCACAGCGAATTCGTGCGGCTTGTTTACTTGTATTTTGAAACGCTAAAGCTTCATCTAATACTTCTTCATCATAATCCTCTTCATGAATCATCTTGTTGTATTGGTCAATAATATGAAGAGCTTCTTCTTTGCTCTTATCTATGATAAGAGAACACATAATATCAGTGGATGAGGTGGAGATAGCGCAGGCTCTTCCAGTAAAGCAAGCATCCACAACCTTATCGCCTTCTATTTTAAGAAAGACATCGATATCATCGATACAATTATCGGAGTGCATGTGGACTTTGTCGTAACCATCTCCCACAGGTTCATGCTTAAAAGATGGATTTGTGGAGTGGTCCATTATAATCGCTCTCATCATGTCATTACTTAAAGTAGGCATCTAGGAAATTACCTCCATTCTTTAAAACCTCAACAAACTGATCAATCTCTTCTTTAGTGTTATAAAAATAGAATGATGCTCGGCAAGTTGCCGGTGTTTTTAAGAATTCATTTAGAGTTTTAGCGCAGTGTTCACCACTTCTTACCGCTATCCCACAAGAATTAAGATAAGTGGCTTCATCTTGACTAAAGACATCTTTCACATTAAAGGTCACAATTCCACATTCTGAGTGTGGATTATAGACAATGACATTATCGAGATCTTTAAGTTTCTCCACACAATATTTCTTAAGATCAATGACATAGTCATTGATTTCATCCATTCCAATCGATTCAAGGTACTCAATGGCTTTAGCGAGACCAAGAATTCCCGCTAAATTAAGAGTGCCCGCTTCAAACTTTGAGGGTGGGGTGAGATACTCTACTGCTCCACATAAATCATATTTCTCATTCATACCGCCTCCCGCTAAAAGAGGATCCATCTTATCGAGTAAATCATACTTACCCACTAAGACACCAACTCCAGTGGGACCACACATCTTATGTCCAGAGAATGATAAGAAATCAATATCTAAATCTTTGAAATCAGTCTTCATGTGAGGGACAGACTGGGCTCCATCAATATGGATGACTGCGCCATGTTCGTGAGCTAAAGCGGCAATACCTTTAACATCAATTAAATGACCTAAGACATTTCCAACTGAAGCGAGAGACACTACCTTCGTTTTATCAGAAATAACTTTTTTCACATTTGCTAGAGTAATACGACCTTCTTTATCAAGAGGAATCTTTTTAACGACTGCTCCAGTAAGTTCAACAAGTTTGGTCCAAGGGAGGACATTTGAAGCATGCTCGCTCTCACTAATAAGAATTTCATCTCCCGCTTTAAGATTCTTTAAGCCATAACCCCATGCCACCATATTGATAGACATTGAGGTTCCTGCGGTGAAGACGACTTCTCGGGGTTCACAATTAACAAATCCCGCCACAACTTCACGAGCATGCCACAACTCTTGATCCATGTTGTAGCAGAGGTCATAGTCACCACGGTGAGAATTAGCGTTGACCTTTTGGTAATATCTCGAACTCTCATCAATAACACATTGGGGTTTAAAGGTGGTCGAAGCATTATCAAAATAAATCAAGTTATGACCTTGCATCTTTCCTTTAAGCATAGGGAAGTCTTTTCTGATTTTCTTAACGTTAATCATGACATCTTCTCCCTCATGAGTTTCGAGATATTATCTTTACACTCCTCATCATTAAAACCATTTAAGATTGGATTTAAATAACCATAGGTAATGAGTTCTTTAGCAATGCTTTCACTTAACCCACGACTTGTCATATAAAACATCTGTTCGGGATTAATTTTCCCAAGGATTGCTAAATGGCTTGCTTCAATATCGTTATCATCAATTTGAAGAACGGGTTTGACCACACCTTTGGCTTTTTCATCAAACACCATGACTCGACAATTTTGCACAGCTTTTGAATCTTTCTTTCCTTTAAAGATGTGACCGTTACCAATAAATGATAAAGTAGACTCATCTTTAGCCACGCCATAACAATCGGTTAAACCATAGGTTCCAACATTATTGTGATTAATAAGAATCTCATAATGTTTAATGTCTTTATGTGAACTTACTGATGCCACTTTAATGACCCCTTTAGAATTAGCGCCATCAAGATCAAAACTCCAGGTAAAATCGCTTTTATTTTCGGAAAAATCTGCAAAATAAAGATATAATTCACCGTTTTCACCAACATTGCCACTAATGGAAACACGAGAGACAATATTTTTACAGATAAGACCTAGGTGTAAAACACAATCCCTAGAAACTGTCACATGTAAATTCACTTCTTTATCAATGTATAAGATAAAATATAACTCAAGATTTTCTGCGGTTGTGATCTCCACATTAGAACCTTTGATGGCACAATTAAAAGCACCCTTATGGGAAGAGAGATCTTTTATTGAATGAAAAACAAAGTTGTTATTACTTGGCATTTTCTTTAACCGCACAGGCTCCAATTGATACTTGATTCATTGGGGTTTCATCCTCAATCTTGTCAATATTAATACCGTAATCTTTACGGATGAATTCATAACCTTCATCGTCAATCTTTTCAACAAGCTCAGGGCCACCCTCTAAAACCACTTGTCCATTAATCATAACCACAGCTCGAGTGGGTTTAATCTGCTCAAATAATCTCGCATAGTGGGAGATAACAAAGAGGGTCTTTCCCTTTTCTTGTTCGTGTTTGATACACTCACTGATAATGGTGATTGCATCAACATCGAGACCTGAATCAATCTCATCTAACATGATGAATTCTGGATCGAGAAGAACCATTTGAAGGATCTCGTTTCTCTTCTTTTCTCCACCACTAAAACCTTCGTTTAATCCACGAGTGGCTAAATCAAAGGTCATCTTTACCTCTTCTATCGCGGCATTGAGTTTACGATAAAACTCCACTGTGGAGATGGGTTTATCTCTTCTGGCGTTCACTGCGGCTCTTAAAAAGTCAGAGTTAACCACTCCAGGAACCTCCACTGGAGCTTGCATTCCTAAGAATAATCCTAATTTACTTCTTTCAGAAGTAGTCATCTCGGTGATATCCACTCCCTTAAAATAGATCTTTCCTGAGGTAACGACATAACTAGGATGACCCATAATCGCTAAAAATAAGGTGGACTTACCATGACCATTAGGACCAAAGAGAGCGAGTGTCTCTCCTTCGTTGACAACGAGATTCACTCCTCTAAGTATTTCTTTGCCTTCAACATTGACATGAAGGTCTTCGACTCGTAAGTATTCCATGTTGTTACCTCGCACTGAATAATTATTTTACTTTTATGTGCTTATTATTTGCAAATGATACGAAAAATATCACACATATAATTATTATAATTATAAAGTCAAAAATATTCAGTCCCAAATTTTTGGAAAACTCGTTTTCTTTTTTATTGCGTTATCAAACACTAATATATAAAATATATTTGCTATGTAAATTAGGAGGTTGGCAAAGAAATGAAGAGAACGAAACTATCTGTCGCACTTATGACTAGCTTCGTCGCTGCACTATGCTTAAGCTCATGCTCCGTCACTAAAAGTAAAACAGACATTGTTACCTTTGTTGGTTATGACGGAGAAAGGGTATCTCTCATTACGAATGATTTCTATCAGAAATATCGTAATACAGAAAGTGGTGTCACTACTTTCTACAATGCGATTATGGAGACCCTTACGAGATATATTTTTGAGACAGGCGATCTAGAAGGAGTTAAATCTTATAGTGAGATTGAAACCGAAGCGGAAAAGAACTTAAAGGGCGCCAAAGAAAACGCGAAAGAAGATGCTTCCCTTAATGGGACTAGCTACGATACAGAGATGAGTGAATATCTCGCTGATTTAGGACTTGAGGATGAGGACGAGCTCCTTGAGTACTTTATTTATAATCTTGAAAAAGAAGAAATCGAAGATTGGTACTTCGATAATCACATTGACGAATTAAGAGAAGAGTACATCGGTATCTCTGATACGGGTGAAGCTACGGAAACCGTGGCCTCCTCCCGCTTCCCTTATCACATTCGTCATATTCTCCTTTCTGTCGCTGATGATAGCGGGAGCTTCACCAGAGACACAATAACAGAAAGTGAAGCTAAGACCATGGTCCAGGCTTTAGATATGTTACAAAAAGGAACAACTGATGAAGGAAGTGGTTCTGTGGCTTCCTTTGGCCATGTGGCGGAACTCTTCTCAAGTGATAGTTCGGCTTCCACTGGTGGTGATGCGGGAATTATGGATACCACGACAAGCTTTGTGAATGAATTTAAGCTTGGTATCTATGCCTATGAAACTGCCTATGCCTCCCATAGCACAGTCGAAGAGAATGAAGAAGCGGATGCCACTATTAAAGAAGGATTAGGTGTGACTGGTGAATTCAATAACACCGACACTACTGTAGAAGATCACATCGGTGAAGGTAAGGATATTGAATTAGGTGAGGTTCCTTATGGAGTGTTTAACGCTCTTGGTTACTACGCTGAAGATACAACCGATGAGAATGGTTATGAAGTCTGTGATGGCACTAGTGCTTTATATCCCCGTAATATTATTTGGAACCAATACCTTAATCTCCACAATCCATTTGTGATTACAAACGAGGATGTCAATTTTGACTATGATGGCAGCAGTCACAGCGGTGGTTTCTTAGAGGAGCTTACCTCTGATAGATGGATTGATGATCCTTTTGACGGTACCTCTGGTAAAAAGGTTCTAGCGGATGAAGAGGGTCGTGTCATTATCGGAGTGAGAAGTGAATATGGTATTCATCTCATGATCATCCAAAAGTCCATTTATGACTTTGGTGAAGGAAGCGATAGTGAGGATGAAGTCTCCCTTGAAGAGTACTACACCACCGCAATTCCAGGGGATGATGATTATCCAACCTATACCACAGCGGATGGGGTGAAGAAGGATAAGACCACCTTTGTCAATAACGCGGTGACCACAACTGAGCAATCCACTCTTAAGGCGAGAGCGGACACAGTGAAATCCTCTATCTCAAGTTTTGATTCCACTTATGAATATCGACTCTATGAGTATTACTTAGATACCTTTGACATCGAGTTCACCACAGACTACGCAAGAGTGAACATTGGTGATGCTATTGATCGACTCATTGAAACAAAGAGAGTCTCCGCTCGTTGGGAAGCTGAAAAGTCTCTCAATGAATCTTGGAGAAGTTATATTGAATTAATTCAATTACAGACAGAAGAGAGAAATAAGACTGTCGAAGTAGATTCCGGTAGTCGTCTCTTACCAGTTAGTTGCGCCATTGGATTTAAGAAAGCAAATGGTGACAAGAGTACTGACTTTGAGAAAGGAGGTGTCTGCTATGTCGAGTAAAAAATTCGGTAAGATATTAGGCCTTTCCTTAGTGGGATGCTTCTGCCTTGCGGGATGTGACGACATTCAAGCAAAGCCAACTGATTATGATGATAAGATTGTTTCCATCATGGGCTATGATGAAGAAATCTATAATAACGTGATGAATGTTATCTATGACGCTCTCCACGATGGTTCTCTTGCGAGTGATGTCCTTGATGAAGTGTTATATCAATATGCGATTAGTGTCTTTGGTCGTTATAACAAGGTCACAAATCCTGATAGCAGTTCAACAACCTTAAAAGAAGCTGTGGCGGACGCCACAAATCATATTGAAAAAGGAGCAAGCGCTAGCGTGGCTAACGAATTCATTAAAGGCCACAAAGCTTATTGGACAGTGGATAACGATGATAATCGTCTTAACGACGATGATCCCACAAATCCTGTCGTCGTCGATGAAGACGCTGATGCTTGTGAAAGTGAGTACATCAGACTCATCTCCAAGTGGGACACGATTGAAGATCGTATCTCTGAGACGATGATGACTGCAGTTCGTGGTGGAAGTTATTCCACCAGAGATATCTTCTACGAGAAAGAATATCTCCAAAGCTTATATACCTCTTATAACAAAGTCGCGAATCCTAATAATGTGGAGACTGAACTTACCCACACTTTAGTGGATCCTGATATTGAAGAAGAAGAAGTCTTTGATGAGATTGATGGTATTGAGGGCACTCCTCTACTCCACCGTGAACTCTATCAGTCAAACTATGCGCTTGATGCAAGTGAGAGTGTTAATGATGATTACACCTACGTCGAAGATGTGATTATTCCTAACATCTATCGTGACTTACTCGTGGAGCAATATATTCTCGATGAAACTTATAACTCCCTTGGACGTAGCTACGCTCGTAAGGTCAATGTCGTGGCTATTCCTGAGTCTAGCGATTATAAGACCTCAACTTGGTATTTAATGCACTACTTCCTCGATAATGTTATTAATGCAGAACCAGAAGGTGATGATCACGATGTGGTCACTTCCACTAACCACGTGGAACTCTCTACCTTTAAGACTTTAGCAAGAGCTTATCGTGGTATTGATATCGAAGAAGAGACTGACGAGTACACATATCTCACTGAAAGTGAGGGCTTCTCTACGATTGAAGCCACCTATGGAGAGGAGAGCTATGTTGGCTATTTAGGCACTCCATACGGAGAGTTAGTCGAGAAGATCTCTAAACTCGATGATAACATCTATCAAACCGATGAATCTGTGGAAACAGAATTCAACGGCGGGGGTACTTATCCTATCTCCACTGGGATTGAACTCTCTGAGAACTCCATCAGACTTCAAAGCTATACCTACGATGGTTGGTTCATTAAAAATGGCGGTCTCTCTAATCTCCCTGATAGCATTAGAACAAGATTATTTAACATCTCTGTCGCTAATGCGATTCAAGAAGGTGACGATGATGGTGTGAGAGAGCACGATCGTTGGCAATATGAAGATGGAGAGTGGGTCTACTCCACAGAGAATGATGTTAATAACTATGTCGCTATCATTAACGGCAGATACTATCTTAAAGATTCCTCTGTCTTAAGTGGTCATGAAGATGAAGATGTCTTATTCTATGAAGATGGCACTTATTACATC
Organism: Coprobacillus sp.; assembly: GCA_021203905.1. Lineage (GTDB taxonomy): Bacteria > Bacillota_I > Bacilli_A > RFN20 > CAG-826 > JAJQAP01. Next base: position 48,028 of record JAJQAG010000002.1, on the reverse strand, counting down.
ATTGAAATTGAAGAAGCCATCTCTTCCTCTAAACTCTCTAAGACCTCTAATAACAGATATGCGGTGACCAGAGGTAGTGATGTCATGGAAGACGCGGTCAATGAGATTGCTAAGTTAGTAGCGACCTCCTCAAGTTATGATTCTCTCTCTACTGAATACTGGCTTGAGCAAGGTGAACTTACTTACCATGATCAAGCGGTCTACGACTACTTCTACGAGAACTATCCTGATTTATTTGACGATTAATCAAAAGAAGAAATAAACAGACAAGAAAGAAGCTTTGGCTTCTTTTTTGTTAACAAAAAGAAGGGTACGCACTAAAATATACTTATGGCGGATGATATCTTTTGTAAGATTATCAGGGGAGAGGTTCCCTGCTATAAAGTCTATGAGGATGAACAGGTTCTCGCTTTTCTTGATGTCAGTCAAACCACAAGGGGTCACACTTTAGTGGTCTCTAAAACCCACTACGACAACTTCCTTGCCACACCCCAAGAGGTCATGCATAAAGTCATGGATGTCGCTCAAAGGATTGGTCAAGTGCAGATTAAGATGCTTGGAGCGGAAGGAGTAAATATTATCTCTAATGTCTATGAAGCAGCGGGTCAAAGTGTTATGCACTTCCATGTCCATGTCATCCCGAGATACACCAACGACACAGGACTCGTCATTGAGATGAAAAATAACTCCGAGGGGCTTAATTTACCCGCTCTCGCGGAGTTAATTAAAATCGAGTAAAAACACAATAGCAAAAAATAAAAAAGCACCCCACGGGTGCTTTTATTTTTGTTTTTTTATGCCACTATTATTTCTTCGGTTTATAGAAGGAGCGGTTATCAAGCGCAAAGATCTTTGAGCTAAATTCTCCTTCTTTTGTGCTCTCTAAAGCCTTATTAAGAGCCTCCACTTTAGAATCAACTTGGTCGATGAGAGAAAGGATAAGAGCCTCTTTTGTAAGGGGCATCACAGGAGAACCAAATTCAAGTTGTCCGTGATGAGCGAGGATACAATGCTCTAAAAGAACACTCTTCTCATGATCTAAGCCAACTTCCTTACATGTCTCTTGGACAATGGCCTCACCAATAGAGATATGACCAAGGAGCTTCCCTTCAGTGGTGTAGGTATAAATAAGTTCACCCTCTAACTCCACAGTCTTACCGATATCGTGTAAGATGATAGCCGTCATAAGAATGTCATAATCCACATCTTCGTAGTGGTGACTTAAGAATTCTCCAATCTCACACATGGAGAGGATGTGAGTTAATAGTCCATGTTTATAATCGTGGTGGATATTCTTTCCCGCGGGGGAATTATAATACCCGTTTTCGTATTTCTTGATCGCTGTGGTCATGACCTCTCTAAGCTTGGGATCAGAGACTGAGGCAATATATTTATCAAGTTCTTTTTGAAGCGCTTCAAAATTAGAAGGGGTGTCTTTGGTAAACTTTGAGAAATCAATTTCTTCACTATCTAAGGGGGTAGCGCTAGTCACCTTAAGTTGTAAGTTGTTACGATAGATACTCGTCTCCGCATTAACGAGAAGAATATTACCTGGGGCAAAGAGATCTTCATCTCCCTCACTGTAGTCCCACTTCTTCCCGTAGATTGTTCCACTTCTGTCCTTAAACTCAATGTTTAAATAAGGAATATTATTTGTGGACATGTTCTTAGAGCATGACACTACAAGTAATTGTTCACTAATTCTTTCATCATTATTAAATTCACTAATCATTTTCATAATGTAACTTGTCCCATACTTCATTTATTTTATTATATTGATACCCTTTTTGTAAAAGGGTAGCGATAACCTTTTGTTTAATTTCTCTCTCATCTTCCTTCTTACGACTTCTTGAAGCCACCGCTCGTTTCATATCTTTCTCAAGATTAGAAAGAACGGCTTCGGTATCCTCTTTGATGTCCACATCAAGGATCTTATTAACCGCCACATGAGAGAAGCCTTGATAGAGGAGGGTATTTCTTATTTTCCCCTTCATCACATTAAGGGGATACTTCTTGTAGCGGCTTAGAAGTGTGGGTAGGAGATTTCTTCCTTTCTCCACTTCAATATCAAGATCAAAGGAGAGAGAATCTAGTATCTCATGACTAATACCCCTTTCTCTTAGTTTCTCTTTAATCTTATTCTCTCCCCAGTTGTGGAGATTCCCTAGTTCCATGAAGTCAATCGCATAACTCTCGTCATCAATTAACTTCACATCCTTTAATCTATCAATAATGTAATTAATATCTTTATAGTTCGGATTATTAAATTTCTCTTTAAGAGTGTCTCTTACTTCTCTCTCTGTCTGTCTTTTCTTTAAAAGAGCATTTCTCTCCACTGTGTAGATATGAGAGAGTTTATCTTCATGTAAGATTTCATCTAACTCTTTCTTAGAGAGAGTCTTTCCACTATAGAGGAGATGGTTAGTAAAGGTTTCACTCTCAAGTCTCATCGTATCCATATCTCTCTCTTTAAAAGAGACGTGAACACAGGTTTTAAAAACCTTTATACAGGAGATAGTATAAGTCTTACCAGGCTTTTCTTTTGGCATTATTATAGATCTCCATTAGTTTACTCACATAACTCTCTCCATCCTGAAATGGGATTTCAGGATGAGAAGAGACCACTTCTTCTTCACTTAAAAGAGTGGAGGCATTTTCAACAAACCCATGTTCGGTTTTATAGGTATGAGGACTAACCACATCATCAGAATAGATAAGATATGGTTTATTCATGAGATCACAGATAAGACACATCTCTTCTTCCTTATCTCTATTAATAGATATATAGAGATTACTTCTAGAAAAATAGAAAGGTAGCTCTTCATATTTGATATAACCAGGAAAGACGACAAACTCGGGGACATGAAGTTCATGGGCTTGTAATTCTAAAGAGGTTCTCTCACTCCCCTCTCCAAGGATAAATAGTTTTGCATCTATCTCAGGATGGGCAGTGTGAAACGCACTAAAGACACGGATAAGGGTTTGAGGGGCCATCTCTTTCTCTAAAGGAGTAATCGCGAGAAAGACTTTTGTGGCTTCACTCATCCCGTTCTCACTTTCAAACTGCACCACTCGATCCTTAGAGATGTGAAGACTAGTAAAGGGAAGAGGATCTATCGCTCTTGGTAAAACATTGATAAGAATATCAAGGTTATATTCTCTTAAGAGTTTTCTCTCTTCTTCACTCCTCACAATCACTTCATCCGCGACAATCTCTTCTTTTGTGGGCACGATGGTTTTCACCAGAGCGATTCCACACTGAACATGAATGTCTTCGGCGAGTTTATCTAGGGAGCGGGAGAAAGAATGCACCACTTCGCTCTTAAAATTAAGAATTCTCTCTTTAAGAGAGTCAGTGACTTTATTTCTCTCATTTTTTGAGAGATAGTGCACTCCATCATCTTCATAGCTCTCTTTTCTCTTTGAGGGAACCATGACTAAAACTCTGTTTCCTCTTCTCTCTAAAAGAGAAACAGTATTAACGACCTCTAGGGATTCTGTCGAGAGGTCAGGTAAATAAGTATCCGATAGAATTACGACATTCATTAATCATCATCCTCTCTATTAATAGTATACGGCGAATCATCATCTGTGTAGAGATGGTGACCATGACTTTTTTTAGTTTTTTCATTATTAAAACTTAATTTATCATATAACTCTTCTCTTGAGATTTCTTTGGTGTGATGTTCCATCTCTAAGAGTTCCTCTCTTCTTATAGAGAGGGTTTCACTCTCAATCTCATGAAGTGCGATACGATAACCATATCTCTGCTCCTGAGTGGTTTCCTTCTTCGGTGCGCCTTTATAGATGGTGGAAAAGATTCCTGAGATCAAAAGAGGAATCGTAAAGGTAATACTTCTCCATACTAGCATCGCGCTCGAGCACATGGCCGCACTATCATAGTAATTTGTCGTGCTCCCCTCTTCCGCATAGAAGAAGGCATTAAAGATTAATTCAGAGACACCCGCTCCACCAGGAATAGGAATCACTCCAGAGATCAATTGATGGAGATTAGTGAAAAACACGGAATTAAAGAAACCAGTGACTCCGGTTCCAATCGCACTGGTGTTACCTAGGGCCACTCCAGTAAAGAAAGGAATGGAGAAGGAGACAGTAAAAAAGATGATAAGTAACACTCCTATTAAGATGGTAAAGGGGATATTCGTAAAGAGTCTTCGAAACTCCAAACGATAGTTTTCCATCGACATATGGATAGAGTTTCTGCTTTTCTCTGGATTCTTAATAAGATGCATCTTATGAAGGAGATTAACACATGGTCCGGCGATGAAATTCTGAAAACCTTTCCAATAGGTGAGCAAGAAAATGATTAAGATATAACCAATGTTACAGACAAAACCAAAGATGACAAGTGCCCACATAGGGATATGAAGACCTAAGATATCCATACTCATATTAAGGAAGCTACTACCGTAGTTAGAGGCCACCACAATAAAAGAGACAACCCCGTAGAGGATAAGGACAATCTGATACATGACGGAGTACATGACAAAGATAGAGACCGCACTAGACATCTGGATCCCTTGTCTTTTCATCGTGTAGCACTGCACAAATTGACCTCCAGTATTTAAGGGAGTCACCGCACTATAAAAGATTCCCACTTGATCAAGAGCTAAGGCTTGGGAATAGGTATATTTTCTAGTGTAGAGTCGGGCAAAACAGAAGTAGATAAGAGATCTAGCCATAAAGGAGAGAAAGACCACCCCACAGGCAAGGATAAAGAAATACCAGTTAATAATCTTAAAGCACTCGCCAATAGACTCAATATTGCCGTTAAGCGCACTAAAGATGGAATATCCGGTGAGAAGGAAGACCACCGCAAAATAGATAAGAGTCTTGGTAAACTTCTTTTTCTGTTTGGGTTTCTTGCCGTCGATGCTTCTTCCACCGACTTCAAGAGCGGGTTCAGAGACTAATTCATCATCCATATATACTTAAAGTTTATCAAATGATAAAAACCAAAGATATAAAAATAAAAAGATAAAAGAAAAATCACACTTTGACATGTGATTTCGTAAGCTTTCTGGGGCGGACGATGAGAATCGAACTCACGCGTGCCTGGTTCACAGCCAGGTGTGTTAACCACTTCACCACATCCGCCACGATACGTAAATATTAGTTTATCTCTAACCACTATTCTTGTCAATCAGTGGCCAAAGAGATTTATAAGTTAAACATGCGTTTAGCAAGTCTTAAGATAGGGAGTTCTCTTGCCACCACTAAAGTGGCTAATGGAGAGGCAATAGTGTCTGTGGCCTCTTCTAGTCTAATAGCCTCATCAATAGAGACCCAGACTTGCTCACTAATCCACTTCTTCTCATACTCAAGCATGGAGGGTTTCCCCTTCTTTGTGGCGAAGGCCACATAGTAGTGATTGATGTTATAACGATGGATAGTGTTATATTCATCCTCCACTCTCCCAAGGGGGAAGATTCGATTATCATCAATGTCATATCCTGTCTCTTCTTTGATCTCTCTCTTTAAACCTTCGATGAGGGTTTCTCCGTGTTCCACTCCTCCACCAGGGAGTTCATAGTAGTTACGATATCCAAAGTCAGGATCATCACACACTAAGTGATTAAGAAGGACTTGATTCTTCTTATTAAGTAAAACACAACGGGAAATCTTTCTCGGTTTGTTCTCTCCCCTTTTAGGATAAACTGTGTCTTTAAGTGTATAGAGAAGTTTCATACTATTTGGTTAAGAATGCCTGATAGCCAAGATAGGCTTCATAGACATCCACTTTGGAGACCACTTCCATTGGGGCGTGCATGCTGTGCACAGGGATTCCTGCGTCGATGACATCAAGGTTGTAGTTACCGAGAATAAACGCAATTGTGCCACCCCCACCAGCATCAACTTTACCAATTTCTGCGCTTTGCCAATTGACATTATTTTCATCCATAATTTTTCGAATCCAAGCATAATATTCCGGATTTGCATCGTTTGATGAAGATTTACCACCTGCTCCAACATACTTATTAAAGGTCAAACCATACCCGAGTAGTGCGGAATTATCTCTATCGCTGACACTTGGATAAATGGGATCAAAGCCGGCGCTGACATCACTTGATAGCATATGGGAATGCTCAAAGAGAGTGATGATATCTTGGTGGGTATCTTTACTTCCAGAGAGTTCTAAAAGCTTCACTAAACTATTCTCAAAGAAGTGGGATTGCGCGCCAGTCGCTCCAATAGAACCAACCTCTTCTTTATCCACGAGCACACAACAAGAAGTGTATTCAGTTGGTTGGACATCAAGAAGGGCTCTAAGTGAGGTATAGGCACAACTACGATCATCATGGCCATAACCAAGAATCATACTTCCATCAAGACCATAGTCTCTCGCTTTTCCAGCGGGGGTAATCTCAATCTCACTCGAGATAAGATCTTCTTCTTCAAAACCGTATTTATCTTTGAGGAGTTTAAGAAGATAACCTTTGACTTTGTGATCACCTTCTTTAAGAGGAAGAGAGCCTAGAGAGACATCAAGGTCTTCTCCTTCAATGATGTTTCCAGCGGGTTTTTGCATCTGTTGTCTCGCAAGATGTGGGAGTAGGTCACTAATCCCAATCACTGGATCTTTTTCATCCTCTCCGATGTTGACATCAATCGTTGTTCCATCTTTAAGACACACCACTCCGTGGATTGCGAGAGGGATAGTGACCCATTGATATTTCTTAATCCCTCCGTAGTAGTGAGTGTTACCATAGACAAACCCATCTCTCTCTAAGATAGGTCTCTCTTTAAAATCAAGTCTTGGGGAGTCGATGTGAGCGCCAAGAATTCTCACGCCTTCCACTAAGGGTTTCTTACCAATGATATAAGCGGCAATATTCTTATTCTTATTTACAAAGTAGAGTTTATCACCCGCTTTTAATTTAGTGACTGTGGAGGCGTCTTTAAAGCCATGTTCTACTAGGAGTTGGACTGCTTCTTTAACAACAAGTCTTTCTGTCTTACACTCACTAATAAAGGCCTTATAATCCTCACAAAAATCATAGACTGGGCTAAGGTCATCTAAATATTTTTCCCACGCTAATTTCTTATACATATGTGTAATCCTTCTTTCTTTTTTATTTTAACACTTATTAAAGAATAAATAACACGAAAACACCAAAAAAGGCACCATCTGGTGCCTTAAGTGGATATAAGGAGATAATTACTTTCTCTTTTTAAAGTGACCAAAGGCCGGGAGTTTCTCCCAATCGTAGTCGAAGAGACAAGTATTCGCCATGACACTCTTTGAGTAGTGATACTTCTCTCCCACATACTTATAAGCATTAGGATTCTGTGGATAGCCATCTTTACCACTGCACCAAAGGGGTTCCCAATAGCACACTCCCTCAAGTTCATACTTCTCGGCAAGATCAAAGATGCGGTCGATAAACTCACATTGACCCTCTGGTGTAAGAGGAACTTCTAGAGGTGTGGAGAAGTACTTAATATAGGCTTGTCTCGCTTCTTCAATTTCTTTAGGTTTCGCGGGTTTAAGGAAATAGGGAGTATCGGTAAATCCATATCCAGTCTCCACGATCATCACCCGAGGACAGAAATGTTTGAGATTAGCGAGAGAAGACTCAAAATCTCTAAAGCCTCCATGCCAGAAGGGATAATAACTACAACCGATAATATCGTAGTCAAGTCTCGCTTCGTTTAAGCGGGTGAAGAATTCCGTAATCCACTCCGTATAAGCGGTTCTCTCAACATGAACGATAATTCCCGCGAGAGGAACAACTTCACGACAGGCTTTAGACGCTGCCTTTAAATAAGAGATAAAGTTTCCATAATTATGCTTTCCACCATGAGACCACTCTAAAAGGGCACCTGTAGGGAAGAGCATTCCATTAGTAATTTCGTTCCCGATTTGAATGTATTTAACATCGATTCCTTCTTTAACACATTCTAGGAGGAACTCTTTTGTATAGTTATAAACGGCGTCTTGTAGTTCATCTATACTTTTGTGGGCCCAAGCTTTTGGGGGGACTTGTTTAGAGGGATCCGCCCAATAATCAGAGTAATGGAAGTCCACCATAATGCTATAGCCATACTTCATCATCATCTTCGCATGAGAGAAGAAGTGAGCTTTATCACTAGTGCCACCATAATAGGGTTTCCCCTTACTATCGTAAGGATCAAGCCACACTCTGATACGTGCTAGGTCACATCCTTGTTTATGAAGTTCCTTAATGGGATCACATTCTTTTCCGTGATCGAGGAATTTCACTCCAGAGGCAATAACCTCTTCATAGCTAGAAACATCAATACCTAAGACCATTAGAGTTCACCTTTCTCATACTCATGGTAATGAATGGGTTCAGTGTCCTCTCCAAAGGAGTCCACTCTCTTGGTGAGGAGACCATACTTGCCTTTATTTTGTTCGTTGAGAGCGAGGATCTCTTCCTCACTCCCTCTAAAGCAACATCTGAGGCAATAATACTCTTTCTTTTCTGTATCGTAGAAGAGATCCATATCGATATCACGGGCAAAGCACTGTGGACAACGATAGTTTAAGCGGCCTTTTTTAGCTTGAGACATGTTCTCATACCTCCTCCTGTTGTAATTTTTTTCTTTAAGGAGAGACGATATGAGGGGCTGAAAGCGTGGCCTTCTTCAAATTCTCCATAGTCATTATCCCCACTCATCTCGACAATCGTCTCAACATCAGGGATCTTCACTCCGACAACCTTGCAATCGTTGACATCACGAATACGGCATTTGTAGTTGAAGTTGACTTTCGCTTTCTCTTTCTCTCCAATGGCGTAGAGTTTGAGTTTGGTCATATCACTTTGATATTCGGTGGTGCCAAAGGCTCCAGTAAAGTACTCATCAAATAAGACTTCTCTCTTTCCAATATCATTAAGGATATTTCTCTCAATAATAATTTCACCAGTTCCTCTCTTAAAGATGAAACGAGATTGTAGTTTCATCGTAAAGCTTTGGAACTTGATATCCACTGGAGTGGTGGTAATCACGGTGTCATCCCCTTCTTTAGAATAAGAAGCTTTACATCTTACAAGGGCAAGATCCACTTCTTCATTCTTATAAGAGACTTTAAGAGATTTCACTGTGCCCGCTCCGGCATAGTGGGTAAAATAACCCGCTCGATAGTTGGCTTGAATAAGGTAAGGATAGGAAGCATCATAGACGTGATCTGTCCCAATCCCTGTTTCCCACTTGAGTTGAGCGACATAAGGACGGAGATCAATCATCGCTCCTCCTTGATTGAAATCAAGACAACATCTTAAGTAGGGGTCAACATACCAGAAATACTGCTTTTGGCTTCCATAGATGATATCTTTCCAAAGCGCGACTTCTGGTTCTTGATAAGTTTTCACACTTCGATAATAGCGGGCGAACTCACTCATGGTCATATCTTCACAGAGACCTTGTTTCTTGAGTTTCCCGTAGTACGCCATCCCATCTTCATAGGCTTTCTCTAATAGTTCGTAGGGGGCTTCCCAACGACCCGCTTTATTAAGCCATCCAGGACCAACAAAGCACATGTTGTAGGCGAGTCCATTATTATACTTAGCGAGGTGACGATATTGATCCACAAGGTTGAAGAAGTATGGAAGTTCATTATCTTTATATAAGAGACCACGAATAACATTTTGAGGGTGGGTTCCAAAATTAGAACCATTCCCATCAAAGCAGGCGATGAGGTCACGAGAGAGGTGGGGAATAGCGACCACTCCACTATCATCCTTTTCATTCATCGCAGGACAATGAGTGTTCTCTTTAGAGGGAATCCATGGAGCCCATGGACCACCATCCATGAAGGTATACCAAGAGTTATTACAAGTGTGATAAGCCTTGGGGCCTTCTTCCCAGCAAGTAGCAATCACGCAGATCACACTGGGATATTTTTTCTTGATGTAGTTAATGGTGTAGGCATCAAGATAATAGGAACCTGTACTCTCTGGATAGAAGCCGAATTTGGTATAAAAAAGCGAGAAACAATCATCAATGATCTTTCTCTTATCCTCTTTCGAAAACATCCAGATACAGAAATCCTTCGTTTGGTATTTTGCCTTAAATTCATCACAAGGAAGACCGAGTAAGGAAAGGGATATCTCATCTCCGTAAGTCTCGTGATCATGTTTGGCAATTTCCACTATCTCATCATTAAATAATGAGGCATATGTAATTTGAATTGTAGTTTTAAGTCCATTCTCATGGGCTAAGCGTTGTTGAAGAAGGAAGATGTCAAGAGATTCGTTGTGAAGTTCATTTGCCCCCACGTCCGCTTTCTTTCCCCTGCCGTTCACCTTTTCGGCGTATTCAGGGGAAAGTTCTGGACGATGGATGACATTGACAATAAACTTGTCTGCCATAAAAGGAAAAGTTAACTAAATAGGATTAACAACTAGGGGAGATTACTCTTCACCCTTTTTGTTCTTTCTCTCTTTTTTGACTTCTTCTTCCTTATGCTCGGCATCAGAGATTAAGCCCGCTTTTTCCGCACGAGCGAGAGCTCTCTTTTCACGGATTTCTCTCTCCATAGCGATAGCTTTTTCTTTCTCTTCAGCGAGTTTTTCTCTATCTTTTATCACTCTCTCTTTGTGCTCTTCTTTTTGTTGAGCTTTTAAGTCCGCAATTTGAGAAGCATGCACTTTCTTGAGTTCTTTGATCTCTTCAGTAGAGGTCGCTTGTTGAATTTCTTCTCTCTGTTGTTGCTTGAGATCGTCGAGTTGCTCCTGGAAGTGAGTCTTCTCACTCTCTTCCGCACTCTCAGCGATGGTGACATTATCACCCATCTCATTGTAGGCCACAGGAATATCAATTGTGGGATCAACGATTAAGTTTCTTGTGGTGTCAGGATCAAAGAGATGCATCGCCGCACCAGTGAAGTGTAAATAGATAACATTGCCTGGCTCAAGAGCAGCTTTCTCTTTTGGAGAAAGAGTAAGAGTAGCGACACGGACAATGATGGATTGTTGATTAGGGCAGGTCACGTGGAGGTGCACTTCACTACCCATCATTTCAGAGATATCAACAGTTGCGGGGAAGCAGAAGGTATCACCCTTCTTTCCTAAGGTGATATGCTCTGGTCTGACACCTAAGACAACCTTACGAGACTCCACGCCATTAGCGAGGAGACAATCTCTCTTCTCATTTGAAACTTCCATAGGAACACCAAAGACGTCAACAACGTATTTGCCCTCTTCGGTCTTGGTGAGATCACAAGAGAAGAAGTTCATCTGAGGAGCGCCAATAAAGCCCGCGACAAAGAGGTTGTATGGAGTGTCGAACACTTCACTAGGAGTGCCGACTTGTTGAATCTTACCATCTTTCATGACCACGATTCGATCACCTAAAGTCATGGCTTCAGTTTGATCGTGAGTCACGTAAATAAATGTGGAATCAATTTTCTTTCTAAGGGCAATGAGCTCCGCTCTCATGGCGTTTCTTAACTTCGCATCGAGGTTAGATAATGGCTCATCGAGAAGGAAGACTTTTGATTCACGAACCATGGCACGGCCGATAGCCACACGTTGTCTTTGACCACCGGAGAGAGCTCTTGGTTTACGAGCGAGGTATTCAGTGATACCTAATGTCTCAGCGACATTCTTCACACGTTCGAAGATTTCTTCTCTTGGGACCTTACGGATACGTAAGGCGAAGGCCATGTTTTCAAAAACTGAAAGGTGTGGGTAGAGAGCGTAGTTTTGGAATACCATGGCGACATCCCTATCTCTAGGCTCTAAGTCGTTAACAACGACACCATCAATTTCAACAGTGCCATCTGAGATTTCTTCAAGTCCTGCGATCATACGCATAGTTGTGGATTTACCACAGCCAGAGGGACCAACGATAACGATGAACTCACGATCTTTAATGGTAAGAGTGAAATCGTGGACCGCGACCACACGGTTATCGTACATTTTTTTGACATTTGTTAATTTTACTTCTGCCATAATATTTCTCCTTTATCCTTTAACTGCGCCACCAGTGACACCCTCAACATAGAATCTCTGTAGACACATGAATAGCACGGTCACAGGGATGGCGACCAAAACGCCGCCAGCACAGAATTCTGTGTACATTGAGTTGATCTGATCTTTCGTCAGCCAGGTGTAGAGACCGACAGCCACGTTGTAGGAGCTCTCTTCACCGAAGGCAATGTAGCTGGCAAAGATGTAATCAGCCCATGGGCCCATGAAGGCTGTTAATATAACATAAATGATAATTGATCCGGACATTGGGATGATGACTTTGAAGAAGACACCAGCTCTTGTTGCCCCATCGACTCTTGCGGCTTCATCAAGTGTTTTTGGAATGGTATCGAAATATCCTTTACAGACATAGTAGCCCATTCCAGATGAAGCAATGTTGACCAGGATGATACCTCCAACCGCACCACTTTGAGTTAAGCCCATATCGGAGAGCATCCAGTAGAGAATAATCATCGTTAGGAATCCAGGGAACATGCCGAGCACGAGCATGACGTTCATGAGCATCTTACGACCACGGAATCTAAGACGGCTTAAGCCATAGGAGACAAGAAGCACCATAATGGTTTGGCCGACAGCGGTACACACCGCAATAATGAAGGTGTTAAGGTACCACTTTAAGAAGTTATTCTCTGAGGTCTTAAAGAGGGCAGCGTAGTTATCCCAGCCCACATTCCAGTGTCGAGAAATCACATTACCAAACTCATCGTATTCTCGATCAATCAAGAGGAGATAACCAGAGACACCATGATAGGTCTCGGTTCTGAGTGATTGAAGAAGAATGAAGACGAATGGTAATAACCAGAGAAGGGAGATTATTGTTAAGCCCACATAGATAGAGGTATTAGCAATAATACGATTACGTTTTTGAGAGGACTTGTGATTACGTTGTTTAGAGACGTAATAACCAGTTGAGGCATAGAGTTGTCTTTGTTTCATCACAAGAAGAGCTTCCTCGTGCTTGTGATTCTTATTTAAGGCTTTCTCTTCCGCTTTGAGTTCATCACTCTTCACTTTCGCCTCTTCCTCACTGAGACCTTCTAAAGCCGTCGCTTTACGAGCGGCAAACTCCTCAGTCTCTTTCGCTTGTCTCTCTTTGAGATCAAGCATTTGTGCTTTATTTTGGATCTTGACGACTTTATCGTCACGACCAATGAACTTATTGAACTCCGCTTGCTGGGCAAGTTTTAATTCTTGAAGTTCAATAGGATCGGTGACTCCTTCTAACTCTTGCGCTTGTCTCTCTTTGAGAGCGGCTAAACTCGCTTCATATTGAACCTGTAAGGCTTTCTCTTCAAAGTTCGCCTTGGCAATCATGTCTTTGAGCTCATCGCCCTCCGTCATTCTAATGGTTCTTTTCTCTGCGGCAAATCTCGCTCTCTTGATGTCTTGCTTCATAACGAGACGGAATTCACCAATCTTTTGGGAATTATCGAAGACGAGGTCTTTCACTTGTTGGGCGGTCACAACAGTGGCCACAGCATTTTCTTCTGCCATTATGCGAAATCCTCCTCGTTTCTTGTTGATGGAATAATGTTGTACACAATTAAGGAGACAACTGCGACAACGACGAACACGAAGATACCAATAATACTAGCGAGGTAATAGGAGTGATCACCTTGAGTGGTCAACTTGAATAACCAAGTGATAAGTAAATCAGTACCACCGGCTTGCTTATAGAGACCCACTGATGGATTACCACCGGTAAGCAGATATATAACGTTGAAGTTATTCATGTTTCCTGTAAAGGAAGTTAAGAGATAGGGTCCAGTAACGAAGAGCATATAAGGGAGAGTAATTCTTCCATACATCTGCATCGCATTAGCCCCATCAATCTTCGCGGATTCATAGAGGTCCGCTGGGATGTTCATTAAAACACCGGTTGTAATAAGCATTAAGTATGGAATACCCACCCAAATGTTGATGACAATAACCATCACACGGGCAATCCACTTGTTCTCCCAGAAACCAACATCACTACCGAAGAAGGAGTTGACAAGTCCACTTCTATCAAACATGTGAGAGAGGTAGAGGAGGGAGATGAATTGTGGAACCGCGATGGTAATAACCAGCAAGGTTCTCCACATCTTCTTAAGCTTAATACCTTTTTTATTAATCATCATCGCCACGAACATACCTAAGAAGTAGTTAGTGAAGGTTGCGAAGAAGGCCCATAGTAACGTCCAGTACAGCAGCTCTCCAAAGGTTGCCATGAAGGCGTTACCACCATTACTCCAGGTAAAGATAGTAGACCAGTTCTGACCTCCAACCCATTCAAAGGAGTTCATCGGCGGTTGCGTATACGCATCGAAATTCGTAAATGCCACCATAATCATAAGAATGATTGGCATTACTGTAAAAATGAGAATACCAATTGTTGGTAATGCTAACACTGTTCTATGGAACTGACGATCAATGAGAGCGTAACCATCATCTTTCGCATTGTGGAGTCTCTTACCTTGGGCCATATCTTCTCTTAAGAGTTTGGATTGTCTGACATTAAGTCGCCATGTCCAAATCGCGGCGATACAGATAAAGAGTGTAAGAATACCCCAGATGAGGTAATTAATGGAGTTATCAGCATATTGATACTCTGTGGTCACAACATTAGAACCCGCGATACGAGTAATCGTTGGGGATTCAATTGACTCAATCTGTAGATTAGAGAGGGCCAATCTTGCTAACCACAAACCTCCATACGCAATCATGAACCAGATGAAGACAGCCTCGAAGAGGAGAAAGACACATCCTCTAAGCCATTGCCCATGACAGATGTTGTCAAAACCCATAACTATGAACGAAAGGCGCGCTTTCCAATCGCCATATTTAAAGGTCTGCCAAATATCAATCCAAGTATGGGCACACCAAAGTCCAAATTTCTTAAAGAAACGCCCACAAGCACGAAGAAGATTCATGCATCGATGTGGAAGGGATAGTATTAGATTCCATGAGCGGTAACCAAATCTCTTGATAGAACTCATTCCTAAGTATTCAAGTGTAGTTAACTGCTTAGTCATAATTTAATAACCACCTTTGTATTTTTTATTTAGATCCGAAGATTTAAATACTTCATGAGATTAAAGGGTAGAGATACATATTAAGATTGGCTAACTAATATATTTTGCAACTATATATTACCTATCTAATATCAATATATAAGAAACCCAAAATAATAAAAATGGAGGGGCGAGCATAGCCCGCCCCTAAAATAACTGACAATTAGAGATATGAATCAATATATTCAGTTAAACTTGCTCCATAAGTAGCAAGAATAGATGCCCAAGCGTCTTCGTCAGTTGCTTCATTAGTTCTAATACCACAGCCAATCTCAGCGGCCCAGTACCACCACTCATCAGGATAGTTTCCTTGAGGGACACCACCTAAAGAGAATTGAGTGTTAAGAGCAACAAGAGCGGGGTTCTCTTGGACAGCCTCAGACTCTTGAGCTTTGAGATTGCTTGGTCCCCAGGCATGCTTGTTGAAACGATCCATCTGGCAATCATAGTCAGAGAGATAGTTAGCAATGGATTGAGCGTAAGCATTCTTCTCACCATCTTCTTCTGGCTTTGTTCCAATGAGCTTATTACCAGTGAAGGTGTAGAGTTGATAGGTCGTATCCTCAGTGATAGTAGAAAGTGTATCTGCACTGACAGTAACAGTCCAGAGAGGAGCACAGCCTAATTCGTGGCCACCTTCTCTTGTGGCAAGAGCTTCATTAGCGGCATTGTAATCCCATGTACCATCAACGACAACGAGAGCTGATTCAGAGAAGCCGCTAGCGGAACTACCATCAACCCAAACACCAGAGTTGATTAATTCAGCCATACCAGCACAAGCAAGAAGGCCAGCGTCAGAATTATAGGTATCGGTCACACCTTCAGCGTAGAAGCTACCATCTGAAGAAAGACCCCATTCAGAAGTTGCACCCGCACCGAAGAAGTAGGCAGCGTTGTACCAACCACCATCTTCAGCAAGGTTGAAGTTAATGGTCATGCTAAGTGCTGTTGCGGCCGCAATAAGTTTGGTCTGATCACCAATAACATCTTCCACAGTTGTGCCATCGTCTAAAGTGCTCACATAGCTATTAAGAGCAGTGGCATCGTAATAGACGAAGAACCCATTATCAGATGTGATTGGGAAGGCATAGAGAGTGGAGCCAGCGGTAGCAGCAGCAATGGAACCACTATCGTTTCTACTTCTCACATCACTAGCAAAGGTGCTAGAGACTGGTTGAATGAGGTTTGAGCTAATCAAACGTGCAAGTTGATCCTGTGGGAAGAAGTACACACTACCAGCAGCACCAACATCGGTCTGTAATTGCTCCGCCGCATTGGACTCAGAAACACTAGAGTAGGTGAGTTTGTATTTGGATGTGAAATCCTCATACTCTTCTTCATCAAGAGTGTCGAGCCAATCATTGACTTGTCCTTCAAGATCATCAATGACTTCTTCTGGACCCCAGATGTAGAATTTCTCTTTGCTGCCACAAGAAGCAAGGGCACTCACGGCACCAATGCTGACTGCGGTGAGACCGACAATCGATAAGACTTTTAATCCTTTTTTCATTTGTTTTACCTCCAAAAAATAGTAGTAAATTAAAAAGAATTTTTAGGTAAAAAAATTACCTTGATACAAATCCCAAATTATGTTGGGTAAGGAAAAAGTAAAACATTCATTAACTAAAATAAAGTGTCCACTTATTTCCTAATTTCAAGTATTATTTTACTCTCTCGTCGTTTTATTTCAACAATTATTTGCACATATGCATATGAGGTGTGGGCACAAGAGGGAAAAAGACATAATAAACACAAAAAAAGACGACCGTTTTTAGGACAGGTCGTCTTTGTTTATTAACACCTTGAATCGTTATATTTAGGAGTTATATTTCTTTGAGAAGTCTTTAAAGACTTCAAGAGCGGGTAAAGCGTTACCACTGTAATCAAAGAGAGCTTGATTACACCACTCATTACCCATCTTATCAATGAGTTCCATATAACGAAGGGCTCCCTCACTTGCCCAGGTTGAATGGGGGGTGGGTAACCATGCGGGTTCCCAAACATAAATACCTTTAAATCCTTCCACTCGAGTAAGACGATGAAGGAGTTGAGTGAAGAACTCTTTTTGTCCATCTGGAGTGAGAGGAAACTCCACTGTGTAGTTACTGGAAGGAATATACTCAGAGTCAACCGCTAGAGGTTTGGCGTCCCAACGATCTGTGTAGTGTTTTGTGGTAAAGGCATAAGCAGTTTCCACCACATAGAGGTCTTTGTGGAACATGTTCCACATATCAATCATATTGTTAATGACAAGATCGAAGGAGAAGTGCCAATAAGGATAATAGCTTAATCCAATAGCGTCATAATCCACATTATGCTGGGCCATCTCAGTAAAGAAGAAACGATAGTAACCATTATCAAATGATCTTTCAATGTGGATGATAACGGGAATAGAGGGGTTAAAATCTCTCACCGCTTTAATACCGCTTTTTAGGAGAGTGCAGAAGTCATCATACTCATCCGCTCCATAATCCTTCCAAGCTTTCTTTTCAATTTTTCCTTGAGGCCAGAGCATTCCATAGGTAATTTCATTACCTACTTGAACCATATCAGGAGCGACTCCCTCGTCTTTTAAACGATTGAGAACCTCAGTTGTGTAGGTATACATGACATTGACGAGTTCTTCAAAAGAATAGTTCTTCCACGCTTTAGGAATCGTCTGTTTATAAGGATCTACCCAGAAGTCAGAGTAATGAATATCAAGAAGGAATGATAAACCAAGAGATTTTGCTCTCTTTGCGAGGGTGATGACATGTTCAATATCACAGGTTCCCCCTCCATAGGGCACTCCATTCTCATCATAGGGATCAAGCCATAAGCGAAGACGGATAGAATTCGTGCCATAATCCTTAAGAATATGCATTAATTCTTTCTCTTCTCCGTGGTCATAATACTTCGCTCCATCACTTTCACATTCGAGCAAAGTGGAGACATCCATTCCTACTATATACTTCATCTTTATCTCTTCTCCACGCTGTAAGTTCGATATATTCTAGTATATCTAATTGTTAAATAACAATGTTATTTTACAAAATTAAGAAATTTTGTTAATTTTACTCAATTACGCAATGACATGACCAAGAGCAAAGTCATCGAGGTGTGCCCAATCTTGTGAATGACCAGTGATTCTCGCTCCCACGGTGAGAGAAGAACTACTGGTGAGAGAGAAGTTCACAGTGGTGAGTAACCAGTCAGGCCAATTACCTTCACCAGTGGACCAATCAAGGGACGCAGAGGCAATCTCAGTTCCATTCTGTTCAACAAAGATTGTCACATCTGGATAGGAACCATCACCACTTCGACCATAGACCTGGAAGAAGTAATCACCCGCATCACAATAGACTTCTTGCGAGAGAGTGCAAGAGAAGTCAGTGCTTGCCCACACATTGAAGTTATAGAAACCATCATGAGCATTACCCTTTCTCTCAACACGGTATCCTGTGCCTTGGCAAGACCAGCCAGGAACAAGAGAGAAGTCACTGATATCAGCGGTTCCAGTGCATTCCTCAAAACCACCATTGGCGAGATACTCGTAGTAGCAAGTGAGGTTGCCAATCACATCAAACCTACCATCGAGATAAGAAGCGGTTCCGTGGATTGTGTAGTTCCCTTCACCACCATCTCTAATAGATTGAACATCGCTTTGATCCCAAGTGATTGGAGCGTTCACCCAACGATCAAGTTCGGTAAGAACCTTGAGGTTCTGTGGAAGGGCAGCGGTGAGATCGCTAGCAGCGATATTGACACTGGCTTCCATCTCTTCTTCATAGGAGAATGATGTTTCTGTATATCCATAGTCACCCTTCATTAAACGATAGGCTTTTAAGGAATCAAGAGGATGACCAGTAAAGTCGAATAAGGCTTGGTTCGCCCAAGTAACTTTATCAAGACTGCCGGTGTCATCACCTTGGGATGTGAGATAATCTGCGGCATAACTAGATGCCCAGCTTGTTCCATCTAGTGGTAACCAAGCAGGCTCCCAATAGAAGGTACCAATACCATTATTGATTTCTGCGACCGCTTCATTGACATCGTGGATGTAAGAGGCTTGTCCTTGGACAGAGGTCACATAACCACCCATCGACTCACAGTCGCTGGAGTTATAGATATTTGCAGCGTTACCGGTGTAGTCATCAGTGTAACCATATGAATACTCCATAATTGCAATATCATATTTCTTGAAGTTCTGCTCAAACTGAGCAAGAGACTCTTTGAGTTCATCAATTCCACCATGCCAATAGGAGTAATAACTAAGACCGATGATATCAAAATCGGTGACACCATAGCTCATAACGGTATTGAGGAGTTGACTCACAGAGTTATAAGAGGCTGCTTCGGCATAGTGAAGGACAATCTTAATGCTACTCTTGGTGTCTTTCTCGTATTTTCTCACCGCACTAATACCTTCATTGAGACACCAACAATAGGATTGAGAGTTGGTCTTATCCGTAAGAATACCACTATTGATTTCATTACCGATTTGGACCATATCAGGGAGACAACCAGCCTCATCAAAGGCCTTTAAAGTGTCATATGTATAATCATAGAGAGCGTCTCTCAATTCATATATATCATAATTCGCCCACGCTCTCGGAGTGGTCTGTTTACTAGGATCCGCCCAGAAATCAGAATAATGGAAGTCTAAACAAACTTTCATTCCCGCGTTTACCGCTCTTTGGGCAATAGCGATATCTGTGGTGATGTCATTACCACCACCACCAAAGGAATTACCATATTCATCAAAGGGATCATTCCATAAACGAATACGAATGTAGTTGACACCACAATCCGCTAAGAAGGTCATAATATCTCTCACAGGGTTACCATCAAAGTCATAGAATTGACCACCGGCTTCTTCTACTTCAATGATGGAAGAGACATCCATACCAAAGATAAAGTCTTTATTTTTGCTCTTGCTTAATTCCGGAATAGCGGGAACGATAACTCCTTCTGTGGATTCCCATTCTTCATAAGAAAGATCACTCACACTACTAGAGGAGCATCCTGCAAGGGCACCTAAACTAACGGACATAAGCGCCACGACAACAGGCAAAAGAGATTTTTTCATAAATTTTACCTCACGACAAAATTAGGTTGTTTTCATTTTAGCACAATTTAAAACTAATAAAAGTATTTTATTTTGGGGATTTTTATAGGACATTTGCAAAGTTTTTATTTATTTAAACAATAGATTGTTTAGGAAAAAATACAGAATGAGGGAAAAATATCAAACCCAAAAAATGAGCAATTAGAAGGGAATGTAGTTTCTACATTTTTTTATAATTTTGCTTGTTGACATGCCCCTCTTTCAATGTAAAATTAGATTAAAGGCGGTATGCACATATGAAAAAAAGTAAAACTGTTTTTGGTTTAGCTGCGGCTTGTTTATGCCTCGCAGGTGGCGTTTCTGGTTGTGCTAAAGTTGTGGAATGGGGCGATGTTGTCGACTTCATTAAAGGTGTTTCCACAGAAAATGTTAGCAGCTGGGAAGGCATTTCTTTTACCTATAAGGGATCCAGGGTGTCAGCTAGTTCAACATATCATTTAACTTATGAGTTTGAAGTCACGACTGACTCCAAAGGAAACTTATATGGTTATCTCATTATGCCATATACCTATGTCTCTGGATATGAAGTTGAAGCCGGTGGGGTTAGCACTCTCACAATTAGTGATATTCGTACTATTTCCCAATGCATCTTTATCGAGGATGGGGTTATGCTTAACTACACCGAGTATAATAGTTCAAAACTCCAGACCTTCTATATGAGAGATTGGACATATGGTACTTATCAAGAAATTCTCGACATTCTCTCACCAGTAATAACGGGAACTGTCCAAAGCATGGAAGATGAAGATCTCCCCTCAACATATACAAATGGTCTCCACGAAGCGAAGCTTTGGTCCAAGAAAGTGAAAGCGGAATTCTGGGAAGATGAATACACCACGACACTCACTGTGGAAAAAGATAAGAATAATGATCTTTCTTCCTTACTCTGGGAAAGAGAGTATATGGAAGATGTCACCGATGATGAAGGTGAAGAAGACGAAGATGAAGATGAAGAAATCGAAGGTGAAGTTGATGAAAGCGGAGTGGAGTACTTCGATATTCCAGATGAATACACCATCAGTGCTTCTCCTATCTCTTCCGTCTATATTCCTACTTGGGTGAAGACAGAAGATTTTGAGTGGCAAGAGAGATTAGGATATGACCATTGGAATCCAGATGGATTCATCGATGAAAACTTCGGTGTAAATCCTCTTGCGGGTAGCAATGTGTCCTCTATTATTCTTCCACTTGAGGGTTATGAAACTGTCACCGTTGAAAGTATTGCCTTTAGATACATCACAAACTTAGAGACAGTTTATGTGGAAGGCAGTGAAGAAGAGTACAACGAGAAGGTGACTGTTGGCACTCAAAACGGTCCTTTCGATAGAGCGGAGAAGATCTTCTATAGTGAAGAAGAAAGTGCAGGTTGTTGGCACTACGACACCGATGGCACCACTCCTGTTCTCTGGTAATTAAACCTGATACATTGAAATAAAAGCAACGAGTTATCGTTGCTTTTTTTCTATCTAAATTCTAACAGAATTTAACGCTGGACTGAGAACTTATAAGTTGTCTTGTGGTGATACTTCTCGCCTTTATGAAGAATGACACTGGGATATTCAGGATGATTAATTGCATCATTATACATCTGTGTCTCTAGACAGAAGCCAGCGTGACTAGTGTAGGTATGACCATTCTTACCATTCTCACAGGTGACATCAACAAAGTTACCAGTGTAGAGATGCACAATAGGATAATCAGTACTGCAGGTAAGGGTAATACCGGTTCTCGGGGAAGAGGCAATAACACAGGGATTATTTCTAATGATAAAGGAGTGATCATAACCACTACCTCTCTCGAGTTGGACATCTTCTTTAAAGATATCCTCGCCAATAAGTTTAAAATGACGGAAGTCAAATGGAGTGTGACTAACCTTTTTAATACCTAGTGGTATTAAGCCTTCATCCACTTCTATGTACTTACTAGCGTCTATCTTTAATTCATTATCTAAAATAGAGGTATCTCCCTCACCATTGAGATTGAAATAGACATGATTAGTGAGATTACAAATAGTGTCACTATCGCTTGCAGCATCCCAACTAATAGTTAACTCATTATCATCATTAAAGGAATAGGTGACAATGACATCAACTCTTCCAGGGTAGGATTCATCTCCATCAGGAGAAGAGATGGTAAACATCACTTTATCTTTTTTAATGGTGGTGTTCCACACTTTCCTTGAAAAGGAAAAAACACCTCCATGAAGGTGATTCTCACCATTGTTAGTGGCGAGTTGATACTCTTTATCATTGAGAGTGAAATGTCCTTTAGCGATACGGCCCGCACATCGACCAACAGTGGCACCAAAATACTCTCCACCTTTTTCAAATCCTAGAGCGGTTCTATAGCTTAAAGCGACATCTCTCCAATAACTCTTTCGATCTCTCACGACAATAGAGGTAATAGCCGCACCTAAATCAGTGACTTCAACATACCAGCCACTACTATTGGTAATACGATATAAATGTGTTTCTCGACCACCACTTGTGGTGACAAATGGAGTTGTGGTTATCGTGCTCATAATTATAATGTGGCGATGAAGCGCTTAAAGGCTTCTCTCCCTTCTGTATCGCATTTATAGACACCAGCATCTTTTAATACTTGATTAAAGACACTGCCAACTTCTTGGTGTAAGACATCATTGATATTCTCTTTAGTTATCTCTCTGCGAGAGATAATATCTTTAGCCCACTCGGCGTGTTTCTTGACATCTTCATTCGTAGCGGGGTCTTGGCCATTCACCATCATCTCTCCAAGAGTATTTAGTTCTCCTTTAAGTCGTGCGGGTAAGATAGCAAGACCCATGACTTCTATAAGACCAATATTCTCTTTCTTAATATGATGGAGCTCTTCATGGGGATGAAACACTCCTAGAGGATGCTCTTTACTAGTGATATTATTTCTAAGCACTAAGTCCATGACATACTTACCATCTCTCTTACACGCAATCGGAGTAATAGTATTGTGGAGTTCATTCTTGGTCATCGCAAAGATACCAGCTTTCTCATCACTATAACTTCTCCACGCTTGAAGAATATGAGCGCACGCTTTGATAAGTTCCGCTTTATTCTTAGAGGTCGCTCTAATCACAGACATGGGCCAATGGACAATGGCAAAGGTTGTCTTTGGATAGTCTTTTAATTTAAAAGAATATTCTTCTTTAGCTTTCTGAAGGGGGAAGATATATCTTCCACCTTGATAGTGCTCATGGGTAAGAATAGAACCACCCACAATTGGTAGATCGGCATTACTACCAATGGTGTAGTGAGGAAAGTAATCTATAAAGGTTAATAACTTATCAAAGGTTGTGGGATTGATAGTCATAGGAGTGTGCACTTCATTAAAGACAATGCAGTGCTCATTGTAATAAACATAGGGAGAGTATTGCATATACCATCTCTCACCATGAAAGTCTAAAGGAATGATACGATGGTTGTTACGAGGTTGTTGATTCACACTACCCACAAATCCAACATTCTCTTTACAGAGAGCACATTTAGGATAATTGGTTTGAGCGACAGTTTTTGCCGCGGCAATATCTCTTGGATCTTTCTCTGGTTTAGAAAGATTGATGGTAATATCTAGGGTTCCAAATTCACTCTCGTATGTCCACTTCTCATCATTCTTAATTCTATATCTTCTAATGTAGTTTGAATCTTGCGCAAACTTATAATACCAATCAGTAGCGGAAACAGGACTCTTCTTATAGAGAGCATTAAACTTCTCAATAATCGTTGTGGGATGATCAATAAAGACATCCATTAATTCAGTGTCAAATAAATCTCTCATCGTCACTGTATCCGTTTCAATAATTCCGTGCTTTAGCGCATAGTCACAGAGATTATCGATAATGATAGGAAGTTGAGCGATAGGGACATGGAGATTGACAATGTTATCCTGTCCTTTAATTGATGTTAAATGAAAGATAGGAAGAAGACGATTCACACAATAATCAATATCATCTTCCTTAATTAATTCTGTCGTTAATGCATAACTGACAAGATTACAAATATCCTCGTCTATCATAGTAAATCCTCCACACTTGTTCCATCTTCTATCGAGGTGTTATAGAATGTCGCTTTATAACCCACAACACTCTCATATTCTCTATTGACATTTTCTCGGAATTTCTCCACACAATCATTACGAACAATGGAGATGGTGCAACCACCAAAACCCCCACCAATCATACGGGAACCAAGACAGCCTTCTTGTTTCTGCGCAATATGAGCAAGAGCGTCTAGCTCTCTACCTGTGACTTCATATAAAACAGAGAGAGATTCATGGGAAGCATTGATGAGTTGGCCAAGTTTTACGATGTCACCACTATCAAGGGCAACCACAGCTTCTTTCACTCTCTCGCATTCCACTACGACATGCTTCGCTCTCTTATATAATACGGGATCTAACACAGAAGAAATTTCATTAAATTTCTCCACCGATAATTCACTTAAATTTTTAAAATCAGCGGACTTTTGCAAGATTTTTGTGGCTTCCTCCGCTTCTTTTCTTCGAGAGTTATAGTCTCCATCAGTTAAAGCGTGGGGTTTATTGGAGTTGGCCACAACAATGGTATAGCCATCTAAGAGCACGGGATGATATTCATATTCAAGAGTGTCACAGTGAAGAAGAATAGCGCAATCCTTTTTACCCATAGCACTGGCAAATTGATCCATAATCCCACAATTCATTCCGCAATATTCAACTTCCGCTCTTTGAGCCATAAGAGAGGTATCAAAGTTAGAAACAGAATTACCCGCGAGTTCGTTTAACATAATAATTGTGGAATTCTCAATCGCTGCGCTACTAGAGAGACCACTTCCAAATGGAACTTGACAATCATAGTATAAATCACAACCTACAATCTTATAACCTGATTGTTGTAAAATATAAGCACAACCCGCTTGATAAGAATAGAATTTTGTCTCCTTGTAATCCTCGAGATGATTAAGATCAAATTCTTTAAAACCTTCGAATCCCGCAAGAGCAATTCTAATTTTATCTGTGCCATTTTTTCTTCCATAGACATAGCACTTTAAATTGAGTGCCGCAGGGAATACTGGTCCCCCACAATAGTCGACATGTTCCCCAATGAGATTAATTCTTCCACTTGCGGAAACTTTCTTTTCAGGCTTGGTGCCAAAGACTTGTTCAAAAGATGTGTTCATATTATTTGTCTCCTTTAGGTGTCTCTACTTCATCTTTAGGAAGTAAGAACTTGATCGCTTCTTCAAAGTATTTAGACCAGCTGGCTTCTTGATGAAGTAAGTCAGATTCATGAAGGGTTAATATTTGAGTGGTGTCAAAACCACAACTGGCCATGTAATCATAGACTTGGAAGGTGGGTTTTACAAACTCACGCTCAAAGTCTTTTCCTCCCACAAAGAAACAGAACTTTCCGTAATCCTTAGGATTAGGATGCCACTTATTTAAAGCCTTTCTTAAATCTTTCTCTCTAAAAAGGAAGAAGGCGGGAGAGAAACAAAGACTGAAACCAACTTCTTTATGGTACTTACATCCCACATAGAAGGCTTCATATCCTCCCATAGAGGATCCACCGATACCAGTATGCTTCTTATCTGGGATAGTGCGGAATATGTCATCAATATGGGGTTTTACTGTGTGAATCATAAATTCCCCCATCTCTTTTCCAAAAGCGGGTATCTTATTCTTTCCAATAGTCTCATCTGGGTTTGTAAACTTTGTGCTACAAGAGAGTTCGCTCATTCTTAAGTGACCACTGCTCTCTTTTACAGGACAATCAATACCTACGACAATAAGACCATCGATATCTCCACTTTTCATGAGATTGTGGATATGATCATCAATATCCCATTCACCAAATCTGGTGGTGTAGGCATCCACAGTATTCTGTCCATCAAACATATAGATAACAGGATATCTCTTATCACTATCAAAATATCCCTCAGGAAGATACACTCTTAAAGTTCTATCTTGTTCACTGAGAGTAAAGGAAAGATTGACTTTTGTGGTGTATAAATAACCACAACTAATTGCGTTAGGTTGTTTGGTGTAGAGTTTAAACTCTTTAATTTTTCCAGGTACTTTGTTTGCCATAATTAAAGTAATGAAATATATAGTTGTTTAATTTCTTCAACAGAGGTTTCACGAGGATTACCGGGACGACAAGCATCCGCATAAGCACTTTCACTAAGGAAGTCGAGATCTTCTTCTTTCACCACTCCCTTAAGAGTCTGAGGAATACCAACATCAATCGCAAGTTGTCTGACCGCATTAACCGCGGCTTTTCTCGCTTTCTCAATAGGCATCTTCTCCGCTTTCTTCACTCCCATCGCTACGGCGATATCTCTAAATCTATCTCCAGTTGCAGGAGCATTATACTCCATCACCCTAGCGAGTAACATCGCATTGGCCACTCCATGGGGAGTGTCATATAAGGCTCCAAGAGCGTGGGCCATAGAGTGGACCACTCCAAGACCGGCATTAGAGAAACCCATACCCGCTATGTATTGACCTAGAGCCATACCTTTAATATCTTCAGGGTTGCCGGCAACTGCCCCTCTAAGGTGCTTAGACACTAATCTAATGGCTTCGAGATGGAACATATCAGTCATCTCCCAACCACCTTTAGTAATATATCCTTCAATCGCATGAGTAAGAGCGTCCATTCCTGTCGCCGCCGCTAAACTCTTAGGCATACTCGCCATCATATCAGGATCAACAAAGGCACATACCGGGATGTCATGGACGTCCACACAAACAAACTTACGATGATTTTGGGCATCGGTTACCACATAGTTAATTGTTACTTCCGCTGCGGTACCCGCAGTTGTGGGAACTGCTAAGATAGGAACAGTGGGGTTCTTAGTTGCGGCCACTCCCTCAAGGGATCTCACATCCGCAAACTCAGGGTTATTTATGATAATACCAATGGCTTTTGCGGTGTCGATAGATGAACCACCACCCACAGCAATAAGATAATCTGCTTCCGCGTCCTTAAAGGCTTGCACACCACTTAAGACATTTTCAATTGTGGGGTTAGGTTTCACATCACTATAAACCGCATAGGGAAGTTTTGCTTTCTTTAATAAAGCGGTCACCTTATCTGTGACTTTCGCCTCCACAAGAGAAGCATCAGAAACCACTAAAGCTTTCTTAAATCCTCTCTTTTTAATTTCTGGGACAATTTCATTAATTGCGCCTTCACCATGATAACTGGTTTCATTTAAAACAATACGCTGTGCCATAAGTATATAATCTCCTTATTTCATTCTATTTATAACTTTAAACCAGATTGATTGTCTAATCAAGAATTAGACAAGAGAAGAGAAACCTCTCTCTCTTGACATATACCCCCATAGGGTATATTGTAATAGTGAGGTATATAGATATGGATTGTTGTGGTAAAAATGAAACTAATAGTGAAAAGACCACTATGAGGAGTAGGGAAGAAATACAAAGTATAAAGTCTCGTCTTAATAGAATAGAGGGACAAGTGAGAGGAATATCAAAGATGCTTGATGAGAATCGATATTGTGGAGATATCCTCATTCAATTAAGTGCCATTGATAAAGCGATCAAGAGTGTCTCTAATGATATCTTAAAGAGGCATCTTGAGACATGTGTAGTGAGAGATATCAAAGAAGATAAACTCGAAGTCTTAGATGAAGTGATTGATCTATGTAAGAGGTTTCAATGAAGAAGAAGTATCCAGTCTTAGGAATGACTTGTAGTGCGTGCTCCGCTCATGTGGATAAAGCGGTGTCATCACTAAGAGGCGTTAAGAAAGTCAACGTCAATCTTTTAACGAACTCCATGGAAGTAGAATTTGATGAAGGTGTTGTTAGTGAGATTGATATTAAAGATGCAGTCACGAAAGCTGGTTACACCTTAGTTATAGAATCACCAACAAGTGAGAGAGCGGGTGTTAGTCATGTCGTAAGAAACGATATTATTAAACTCTCTATCTCTGGATTCTTTATGTTGTTTCTCCTCTATGTCAGTATGGGAACGATGTGGGGATGGCCACAATTTGGATTTATCTCGGGAGATAGTAATGTCAGTAACCTTGGGTTATTTGAATTAGTGCTTACTCTCCCCACAGTGGTTATCTACTTTAACTACTTTATTTCAGGATATAAGAAACTATTTAAGTTACATCCTAATATGGATTCTTTAATCGCTCTAGGCGCCAGTGCTTCTATAATCTACGGGATAGTGGCGCTCTTTATGATTAACTATGGCGTCAGTATTGGAGATGATTCCATTATTGAGACATATCGAGAATCTCTCTACTTTGATGCTTGTAGCATGATACTCACCCTAGTGAGTCTAGGAAAGCTTTTAGAGAATGTCTCTAAATCAAGAACCACTAGAGCGATAGAACAATTAGTGGATCTCTCTCCTAAGAAGGTCACCATTAAAAGAGGTGACTCCTTACAAGAGGTTGATGTTAGTCAAGTGAAAGTAGGAGATATCATTGTTTGTAAGAATGGGGATATCTGTGGAATTGATGGACACATTGTTCAAGGGGGAGCATCCATTAATGAAAGTAACATTACAGGAGAGAGTGTCCCTATCTATAAGAAGAGGGGAGATAGTGTTTATAGCGCCACGACAATTATTAATGGATATATCGAGGTCGAAGCGGATAAAGTGGGAGAGGATACTTCCTTTAATCAAATCATTAAGTTAGTGGAAGAAGCCTCTAATTCTAAGGCTCCGATATCTCGACTTGTCGATAAGATTGCTCTTTACTTTGTCCCGACGATTATTGGGATTGCGATTATCTCTCTCGTGGTCTTTCTCTGTTGCGGGCTTGGTTTTGAAGTGGCTTTTAATCACGCGATTACCACTTTGGTAATTGCGTGTCCTTGCGCTTTAGGACTGGCCACACCAATATCCATAATGGTGGGTACTGGTAAGGGAGCGAGTAATGGTCTTTTAATTAAGAATGCGGAGATCTTACAAAGAGCCCATAAAGTGAATATTGTCGTCTTTGATAAGACGGGCACTATCACTGAGGGTACTCCCACAGTGACAGACTTCTATAACTACACAAACAAAGATAATCTCTTAGATATTATCTATTCCCTAGAGAGTCTCTCCTCTCATCCTTTAGCGGATTCTATTGTTCGTTATGGATTAAAGAATAATGCCGTAAAACTAAATATAGAGGAATATGAGTTTCGAGAGGGAGAGGGATTAAAAGGTATCTATGATGGACATACATACCTTATCGGAAACACCACAATCCTAAAAGACATCAGTATTAATGAAGAATACCTAAAACAATATAACAATCTATCACAAGAGGCTAAAACCCCACTACTAATAACCTGTGATAATGAAGTCATTGGTTTAATTGCGCTTAAGGATGAAGTAAAGAGTTCATCTATAGAGGCGATTAAACAACTTCATAAGATGGGCATTAGAGTGGTCATGCTCACAGGAGATAATAAAGAAGTCGCTAAAGCGATTGCGGGGGAAGTGGGGATTAGTGAATACTATGCTGAAGTCTTACCCTCGCAAAAAGGAGAGATTATTAAACAATTAAAACAGGACAAGAAAGATGTCATCGCTATGGTGGGAGATGGGGTAAATGATACAATTGCTCTCACCCTGAGTGACCTCTCTATTGCTATAGGAGAGGGGAGTGAAGTAGCGATAGAGAATAGTGACATCATCTTAGAGAGAAATAATCTCATGGATATTAGAAATGCCATAGGCCTCTCTAAAAGAGTTATGACCACTATCTATGTATGTCTCTTTTGGGCCTCTATCTATAATGTTGTCGCTGTGTTTTTTGCTTGTGGGGTGTTTTATCCACTAGGGTGGAATATTAATCCAATGATTGGATCAATCTGTATGTGTGTATCATCGGTTTTAGTGGTTTTAACCGCTTTAACGATAAACTTATATAATATTAAAGGAAAGGACGAAGTTCTTATGGGAAAAGTTACTTACACCATTAGCGTGGAGGGAATGAGTTGCTCTCACTGTGTCGAAAGGGTAAAAACCACCCTAGAGAAGGTCAAGGGAGTGAGTGAAGTCTCAGTCTCTCTTGAAGACAAGCAAGCCCTAGTTAGTGCAGAAAACGTCAAAGAGAAGGCTCTTATTAAAGCGGTCACTAAAGCGGGATATCTTGGTGAAATCGTTGAGAGAAAGTAAACTAAAAAACCTCTAAACACAAAAGAAAAACCCGCAAAACGCGGGTTTTTGTTTTGTTTTAATAAGAATGATTATCTGCTAGAACCTTCATCAGAAGTGGAAATATCAAGAGGAGAGTCAATTGGATAAGCGGTTTCTTTGACCCACTCGTTTTCTGGATCCTCGGCGTGCGCGGCGGCGTACTCCTTAATACCCGCTAACCAATCTTCATTACTAGTAGTGCATTTAGCGATATCAACATCAAGTCCAAGAGCGACTTGTCCACCAAACATCTCACCAGTCACAATGAGAGAGCTAATCATCTTAGTTTCTTCTTCTCCGTAATCAGTTAGATCAATCTCCACTAAAGCCCAAGGAATGGGGTTATCAGTGTGGTTACCATCAGCATCGAGGTTCCATAAGAGAGAAGTGAGGTCCACCCCAATCTTGAAGTTTTCACTAACGTCAATAGTTTCGGTTTCTGCTTCTTCGTCATTACCACCATCAACTTCAGACACAATGACTTCAGTGTGAGCTTCTTCATAAGAGAGTTCAGTGACAAGACCTTGCCACTCAGCAGTGGTTAAGTCAAAGCTCATCCCACCTTCACCACCAAGGCTCACAGAAGATAACCAGGTATCAGCGATATTGAATAAATCAGAGACGAAGATTTCAGTGAAGTTAGAACCAAAATAACTGAGTGTAACTTTCTTATAGAATTCATCTTTAGCGGAAACACTAGTTCCACCTGTACCTAAAACATTAGTGCCGTATTTGAGTGTTAAATCATCGCTACGATGCATGTACATATACTCACCATCCCAGTAGACAGAGTAGTGAATGTTGTTGACGGAAACAGAACTATACTTTGTAGAACTTGAGTCTGTATAGCTGCTACCAAAGGTAATTGTATTAGTACCATCAGTAAAGTAGTGATCTTCTTCATTACCATTAATAGTAATGAGACTCATAACCTTTGCAATCTTTAAATCAAAGTCCATCGATAAAGCGTCAATCATGCCTTTATCATTGAGTAAGAGACCAATGTTGACATTCTCAAAACCGAGATTCACAGTGAGAGATAAACCACTGTAATCAACATCCATATCAAAATCAAAATAGCCATTGAACTCATAGTACTTATAGCCCACTAAAGAATTAGTAGCGGCAGTAATTAATGTACTCAAAGGTGCCCAACCAGTTAAATCTTTTGGAGTGGAGAAGGAAAGGACACTAACAGGAGTAACCGTAGCTTCAATCACTGTGGTGGCATTTGCTCCTTCAATAGTGCACCAGAGGTCACCAGTAAATTCACCTTTCTTTGTTCCCGAGACAAATAATGAGGTACCACTGATATCCATCTCCCAGCACTTCTCACCTTTGTTCCATTCAAAGCCATAGAGATAATCTCCAAGACCATCAAGATCAAGATCAAAACTGACACCAAACATGTCAAGGATGTCCATGACATCATCCCAAGACGCCATATCGAGATAGAAATCAATCTCATCGGTTAAACCTTTGTTATACTCCCCATAGATGACATTATCTACATACTGAAGACCAAAGGGTAACTTTCCATTTTGATTAGTGACAGAAGCATCTAAATCAAGTCCAATGTTGTCAATGTTATTGAGGTCAACAGCGAGGCTGCCGGTGAACTCAAATGTTGTCGTTTGTGCCGCATCAATAACCACACTGCCACTGATTTCCGCACTAGTGAGTGATTCTAAGATGGAGTCAGTAATAGACTCACTTGCTTCCTCGCTAGTACCACCATTACAAGCGGCCAATCCAAGCGCAGCCACACAAACTGTTGCAATCTTTGCAAATTTTCCGGATTTCATAAATTAATATTCCTCCCAATCCGTATAGTTGATAGGTGTTGTTAAGTCACTAGGAATTCCACCTTCATAACTCTCATTATGATGGAACCATTCAGTCGTTACACCATTGGAGTTAAAATTAATACCGATAATCTTAACTTCGTATTCTTCATGATATGCAGCGGAGACAATGTCGAAGTTAGAATCTAAGACGACATCCACATACATACGAGAGAAAATAGGATAGTTATTTAGATTACCGCATAACGCCATTTGTCTCACATATCTCACTACACTCTTAATGGGGTCTAAATCCAAGTAAACGGAATAAGATCCATCAGAGTTTGTCGTGATGCTTTCATCAATCACAGTCTTAGAAGAGATAATGTGATTGGTGCCTCGGGTAAGACTACGACCAAGGTGATCCACTAATTCATCCGCTGTATAATAATTAGCTTCTTCTTCAAACTCAGCAATTAAACCATAATCATCTTTGGCCTTGTTCTTCTTGACAGGTGTGCCCATATGTTCTTCGGCACTACCATCAGCATGCTCATAGATTCTTAAGGCATTGTTGACAGAAGAGAGAAGGGAACTACTCACAGTGGAAATAACTTCATTGAAGAGTTCATCTTGCTCTTTGAGATAAACGGCATGTGTCGTTTGGTGGGTTCCAGCGGAATCAACTTCACCATAAGCTTCGGAGTGGTGATACTCCTCTTGCTCATATTTGTAAAACGCAATATTCACTAACTCATATGGATGATAATCATCAGGATTTGGATTAGTGACCCACTCTTGGTAAAGAGCGGCATAATCATCATCTAGTTCGTAGATGTCATAATCATCGTATGACCATTCTTTTGGACCACAAGCGGTGAGACTAAGAGCGGTGCACGCACCTAGAACAACTAATCCAAGGGTAGATAATTTTCTTTTAGCCATAAGCGAAAGTTCCTTTGCATTTTCCCTGCACATTATGCAGTCAATATAATATATTATTATATCTAATAAGTAAAAGAAAAAAATTAGAATGCATTAGAATTGCTCCAATAAAATTAGAATTCCTTGCCCAGCAAGGGTTTTTGTTCTATTATGTGGTCATGGATAATGTTAAAAAAACAATAGGAGAAAATCTTGCTTACCTAAGAAAAAATGCCAAGTTAACCCAAGCAGAGCTGGCAGAAAAACTTGGGTATAGTGATAAGGCAATCTCGACATGGGAGAATGGAACCGCTCTTCCAGATGCGGAAACATTAACTAAAATTGCGGAATTCTACCATGTGGATATGAACTTCATTTTCTCTCCTGATACTACCAAGCAGAGAATCAGGAGGATGGATAATGATTCCGCTCCTTCCACCACTAACAGACAAAAGATTCTCATTATTAGTTTCCTTGTGACCCTAGTGTGGCTATTGGCCGCTATCATATATACTTATCTATATATTTATTTAAATATATCAGAGAGTACAGGAGACAATCCCCCGATATGGATGGCGTGGATCTGGGCGATTCCAGTCTCTTTTGTGGCCATTACATTATTAGTAAGATTCTATTGGAAGAGCACCACTAAACTGACAATATTCATCTTTGGTTCTTTAGCAACTTGGACAGGTTTAGTGGCGGTGTGTCTTCAGGCCATCACCTTAGGCACTAATATTTGGGTAACGATGGTAATCGGTGTGCCTATTGAAATCATGTTACTCATCTGGCTAGGATTAGGTAATAGAATGGTAAATAGAACCAATAAAAAAGAAAAAGAATCGACAAAATCATAATAAAAGACCCGCGAATGCGGATCTTTTATTAAATCATAGATTTAATATTATTTTGCTTTACCTTGATTAGCGACCGCATTCATCGCTTCTTCAATCGCCGCTTGATCACCAAGGTATCTTTCACCGACAACATTGAAGTTCTCGTCAAAGTCAAGGACTAGAGGTACACCAGTGGGAATATTGAGGTTGACTATCTCTTCATCAGAGATGTTCTCTAAGTATTTAAGTAAGGCTCTTAGTGAGTTACCATGCGCGGCAATTAAAACTCTCTTTCCAGAAACAATCGCGGGTTTAATTTCACACTCCCAATAAGGAAGGACTCTAGCGACTGTGTCCTTTAAGCATTCGGTAAGAGGACAATCTTGCACTCCAATACCAGCGTAGGTGTCTTGTAAGGCGGGGTTTCTCTTATCCGTTGGATCAAGTTTTGGGGGTTGGACATCATAGCTTCTTCTCCAAATCTTGACTTGATCTTCACCATACTTTTCCGCGGTCTCACTCTTATTGAGTCCTTGAAGGGCGCCATAATGACGCTCATTAAGTCTCCAAGACTTAATCACAGGGATGTATTCTTGGTCTAATTCCTCTAAGACGTAATTTAATGTATGAATAGCTCTCTTTAAGACTGAGGTATAAGCGACATCAAAATGGAATCCTTCTTCTTTAAGAAGTTGACCACCTCTTTTAGCTTCCTCCACCCCTTTATCAGAGAGATCGACATCGGTCCAACCAGTAAAAAGATTGAGTTTGTTCCACTCACTTTCACCATGTCTAATTAAGACTAATTGATACTTTTTCATAAAAATCGCTCCTCATTTTTATTATAGCATATCTAACTTGATTAATTCTATTGAATTAAGATTAGAGGAAGAGAAGGAATCCGAAGACACAGAATCCTAATGTGGCATATAACACAGACAAAGTACTCTTGTATTTCTTAAAGATCTGTGGAAGTAATTCGATAAGAAGAACATAGAGAAGAGAACCAAAGGCAAAAGCATAGACACATCCAAGGAAGGTTGAAGAGACTTCAATACTCCCAACAAAGTAGCCCACTATCGCAAGGATGTAAGCGGGGCAAGCTGCGACCGCACACATGCCTACAGAGAAGCCTGTACTCTTGTGAGTATTCTTAAAGGAAGTATACATCGAGATACCAATAACAAAGTTATGAAGAAGCATAATGCAACTAAAGATAAGACCAACGGTCCAGCTCTCATCCACAAAAGAAATACCTAAGACTAATCCTTCGGGGATGTTATGGACAAATATCGCCGCGAGAAAGATAAAACTTGTGACGAGAAGAGAACGACTGTTCTCTTCCTCTTCTCCAAATATTTCATTGACGTGAATATGGTCATCACACACTTCATCATCGTGGTAATCATGAACATGATGGTGGGTCAAACGATGGATTAATTCGTGGAGGGCAAAGAAGAGGACTCCTACGGCTAAGACAATACCAAGTAAGATAGCAATCCCTCCAAGAGTGGACATATCCTCTAACATGTAGTCTATGGAATCTCTTAAAAGATCAATAAAAAGGAAAGCAATAATCGAGCCTGTTGAGAAGTTTTGAATAAAGTTTAACCACTCCTTATGTCCTTGACTAAAGTGGGCGACAAGAGCCCCTAAAAGAGTGCCCCCAATCGTGGCCACTAAAGTGAAAATAAACATAAAGAGCATGTTATAATCCATAAGAATAATATTATTCCTTTATTATTAAAAATAAAGCGGAGAAATAAAAATGTGCTTGTCGCACATTAATCACAATAGATGGCAGGGGCGGTAGGAATCGAACCCACAACAGCGGTTTTGGAGACCGTAGTTATACCATTTAACTACGCCCCTAGTATCTTTAAATCTTAAAGATGAAGAATAAATAAAACAAGTTTTATTGATAGGATTTCGCAATACTACTGACAAGAGACATATCCACACTTCCAGCATACTCGCTCTTAAAGTGTTTCATGATAGAGGGGATGCTCTTATCAGTAAGAGAATCAATAATCATTCTAATCTCTTCTTCACTTAATTGCTTAGGAAGATAAGCGGAGATAACTTCTTCTTGATGACTAATACCCTCCACTCTTTCAAGGTTTCCTTGAGTGGCGTAGCCTTCCTTCTCATCACTGAGTTCTTTAAGAGCTTTTTGAATGAGAGAGAGAATGTCACTATCTTTAATATCTTCCCCCTTCATATCGAGTTCTCGACGAATATCATTCGCCCGAGAAAGGACAATAGAAAGGATACTCCTTGCATCGGTATCATGATCTTTCATCGCTTGAATGTTGGCTTTTTGTAAATCTTGTAAGAGCATGCTTATCACCTCTTAAAATTATAGAGAAAAAGAAAGGAAAAAACAATTTAATACTCTTTTAAAGGAAAGCACCCAAAGGGTGCTTTCTTATATATAACTAAGAGATAAGTTATTTAATGCAGTAAATAGAATCCTTGCCTTCAAACTTGGCAATAGAAACCTCTCCATACTCATTGAGTTCATCTTCAATACGGAGAAGTTGATTGTACTTCGCAATACGATCAGTACGGGAGAGACTACCAGTCTTGATTTGACCCGCATTGGTGGCCACGACAATATCCGCAATGGTGGTATCTTCTGTCTCACCACTTCTATGGGAGACAATCGCAGTGTAACCCGCTCTCTTAGCCATCTCAATGCAATCAAGAGTTTCGGTAAGAGTGCCAATCTGATTGACCTTAATAAGAATCGCATTAGCCACTCCCATATCAATACCTTTCTTAAGTCTCTCAGTGTTCGTGACAAATAAGTCATCACCAACGAGTTGGACTTTCTTCCCAAGTTCTTTGGTAATGTATTGCCATCCTTCCCAATCATCCTCCGCAAGAGGATCTTCAATAGTGACGATTGGATACTTCTCCACTAAATCCTTGAAGTAGTTATCAACGAATTCTTTAGAGGTAAAGGTTCTCTTATCCGCTTTTAAGGTATAGGTCTTGGTATCTGGATCATAGAATTCAGAGGAAGCGACATCAATACCTAAGCAGACATCTTTTCCAGGAACATAACCCGCGGCTTTAATCGCTTCAATGACACGATCAAAGGCTTCAGCGTTACAAGAGAGTTTTGGAGCGTAGCCCCCTTCATCACCAACGGAAGTGACATAACCTGCTTTAGAGAGAATTCCTTTAAGAGCGTGGAAGACTTCCGCTCCCATACGGAGAGCTTCAGAGAAAGACTTCGCGCCCACAGGAAGAATCATGATCTCTTGGAAATCAATGGTCCAATCAGCATGAGCGCCACCATTAAGGATATTCATCATGGGAAGAGGTAATTGTTTCCCGTTTACACCACCTAAATAACGATAGAGTGGTAAACCTACATAATCCGCAGCACATCTCGCACAAGCGAGGGAAACTGCTAAGATGGCATTCGCTCCTAATTTACCCTTATTAGGAGTTCCATCTAATTCAATTAAAGCCTTATCGATCTCGACTTGATCGAGGACACAATAGCCCTCTAAGGCTGGAGCAATAACAGTGTTGACATTCTCTACAGCGGTAAGAGTTCCCTTTCCACCATAGCGGTTCTTGTCACCATCACGAAGCTCCACCGCTTCATGTTCACCAGTAGACGCTCCGCTAGGAACAAGGGCTCTACCAAAAGCCCCACTTTGAGTGGAAACTTCAACTTCCACTGTTGGGTTGCCACGAGAGTCAAGGACTTCTCTTGCATAAATACTATCAATGTACGGCATAACTTTTTTCTCCTTTTATTACCATAAACATTATATTTTTTTGAGATATATATCTCAATTAATACCAAAGTGGATGAGCATCTGTGAGCTTCTTCACATCCGCTTTTATATCCTCGTGACTACGAAGGTTACGGAGGGCATCATTAATGAGTTCAGCGACTTTGACAAAGTCTTTTTCTTTGAAGCCCCTTGTGGTCATCGCCGGGGTTCCTAATCTAATCCCAGAAGCCTTAGCGGGTGGGAGTTCATCATTAACAATAGCGTTCTTATTGCAGGTGATATTCACTTCTTCAAGAAGGGTTTCGGCTTCTTTACCACTTAATCCTGTCGCGTGATAGACATCGACGAGTAAGAGGTGATTATCGGTTCCTCCAGAAATAATGTGATAGCCAAATTTTTGTAATGTTTGAGCGAGTTTTGCCGCGTTTTTAACAACTTGCTTCTGATATTTCTTAAATTCTGGTTTTAAATCTTCTCCAAAGCACACCGCTTTTGCGGCGATGACATGTTCAAGGGGACCACCTTGTACTCCAGGAAAGACTGACTTATTAATCTTCTTAATAAGATCCGCATCATTAGTGAGGATGATTCCTCCTCTTGGACCTCTTAAGGTCTTATGCGTTGTGGAGGTAACGACATGGGCATAGGGGAAGGGAGAGGGATGAACACCCGCGGCCACGAGACCGGCAATATGGGCCATATCGCACATAAGGTATGCTCCCACTTCATCCGCAATTTCACGGAATCTCTTAAAGTCAATAAAACGAGGATAGGCACTCGCTCCACAGACGATAAGTTGAGGTTTGACTTCAAGTGCTAATTTCTCTAAAGCATCGTAATCAATTGACTCGGTTTCACTATTAAGACCATAGTTATAGGCTTTATAGTCTTGGCCAGAGAAAGAGAGATAATAACCATGGGTCAAATGACCACCGGCATCAAGAGACATCCCTAGAATGGTATCTCCGGGTTTAAGCAAAGCGCGATAGACCGCTTGATTGGCCTGTGAACCACTATGGGGTTGCACATTTGCGTACTTGCAGTTAAAGAGTTGACATACTCTTTCAATAGCGAGGTTCTCCACTTCATCGATATAACGACAGCCACCATAATATCTCTTACCTGAATAACCTTCAGCGTACTTATTGGTCATAATAGAACCTTGAGCCTTGAGAACATCAAGAGATACAAAATTCTCGCTCGCAATTAACTCAATGTTATTTTGCTGGCGCTCTTTCTCTTTCTCAATAATCTCAAATACTTTATCTGCCATAATTATTTGGTTGTAATAATTTTAATTGTGTCAGTGTCTTCAGCTTCTTCACGATAACCCTTAACACGACCACCGGTTAAAACGACAATGTCTCCTTTAACAAGATCAAGATAATCTCTTGTAAGAACAAAGGCATTTTTATAGAGTTCATCAGTATCATCCGCTTTCACAGTAAGCATGGGAATCACTCCCCAAGAGAGAGATAACTTTCTCCAGCACTTCTCATCAATAGTAATACCCATAATAGGCACTGGAGGACGGAATCTTGAAACCATATAAGCGGTACGCCCACTGACAGTGGAAACCGCTATGGCTTTTGCACCAACATTTATGGCCATCGAGCAAGTACTATATGAAAGAGCATCTGTCGCACTATTAACTGTGAAGTGAGTGGCGTTAAAGATAGTTGTATAGTCAATGTGATTTTCAGTATATTCCGCAATCTCCGCCATGGTCTTAACTGATTCTACAGGGAACTTACCACTAGCGGTTTCTGCGGAGAGCATAATCGCACTACTACCATCCACTACAGCGTTAGCGACATCAGAAACCTCGGCTCTTGTGGGACGAGGATTATGAGTCATCGACTCAAGCATTTCGGTCGCGGTTACCACTTTCTTACCAAGCATACGACACTTGGCAATGAGTTGTTTCTGAACCATGGGGATTTCTCTAATTGGGAGTTCACATCCAAGATCACCACGGGCCACCATCACCCCATCGACAACTTCACAAATCTCATCAATGTTATTGACACCGCTTTGATTTTCAATCTTGGCGATGATATCAATATTCTCTCCTCCATGAGCATTTAAGAAGGCTCTCATGGAAGCGACATCCGCTTTAGTGGACACGAATGATGCGGCGATAAAATCAATATCATTCTCAATTCCAAAAAGAAGATCACTCTTATCATCATCACTAAGGAAGATGTTATTTAATACTTTATTAGGGAAGGACATAGATTTGTGGTTAGAGAGTTCTCCTCCAACGACACACTTACAGTGAATTTCAGGACCCACAATAGAGGTTACTCTAAAGATGACAAGTCCATCGTTAACAGTGATAGTATCTCCCACACTAAGATCATCCGCTAAACCTTTATAGTTCACAGAGACAATAGTCTCATCACCTAAGATCTCTTCAGTGGTAAAGGTAAACTCCGCTCCATCACAAATAAAGACTTTCCCATCTTTAAAATCACGAATACGGAACTCTGGTCCTTTGGTATCTAGCATTATGGCAATGGGGAGATGAAGTTTTTCTCTCACCCTTTTAATCCTATCAATTTTCTCTTTGTGTTCTTCGTGAGTGCCATGTGAAAAATTGAGTCTCGCGACATTCATACCGGCAAGAGCAAGCTTCTCAAGTGTTTCCTCATTGTCACTCGCGGGACCGATAGTACAAATAATCTTTGTTCTTCTCATAATCGGTTTCCCCTTTTATAAACGCTTAGAATAATTATAAAACAAAAAGAGATTAAAGTGTATTATTATCAGAATGATAATTTTGTAAAATATGAGCAATTATTCCTATTTCTCAAAAATAGTATTATTATTTTTGTGTTATGAAACTCGATAAGTTTTCCCAGGTGTACGCAATTACTCTCAATATGGTGGATAGAAACGACCAATTGACTCCTTTAACTATCCTTGATTTATTCCAAGATGTTGCCGGGAGAGCGGTCTTACCAACCTCCATTGAATACCACAGGATGAAAGAGAGAGGACTTCTTTGGATTATCACGCGAACAAAGATTGAGATTGTCAATCGCTGCTTCAATTTTGGGGATGATGTCATTGTCACTACCTGGGCTAATCCTTTTGAAAAGTTCTCTTCAATGAGACATGAAGTGGTGACCACCACTAAGGGAGAGGTTATTGCGAGAGGAAAGTTTAAGTGGGCGGTCATCTCCACAGAGAATCGAAAGCTTGTCTCTCTTGATACCCTTCTTGAAGGTGACGATATCTTTGATGAAGAAGACGCTCTTCCAGGACCTTTGATGGCCATCAGTGTGGATGAAAGTAAACTTGACCATGAGTACCACTTTAAAGTGGAACCCGATGTCATTGATCACAATGGTCATATGAATAACACCAAGTACTTTGCCAAAGTTTTAGACGCTACTGGTCACGAATATGATGAAGTAATTACCAGTGTGGAGACCAACTACTTAAAAGAACTCTCTCTTGGAGAAGAGGCCACTATTAAATGGGGAAAAGAAGAAAATAAAATTACCGCAGTCTTCATCCTAGATGGAGAGATAGTAACAAGAATACTAATTAAGATAGGGGAGTAAGAATGTATTGCTCAAGGTGTGGTGCAGAAATAGATGATGATTCATTATATTGCTCTCATTGTGGAGCGCCGGTCGCGAAAGAGAAGATGAGTCCCATGAATCCTCATAGACAGACTCCAGGGAGCATTGAACCCATAGGAACCACCGGAAATATGATGAGTACCACTGGAGAACCCGCAAAAATCAAAAAGACAAACATTGGTTCTGTTGTGGGATTTATTATTTCCATGGTGGGCGTGGTTCTTATCATCCTTGCGATGATATTTGAAAGTGTTGGACTCTTAATTGCCACAGCCGTTATTGGGGGTGTGGGTACAATTATTAGTTCCATCTCCCTCGCGAAGCAAGATAAGATATTTAGAGCGAGAAATAGCTACGCCGGAGTGGGAATTACCTTAGGCGTCATCCTCTTTGTTGCGGGGTTGTTATACGCCATACTACTATAAAAGAGATATAATAGAGATTATGGAATTAGAAGAAACGAATATTGAGACAGAACAAAAAGAGACCAAACTACCCTTTAACTGGATGGCTTTAGTGGGCCTTATTATGAGTGTGGGTTGTATGTTTCTCTGTTCCTATTCCATGGGTTGGTGGATAGGATGTGTTCTTGGAAATCTCTTCTCCATCGCCGGTTTTAGCCGTTGGAAGAAATATAACTCCAAGTGGTTAGCCCTCATTGGTTTTATCATCTCTCTCATCGTTATGGTGGGGGTGATAGTCCTCTATGCCTGGGACGGCTATGACAGCGCGACAAGATTTAGATAAATGAATGAAGATATAGAACGAGTTAAAAACAAATACAATTGGTGGGGAATCGTCTCCACTATTTTTCTCGTGGGCACGATTATATTAATAATCCTTCTCACCCTTGTTGTTGATGGAGAGCTTACTATCTTTCTCTTCTTCTTTATTGGAGTGCCACTTATAGGTTTTATCTTTAGCATCTGCGCTCTCGCGCTTCATAACCGCTACAACAAATTAAACTGGTTAGGAGTGACCTCTTTTGTCCTCTCTTTTCTCGCTCTCCTCATTGTGGTCATTGTGGCCTTCTTCCTTCTTCTTTATGTCGAAGTGTCAGAGTAAAAAACCAAAACAATATAAAGAAAAAGCCCCACAAAGTGGGACTTTTCTTTAAGGTTGGAGATTATATTACTCTGGATCAAATTGAGAGTTATATAAGTTAGAATAGAAGCCACCCTTGGCGAGGAGTTCTTCGTGAGTGCCTTGCTCCACGACATCACCATGATCAAGGACGAGAATGAGATCCGCGTTCTTAATGGTGCTTAATCTATGGGCAATGACGAAACTAGTTCTTCCCTCCATGAGTTTATCCATCGCTTCTTGAATCTTAATCTCAGTTCTCGTATCAATAGAGGAAGTTGCCTCATCGAGAATTAAGATTGGACGATTAGCGATAATTGCACGGGCAATAGTTAATTGTTGCTTCTGACCAGCGGAGAGGTTGATGTCATCATTAATGACGGTATCAAGTCCTTCTGGGAGAGTATTGATGAGGTAGGTGAGACCTACGGCTTCGCAGGCTTCAAGAACTGTTTCATCACTGATTCCCTCGAGGTTATAGACGAGGTTTTCTTTAATGGTGCCTTCAAATAACCATGTGTCTTGTAAGACCATACAGAAGTTACTTCGGACATCACTCATTGAGATGTCTTTAGTGCTCACTCCATCGATCCTAATATCACCAGAGACGAGTTCGTGGAATCTCATTAGACAGTTAACGATGGTTGTTTTACCCGCGCCAGTAGGACCAACAATGGCAATCTTCTTTCCGGCTTTTGCGTGTGCGCATAAATCGTGAATAACAATCACACCGGTATCTTCATATCCAAACTGGACATGATCAAAGACGACATCACCCTTTGTGGGAATAGGAAGATAATTTCCATTCTCATCAACAGGAGCATTCTCACCAAGTGCTTGTGCCTTTAAGGTATTGAAGCTTGGCTTATAGCTCTCGTCTGGAAGAGGAGTCTCATCGAAGAACTGGAAGACTCTTTCACCAGCCGCTGCCGCAGACTGCATTGATTGAGTAGCTTGAGCAATCTGGGATAGGGGTGATGTGAAAACGCGAACGTAGACAATGAACGCAATGATAACACCAATAGTTATTGTATCGTTCTTGACTAGAATTGCTCCCACAACGCAGACTGCGACATAGGCAAGGTTACCAACGAATGTCATAAATGGCATCATTAGACCAGATAAAGAGTTTGCTCTGAAGTTGGCACTTCTCAAATGATTGTTAAGATCATCAAATTTAATTTTCTCTTCTTCTTCACCATTATAGGCTTTCACAATAGTGTGTCCGGTATAGACCTCTTCAATATGACCATCAACATCACCAAGGTAACGTTGTTGTTGTAAGAAGTATTTCTGAGATCTGGACATGATGATAAGCATGAAGGCAAAGCCGATAATTGAAGCGGCAATGCCGGTGAAGGCAAGAATCCAGTTAGTCACAAACATCATGATAAGGGCACCAATGAAGTTTGTCACCGCGGTGAATAGCGTTGACACAACACTATTCAGTGATTGTGCTACCATATCGACATCATTTGTCACACGCGACATAATGTCTCCGGTTTCGTGTAAGTTGAAGTATTTCATGGGTAAGACGTTAATCTTATTTGAAATATCTGTTCTCATTTTCTGGGCAATGCTAATGGTGACCCACGCCATCGTTAGAGAGGTCGTGAAGTGCAGTAAGGCACTGACAACATAGATAATGAGTAAGATGATACAGAGATGGACCACCTCATCCATGTTGACGGCAATATTGCCTTGAATACCGAGTTGAATTTCATCTGAGATATCAGAGAGATATCCTGGTCCGAGTAAAGCACAGACCGCTGCTCCAATAGCACAGATTAAGGCGATACCCATAACGGGTAATAATTTCTTTGAATAAAGGATGATTCTCTTCCATGTTCCCCAGAAGTCATTGGCTTTTTCACCAGTATTGCCTCTGCCTCCCATAGGTCCACCACGACGAGCTCCTGCTCCACCCATTGGCCCTGGCATTTTACAATTCCTCCGCTGAAAGTTGAGAAAGAGCGATTTCTTGGTAGACGGGACAATTCTTGATTAATTCATCATGAGTGCCCTTACCAACAATCCTTCCTTCATCAATAACAAGGATTTGGTCACAATCACGTATTGTTCCAATACGTTGTGAGACATAAATCTTTGTCGTGTTTGCACAGTACTGCTTCAAAGCAGTACGTAATTTTCTATCGGTGGCATAGTCAAGAGCGGAGAAGGTATCATCAAAGATGAGGATCTCAGGCTTTCTCGCAATACCACGAGCAATGGATAATCTCTG
The DNA here is from genome assembly GCA_021203905.1 of Coprobacillus sp. GTDB lineage: Bacteria > Bacillota_I > Bacilli_A > RFN20 > CAG-826 > JAJQAP01. The sequence continues at coordinate 3,497 of JAJQAG010000002.1, read as the reverse complement.
CTTCTGGCCACCAGAGAAGTTATCACCATTTTGAGCGACATAAGCATGGATGCCATCAGGATTGGTGTTCACGAAGTTTGATGCTTGCGCTACTTGAAGAGCTTCTTGCACACCATCTTCTGTGACATTGTTTGTGCCATAGTTAACATTAGATTCAATATCACCAGAGAAGAGAACTGACTTTTGAGAAATGTAACCAATCTTATCTCTGAGGTAATGTTGATTGTAATCTTTGACATTCACTCCATCGACTATGACTTCACCTTCGGTCGCATCATAGAAACGAGGAATGAGATTAATGATAGATGATTTACCAGAACCGGTTGCACCAATAAGGGCAAGAGTCTCACCTCCCCTCACAGAGAAATCGATATCCGAGAGAACATGCTCACCACCCTCACTATCGGGGTAAGAGAAGGAGACATTGTGGAATTCGATATCACCAGTGGTAATTGGGGATTCGGTAACTTCACCATCTTTAATAATGAGCTCAGTATCAAGAACTTCATTAAGACGTCTGATAGAGACCATAGCTCTTGGTAACATAATGAAGATCATGACGAGCATCATGAAGGCCATCACCACTTGTAAACCATAAGTAGTAAAGGCAAGAGAGTTAGAGAAGAGGGTGATACGCTCAAGAGAGTTCTCAGGATCAATAGCGTTAACCATGAACGCTCCAATCCAATAAATAGCAAGCGATAGACCATTCATGACCATGGAAATAATTGGGTTCAAGAAGGCCATCGTTCTATTAGTGAATAAGTTAGTTCGACTGAGTTTCTCGTTAGCAGTATCAAACTTCTGCTCTTGATAATCTTCAGCATTGTACGCACGCACAACGCGGATACCACTTAAGTTTTCACGCGTGACACGGTTGACATCATCAGTCAACTTCTGCAACTTTCTGAATTTTGGTAGAGCAATGCAAATCACAATGACCACAGCCGCAACCATGATGACCACGGCGATCACAGTGGCAACTGTCCATTGCCAGCTCGCATTTGAAATTTTACAAATTGCCCAAATCGCTAACACAGGGGCTCTAATGAGAGATTGAAGTCCCATAGTAATTAACATCTGAACTTGGGTAATATCGTTGGTTGTTCTTGTAATCAACGAAGCGGTTGAAAATGCTCCAATTTCCGCCATAGAGAATGACATCACCTTATCATAAATTTTCTCTCTAAGAGTTGCGGAGAAATCAGAAGCAATCTTTGCTGAAATAACCGCAACTAAAGCGGAAGTAGCTAAGGAACCTAGACAACATAAAAGCATCCACAATCCATTCATCCAAACATCGTGCATGGAACTTTCTTGCTCTTGAATAAGAGTGGTGAGTTCCGCCATGTACTCAGGGGACTTAAGATCGAGCCATACTTGAAACACAATTAGACCAGCCGCAATGACTAGTAGAATCCAACCAAGTTTAGAAATATACTTGAATATTCTCATAGCTTTCCTCCTATCCAAAGAGTATATTTTAGTAACCTATATGTTAATAAAAGGTTAATTTTTGAAACATTTTTTAAATATTTTCTAAAATATTAAAAACGGGGGTAAAATATAGGTTATGAGCATGAAAATACTAGTCGTTGATGATGAAGAAACAATTCTCTCCTTACTAGAGACCGTTTTAACACATAATGGGTTTAAAGTGGTCACCGCTAAAGACGGAGCGGAGGCCCTAGATTTATTTCTCGACCAGAGTTTTGACATGATTATCGCTGATGAGATGATGCCCAATCTCAGTGGGAACGAACTCGTTGAGGAAGTGAGAAAAGAAAACTCCACGATTCCAATTATTATGGTGACCGCGAAAGGATCATCAGAAGATAAGAAGGTCTCCTATGATTTAGGAGTGGATGATTACATGGTAAAACCCATTGACTATGACGAATTAATAATGAGAATCAACGCTATTGCGAGAAGAAGTAAAATTGCGACATCTAATGTCATGAAAATTGGAAACACAGTTCTAGATAACAATGTCCACAAAATAACGGATAAAACAAAGAAACTAGAAGTAACTCTAACCAAGACTGAATTTGATATTTTATTTAAACTACTTTCATATCCTGAAAAAGTGTTTTCAAAGTGGCAATTATTTAACGAATTCTGGGGTGTGAGTTCAGATGTTGATGATGATATTGTCAAAGTCTTTATTTCAAAAATTAGAAAGCAAATTGAGCCATTTGAAAACATCGGAATTAATACAATTATGGGTGTGGGTTACCAAGGAGTCCGTAATGAGTAAAAAAGAGAAAAAGAGTAAAGAAAATAAAGAAAAAATCAAAATAAATAATCCTCATTATGTCGAATATATCCTCAGAACAGGACTCGCTTTATTTATTTATAACATTATATCGTCGGCGATTACTTTAGGGATCGCTGCGATTATTATCTTTGGATTCCACCTTGAATTTGGGGTGTTAGGAGCGTTCTTATTACTCCTCTTCTCTTTGATTGTATCCCTGCTCATATCCGCTTTAATAACAACCCTGAGATTGAGAACAAGTGCCAGAGCGATTACTGATATTAGAGATGCTTTAAATCAAATGACCAGAGGCAACTTTGATATTAACCTAAAAATAACGAGTAGAGAGGAATATCTAACAGACATTGCGGAACAAATAAATACCGTGGCAAAAGAGCTTAGTTCGACGACTATATTAAAGCAAGATTTTATTAGAAATTTCTCCCATGAATTTAAAACTCCAATTGCCGCGATTAAAGGATATAGTGAACTACTTTTAAAGGACAAAACCCTCTCTGAAGAAGACAAAGAGAAATATTTACATATTATTATGGATCAAGCGGATTGGTTATCTAATCTTGCTAATATGACTTTAATGCAATCTAATCTCGAATCTCAAAACATCATCCTTAACAAAGAAGATGTTTATCTTGATGAACAGATTGGTGAGGCCGCGCTCCTACTCTATCAACAAGTGGAATATAAAAAGATATCCGTGGATATCAATGTGGGACATATATTAGTAAATGCCTCTAAGGACTTAACGAAGGATCTATGGAACAACCTCTTTACCAATGAGGTGAAATATACGGGAATAGAGGGTCATATTAGAGTGTATACAGAGGAGTGGGATGACGAGTACCGCGTTATCTTTGCGGATAACGGAATTGGGATTTCAGAAGAGGCCCTTCCCCATATCTTTGATAGTTATTATCAAGAAGCAGGAAATACTTCTAATAGAGGAATAGGATTAGGTTTATCTATCTGTAAGGGGATTTGTAATCTCCATGGGTGGACCATTACTGCGGATTCAATAAAAAATAAAGGCAGTACCTTTATTGTTCATATTCCAAAAAGTAATCTAGACTAATAAAACATTCACCAATGGATACTTTGTATCCATTTTTTGTATAAAAAACCGAATGCAACGATTCGGATATTTTCTTGGTGCGGTTAACAGGAATTGAACCTGCACGGGTTACCCCACTAGATCCTAAGTCTAGCGCGTCTGCCAGTTCCG
>JAJQAG010000005.1 GCA_021203905.1 Coprobacillus sp. | reverse complement strand
ACCTTCTGTACGTCAAACAGATGCTCTCCCAGCTGAGCTAAGTATCCACACTGGGCACTGCAATTGCAGTGTTTTAATTATACAACAATTAGATTTATTTTCAATTGTATTGAAGATTAATATAAAAAGTCCCAAGGGACTTTACATACATCTGGTGCCGACTATAGGATTTGAACCCATAACCAACTGATTACGATTCAGCTGCTCTGCCAGATTGAGCTAAGTCGGCATATGTAATAATAATAAACACTAGACTAGAAATAGCAATAATAACTAGTCGAGTTCACTAAGAAGAGTGTCCACACTCATATCGGATGGGAGTCTTAAATCTCCTCTGGGAGAAACCGAGACTTCACTGATCTTAATACCATCTGGAAGAGTGCTTCTCTTAAACTGATTAGAGTGAAATCTCTTGATGAAATTAACAAGACAAGACTTGATAAATTCAGGGGTGTACTTATCCACAAAAACATCCACTGCTAGAAAGAGAATTTTCTTCAAAGAATAGTTGTGTCTCAAATAGTAGTAGATGAAGAAATCATTGAGTTCATAAGGTCCAATCTTATCTTCGGTTAACTGATCAATAGACTCCCCTTCTTTTGTGAGTTCAGGAGAAATTGGAGTGAGTAAAATATCATTAAGTGTATCACTACAAGTAGGGTGATTTTTTGCGTAGTAATTAACTAACTCTTTGACAAGGGTTTTAGGTATAGAAATATTGACAGAATAGTTAGACATATGATCCGCGTTAAAGGTGGTCCAGCCAAGACATAGTTCCGATAAGTCTCCGGTCCCCACGACAATACCATGAACTTTGTTGGCCATATCAAAGAGCACTTGGGTTCTCTCTCTCGCTTGAGCGTTTTCGTAAGTCACATCCTGAGTCGTTAAATCATGACCAATGTCTTTTAAATGTGAGGTGACACTATTTTTAATATCGACAATTTGATAGGTGACTTCTATCTCTTTTGCTAAATTTATGGCATTATTTAATGTTCTATCACTTGTTCCAAAGGCTGGAAGAATAATGGCATGAACGTTAGTGAGAGGAAGATTCATTAATTTCATTGTTTCAGTACACACAATGAGTGCTAAAGCGGAATCTAAGCCTCCAGAGAGCCCCACAACAACATTTTCTGTCTTGGTGGCTTCTAGTCTCTTTTTAAGTCCGAGCGCTTGCATGTGGATGACCTTTTCATATGTAGTTTCATCAAAAATAAATGGATTTTGCGAAATTTTTCGATTTAATGTCGAATTATTGAGTTTCATCCTAAAGGGGATGACATCCACATTGACACCATACTCATTAACAAAAGAGGATGAGTGCATTCTTTCATTCTCTAATCTCTCGATATCAATATCCGAGACAATAAGTCCATCATCAAAATAAGGAGATTCCTCTAATAAGTCTCCGTTCTCATAAATGCCCTTATAACCAGAGAAGAGAATATCTGTTGTGGATTCACTCGCTCCACAAGAGGAGAAGATATAACCACTTATTAATCGCGCAGAGGTTGCACTTATAAGTTGTTCCCTAAACTCACCTTTTCCAATGACTTCATTAGAAGCAGAGAGATTGAGGATGATGTTCGCTCCATTAAGGGCTTCTTCGCTAGATGGAGTATTAACCGCCCACATATCTTCACAGATCTCCACTCCGATACACATCTTATAATGGAGGGTATTTTGAAGAATAAAGCGATTACCAAATAGACACTGTTTATCACCTATAGTAATAGTTGTGTTAATACCATGATATTCATTGAATTGTCTGCTCTCGTAATATTCCCTATGGTGGGGTAAATATCTCTTAGCATAAACCGCAAGAATTTCTCCATGATAAATAATAGGAGCGGTGTTATAAATCTTGCCGTTATATCGAAGTGGAGCGCCAACAACAAAGAGAACATCATAATCCTTAGAGAATTCTCTTAAACTAACAAGAGCGGCTTCCGTTTCTTTTAATAGGTCATCATTATAAAAGAGATCACCACATGTATATCCAGTAATACAAAGTTCAGGAAAGACCAAGACTTTTACCCCTTGCTCCACCGCTATTCGCACATACTTTTTTATCTCTTCAACGTGATGATTAACATCTCCTACTTTAACATTGAGAGAGGCTGCACCCACTTTCACAAAGCCCATAAATTCTGGATCTAAAGACATGTTAATGGGGTTAGAGTTCGTAAAATGTAATTCTTCTCTAGAAGAAGGCTTCTGATGAAGCAATTCTTCATATAAGTTATTGGAAAGCACCACTAAATCAGCGTATCCGTTCTTTGTGACAAACAAGGGTTCATCACTAGAATGACACTCCTCACTAATTTTATTAGTGTCCCTCAAATCTTTAATTGGAATAATCTTAGCCATAATAACTCTTGACATAATTATGTACATTTTTATGTGTATTGTAAAGATTAAGGACAATTTTCTCTCGATTAAATATAGTAAATATTTATTATTTCATTTTGGTTGTTTATATTTTTCCTTTTATCGGTTATTATATGTGATATGCGTAAAACACCTATTCTTGCTACAGTTATTGCTCTTTCGACATTAACCCTCAGTGGTTGTACTTTTTACTTTCGAGTAGTTCATGTTCATACTTATGACTCTGGTGATACTGTTGCCTATTTTGAAGGTGACTGGTATGAATACTGCACTGCCTGTGGCGCGATTGGAGATATTGTCAGTAACACTGAAGGCCGCACCTTCCTCATTGATGGTGAGGATGCTTTAGAAGATGCTATGAACAAATCTGGAACACAAATGCTCCAGCAAAATATTACTTTAAATAGTACTGTAGCAGTTTCTCGTCGTGCGAGTGTAACTCTTGACCTTAATGGTTATGACTTATATGTGAATGATGGTCTCAATGTCTTAGGATCTCTCTCTATTGTGAGTGAAGGCTCTCAATATGAAGATTATGAAGACGAAGACGAAGAATATGAATCCATCCCTGTGGGAGATGGAACTGTCCACTTCTCTGGAAGTGGTATTACCGTTGGTAATACGGGTTATCTAGAAACCAGTGAGTGGGTTTCCTTTGTGGCCACAAGTGGGGTGGACGAACTTGTTTCTGTAGAAGGAGGAACTCTCTCCGTCTATGGTGTCATTGATAATGAAAGCGAAGGGGGCACGGCGATTGCCGCGACTAGAGAAGGTAGTGTCAGCCTACAAGAAAGCGCAGAAATCAGCGCTAGTGACACCGCAATTAAACTAAACGATACCGCTAGTTGTAATGTCTACGGCGCCACAATCCTTTCCGATAACAATGGAGTGGTCATTATTGGCACGGAACCAATTAATAATGAACAAATAGAACCTGAAAATCTTGTTCAACCTCTCGAGGCTTGTGAGTGTGGATGTGATTCATGCACATGTGAAGAGTGTGCTTGTGAAGATTGTGAAAATGGTGAGTGTGGTGAGGAGTGTCAGTGTGAATGTTGTGAACAAGAAGAGGACGAAGAAGAGATTGTCACTCAAAATGACCACATTGCCTTTAACTTCTATAGTGGTGAGATAGAGACAGTTGACGGGCCCGCAATTATCACTAATAAGATTGTCAATATGAGTGAAGATGAAACTGATGCTTCAGTGGTTAATATCCGCGATGGAGAAATAGTCTCCGAAAATAGCACGGCGATTAGTCTTAATGCTGAACATACAACATGTAACATTACTGGTGGTTATATCTGCGGTGACACCGCAATTGAAATTAAAGGTGGCACCTTAAATATCGAAGATGTTGCCGAAGGTAAGGAACATGTCTATATCGAGGCTGAAGGAACATTTAATTACGATGATACTACCAATACCACTTCTGGAGTGGGTATTGCGATTATCTATACTGGCGAAGATAGAATTAATGTCAGCATCTCTAGCGGAACCATTGTGGGTGGATTTGATAATGAAGAGATTCATGAAGGTCCATACGCTATCTATCAAGTAAGCCTTGTATCCCCTTGTGAGTGTGAAACTTGCAAATGTACATGTGAATGTGACGAATGCGGATGTGTCCCTGACTGCGAGTGTGGTTGTACTTGCGACGAAGATTGCGAATGCGAGTGCGAGTGCGAAGGTAACTGTGAATGTGACACTGAGTGCGAGGGCGAATGCGGGGATGACTGCACTTGCGATAATTGTGGAGACGAATGCGAATGCGATGAAGGGTGCACATGCGAAGATTGTGGAGACGAATGCGAATGTGAGTGTGAAGGGGAAGATTGTGATTGTGGGTGCGCCACTGAGTGTGAGTGTGGATGCACCTGTAATGTGATTCCTAACTATGTGCATGTGAACATTGCTGGAGGAACCTTTACCGGAATGATCTACTCTGAAAACCTTAGTGAGTTCATCTATGAAGGAACCTTCGTTAATGACTATGCGGACTATGATCTTGATAAGACTGGTTATATCTCTAGTGACACCACAAAACAGATGAGTGGAAGAAACTTAATCGTGACTTATGTTCCACCTGAACTTGAAGTAGAAGAAGGCTAATTAATTAAACCAAACAAGAAATAAAAAGACCGTCGAGAAGACGGTTTTCTTTTCGCTTTTAGTGGTGCCCGGGGTCGGACTCGAACCGACATGTTATTCCTAACACATGATTTTGAGTCATGCGCGTCTACCAGTTTCGCCACTCGGGCAGTGATAATAATATATCACAAGAAGGGTTCTCTTTAGTATTTAAAAATTATCGTCAAACCAATCACCCATTTCATCGAGTTCATCAAATAGTTCAGCATCTTCTATTTCTTCTTCAAAGAATTCATGATCTTGTTTTGTGGTCACGTCAGGATATATCACATCACTATCATCTTCCTCACTACTTCTTTTCGTGGATCTAGATTGGGGCTGATTCACATTAGTATTTGAAGTCGTGGTTGATCGAGACGCCATGGTGGGGTAATACTTATTAACTTTTAATATGAGGGTTTCAAACTGTCCGAGATGTTTCTCCACCATATCGAGGTTCTTTTCATTGAACGCTCGGGTGGCAAGATTAATCTCCTCATAACAACGAGAGAGTAGCTCTTTGAGTTTTGTGTGGTTCTTATCTTCCTTCTCTTGTTTAGATAGATTCTTTTCCGCCTCTTGGAATCTCTTTGTTTGGGTATTGAACTTGCTTCTATCAAGATTAAGTTGCACTTCAAGATCTAAGCTTCTTCTTTCATCTTCTTTGGCTTTATTAGCTTTTCTTTGAAGTCTTCCGGGACGAGTTCTCACCACAATAAAGGGGATGATGAGTAAGATACCGACGACAATGAGAATAGCGGCGACAATACTAATGGCTTGGATCCTATCAGAGGTTGTATCTTCGTTAATCGTGGATTCATATATGGCACCCGCAAAGATAAGAATAATACCGATAACAAAAAGACCAATGACTAGGCCGTTTAACCACGAAGGGGTGCTTTTCTTTTCTATAGTCTTATTCTCTTCTTCTGTCATACATATATTTTAACAAATATAAAAGAGGGTGTCCTATAAAATCACCATCTAAACAGAAAAAGGTACACTGCTGTACCTTATCTAGAAAATGGTGTGGCCAAGAGGATTCGAACCTCTAAGGATAGTACTATCCACTAGCTTCTGAGACTAGCGCGTTTGCCATTTTCGCCATGACCACATGATTTATTAATACTTAGTTGTACAAAGTACAATTAGTTATTAATCTTTCTTTTTTCATCTTCTTCTTGCTGAAGAACTTTATAGTCAACTTTCCCAATCATCGTATGAGGAAGGCTTTTTCTAAATTCAATCTCTTGAGGGACCGCCCAACGAATAAGATTCTGCTGACAACTTACTAATATTGTATCTCTCATTGCTTCCTCATCGCTATAACTTCCCACGACAAAGACTTTAATCCCCACTCCTGTCTTCTTAGAAGGAATAGAGATAGCGCAGACTTCTCTGACTCCTTTAATGGTCTCAATGTGTTTCTCGACTTCACTTGGAAAGATTGCCACTCCTGAGATCTTAATCACTCTCTTTATGCGTTGTTTAAAAAAGACGAAGCCCTCTTCATTCATGCTGGCAAGATCCCCTGTATAGAGCCATCCCTCTTCATCTATACATGCTTTGGTGGCATCCTCATCTTTATAGTAGCCCACCATATTAGCAAGACTTCTCGTGGCAAGCTCTCCTGTTTCACCAAGAGGAACTTCTTTTCGATTCTCATCCACAATCTTGACTTCCACTCCACTACCTGGATATCCAATTGCTCCTTCACAGTGGTGATCATGGGTATTTAAGATGGTCGCGGTTACAGCTTCTGTTAAGCCATATCCTTCATATAACGCTCCATACTTAGAGCCATTATCTCGACATACTTTATCAAAATCTTCTTTTAAGGCTTGAGGGAGAACATCTCCCCCACACCAAGCGACATGAAGGTTCTTTAAACCTTTACACTTTCTAAAGGGTTTATATTGTAAAAGACGAGCATACATATTAGGAACCCCACAGATGACAAGCATCGGATAACTATTTATCGCTTTGGTGACCGCTTTGGGACTAAAGTCTGGAATCTGCACAGTGGCAAAGCCATTGGTTAATGGGGTGTGAATGGTCATTACAAGACCAAAACCATGGAAAGAAGGTAAAACGGAGAGAAGACCTTCTCTCTTGAGGGAAGAAAAATCCACACAACAATATTCTTCTCCGTGGGCGGCAATAAAGTTCACATTAGTGTTACTAAGACAAATCACCTTCGGATCTCCTGTGGTGGAACCACTGTGAAGGATCACCGCGGTCTCATTCGCCCAAGAAGTCACAGTTTCTGTTTCAAGAGAATCACAACTTAAATCATCGAAATAAGTAAATCCTTTAAGACTCTTTCTCACCTTTCCATTATAGAAGAGATGATACCCCCACTTCTTAAATGGAGAGAGATAAGTTTCCACACGAGTGATAAAGATTTTATCCTTTATTGATTCATACTTCTCATGTTCTTTACTCACGGCTTGCTCAAAGAGAAAAGCATACTTGACATCATTACTCTCCATGATGGCTTTCATTTGGTTAAATGGGGTAAGAGGATGAACAAAGTTAGCGACCGCTCCAATCTTATTAATTGCATAGAAGAAGAAGACCGCTTGAGGAATGTTTGGTTGTGCTACTAAAAGGATATCCCCCTTACAAATTCCTAAAGTATTGTGGAGAATTGCGGCAAATTTGTCGATTAATGCATCGGTTTTATTAAAAGATATCTGTCTTCCTTCAAACCAGATAGCGGCTTCTTTAGGACGAAGCTCTCTGCCTTTCTTAAAGGCTTCATATATACTTAGACCTTCAAATTTGAATTCCATAATTACGCGACATAGATAAGCCAGAATATTGGATAAGTAATAACCTCCTCTAAGATGTAAATCCAGATAGTATGACGGCCACACCAGCAGATGGGTCTCTCAAGGTTGGATTTATGCTTAAGGAGAGAAACTCGATTCTTATAGAAGAATGAGGAGAAGATGGCACCCGCAAAGAAGAAGCAGATGTATGGGAAGCAAGACAGGTAATCTCCATAGGGTTGATTATTCCATAAGAAGAGAATATTTATCTCATGATAATAGGCATCTTGAAGAGGCTCCAGGCAATACATCGCAAAGAGCAAGAAGATAAGTAAAAGAGCTAACCAACAAGCCCACGACCGGTTCTGAACAAAACAATATATCAGTGTGGACACCGCTAAGACAGAGATGATATTAAAGTCAATGACATCGTATTCTTCAAGCAAGGGAGTGTTAGCAAGGATATGGGTAACAAGAGCAATACCAAGCCAAATCATCACTAACTCACATGCTCTTCGCCAGTTATTTCTTGAGAAAGCACATGAGATTCCTGAAAGGAAACAGAAGAGCATGAGAATAAACTGTCTAAACCATAACCTAAACTCACTTCTCCAATACCAATCAAAGAAAGCAATATCTTGGAAAGCGTAGAAATTATAAGCAAGGTGATCAAAAACCACTAAAAGGATGCAGATTCCACGGAGAAAATCAATTTCGTGAATTCTTTTATCAAAAGCCTTTACTTTCTTTCTAGTAAAGGGCTCAATGTCTGGTTGTGCACTAAGGGTTTTTTCGCTTGCCATAACTACCTTGATAACGTGTATTAATATACACCACTACAAAGAGCATATAAATAATTATTTATATAAGTTTTGTGCTTTTTTTAACTTACATTTAGTGATTTTTACCTTGTCTTAAAATAAATTTTAAGTATTGATAATATACAAGACAAAGTCTACAATAGGGGTATGAATAATTTCATTACCCTTTTAGACGATACAGCATCAGGTGCTTTTGAGACTCCTGAAGGACTCGATAGTATTATCGTTAATTTCTTCAACGATTTAGGTTGGTGGGGCAATTTAATTCTCATTTTTCTCTCTTTAATTCTTGCGACAATTTTCGGTGGAATTATTGGATTACAAAGAGAAATGAATGGTCACTCCGCGGGGTTTAGAACTCATGTCCTTATCTCATTAGCCTGTGCTTTAATTATGGTTATCTCAATCTATGGTATTAGTCTAACCGCTGATAGAGATCCAATGAGACTTGCCGCGGCTGGTGTGACTGGTGCGGGTTTCTTAGGAGCAGGTTGTATCATCAAAAATGGGGCAACGATTAAAGGTTTAACCACAAGTGCAACAATTTGGCTGGTAACCGCTATTGGACTATGTTGTGGTGCGGGTATGTTCACTATCGCTCTCATCACGACGATTATCTCCATGATTGTCTTAGTCCTCTTTAATAGAGTGGATGACTGGGCGGGAAGAAGAAATAATCACGTCGTCGTTTTAGCCTCACTTGAGCAACCAGTGCTTAATGATATTCTCTCTTATCTAGAGAAATATCACATTACCTATAGAGAGCTTGATTCTAACTTTACCGAACACAATGGAGAAAAGGTCATTCGTGTGCAATTCACTTGTGTGGGTAAACAGAGAGCGGAACTTGAAAAGTTCGTTGAAGACTTCAAGGAAGAAGTCAAACCAATCGATATCTCCTTAATGAAATAAAAGAAACAAAACAAAAGAAAAGGCTCATTCACTGAGTCTTTTTTTGTTCTCTGGTCGGAACGATGAGATTTGAACTCATGACCTCTTGGACCCGAACCAAGCGCACTACCAAGCTGTGCTACGTCCCGATAATATTAGAATAAATCAAAGAGTGACATCTGATTGGTTTCACTCAACCCATCAAGCACTCCGAGGGCATCTAAATCTTTAATATTTGTGGAAGAGAGATTGGTGCGCTCCGCTAAATCCTCTTTGGAGAAGAACTCTCTTTCACTTCTCGCTGTGACAATAGATTGAGCCACTTTATCCCCAATTCCTGGCATCGTAATAAAGGGTGGAATAAGAGTGTTGTTCTCTTTATCGATGATAAAGTTAGTGGCGTCTGACCTCTTAAGATCAATATCCGCAAAGTGGTAACCTCTCTCCACCATCTCACACGCCATCTGAAGAGTCTTAATGAGGTTATTCTCTTTGGTATCGGTTTCATCATCCCCTTTATTAACAAGAGCCATTCTTAACTCGTCAATCTTTTGCATAATGGCCTTTTCACCTTGTTTCATAGTGACCACATCAAACTCCTTACTTCTCACAGAGAAGAAGGTTGCATAGTATTCAAGGGGATAATAGACCTTAAAGTAGGCCACTCTCACGGCCATCATCACATATGCCGTTGCGTGTCCCTTTGGGAAGAGATATTTAATCTTATCGCAAGAATTGATGTAATAACCTGGAACATTATTCGCTCTCATGACTTTAGCAAACTCTTCTTTTACTCCTCTTCCTTTTCTCACATCTTCCATGACCGAGAAAGCGACAGAAGAGGGCACTCCATAGGAGATGAGACGGGTCATGATATCATCACGACAACCTATAACTTCTGAAAGAGTGCAAGTCTTATTTTGTAAGAGTTGTTGAGCGTTTCCTTCCCAGACTTTCTTTCCATGAGAAATACCAGAGAGAATGACAAGATCAGAGAAGCACTGAGGTTTGGTCTCTTCAAGCACTCCTTGCGCAAAGTTCGCTCCAAACTCAGGAATACCAAGAGCCCCATTTCTCTCATTTAAGGGGTTGCTCTTAAGATTAAGAGCATTAGTAGAGGTAAAGATAGAGATGACTTTCTTATCGTTAAGAGGAATCGAATTAATATCCACTCCGGTGAGGTCAGACATCATCTTTAAAGCGGAAGGATCATCATGTCCAAGTAAATCAATCTTGAGGATCGTATCGTGAAGGGAACGATAATCAAAGTGAGTGGTCTTCCAATCCGATTTTAAATCATCCGCAGGATATTGAATGGGGGTAAAGTCATAGACATCATAATCGTTAGGAATAACAATAATTCCTGCAGGGTGTTGTCCAGTGGTTCTCTTAACATCCACACACCCACTAGCAAGATAGTTAAGTTTATTCTTATTGTAGGTATCCGCACTATAACCAAGCCAGGTAATATAATCTATCGCTTTAGCATAAGCAGTCTTATCAGCAACAGTTTCAATCGTTCCCGCTCGATAGACATTATTCTCACCGAGTAATTCTCTCATGTAGTCATGGGCCTTCTTTTGATATTCACCCGCAAAGTTAAGATCAATATCAGGAACCTTTTCTGCTTCATAACCAAGGAAGGTTTCAAAAGGAATATTCTGTCCTTCATTAATCATCTTCGTCCCACACTCTGGGCACATCTTATCAGCTAAGTCATATCCACTTCTCGCCTCTGGATTAGTCTCACTGGTCCACTCAAAATGATGACAATGGGGGCAAACATAATGAGGAGGAAGAGGATTAACTTCGGTAATGCCCGCAAAGTGAGCGGCTAAAGAAGAGCCCACACTCCCTCGACTACCAACGATGAATCCATCCTCATTGCACTTCTTGACAATGAGGTGAGCGATATAGTAAATAACCGCATATCCGTGTTCAATAATACCAGTTAATTCTTTTTCAAGTCTGGTTTCGATAACATCAGGAAGAGGATCACCATAAATCTCATGAGCTTTCTTGTAGCAGATGTCTCTTATAGTTTGACCACTGTCTCCGATGTTAGGAGTGTGTAACTTCTCCATAGGAACAGGAGAGATCTCTTCTATTTGATCAGCAACAAGATTAGTGTTAGTCACCACATACTCATAGGCTTTATCTTTTCCAAGATATTCAAAACACTTAAGCATTTCATCAGTGCTTCGATAGTGTTGATCAGGATTCTCAAAAGCGGGGTAATCACTGCGGTTAGTGGGATTAAGAGGATGCCTAATCTTACCCACTCCCAAGGAAGAAATATAGACATCTCTAAAGACCTTCTTTTCTGGGCTGACATAGTGAACATCACCTGTGGCTACGATAGGAAGATGTAATTCATCAGCGGCCTTTATAATCGTATTAATAATCTCAATCACTTCGTCATGAGAGAGTTCATCAATATTCTCTAAGAATGAGTAATTTTCTAGTGGTTGAATTTCAATAAAGTCGTAAAACTTCATTATTTCGAGTAAATCTTGATAAGTTTTATTTCTGGCAACCTCAAAGACTTCTCCATTAAAACACGCACTCCCAAGAAGGAGTCCATCCCGATGATTAATGAGTTCATGACGAGGAACTTTAGGGATTTCTGAGAAGTATTGTGTGTGAGAAAGAGAGACGAGTTTATAGAGGTTTTTAAGGCCCGCTTGATTCTTTGCTAAAGCGGTCACATGATAAGGATGGAGATGCTTAATAAGTCCCTCTGGAGCATTAAGGTTTTCAATATCTCTGAGGTTGAGTTCTTTATATTCTTTAAAATAACTAGAGAGAAGAATCTGCCACGCATCATTTAAGACTTCGGCATCATAGTCCGCTCTATGAGCGGAACTCTCATCGTAGTAGACATCAAGTCGACGACATAACGCCCCAAGTCTATGAGAGCGGTTTTGAGGGAAGAAATAACGAGAGAGGGCCACTGTATCAATTACCGAATTGGTGAGTGGACTAAAGCCATTTCTCTTTAATTCTTCGTTAAGAAATTCAAGGTCAAAGGCCGCATTGTGAGTGACTAAGATAGAGTCCCCAATAAAGTCGAGAATTTGGGGAAGAGCCTCCTTAATAGAGGGGGCGTGTTCAATCATAGAATTGGTGATGTGAGTGAGATTAATTATCTTATTAGAGAGCTCATAACCAGGATTGATAAGTAAATCAATTCGCTGGGAAATGAAGCCTTTTTCCACACGAACTGCACCGAATTCGATAATATTATTACGGGTTACAGATAACCCGGTGGTCTCTAAATCGAGGACGACGTAAGTAGCGTCTTTAAGAGGAATATCTTTAGGGTTATAGACATAGGTTTGGTGATGATCCACCATATAGAGTTCACAACCATAGATAATCTTTAAACCCGTGTCTTGACCCGCTTTATAAGCTTCAGGGAATGACTGGACCACTCCGTGATCAGTAACCGCAATGGCTTTATGTCCAAGTGCTTTAGCGTATTCACAATAATCTGTAATCGAACTGACAGCATCAGAGGCAGACATCCTTGTGTGGAGATGTAGCTCCACTCTGGGAGTCTCAGCCTTTTCGTGTTTAATCTCGTCTGGTGGGAGAAGATCAATGAAGGTAGCGCGAATAGTTAGGACACCCTTATTAACAAAGACACTACCACGAACACGAACATTGATACCCTTTTTGAACTGATCAAAAAGATCACCAGGAGTGCCACTAGAATCATAAGCACGAACCATAATGGCGCCACCATGGTGGTCATGTATACCTATTAAGGCATTTTTCTTATCTCGGTAGTCACCAAGTTTCACAGAGAAGATTTCTCCCGAGATATCAACATCCCCACTATTGGCGTCGATTTCATCGATGAGATTATAGGGAGTAAAGGTTCCACGATTGTTAATCCTATTTCTCTCCCTTTCTCTCTCCATCTGTTTCTGGTTTTGTTTCATGATGCGTAAGATATCATCCTCAACTTCCACTCCGATATCACTATCATCATTGTTTTCTTCGTTCATATCAGCATAGTAGGAGTAATCACTGCCCTCACTCACAGAGGCACTGATTGTCTCTTGAGCTTCTTCTTCCGCAGCAGCGGTGATATCTTTTACTTCTTTCTTAGTGTATTGCACTTCTTCTTCTCTGAAGTCTTCAACTTCTTTGATGTCAAAGTCATAGTTGATAAAGGCTAAGAATTCTCTGAATTCTTTAATAATCGGAGTAAAGTCTTCTTTTTCTTTTTCACTCGTATAGGTCACCACTAAACTAGAACCCTGGACAGTAAAAGCTAGGGGGTTAGCAAGAAGATTATTATTTGAGGAGAACCACTCCTCATATAATCTCTCCACATCCCCCACTGTTGGACGGAGTTCATAGGAGAAGCGGAGACTATAGGGATAGGTAATATTAGAGAGATGTTCAATAAAATTCTGCAAGAGAGAGTAGTTCCATGGGGTCTCTTTACAGATGGCCATATTGTATCTCTTACTATCAAAACGATCCTTTTGAAGCATTTCAAAACGAAGATCGTAATCCTCAGGATTATCGATAGAAATACTCTTTAAGAAGCGAAGCATTACATCATCCATAACTATCACACTATCAGGGCTATCAGATCTTTACACAGGATGGCGACGAATAATCCAATGATTATGACGTAGCCAATAATTGACATCACGGTCTTAAATTTCTTTGGAACTTTTCTTCGAGTAGCGGCTTCAATCCCACAGACGAGTAGTTGCCATCCATCAAGACCAGGAATGGGGATAATATTAAGCAGCGCCAGATTGACAGAGATCAGTCCCCAAGTATAGAGGAAGAAACCAAATCCATATTCTGTTAACACCGTTGTGGTCTGCCCATAAATGGCAATCACCCCACCGAGTTGATTCCATCCACTACCAGTAAAAAGTCTTCCGAGAGCTTTGACCACGGTGGTGCAGCTCTCTCCAAAATCAGTAAAGGTTTTGGTTATCGCTTGACCAAAGGATTGACTATACTCTACGACAGACATCTTTAATCCTAAAGATTCATAAGAGTAAGTGTCCTTCTTTTCATTATACTCGAGATTGAGAGTAAATGACCGATTGGTCAAAGTAATTTCATCCGCCGTTTCATAATCGGCATAGGGATAGGAATAAAGGTCAATATCAAGAGAGATTGGTAATTGGGTATCCACTCGATCAAGGATGTTCTCTAGGGTATATGTAATATACCCTTCTTCATCGACTAAAGGATTCCCATCCTCGTCATAATCACAACTGACATAGAAGGCATTAAAGTAGTCATCGTAGTCAAGAGCGTCCACGGCGATAGAACTAGGAAGAAGGATCCCAGCGTATACTGTTTCCGTTTGCTCAATATCCCCTTCATAGTTAACTTGCACATCCTCGTCAAAAACATAGAAGGTGCAATTATCGTGGTCCACGCGCATAGAGATAGCCTCAGGGTAGTAAATGACATCGTCATCACTTAAACCAATAGATTCCGCTATTGAGTTCTCCTCCACTCTTATAATATCTGGAGAGAGAGCTTTTTGAGGGAAGAAGACATCGTAGACAAAGAAAAGAACAAGGGCAAGGAGACAGTTCATGACAATACCCGCGACATAGACTGTGGCTTGCTTACCACGATTCTGTGCCATGATAGAGCGGGAAGGATCAATAACGAGATTCTCCTCCTCAAGCTTGATTCTCTTGCGACGTTCTCTCCAAGTTTCTTTATGAGGAGGTTTCTCTTCTTGGCTAGGTGTGGAGTCCACAACTTCTTGTTCGCTCTCCACTGGTGTCGTTTCTTCACTGGGGGTTTCTTGAGGTGTCTCTAGACTGGTCTCGGGGATATCATAGGTTGAGAGACTATTTAAGAGTTGAGCGGTGCTAATCTTTTGAGTGGTATCTTCTTCACTCTCTTTAGGGGCCTCTTCAATATTCTCTTCATCACCTTTAACATGCTTCTTATCTTCGTCTTCATCCTCTCCATACATGGAGACATATCCCCCAAGAGGAACACAACGAAAGGAAAAATAAGTTTCACCACCTTTTCTCTTTCGATGAACGATTGCGGGTCCAAAACCGACAGAGAAATCAAAGCAATAGACATGAAAAGCTTTGGCCATAGCAAAGTGACCAAGTTCATGGACAATGATGAGGATGGAAAGTGCGATGATAAAGATGATAATGTAGACCGCTACCACTTATTTATCACCTCCTTGACTCGATCTCTCACTTTGTGATCTATTTCTAAAAGTTGTTCATAATTCGTAACTTTCATGGGGTTTTTAGGCATATTTTGAAATAAATACTCAATTATTGCGGTAATATCTGTGTATTTTATATGCTTCTCTAAAAAGGATTGAATGAGGGTTTCAACACTCGCGTTAAAGACAGTTCCAAAGACGGAACCAAAATGAATAATGGATTCAAAATAGCGGAATAAAGGATAACTCTCTTCATCAAGAGGTTCGAGTTTTAAACTCGCTTGAGAGTAAGTCTTTGTCTCATAGTTAGGATCAATCGATTCACACTCCTCAAGAGCAAATTCTATAGGTTGCTCCATTGAGGGTTTATGAGTATAGGCTCGAATATGTCCATCGCTATACTCAATTGCGGAGTGGACAAAAGAGGCTTTATCGACGACGACTTCAATTTGAGTGGGCTCAAAGTTAAATAAGAAACAAGCCTCTGCAACTTCATAAGCCTTATTCACCATTAGAGCACTTTCAGCGGTAATGAGTTTACCCATGTTCCAGTTCGGATGTTTAAGCGCTTGAGCGGGTGTCACCTTATCAAGCTCTTCTTCACTGAGACTATACAGAGCCCCACCACTAGTGGTAAGCCACACTTTCTTAATGTTATCTGGCTCCGCTTTAAGACAACGGCAAATCGCAGAGTGTTCACTATCAATGGGATAGATGACTCCTTTACCTTTGGTAAGAAGAGGTTTAAGAAGATCTCCACCACAGACAATGGATTCCTTATTAGCAAGAGCGAGTTTCTTATCGCTCTTAAGAGCGAGAATGCTTGGGAGCAAGCCAAAGAAACCGCTTAAAGCATTTACCATCATGTCATAGTCAGCATTTGTTATAAATGTCTCAATCCCCTCTTGTTCACTATAGAACGCTACGTGAGGATATCTCTCTTGATATTTCTTTGCGAGTCCTCCATCAGTGAGATAAATACTCTCAATCTCAGGAAACTCAGAAATAATTTGTTTCACAATATCTTTACTTCCAAGAGAAACACCAACGACTTGATACTTGTCGTGGTGTTTTAAAATCACATCTCTTGTCTGTGTGCCAATGCTTCCACTGGCGCCTAATAATAATATCTTCATGTCACATCACCAAATTTATGATGGAACCAGTTCCCGCTGAATAACAGATGACGACAAATATCGCTGAGATAATCATCGTGACGATGAGAGAATCGGTTCGATCAAGGACTCCTCCGTGTCCTGGAATGGTATTACCAAAATCTTTGATGCCGTAAGTCCTCTTAGCAAAGGAGAAGAGCAAATCTCCAAGAGTGGCAAAGATCGGAATTAAAATAGAAAGCACTAAAATGAGATACCAATGGCTAAGATCAAAGATGGAGAGAAGGGGATAGTCCACCGCCGCCATTATCATCCCAAAGGCAAAACTAATAACAAAGGAAATTACTACACCCCCAATAAAGCCTTCCACAGTCTTTTTTGGAGAGATTTTTGGAGCGAGTTTGTGCTTACCAAAAAGCATCCCAATAAAGAAAGCTCCCGCATCAGTAAGATAAGTAGCAAGAATGACATAAATCATAAAGATGCTGCTCCCAAGAGAATCGTAGAGATTAAAGTAATCTCCACTATCGCCAGGACTAGTAATCTGCGGAATATAACGGACATAGAGAGCACATTGTAAGCCAAGACCAATAAGAAGGAGATAAGCAAAGAGAAACAAAGCACTCTTGAAGGTGAAGGTCTTATCGCAGAGACTAGTAAGCACAAGGAACAAGAGACCCACCACTAAGACAATTGCGGAGAGAGATAAGCCTTCAAAGGGGATATAAATTCTAAAACTCGAATTATACACTTCAGCGTAGTTATTAATCATCTCACTAAAGATGGGCCACGCCATGATGAGTAGTTCAATCACAAGAGCGATACAAGTCACTAACCATTTGTGGGTAGGTTGAACGCACTTACTCATCTCATAGGAGGCAAAAACCGCTAAAGCAAGAGCGAGAGCAAAGACAAACCAATCCCCAAGAAAAATACAGGGAAGGGCAATCGCCACTAAAACAAGAGCGGAGATCGTTCTCGTAACAATTGATTTTTTCTGATTTTGATCTATTTGGTTATGTCTAGGGGTTTCTACTTCGTTCATGGTGATTTTTATTGTAGCATGTTAAAAGAATAATGACTATCATTCTTTTACCCTCGTGGAATAAACGCGTATAAAAAGCAACAAGAGGAACCATTGCCCGTTTATTTCTAAAGAAATAATTATTTAAATTGAGAGAATATCGCTTTCTTTTTCAGAGACGATTTGATCGATTTGTTTGACGACTTCATCCGTGACTTTTTGGATTTCATCTTCGAGGAGCGCTTGATAATCTTCACTCATGCTCTCGTCTTCTTTAACAAGGGACATGTAGTCACGACGGATGTTACGAACAACAATCTTAGCTTCCTCTCCATACTTCTTAGCTTGTTTAACAATCTCTTTTCTCCTATCTTCTGTGAGAGGGGGAATAGTAATTCGAATGACATTTCCTTCACTGACAGGGTTAAGACCTAAATCAGAAGAAGAGATAGCAATGATGATATTCTTAATATCATTCTTGTCATATGGTTTGACGAGTAATTGTCGGGGTTCAGGAGAAGTAATCTGACTGATTTGGATAATGGGAGTGGGTGCTCCATAATAGTCCACTAAAATGTGTGAAAGCATCGCCGGAGAGGCTTTACCCGTTCTTAGTGTGGCTAAGCCACTAGTAAGGTTATCAAGGCTCTTCTCCATTTTCTCTTTGCAGTCGAGAGAGATTTCATCCATGGTTATTTCTCCTTTCTGACAGTGGTGCCGAGAGTCTCATCACTAAGGACTTTTACGAAGTTCTCAGGTTGAGCATTAAAGACACGGATTTCAATATTGGTATCACAAAGAAGTTCAGCGGCTTCTTTGTCCATAACTTCAAGGTTTTTATCAAGAATATCTTGATAAGTAATGGTCTTAAGGAGTTTGGCATCTTTATTAGTTTTGGGATCAGAATCATACACTCCATCGACATTGTTTTTGGACATGAGGATGGCATCCACACTAATGTCTTTGGCTAACATTGCCGCGGCGGTATCTGTGGTAAGATAAGGCTTACCCGTGCCACCCGCTAAAAAGATGACATTACCAGCACTAAGAGACTTCTTCGCTGCTGACTTCTTATAGGCCTTGGTCACTCCCTTGATAGGAGTAATAGAGGAGAAGACTTCTCCCGCACAACCCAAATTCTTCAAAGCGGAATTAATGGCCACAGCGTTAATCACTGTCCCAAGCATACCCATATAATCCGCAGGGACTCTCTCAATCCCAATTTGGTTTGCAAGTTTACCACGCCAGATGTTACCCGCACCAACAACAATGGCCACTTCGATTCCCTCGTCATGGACATCTTTGATGATTTGCGCGGTCTCTTTTAAATAATCGACATCAATAGTGTGTCTTGTTCCTTCTTGGCGGAGAGATTCTCCACTGAGCTTGAGTAAGATGCGCTTATACATATATCCTCCACATAACAAAAGAAAGACAAAGTCTTCCTTTTATTTATTAACTTCTTTCATGACTTCACTGACGAAGTCATCTTTCTTCTTCTCAATGCCTTCACCCACTTGATAACGGACGAACTTGAGAACGGCGTTGTTGTGTTCTTTAAGAACTTGTCCGACATTCTTACTGTCATCCATTAAGAAGGGTTGACACTCAAGAGCCATTTCTGTAAAGGTCTTATTGACCTTACCTTCCACCACTCGATTAATCATTTCTAGAGATTTGCCCGCAAGCTTTTCATCGTTCTTGGCGGCTTCGAGTTGGATTTCTCTTTCGTGCTCTCTGACATCATCAGGAACATCACTAAGAGAGACATATGAAGGAGAGTTCGCCGCAATGTGCATGGCAATTTGCTTCCCAAATTCTTCATCTTTGTGAGCTAAAACACAAGCCACAGCAATCTTTCCACCCATATGGATATAAGTAGCGATAGCTTCTTCTCCTTCTGGATGAATGGTTTCAAATCTTCTAAGAGAGATTTTCTCTCCCATCTTCACAGTGGCATCACTAAAGAGATCTGCACACTTCTCTGTTGCTTCTTCCACACTGGTGGGTTCAAGAGAAATGAGATTACTAGAGAGTTTATCCACAAAATCATGGAATGTCTCACTTTGAGAGACAAAGTCAGTCTCACAGTTAACTTCAAGGATGACAACTTTCCCACACTTGGGGCAAGTCTTGGTAACCGCTAAACCTTCAGCGGCAATACGATCCGCTTTCTTTGCAGCCTTGGCTAAACCATTTTCTCTCATCCAATCAGTGGCTTTATCAAGGTCATTATCATTGGCTGCAAGAGCATTCTTGCAGTCCATAAGGCCTGCACCAGTTCTCTCACGGAGAAGTTTGATTAATTCAATTGAATTTCCTTCTGCCATGGATTATTCCTCAACTTTGGTTTCTTCCACTGGAGTCTCTTCCACAACTGGAGTCTCAGTGGGAGCTTCTTTTTTCTTTGTAGCTTTTGGTTTAGAAGTAGTCTTGGTGGTTTTTAAAGCAGTCTCTTCAACCTCTTCTTCTACGGGAGCTTCTTCCACTACTGGAGTTTCTTCCTCACTCTTAGGAGTGGTTGGTCTCTTTGCTCTCGGAGCGGAGGGGTTCTTCTTTGCGGCAAGAGCTTTCTCGTCTGCGGCTTGAGCATCTTCTTCTTCTTTACGACGACGGGCTTGCTCTTTCTCATAGGCTTCTTGACGAGCTTTTCTCTCCGCACGAATCTTGGCTAACTTCTCAGCATTTTCTTTTTCGGTTTGACGAATGACATCTTTCATGGTGACAGTGTCGCCTTCATCTTTGACATAGGCCACCACAGGAACACCACCCTTGCTCTCAACAATCGCATCTGCGATAACCGCTAAGATAAGGGAGACGGAACGAATGGCGTCATCATTCGCAGGAATAGGATAATCAATAACATCGGGATCACAGTTGGTATCGACGATAGCAAAGACAGGGATATGTAATTTTCTTGCTTCTTTAATCGCATTTCTTTCGGTGTATGGATCAATGACCACAAGGGCATTAGGAATCTTTCTCATTTCCTTAATCCCACCGAAGTTCTTCTCTAGTTTCGCTAATTGTCTTTTTAAGACAACAGCTTCCGATTTTGGAAGAGCGTCAAACTCTCCATCCGCTTCTCTTCTCTCGAGTTCTTGGAGATAACGGATACGACCTTGAATGGTCTTAAAGTTGGTAAGGGTTCCACCAAGCCATCGATTAGTGATATAGAAACTACCACTTCTTAAAGCTTCCGCTTCAACGGCTTCTTGGACTTGTTTCTTGACACCAACAAATAGCACTTTACCGCCTTTGTCGACGATATCTTTCATCGCTTTATAAGCTGTCTCTATGTAAGTTACAGTTTGAGCAAGATCGATAATATAGACACCACTTCTCGCTCCATAGATGAACTTTTTCATCTTTGGATTCCAGTGTCTGGTTTGATGACCGAAGTGAGCACCTGCTTCAAGTAATTTCTTCATGGTGATGACAGGAGCATCAGGATCATGCATTACTTGTTCCATAATATTCACTTCTTCTGTAGCAGGGCTAGGCTCTGCACTCGCTTCTTGAGTAGGGGTCTCTGCCACTACTTCAGTTGCGACTTTCTCTTCTTCTTCCATGAGAAGACCTCCTTATTGTTATGCCTCCATTGTTTCGAAATATCACCACTGCTATATTGAGCAGACAAAAGGGATACAATCCGCAATGTGTGAATTTAGTTCAGATATCTGAGCCGTGATAGATTATAGCAAAAGGCCTTTATTAATATCAACTAATTTTATAGAAATTAGTACTATTTGTCCTTATGGGCTCTTGGGTGGTAATTTGAGTAGGTCTCTTTCATTTCCTTATCGGACACATGGGTGTAGATTTGAGTGGCGTTGATGCTCTCATGTCCAAGGAGTTCTTGAATGACACGAAGGTCCGCACCATTCTCAAGTAAATGAGTGGCAAAGGAGTGTCTCAAGGTATGGGGATGAAGACCAAGATAGAGTCCTGACTTGGTCTCAATCTCTTTTAAGATATACTCTAGGCCTCTCACTGTGAGGGGGAGACCATCCGCATTAACGATAAAGATGGGGGTCACTTTCTCTTTAATAAGCTCCATACGACTTTCGTCTCTGTAGCGGATCATCGCTTGTTGACAATCTTCACTAAAAGGAACGAGTCTCTCTTTTTGTCCTTTACCATAGATCCTAGCAATTCTCTGTTTGAAATCAATGTCCTGAATACGAAGATGGCAAAGCTCACTCGCACGAAGACCCATGTAGTAAAGCATCTTGATAATACATTGGTCACGGACCATTAAATCATCGCTTCTCTCTCCGTTGAGACGGAAGAGTTCTTCCACTTGATTTTTGTATAAGACATCAGGATATTTCTTTTCAGTTTTTGGTCCCTCAACAAAGACAAAGGGATTATCTTTCGCGTAGCCTTTTCTCTGACAAAAAGAGTAGAAGCTAGAAAGGCAAGAGAGTCTTCTTCGGCATGATCTTTTCGAGATGCCTTTCATCATCTCACTCGAGAGAAAGTTACGGACAATCCTTGGATCGACATCATCATAGAGGATGTCTTCCTGGCTTAAAAACCGGAACCATTTGTCAAGGTCATTTTCGTAGCTTTTAATCGTGGCCTCAGTGTAGTTTCTTTCATTCTTTAAGTAGTCAAGAAATTCACTCACTACTTTGTTCATATTTTTATTTTGCCATAGTTAGCAAAATGTTTCTATTTTTTGTAATAAGATTTCTTTCTTGAACGGAGACTTTGCGTGTAATCACACTCAGGATTATTGCAGGCGTAGAAGTATCCATACGCGCCCTTTTTTCTTATTAAATAACCACTATCACATTTAGGACAATGTTTTAAATTTTGATTATTTTGCGCCGATTCTGCTGAGTTTTCGCTTCTTGTGTACTTGCATTTTGGATAATTCATACACGCGACAAAGGTAGTTCCATCTTTCTTGTTTTTCCTATAGACCAGAGGGGCGCCACAGAGCTCGCAGAACTCTCCAGTTTCCTTAGGAGCTTCCCTTGGTTGTTTCTCCGCTCTCTCATTAGCTTTAGTGACAGTTTCTTGGAACTCATCATAGTGAGTTTGTAAGACATCAATACTTGTAGTTTCCTTACTCCCAATATGGTCAAGATCATCCTCCATATTTGCGGTGAATTGGGTGTCCACATATTGGGGGAAATACTGACTTAATATCGCGGATGTCTTACGCCCTTTATCAGTGGAGATAAGAACACCTTTTTCAGACTTAATATAATCTCTTGTCTTCAGAGTTTTAATGGTTGGGGAATAAGTTGAAGGCCTTCCAATTCCTTTTTCTTTCATGAGAGCGGTGAGCGCACCTTCGCTGTAGTGAGCGGGTGGTTCCGTACTCTTTGTCTCATAGTCTTTTTCTGTGACTACGTAATGATCGCCCACTGAGATTTCTGGTAAAGGAGTATAGTCATTATCTGACTTATTTAAAACAGAGTATCCATCAAAGCTGGTACGGACGAAGTCAGAGTGGAATTCACTATCACCACTTCTAATAGTAATAGTAAGAATCTCTTCTTCTTTTGGCTTCATAAGAGACGCAAGAGTGTGATTATAGATGAGTTCATAGAGTTGGTATTCTCTCGTGCTTAACTCTCCTTTGACAGACTCGGGAGTGCGATAAATACTTGTGGGTCTAATACCCTCGTGTGCGGCTTGGGTAAACTCATCTTTCTTGGCTTTAGCAATATAACCAACATATTCCTTACCATAATGCTCAGCGATATACGCTTGAGCGGGTCCAGTGAAGGTTGGTGATAAAGCAGTGTAGTCGGTTCTGATATAAGTTATATATCCATTTTGATAAAGGTTTTGGGCCATAGAGGCAACAGCGTCAGTGGAACATTTAAGGCGATTAGAAGCCTCTGTATAAAGAGTTGCAGTCTCAAAAGGAATAATGGGTTTTCTCGCCTTTTTACTCTTTACTACTTTTACGACTTCTAACTCATTTGGGAGAGTATCGATAATAGATTTAGCGAGAGCTTCATCTATTATCTTATCTTTATTATTCTTATAAGAATCAAAGATGAGTTTACATTCTCTTCCATTTATATGCCCATTGACATTAATGACATAATAGGTTTCACTAACAAATGAATCGATTAATTCATCTTGATCACAGACAAGTTTTAAAGCAGGGGATTGGACACGACCCGCACTCTCACTGTGATTATATTTTTGTACCCATGCAGAAAGACCAAAACCAATAATACGATCAAGGATTCTCCTCGTCTCTTGAGAGGCGACAAGATTCATATCAATGACTGTGGGTTGGTTGATCTTTGTCGTGACTTCTTCTTTAGTGATTTCATTAAAAGTCACTCTCTTTGTGGTTATGGGGTCAAGATCTAAGACCTGCGTGAGGTGCCACGCGATGGCCTCTCCTTCCCTATCAGGATCGGTGGCGAGGATGACTTCGTCCGCTGCACTGACCGCTTTTTTTAAAGAAGCAATAATATCCTTCTTATTAGGATCCACTTCGTAACGGGGTTTAAATCCGTTATCAACATCGACGCCTAAGCGCCCTTTTCCATTGGTCGCGAGATCCCTAATGTGACCAACGGAGCACATCACTAAATAGTCTTTCCCGAGGTATTGCTGGACGTGCTGAGTTTTACCTGGTGATTCCAAAATTACGAGCTTCATATAACCCATACTATGGGAAAATAAATGCCTTTGTCAACAAGGGAAAATTTCACTTTTCACCTTAAATAAAAACAATATATTTTATTTAAAAATGTACTTGTATTCGTCGAGAACATCTTCCGCATTTTCGATTAGTGCGGACCCTTCTTTAATGAGACGATTGCAGAGAGATTCACTTCCCGCTTGATGGGGAACACAGATGACTTCTTTCCCATATTGGAGACCAAATGTAATTGTGGATAAAGTCCCGCTTCGATACTTGGCTTCAGTCACTAAGATACACTTTGGGAGGGCAGCGATGATCCTATTCCTATCTATAAAATTAGAGGGCTTGGGTTCAAGGCTTGCTGGATACTCTGAAATAACTAGGTGGTGTTGCTTTAATTCTTCATAGAGATCTTGATTTCTCGCGGGATAACAATAATCGATTCCACTACCAAGCACCGCAACCGCATGACCCCCGTTTGTAAGTGCGCACCTCGTAGCAATGGAATCAATGCCTTTCGCCATTCCGGAGATAATCACAAGTTGATCACAAAGACCCGAGACAATCTCCTCAGTGACTTGCTTACCATATGAAGTATTTTCTCTTGAACCAATGACGGCGAGACAACTATCGCTATCCTTAATTAAAGAGAGATCTCCATAGTAATATAAGACAAAGGGAGCGTTCGCTAAGTGAAGGAATTGTTTTGGGTAGTCCGGATCCACCATTGTCACAACATTGCTCTTCACATTGCTTAATGACTTCTTTAAATCTTCGGGATCAATCTGTTGCTTCTCTAAGATGGCTTGATAGATCTTTTGCCAATCTCCATCATATTTTAAAGAGAAGTAAATAAGCATTTCTCTTCCAGATAACATAAAATCCTCCTTTGTCTATATATTCATTAGGAGGATCAGAGCATAATCTGGGAGAAAATATTTTACTTTTTGGAAATTAGTTTCTTTATAGGAGCATAGCTATAGCGGTGTAATCCCTCTATAGGACCATATTTATTAAGAGCGTCTAGGTGTTTTTTAGAACCATAACCTTTGTTGTGTTTTAAGTCATATTCAGGATACTCTTTGTCATACATAAGCATGAGATTATCTCGATAGACTTTCGCGATGATGGAGGCCGCGGCAATACACAAGCATTTAGCGTCTCCTTTTATAATAGGGATATTCTCTACTTCTTCATCGAGTTTAACCGCATCACTAAGAATTAAGTCGTAGGGATGATGAAGCTCTTTTAAGGCGTTATGCATCGCTAAACGAGAAGCCTCTAGGATATTGATCTCATCAATTGTGGAAGCATCCACACTGGCGATAGAATACGCAATTGCATCTCTTTTAATGATGTCCGCTAAAAGTTCTCTCTTTTTAGGAGTTAACTTCTTAGAATCATTTATCTCTTCATTAACATAATCTTTAGGAAGAATTACACATGCAGCAACAACTGGACCAAAAAGAGGACCTCGACCCACTTCATCAGTGCCCACAATGTATTTTATTTTACGGGAGTAGAATTGTTGTTCGTCGTTAAGCATAAAGAGAAATCTCTCTCTAAAGAGATCTGCCCAATAAGGCCATTCTTAAACTCGTTAAGTAAGACTGTCTCTCCTCTAGAAAAGTCATATTGATTACCACTTTTAAGGAGATGACGATTATCGCAGATCGTTTCCATGACTGACTCATAATCACTAATCTCTCCAATATCAAATCTCTCAAGGAGAGTGTCAGGATAGTATTCTTTTAGATACGCGAGAAGATACTCGACAATCTCTGTATTAGGTAAGATAGTTTCTTTGACACACCCGACAAGGGCAAGACGAGTGGCCACACTTTTATCGTGATAACCCTTAGGAAGAATCCCTGGAGTGTCAAGGAGATGAACATCATCAGAGATGTTAATCCACTTCTGTCCACGAGTAAAACCTGGAGTGTTAGCAGTGGGGGCCGCACTATGGCCCACAAGGGTATTTATAAGAGTGGATTTACCCACATTAGGAACACCGATAACCATAGTCTTAATGGGTTGGGCTTTAAGACCACGAGCGGCATCTTTCTTTCTCTTGGGTTCACACACACGATTAATTTCCGAGAGGATGAGTTTCTTCGCCACCGCACTCATAGTGTTCACGGAAATAACCGCAGGAAACTTCTCTTTTAAGGCCTCAATCTGAATTGTGAGATAAGAGGGATCCGCAAGATCCGCTTTGGAGACGACAATAAGTTTAAGCTTATTTTCAATGGCTTTTAGGAAGTCAGGATTAATAGAGGAATAGGGGGCTCTGGCGTCAAGCATAAGGATAACTAAATCAACGAGTTGTACCTTCTCGTATAACTCGTTTAAGGCTTTACTCATATGACCTGGGAACCAATGTACTTCTGCCATAAATATTTCTAACGATAAGAATATATAGAAGTTTGTTATCTAAAACAAGAGAAAAGAAGAAAAAAGGATTTCATGTTCGAAATCCTTCTCTTTCTCATTAAAGTTTGCGTTTGATACGAGCTGCTTTACCACTTCTTCCGCGTAAGTAATAGAGTTTGTTCCTTCTGACCTTACCTCTTGTCACCACTTCTATGGAATCAATAGAAGGGGAGTGGTAATTGAAGGTTCTCTCCACTCCAATCCCACCGCTCATCTTTCTCACGGTGAAGGTCTTAGAGAGTTTACTTCCTCTGACCTGAATGACAACACCTTGGAAGGTTTGAATTCTTCTCTTGTTGCCTTCAATAATCTTCACATTGACCTTAACTTCATCCCCTGATTTGAAATCAGGAAGGTCAGTACGCATTTGGGACTTGGTAATCTCATCAACTAATTGCATATTCATTGATAGTGTCCTCCTCTAACAGGTATTTTCTTAGAAGATATTCATATTAACAACAGCGGAATATCAGCGGTTAATATCTTATCAATCTAGAAATTAAATATCAATATTTTAATTTTCTAGATCAACAGTAATACAGCGTCCAGGATAAAGTAGACCAGGAAAAGGCACGCGATCACATATATGGCCGTCCCTACTTCCTTAGCTTGTTTACTACAAAGCATCATCACACAATAGCAAATTAATCCAAGACCAATACCAATGGTGATGGAGTAAGTTAACAAAGTAAAGATGAGGGTAATAAAAGCGGTAAAACCTATGACCCCACTCTTAAAATCAATCTGCTTAATATTATTAACAAAGATTAACCCACCAACGCACACTAGTGCGGGAGCGGTAACGCTCCCCGCAGTAAAGATAGAGAAGACGGGATAGATAAACATACAGAGTAAGAAACAGAGTCCCGCTGTACAGGCACTAAGACCAGTCTTTGCTCCCATTGAAACCCCAACATTAGACTCCGCAAAAGAGGTTGTCGTGCTTGTTCCAAGGGGCGCACATATTAAAGCGCCTGTCGCATCTGCTAACATCGCTCTTCGATAATTCTTGAGCTTCCCATTCTCATCTATCATCCCCGCTCCTTCTCCGACAGCGGTTAGTGTTGCAGTGGTATCAAAGAGATTGACAAAGATAAGAGAGAACATCCCAATATAGGATACAGGAGAGGAGAAGACATTCGCACATGCTTGACCAAAATTCACGCTATCCTCGCCTAAACTGCCATAGAAAAGCACAGAAGTAAATCCAGAAAAGTCTGCCCACTTAACGGAAGAATCATATCCAGGCCAAATCGGAAGCTTGGAAGAGGAACCAACCAGATTACTAACATATTTTGAGGTATATATAAATGATCCATCAGAATAGGTAAGCATATCACTCTCAATAAAGATTGTGGATAAGATCAGGCCAACAACCGCGACTCCAATAATAGAGAAGGGAATAGCAAAATTCTTACAGATCTTATTCTTTGATAACATCAGTCCTAGACAGACTATAATACCCACCACGCCAATAATAATCGCAGGATCAACAAAAGAAGCGAGGGAGACAATTGTGCTTTCATCACTCACAATTATCCCAGCATTCTTTAAACCTACAAACGCAATAAATAAACCAAGGGCAGCGGAGATAATATAACGGATGTTTTTTGGGATGGCGTCGATAATCCAACGCCTCACAGGAGTGAGCGAGAGAACAAAGAAAATGATACCGCTGACAGTGAGAAGAATCATGCCTTCTTGCCAATTAAATCCTTGGCTTAAACAAATATTATAAGCAAAGAAAGCATTAAGACCCATACCCGCACTTAAGACAATGGGATAGTTAGCCACTAGTCCCATAATCATCGTGACCACAAAGGCCACCAGAGCGGTGGCCATAAACACTCCACTACTAGACATTCCTGCGTCTGATAAGATGGAGGCATTAACTGGAAGAATATAACAAACAGAAGCAAAGGTCACTAAACCAGCGATAATCTCAGTTTTAAGAGAACTACCGCGTTCCTTCACATGAAAAAGTCTTTCCATGACCCCAGTTTTCATAATTTCTAGGTGTTTATTATAACATAATAAGAGGGTGAAAAAATCTTTTTAAAAAGTGCAAAGCAAAAATACTTGACACGAATATTATTATTTAAGATAATACAACTACATGTTTAGGAGGAAACTAACATGGCAGTCAAAATTAGATTAACAAGAATTGGTAGACATCGTGATCCCTTTTACCGCATTGTCGCTGCCGATTCTAAGTACGCAAGAGACGGAAAATTCATTGAACAAATTGGTTTCGTAGATCCTCATGATGACATCTCAAAAGCCACTGTGGATGAAACCTTAGCCTTAAAGTGGTTATCCCTTGGAGCGATACCAAGTGACACTGTGAGATCCATCTTTAAAGCCAAAGGCATCTTAGAAAAATTTGAAGAACAAAAAAGAGGAAAGAAATAATGGACTACGAGAAGTTAATTCACACGATTATCGATCCCATTATTACTCATCCTGAAAGTGTACTTATTCGTCAAATTGAAGATCCAGAGAAAAAAGAATTAAGAATTGTCGTTGCCGCAGAAGGCGAAGACATCTCTAAACTCATTGGTCGTAAAGGGGTCGTCGCTAACTCCATTAGAGAGGTGATCTCTATTGCGGGTAAAGAAGAAGAGAGACATGTTCATGTCTCATTCGAATCATTTGACAAAGAAGAGGATATCTAGGATATCCCCTTTTTATAGCGGGCACATTAATGACATTGGTTCTTTTAGGTAAGATTACAAAACTCAGAGGAGTCCATGGAGAATTTAAGATCTATAGCTCCACATACTTTTCTCGTGCCCGTTATAAAAAGGGAAAGACCATCTACCTCTCTAATGATGAAGGAAAGACCACTCTCCCACTAACGGTGAAGAGTCACCACCAAGATGGGAAGTTTGACTATGTAACTAGTGAAGAGATAGATAGTGCAAATGAAGCGGAGAAATATATTAACTATTCAGTCTATGCAGAAAAAGATGATATTCAACTTGATGAAGATACCTACTACTTCTCTGACCTAGAAGGATGCAAGGTTATTGATGAAGATAATAAAGAATTAGGCACAGTCCTCAGTGTGGAAGAATTCCCCGCGCAGATCACATTGAGAGTGATAAAGTCCAATAAAAAGACATTTTTTGTTCCATTTGTGGAAGA
The DNA here is from genome assembly GCA_021203905.1 of Coprobacillus sp. Taxonomy (GTDB): domain Bacteria; phylum Bacillota_I; class Bacilli_A; order RFN20; family CAG-826; genus JAJQAP01. Next base: position 24,010 of record JAJQAG010000005.1, on the reverse strand, counting down.
ATACATCCTTAATGTCGATATTGAGAGTAAGACTATTCAAATCCATGTTGTGGAGGGAATGATGGAATGAAAATCACCATCTTAACTCTTTTCCCAGAGATGTTTAGTGGTGTCTTTACGAGCTCTATTATGAAAAGAGCGATAGGTAAGGGCCTTGTTGAAGTCGAGGTGGTTGATATCAGAAAATACACCACTGATAAGAATGGGAGGGTGGATAGCGCTCCCATAGGTGGTGGAGCGGGATTAATTATGAAGTGCCAACCAATCCTAGATTGTCTAGATGATGTTAAAGGAGAGAATAGCCACACTATCCTTCTCTCTCCAAAAGGAAGAAGCTATACACAAGAGGTCGCAAAAGAATTAGTAAAGCTTGATAAAGATCTCATCTTAATCTGTGGTCACTACGAAGGAACAGATGAGAGAATAAATAAATATGTTGATGAACTAATCTCCGTAGGAGATTATGTTGTCACTGGAGGAGAGATTCCCGCGATGATCATTACCGATTCTATCACCAGATTAATCGATGGGGTCATTAGTGATGAATCACTAGATGAAGAATCATTTAACAATGGTTTAATAGAATATCCACAGTACGCTGAACCATATGAATATAATGGGGATAAGGTTCCAGATATCCTTTATTGTGGTAACCATGAAGCGATAAGAAAGTATCGCTTAAAAGAAAGCCTTAGACTCACAAAACAGATAAGACCAGATTTACTTAAAAAGAGAGAACTCACTAAAGAAGAAAAAAGCCTTCTTAAGGAAATAGAAGAAGGCAATGACCATCCTAAGTGGATGCAACAAGCTCTTAAAAAAGGAAAGAAATTTATTAAAGAATAGTCTTAGCGGCCAAAACCACCAAGACCTCCTATTCCTCCCATCCCACCCATGCCGGTGGGCATTTTTCCATTCTTTGTCATATTAGAAACTTGTTTCATCTGAGCTTTCATCTCTTCATATTGTTTTAAGACACGATTAATATCCGCAAGAGTCTTCCCACTTCCATTAGCAATTCTCACCTTACGGGAATACTTTAAGATTTCAGGATGGGCTCTCTCTTCTGGGGTCATAGAGTTAACAATGGTCTCTACATCTTTGGCTTGCCTCTCCGCGCGATCAAGTTGCTCTTTAGTGACCTTAGGCATTCCCGGCATTAAAGACATAATCTTAGAGAAGGAACCAATCTTAGAGACTTGCTTAAGATTATCCACCATATCATTAAGATCATACTGGCCACTATAGAGACGATTTGCGGATTTCTTCATCTCTTGTTCGTCAAACTTCTCTTCCGCTTGCTCCACAAGAGTAACAACATCACCCATTCCAAGGATACGGTCCGCCATACGGTCAGGATGAAAGACATCAAAGTCCGTAAACTTTTCACCCGTTCCCATAAACTTAATAGGAACACCAGACATGTATTTAATAGAGAGGGCGGCCCCTCCTCTAGCGTCACCATCAAGTTTAGACATGACACAACCTGTTAAGGCTAATCTCTCATTAAAAGCAGTGGCGACATTAACTGCATCTTGTCCACTCATAGCGTCCACTAAAAGAAGAATCTCATCAGGTTCGACAGCATCCTTCATATGATTGAGTTCGTCCATGAGTCGGTCATCAATTTGTAAACGACCCGCAGTATCAAGGATAACCACTCCATAATGTTCGTTATAGGCTTTCTCTTTTGCGGCTTTCGCAATATCTACAGGGTTTGTTTCTGTTCCCATATTAAGACAATCAACCCCCACTTGTTTAGCCACAGTCACAAGTTGATCAATAGCAGCGGGTCGATAGACATCACAAGCCGCTACTAAAACTTTTTTATTAAATTTATTCTTTAAGTAATAGGCTAATTTCCCTGTTGTTGTGGTCTTACCTGTACCTTGAAGACCCACCATCATAATAATCGTTGGTTTATTAGCATTAAGCTTTAAAGAGTTATCTCCACTTCCAAGTAATTCTTCAAGTTCATCATGAACAATTTTGACAAAAACTTGTGAGGGATCAAGAGAGCCAATCACCTTTTCATGAACCGCTTTATCGCGCACATTCGTGGTAAATTCTTTAACGACTTTGTAGTTTACATCGGCGTCAAGTAAGGCCACACGGATTTCTTTCATAATGGAATCCATGTTAGCTTCAGTTAAACGAGCTTGACCACGAAGGGTTTTAAAGATTGATTTAAATCTATCAGTTAAATTTTCAAATGGCATTTTTATGTAATTCCTCTAATCGTTTAAGGAGGCGTAATTCCTCCGCATTTGTACATTTTTCTTCGAGATCTGCAATGATATCTAAACATTCGCTTTGTTTTTCATTAAGATGAAGTTTACTCTCGTAAGCATCTAATTTAGCTTTTCCTTTTTGGATTGCGTCATTAACCGCCGCGCGAGAAATCCGATTATTATCCGCAATCTCAGAGATCGATAAATCCATGCATAAATCATCCCTGAGAATGGATCGTTGCTTTGAAGAGAGCAACTCTCCATATATATCAAGTAGGTTATTGTAATAAGCGCGTTCTTCTAATTTATTCATGAGTTACCCACACATAGTCCATAGAGATATTGATCAAGATCAAACTCCTCTAAATCATCGATTTTCTCTCCTAGTCCAATGAAGCGAACGGGGATACCAAGTTCATCTCTGATTGCTAAAATTATACCACCTTTAGAGGTCCCGTCCATCTTGGTAATGACAATTCCAGTGAGGTTGCAAACCTCATTAAATTGCTTTGCTTGAATGACGCCATTTTGTCCTGTAGTAGCGTCTATGATTAAGAAGCATTCATGAGGCGCTCCTTCTATCTCTTTGGATAACACTCTTCTAATCTTCGCTAATTCATCCATGAGATTAGATTTAGTTTGAAGTCGACCCGCAGTATCCACAATTAAAAGGTCTATGCCTTCTTGCTTCGCTCTTCTTGCTCCTTCATAAGCGACTGAAGCGGGATCCGCATTACTCGCACCTGATACAATAGGGATCTCGAGTCGATCCGCCCAAACCTTCAATTGCTCCACTGCCGCGGCTCTAAAGGTATCCGCAGCACAGAGCATGACTTTCTTTCCTTGCTCTTTGTAGCGGTACGCTAACTTAGCAATAGAGGTGGTTTTACCCACACCATTCACACCAACGACCAGTAAGACTGTAGGACCACTGGCCACAAACTGAATATCGTTAACGACCTCTCCTTTAGAGGCATAGTCACTAAACATCTTATCCACTAAGATCTCATTAATCTCTTCTGGGTTATCAATCTTTTGGGTTTTAGCTTCTTCTAATACTTCTTCTATAATTCTAATAGAAAGAGAGACACCAACATCAGATTCTATAAGAATCTGCTCTAGGTCATCAAAATACTCTTGATTGACTTTCTTATAGCTACGAGAAAGATCTGAGAGTCGTGAGGAAAAGTTTTGACGAGATTTACTCATCCCACTGACATATTTCTCATCAACATTATCTTTCTTTTTAAATTTATCTTTTAGATAAGAGATTAATCCCATTTAGACACTCCTCTTTTTGAGAGCGTTCTTCGCCGCATCTTCTTCCGCGTCTTTCTTTCTCTTTCCTGTTCCTTGGGCTAAGACCATCCCGTTAAAGATAACAGAGACCGTAAAGGTCCTGTCGTGAGCGGGTCCTTCCACTTTATCTAAGACGTATTGGACACTCTCTCTGTATTCTGTCTGCATATCTTCTTGAAGCTTCGTCTTATAATCAATAATGACATCTTCGTCGGTATTTAGGACATAGGGGAGCATGTGCTCTTTGACAAGGTCATAGGTAAACTCTAGCCCTTGATCAAGGTACAGGGCCCCTACAAGAGACTCACAGACATCTTCTAAGACATTGTCCGCTTGAAACATCTTCTCCCGGTCAATAGAGTTACCCACTCTAATATAATCTTGAAGATGAAGAGATCTCGCTAAGGTAGCGAGAGAGTGAGACTTTACTAAGTAACTTTTAAGTTTTGACATGTCACCTGGTTCCATGTCTTTCTTATTCTTATAGATTAAATCGGCGACGATATAACCAATGACAGAATCTCCAATAAACTCAAGTCTCTCATAATCATGATGTTTCGTGTTAGCGTCACTATTATAGGAAGAGTGAGTTAAGGCTAGTTCAAAGAGTTCCTCATTGTGAGGAACTATATTGAGAGAGAGATATAAACCAATAAAAGGAGAATTACTGTTCTGGCTCATGGACACCTAAACCCTCTTTGATCTTGGTGACAACATCATTTTCCGCAAGCTTCTTGGCAACATCTAGAGCACATAAGAAGGTGTGTGCGTCACTATTACCATGGGCTTTAACTGCGACTTTATTAATTCCGAGAAGCATTGCGCCTCCGACACTCTTATAATCAAGTGTCTCTCTTAATTCTTTAACTCCTTTACGAATGTGGATATAACCAATCTTTGTCCACCAATTCTTACGAAGAATCTTTTTAAACTCATTCATGATCAGAGAAGCGGTTCCTTCAGTGCCTTTGAGGAGAGTGTTACCAGAGAAGCCATCACAGACGACGACATCCGCTAAACCATTTAAGACAGTTCTGGCTTCAATGTTACCCATAAAGCCTGGGAACTCACTCTTCTTAAAAAGGGTATAGGCTTCTTTTACTGCGGGACTGCCTTTCCCCTCTTCTGTTCCATTATTAAGAAGGAAGACATTAGGCTCTTCTATTCCGTATACCGCTTGACAATACGCTCTTCCCATATAACCAAACTGATAGAGTTCATCAGAGGTATTCTCATTGTTCGCTCCAACATCAAGGATGACGACTTTCTTCCCCTTAATCGCTGTCGGGAATGGCGCGACAAAGGCCGCTCTCTTCACTCCAGGGATAAGCTTAAGCATTAATGTGGAGGCACTTAAGAAGCCTCCGGTGCTTCCACAGGTGACCACCGCGTCAGCATCTTCCTCCACAGTCTTATTAAGAGCAATTAACATCGAGGAATCTTTCATCCTCATGACATCAAGAGCTTTCGCGTCCATAGGGACTTGACTCTGAGAGGGAACGACCTCACAGATATCTTTTAAAGAGGAGAGTTCATTTTCATCTCCCACAACGACGATATCCACACTAGGATTTTCTTTTTTAAATTCGACGAGAGCGTCCACAACGATCTTACTACCATTATCTCCGCCCATCGCATCCACGACAATTTTCATAATTTCATCACCTCATTCAAATAATTATCATATCATAAATATCATTTAAAACGAAATTCGTTTTAATTTATTTAACTCTTCGGGATGTCTCCTTCGTAGTCAATCTCTCTTTCTAGTCTCTCAATATAGTAACTATACCCCTTATCTTTATCTCGGTTTTGTAGGATAAGATCTGCGTCCTTGTTTGCACTTTGAAAGATCTTAACATCATTAATGACATTAAGGTACTTAAAGTCGGGAAGTCCAGACTGTCTTAGGCCAGAGAGTTCTCCCGGTCCACGACTCGCTAAATCAAGCTCCGCTAAGGTAAAACCATCCTCAATGAGAGTGAGGTATTTTAGTCTGGTTACCTCTTCATCTGTATAGTCTTTACCTATGTATAGGTAGCAATAGGCTTCTTGACCGTTTCGACCCACTCTCCCACGGAGTTGATGAAGAGAGGAGAGACCGAGTCTTCTACTCCCATAGATAATAATACAAGAGGCATCCCCCACATCAATCCCAAGTTCCACCACCTGGGTGGCCACTAAGATGGGTGTAGAACCGCTTTTAAAGGCCTCTAGAGCGGCTTCTTGCTCTTGGCTAGTCATTCTTCCGTTAAGTTGACTAACAAGGTTAGGAAAGGCCTTTGTGTATCTTTCATATAAGGCTTTATTGTTATCCACTTCAATATCACTATCAATCACTGGAGCGACCACATAGACCTTTTGATGGTTATCAAGTAGTTCTTGAACCTTAGTAAAGATCTTCTTCTCATCTTTCATGAGCTTGGTCTTGACCGCTCTCTTTCGTTTAGGAAAGGTTGTTAATGTGGAGACACTGAGGTCAGAGAGAATAGTTTGTGCGAGAGTTCGTGGGATTGGAGTAGCGCTCATCATAAGTAAGTCCACTTCTTTTCCTTTATCCACTAAAGCACTTCTTTGGTTCACTCCAAAGCGGTGTTGTTCATCCACAATGACAAGTCCTAGATGTGAGTACACTGTACTCTTAGAGAAGAGAGAGTGGGTGCCCACTAAGATATCGATAGTGCCATCCCTTAGATCATCAAGGATGTTTCTCCTCTCTTCTGTCTCTAGGGAACCAGTTAAGAGTTTAATATTCACTTTGGTTTCGCTAAAGATGGAGAGCATATTCTCGTAGTGTTGTCTGGCTAAGGTTTCTGTAGGAGCGAGTAGTACTCCTTGCTCTCCTCTTAGGTAATTTGCGTATAGGGCGATAAAAGCCACAATGGTCTTTCCACTTCCGACATCTCCTTGAAGGAGACGATACATCAAAGAGGAAGAGTTCATATCATCAATAATCTCTGAGATAGCACTTTGTTGATCAAGAGTTAACTTAAAGGGGAGAGTTCTTATAAACTTCTCGATATCTTTCTCTTCAATATAGTTAGAGAAGATCTTAGAGAGTTGATTATTCTCCTCTCTGATGAGTTTGTTTTTTGTGGAAAAAGAGAGAGCCTCTTCATACTTAAGATATAAGAGTCCACTTCTGATATCATCCACGCTCTGAGGGAAGTGCACATTACTTAAAGCTATCTCTTTGGTAATGAGATGATACTTAGAGAGAAGCGTGGGTGGGACTTGTGTGTAGATCTTTCCTTCGAGTTCATTAAAGGCTTTTTTCACGAGTCTCACATATTCAAATTGCTTTAAAGAAGAAGGAAGAGAATATAGAGGTTCAATATGATTGAGATAACTCTCTCCCTCACTGATACGAGAGAGGATAATATTATCACTCTTTTGGTTATACTCTCCCTCTAAGATATAGGAGGTATCAAGTTTAAGAGTGTGCTCTAGATAGGATTGGTTATACGCTAAAACATTGTATTCATTCTTTTTAGTGTGCACTCTAAAGAAGGTCTTTTTTGCCTTATAGGAAGGAAGAGCCACCGGTTCGGCGATAAGTTTAGCAATAACGATGACTTTATCTTTATCTTTAAGCGGAGTGCTCTCATCTGTCAGATTATGAAACTCATATTTCCGGGGAATATGAAAAAGGACATCATAATAACTATGAATATCCATATCGTAAAGAGTCTTATTAAGTCTTGGACTATTAGTGAGTTTCATAATTACCTAAAAAGTAATTATAACATAAAAGGAGATTAATAAGGAGAAGAGCTACTCCACACCAACGAGGAAACAGTAGACAGGTTGCCCTCCATCAATGACATCAAACTCGGTGTCAGGGTATTGTTTCTTATAGGTCTCTTCTAAGATCTTATCAACTTCCTCCACTTCTTTAGAGGTGACATCTTTACCCGTAAAGATGGTCACAATCTGACTGGTGGGTTTAACTAGGTGATGAAGGAGTTTATCAAAGACTTCAATCTTGGAGGGAGAGGAGGTAATAATCGCACCATTAGAGATCGCCATAAAGTCATCTTTTTTCACAGTGACTCCTTCTAGTTCTGTATCTCTAATCGCATAGGTAATCTCTCCACTCTTGACCTTCTTAAGAGCATTCTTCATCTCTTTGAAGTTCTCTTGAACATCGGCTTCTGGATTAAAAGCAAAAGCGGAGGCTATCCCTTGGTTCACGTTCCTACTAGGAATGATATAGACCTTCTTGGACTTATCTGATAGTTCTGCGGCTTGAGAGGCCGCCATAAAGATATTAGAGTTATTGGGGAAGATAAAGACATTCTCCCCTTCACTGGCGTTAATCGCTTTTAAGATATCCTCACTAGAGGGGTTCATGGTCTGACCTCCAGAGATGATCTCATCCACGCCACACTCACGGAAGTACTCGTTAATCCCCTCTCCACTAGAGACCGCAATCATCGCGAATCTCTTAGTGGGACTAACCACACCTTTCTCTTGAACCGCTGGAGTAACCTCTTCTTGGGTGACTTCCGTCATCGAGTGGTGTTGTTCGGTCATGTTATCCACTTTAACCTTAAGGAATTCTCCATATTGTTGCGCAAAGTTAAGAACCACTCCTGGAGTGAGAGTGTGAATATGAACTTTCACTAAATCATCATTATTAACATAGACTATAGAGTTACCGTGGGCTTCAAGATACATCTGGAATCTCGCTCCATTAAACTCTTTTTTGGAGTCCTCTTCACTTCCTAAGCGAAGAATAAACTCTGTACAATAACCAAATTCATCATCTGCAACTTGGGCGCCTGCTTTCTTAACCGAGCTTTCAAGGGAGCGGATAATCGATTCATCATTACGCTCCACAATCATGCCATCAAGCGCACTTCTCATCCCCTCAAAGATACGAACAAGACCTTGACTCCCACTATCAACCACGCCGACTTCTTTTAAGATGGGAAGTAAGTCTGGGGTTCTCTCTAAGGATCTCTGTCCCTCTTCACATAAGATATCCATCGCTCTCTTAAAGGTCATAGAATCAAAGAAGTTATCTTGAAGTGATTGTGTGGATTCTCTTACCACGGTAAGGATTGTGCCTTCCACTGGTTTCTTGACCACATGATAGGCTTCATCGACGGCGCTCTTCCATGCCCACATAAAGTCTTCAATGGTGATTTCACTCTTTCCTTCAATTCCTTTAGAGAAGCCATTAAAGATTTGAGAGGTAATCACTCCGGAGTTTCCTCTCGCTCCCATAAGGAGACCATAAGAGAAAGACTTCATCATATCACTACAGGAGTAGTCACTCCTGTTCTGAATCTCTCTAATACCACTAGAAAGGGTGAGATTCATATTCATTCCGGTATCTCCATCAGGAACAGGGAATACGTTTAAAGCGTCAATCTCAGGGTAGTGATTGAAGAGATTGTTGCTCCCACTGATGAGCATTGTCTTTAAGGTTTGACCATCAATTTTATCCATACTTACTTATTCACCACAATGCCGACAGCGTAGACATTGACTTCTTTAATTTTGTTATTAAACTTCTTAGAGAGATTGAATAACACTAACTTCTGGACACTAGATAAGACTTCCGTAATCTTAATCCCCACACTGAGAGTGACATATAAAGAGACAGAATACTTATCACTGCTTTTATCTTTCTCCACTTTAATACCAGTGTAGGCATCATCATTAGGAAGAGGAGCATAGTCTAGAGTGGGGGAGGTGATCGCTTCAATTCCATATGATGAAAGAGCGGACTCCACAGCAGTCTTCGCTATTTCTATTGATATATTAGTGGCATTAATTTCTTCTTTACTAGGCATATAAATCTCCACATTGATGATCATAGATTCACATGTATTATTTATTCTATCATATTTGTTAAATATGTAAAAATATTTTTCATGTATTTACTTACTAGTAAGTAAAAAGAAAAGAACGGACAAAGTCCGTTCTTGTTTCCTATTCGTCGATAGTAAGTAGTCTTACTCCCCGTCTGGAGTCTCACTAGCATTCTCACTGGTATCGAGCTCAGTTGTGGTGAGTTCATGCCCACACACGGTACAAACACCACTATAGGTTTCTTCATCTTCCCCAAGAGTCCACTCCTCAACGATGTGCTCTTCTCGTGTGGATTCCATGATTTCATGACAGACTCGACAGAGTTTCCAATGGCACTTAGAATCAGTACTCCAAGCATCGCTTGCTTCGTGAATGTGTTCAGTGACCTCTTCTTTGTGAGTGTCATGAATAAAGTACGTGTGATAGTCATCTTGACACGCACTTAATGAGAGGGTGGCTAGAACTCCTAGACATAACACTAAAGCTTTTCTTTTCATATTCTTCCTCCTCATGGTATTGTTGTCTTTTTAGTGCATTAAATACACCTAACAAACAACTACTTTATTAATATTAATGCAGAAGAGGATATATATCTATGTAAAAATAGATATGTTTGCCTCTATGTCATTAATAAGCAGGGTCAAAAGAAAAAAGGATGGATTTTATCCATCCTTATTTATACATAGATTTGGGTTACTTATGAGATGACATAAGGATAACCATTCTCATCCCAAGCCCATGTACCGGACTTGTGTTGAGTGACACTACCAATACCACATTTCGAGTTAGGAGAAAGGGTACTTGTTCCATTTAAGTAGATATCACAAGTACTAGGAATATTTGTGAATTGATAATAGCCCATAGAGGCAAAAGTAACAGAAGAGGGGAGGACGATTGCAATCATCGAAGTACAGTTATAACAGCAGTATTGTCTAAGAGTAACCTTTGAAGAATTTGTAAATAAGAGATATTCAAGACTTGTACATCCATAGAAAACATATTGTGTAAGTTCGGTTATTGCACCAGTAAGTCTAATCTCTTTGAAGAGACTGCATTCATAGAAGGCATAGGTACTGATCGTCGTAAGTGCTGTACAGGCTTCAAAGTTAGGAGTCTCTAGATCTGTACATCCATGGAAGGCATGTTGCCCAATCTCAGTAAGTTTACTTCCTTCCTCAAAGGTCAGATGTTCCACCCAACAACCATCGTAGTGGTCTGTCGTGCCAAGTAATCCACTTGTGTAGTGGTAGCAGAAGGCATAGTCACCAATCGATGTCACATTTGCAGGGATAAAGACATCACTCACTCTCGTGTTATTAAAAGCATTCTTACCAATCGAGGAGACACTGCTGTTCTCTCCAAAGTCAAAGACTTCGAGAGTGGTCACATCCTGGAATTCAGCGGAGCCGATACTCGCTAATTGACTATTACCTTCAAAAACCACTTCTCTTAAAGCACTGCTATCACTGAGACAGAAGTTGGTAAGACTCTCGATCTTACTTCCATACTCGAAGTCAACCGTCTCAAGAGAGGTACAACCTTGGAAGCAATTTGTTCCTACCTCTTCGAGATTTGCGGGGAAGGTTACTGATGTTAAAGAGGAGCACTTATAGAACGCACTATAATCAATGAATGTTAAGTCTTGGCAATTCTCAAAGTTAATACTGACGAGAGAATTACAATTATAGAAGGCATTAAAACTAATGCTTGTTAGGCGACTGCCACTTTCAAAGGTGACATTTGTCATCTGATTGCAACCATAGAAGACCCAATCCGCAATCTCAGTGACATTCGCGGGAATGACAATCTGTTTTAAAGAATTACAATTATAGAAGACTGAGGTATCTAGAATCGTATCAGTAACTCCATAACCAAAGTTCACAGTTTCTAGGGCGTAACAACTAGTAAAGATATCATGGGCCAGGATTTCAATATTATTACCCGCTTCGATGGTAAGGGTCTTTAAAGAATAAGGACAAGCAAAGCAACCATATCCTGTGGTCACTAAGGATGCAGGGAGAGTGAGCTCTTCTAGGGATTCACAATGCCAGAAGGCATAATCCAAAATAATTTGAATTTGCGCGGGACTCTCCCATGTTAGTGTCTCAAGAGCATAACAATCATAGAAACCATATTCATCAATCTCTCTCACACTACTAGGAATAGTGAGTTCTTTTAAAACATCACAATGGTTAAAGCAAGAATATGGGATGGTTTCTATAGTAGTGTCTTTAGGGAAGACTAATTCTTCAAGGGCATAACAATGATAAAAACTCCACTTACTAAGGGAATTAACGTGTTCTGGAAGAACAAGCGATTTTAAGACATAACAGTCATAGAAGGCGCTTTGACCAATACTTTCTAACTGACTTCCTTCAGCAAATGTGAGAGACTCTAAAGCATAGCACTCACGGAAGCCTTGATCTGGAATACTTGTGAGTGAAGCGGGAATAGTAATGGACGTCAGAGCCTCATTATAAGCGAAAGCATAAGTACCAATAGAGGTCAGTTCACTGCAAGCCTCAAGATTAATGGACTCACAAGTAATGTTGTAATAGAAGGCATCTTGACCAATAGAGGTGAGCTGGCTCCCTTGCTCAAAGACCACTGACTTTAAGTTTGCGTAGTGGTAGACTGTTTCTCCATCCACGGTGGATGAGTAATAGGTACGGAAGGCATAGTTACCAATAGAGGTCACACTCTTAGGGATAGTAATTGTCTCTAAGGTCAGGGCATAAGCAAAGGCATAGTTACCAATCGTCGTCAGTTGACTATCTTCTTCAAACTCTAGGGTCTCTAATCCTTCAGGATAATAGAAGGCCTCCGCGGCAATGGTTTGGACACTCGAGGGAATGGTTAAAGACTCTAAAACATAGCAATATCCGAAAGCGTAACTATTAATCGTCGTTAAATTACTATTTGGCTCAAATGTGAGGGTTGTTAAATCATAGCAGTATCTAAAACCATAACTATTAATCGTGGTCATGTTCTTGGGGATGATAATTTCGGTATAGCCATTACCACCACTAACACTAAAGGCACTGCCATTAACTGTGGTGATTTGATTACTATTATAGCTATTTGGTATCCCTAGGACTGTGCCACTATAACTTCCTTTACCCGTAACGGAACTACCTGAGTAGTTTAAGCCTGAGGCAAACTTACAAACTTCGCAGTTTCCATCGCTAATATTGTGACTTTCAGGACTAGATGCATAGTCACATCCACGACACATTGTCGTATGACAATTCTCATCAGTTATGGAATAGTATTTATCGTGAGGGGCGGCATTTTCTTGATAAGTGCAGTAGAGACACGCTTCCGCGTGAGTCTCATCATCTACGGCTTCATATTCAAGAGTGTGATTAAGATCCGCACTATACTTACAGACATCACAATAGGCATGGTGAGTGCCATCATTATTATCGGTGTATTCAAGAGTGTGATCTTGAGGGGTATCCTCATAGTGGCAATATGAGCAGATCACAGAGTGCGTTGTGGAACCTGTGGAGTTATATTCAAACTCGTGGTTGAGTTCTTCTTCACTTGCCCACGCACATAAAGTGCAAGCCTCGTGGTGGCTGCTCCCATCACTACTTGGAGCAAACTCCACGACATGTTCTTCTTCGATAGTGTGTCCACAATCTGTACACACACCTTTATGGAGACCACTAGCCCCATAGCTCACAATAGTGTATTCATAATTATGTTTAATCTTTTCTTCGTAGCTACAGGCGCTGCAGCGGACAGTGTGATATTCATCATCCGCACTTTCCATAATAAGATCGTGCCCTTCACTAGAGATTATCTCATTACAGAATAAGCACACCGCACTATGATAAACCGATCCGAGAGAGGCATAGTTAAACTCATGGGGGAGTACTTCACTTTGATATTCACAAGTTCGGCAGTAAAAGAAATGACCTTCATCCCCTAGATCTGTATAAACAGCATTGTGATCCACTAACTCTTCATAATCACAATCTTGGCAAGTAATCGCATGTTGCTCGACATCGCATGCTTGATAGATAAAAGTGTGACCCGCGCTCCCTTTTCTCTTTGCACATTGTTTACATTGAATATAGTGATAATACTTATCACTTGTATTGTATCCATAATCGTGTTCTTCTGGCTCAGTCCTATAATTACAGACTAAGCATTCGCTGTGGTGGTATGCTCCATCAGTATTATCTTCATCATCATCGTAATATTCGATGGTGTGATCTTCATAAACAGCATAGTCACACTCTGTGCAAGAGATCTTGTGTTCGGTGTCACTACAAGAATCATAAGAGATAGTGTGGACAATATCCACACTATAGGAACACTCCTCACATGAGAGTGTGTGATACTGGTCATTAATAGAAACCGCGGCTAGTTTATGATATTCACTCTCACTGATGTATTCACACACACTGCACTCGGTGTGATGCATATCACTACCTTCATTGACCATCTTTAAGAAGTGACTCTCAGGAGTGGCCTTATATTCACAAATTGTACAGACCGCTTGATGTTGGTTGGTGGTCTCTAAAATATCATAAGTCAGGGTGTGCTCCACTTCAGCGACATAACCACAGGTTTCACAACTTTCTTCGTGGTGGGTGCTATCTAGGGCATTAAAGACAAGTTCATGACCACTTTGATAGTCAATCTTTCCACAGGTGGAACAGACCTTCCAGTGACTCTCACTATTATTGCTCCACCCCTCTTCCCAACTATGGACATGGGCTTTATTAACAACTTCTTCTTCCTCTTCGTCATCCGCCATAGCGCTAGTATCTTCATCAGGGACAACTTCGGCGTTACCGGGATTAAGGTTCATCGTAAAATCAAGACTACTCATCAACGATCCAAACTCACTACAAGAAGAGAGAGATAGAGTAAGGACTAAACCCGCACAAATAAGTAAAGCTTTCTTTTTCATAACTAGAGAGTAGAACCTTCTTTATATACTTTATATAAAACTATGTATGTAATATTCCTAGTATGTGGACCAATATACTATGTATATTAGGGGCACTTACACTATCTACTATATTTACAAAAAAAAAAAAAAACAAGCACACAAAAAAATAAGAACGAACAAAGTTCGTTCTTAATATTCTTAATATTAAGACTGGAATATTAATGTTGTCCTAATTATAGGACATAGGGGTAACCATCATCACCCCAAGCCCAAGCACCAGACTTATATTGAGTACAGTTTTTAAGTCCATAAGAACTTGAAGTGATTGTGCTATTACCATTTAAGTAGACAATGCAGGTGCTGGGACAGTTATTGAACTGACTAGAACTAAAAAGTGGCCAACTTATAGATGATGGAAGTACAAGAGCCTCTAAGGCCGAACAACCATTAAAACAATTGGCTTTAAGAGTACACTGCGTAGATCCATTATTGGTAAAGAAGAGATATCGAAGACTTGTCGCGTTGGCAAAAGAATAGTTATCCACTGTGCTAATTGGACTCACAAATCTTATCTCTTCAAGAGAGTTACATTTATAAAAAGCATAACTATCAAACTCAGAGAGGTTCGCACACTCATCAAAGTTAATATTGACAAGATCATAGCAATCTGAGAATGAATAACTTCCAATAGTCTTTACACCACTAGGAAGAGTAATATCAGTCACAGAGTTACAATCACGGAAGGCATAATCAGAAATAGATGTTAAGGGGCTACCTTCTTCAAAGGTAATGGTCTTCGCTCCATAGCAATAGGTAAAGGCACGATTACCAAAGGAAGTAAGACTTGCGGGAATCGTAATGTGATCTAAGAGATGAGCATCTGCAAAGGAGTAAGAACCAATAGAGGTAAGAGAAGTACAATCTTCAAGGTTCATAGTGGCAAGGTCTGTGGCCCCGCGGAAGGCATCATCTCCAATAGATGTTAGTTGACTTCCTTCTTCGAAGGTCAATGATTCAAGGTAGCAGTTATAACTAGAAGAGTGGGAGTAGCAGAAAGCTTGTTTTCCAATACTTGTGACAGAAGCGGGAACCTCAAAGGTGGTGAGTGATGGAGTGTTAGAGAAGGCATTCGCTCCTATAGAGGTCAATTGACTCCCACTAGCAAAGACCACATTCTCAAGATTCGAAGCGCCACTAAAAGCATTCGCTCCTATAGAGGTTACTGTCGCGGGTAGTCTGATAGACCTAATTGAGCTATTTTCAAACATTCCACTTTCAATTTCAGTAATTCCAGTGTTTCTTAAATCGAGGTCAATAGTGTCTTTATTAAAGATACTCTCTAGTCGTGACCAATCATTAAATTGGCTATTATCTTCAAAGACCACTGATCCAAGAGATGTACAATAGGCAAAGGCTCCAACCTTAGTGCTTCCACTATCATCAGTATCGCCTCCAGCGATATAACTCACAGAGGCAGGAATAATAATAGATGTTAATGATGAACAACCATAGAAGGCGCGAGACTCAATACTTTCAAGTTGACTTCCTGGCTCAAAAGACAAGGTTTCAAGACTTGTACAGTTGCAGAAGGCATAAATACCAATACTCTTCACTGTCGCGGGTATTATTAGTGATTTCAATGCGTAACCAAGATAGAATGAATAATCACCAATTGATTCACAAATAGATCCAGTTTCAAAGGTTAAAGTGGTCATGACCTCGGCATCTCTAAATGCCCAGTTATCAATATAAGAGATGCCCTTAGGGATAGTTATGGAAGTGAGTGATTGACAATCGTAGAAGTTACAATATGAGATATATTGAAGTTGAGTATCCTCTCCAAAGGAAATAGATTCCACTGCATGACAACCATAGAAGCAGTATTTACCCATTGTTGTTAGACATGAGGGGAGATGAATGGATTTCAGTGCATAGCACTGATAGAAGGAACTTTGTCCAATGGATGTGAGGTTTGTGCAGTCTTCAAGATTTAGATCCACGCTCAAAGCATAGCAATTATAGAAAGCATAATCACCAATGGATGATAGTTTGCTACATGCACCCAGATTGATGTTTTCTAAAATAGAGCATCTATAGAAGACGTAGTTAGCGATTGTAGTGAGTTCTGTGCAGGCTTCAATATTTACAGACTCGAGATGGTTGCAACCATAGAAAGCGGATAAATCTAAAGTTGTTATTTTACTTCCCTCTTCAAAAGTAATGCTTCTTAAACTGCTTCCATATTCGATAACTTCTCCATCCTCCTGCTCTTCTGTATCCCAATTGCGGAAGGCATTTGAACCTATTGTCGTCACCGTTGAAGGGATAGTTAACTCTTCTAGAACATAGCAATATTCGAAAGCGTAACTATTAATCTTCGTTAAATTACTATTCGGCTCAAATGTGAGGGTTGTTAAATCATAACAATATCTAAAGGCATTACTATTAATCGTGGTCATGTTCTTGGGGATAATAATTTCGGTATAGCCATTACCACCACTAACACTAAAGGCACTGCTATTAACTGTGGTGATTTGATAACTATTATAGCTATTTGGTATCCCTAGGACTGTGCCACTATAGGTTCCTTTACCAGAGAGAGAAGTAGTAGAATAGCTTAATCCCGCAGAGAATTTACAAACCTCACAGTTACTATTAGTATCCCCTGCGTTTGTGTGGGTTTCTACTTTTTCATAGTCACATCCATAGCACATAGTCGTATGACTATTCTCATCGGTAATGGAAACATATTTATCATGAGGCGCAGAGTCTTCTTGATAAGTACAATAGACACACTTCTCCGCGTGAACATCATCATCTACGGCTTCATATTCAAGTGTGTGATTGATGTCCGCACTATAACCACAGATGTCACACTCTTCGTGGTGAGTGCCATTATTATTATCTGTATAGCCCAAGATGTGATCTACTGGTTCGGTCTCATGCTCACAATATTTACAAACTTCAATATGAGAAGTACTACTCGCGGAGACAAAGTCATACTCGTGGGTCAGTTGGTCAGTGCTAGCATAACTACATAGTGTACATACTTCGTGGTGGTAAGTATCATCATCGCTTTCATATCCAATTGTGTGTTTTTCTTCGATGTGGTGACCACAGATAGAGCAGGCCGCTTCATGATAACCACTACTACCTATAGAGAGCATGGTATAAGTATAATCGTGCGCTATTTCTACTTGATAATTACAATAGGTACAACTAACCTCATGACAGGTATCATCTCCTGTATCAGTATATACTAGAGTGTGTCCTTCTGCGGATTTAACTTCTCCACACGGACACTCCGCACTATGATAGACTTCACCAAGGTTTGTGTAGTTAAATTCATGGGGGACACTCCCGCTGCTATATCCACAAGTGGAACAAGAGGTGTGGTGAGTCTCACTCCCTTCAGTGGTATAGAAGAGATTATGAGAGACTTCCTCTTCTATATAGTCACAGATAGTGCATTTTACTTGGTGATAACTACTATCCACAGGGATGTAGACAAGGTCATGTCCTTGAGATCTCTTACTCTTCGCACATTCATTACAGATGATATTGTGATAATAAACATCATACTTATGATAACCATAGTGATGCTCCTCTTGGGGACCAACATAATTGCAGATTAAACATTCTGCGTGGTGATATAAACCATCTTCACTGTCTTCATCGTCGTCATAATATTCGATACTATGATCTTCATAAACAGCGTAGTTACACTCTGTGCATGAGATCTCGTGGAGAGAATCTCCAACAGAAGCATAAGAGAGAGTGTGGACAATATTCACACTATAGGAGCACTCCTCACATGAGACTGTGTGATACTCCTCGTTTGTGGAGATAGACACTAATTTATGACTCTCACTTTCACTGACATAACTACAGACGCTGCATTCGGTGTGGTGCATCTCTTCCCCTTCATTAATCATATTAAGGAAGTGACTCTCAGGAGTGGCCTTATAACCACAGACATCACACTTGGCTTGGTGTTGATTACTTGTTTCTAAGACTTCATATTCAATGGTGTGTTCCACTTCACTGACATAGCCACAGATTTCACATCTCTCTTCATGCTTGGTCCCATCGAGTATCGTGTAGACTAAATCATGGCCACTTTGATAGTCAATCTTTCCACAGCTAGTACACACTTTCCAGTGGGTCTCACTATTCTGGTTCCACTCACTAGACCACACATGAGTGTGCACTGTATTCTTTACTACTTCATCACTTTCTTCTTCACTAGGGTCACTCCCATCGTCATAGGAGTCATCAGGAACAACTTCGGCGTTACCAGGATTAAAGTTCATCGTAAAATCAAGACTACTCATCAACGATCCAAACTCACTACAAGAAGAGAGAGATAGAGTAAGGACTAAACCTGCACAAAGAAGGAATGCTTTTCTTTTCATACTAGACTAGTTTTTAATTAGATTCTTTATGACATACCAATGGGTATGTCCTCGAGAATTACGTATAATTGTAAATTAAAAAAAAAAAAAAACCAATAATAAATGGGAAAGAGGGGATTACATCCCCTATATAAAGACAAAAAAAGAAAAGCGTGTCCATAAATGGAAACATAAAGCGATAAGGAAAGAAAAAGAACGGGTTTGACCCGTCCTTTATTCTTTATGATGATCAATCTCTTAACCGAGATAATAGATTTTCGCTTTGGAAACATCTCCGAGATTTGTTAGAGCGCTCCACTCCTCTTCTGTGCCATAGAAGTAGATAGTTAAGAGATATCGACAACCCTCAAAGAGATGCGCGTAGACGATATCATCCCCGCTCTCCCAACAAGTTTCTTCCACACTAAGGGAGCGAGGAAGAGTAATCTTCCTTAAAGAAGTATTGTAGTAGAAGGCTGCAGCAAGGGTTAAGGGTGTGGTTCTCTCGGCGCAATCTGTAAAGATTACTTCTGAAAGTGCACTATTATTACCAAAGGCTAAACCGCCAATGTATTCCACACTTGAGGGAATGGTCACTGATGTGAGAGATGTACAACCACAGAAGGCCTCAAATCCAATTTCTTTAAGCCCCTCTTCGAGAGTAACTGAACTCAGAGAGCGGCAATGGAAGAAAGTATAATTTTCGATGGTTTCCACACCCGCGGGGATCGCGACACTCTTAAGGGATTCACAATGACTGAAAGCGGATGCTCCAATCGTCGTGAGTTGACTCTCCTCTCCAAAGGAGATCGTTTCAAGAGATGTTTGTCGATAGAAGGCATGGTTCTCAATCGTGGTCACACTCGAGGGGAGATTGACTTCTTTTAATGAGGTTTCTTCCTCTTCATTCTCCGATTCAATGTAGAAGGCATCATATTTAATAGTCTTTAATTGACTACCTGGTTCAAATTCAATGGTTTCAAGATTCGTCGAGTTGACAAAGTCAAGAGATCCAATTTGAGTCATGTTCTTGGGGATTCTTAGATAGGTATAGGGAGAGACGGCGTGATTAGGCATTCCAAACGCTCCACCACCACTGGTTCTCACGACATCACAACCCTTATAGGTATTAGGGAAGACTAAACCTTTACCAGTGTAGGTTCCCACACTATAGATGCTATAGGTTCCATCACTTCTTACTTGATAGACGAGACCAGCGGTAAAACCACAGATCTCACAGTTACCATCTTTGGCGCCGATATTTGTGTGCTCCTCTTCTTCTTCAAGGATTCCACATACCTGACACATCTTTGTGTGAACCTCTTCACTGGTGACAGAATAATAAATATTCTCTTCTATGGGTATGACCTGTAAAATGTCACCACACTTCTCACACACGATTGTGGTCACATGGGTGAGCTCATCATGCTCCTCTACGGGGTAGTGCACAATTGTTTTCGGTTCATAAATATTACTTTGATGGTATCCTTCCTCACAACTGGTAAGAGAAAGACTTATTAAGATACCCGCACATAAGATTAAAGCTTTCTTCATAGTAGCACCCTCTATCTTTTGTTTTATTAAAATCAATTGTATGAAATATGAAAAGAGTGAACTAAGGGATCTCTTTTACTATCACTCATTTACTATTCAAAGTGTAGAAGAAAAAAGGAAAAAAACAAGGTGAATAGGGAAAGAAGAGGAAATGAATAAATAAGTTCACTGCTATGACGTAGGTATCTTGCTTACATTTATACAAACAAAAAGAGCAGCGGATAACCTAGTCCGCTGCTCTATAAAAGGTGCACTAGTTGTTAATTGACCCAACCAGTGATATAAGTGCTAAAGAAGGTCTCAATACTAGGGACATCTGTCACCCAACCATTTGAGATACCAGTAATATTTGTGGTCGCACACCATGGCTCCCAGGTACTATGATCTGCTTCCATACTCTTTACAAGACAGAAGACTGCCACTGTATTTTCAGAGGTATCAGGAATTGTTCCCATGTAACCTCCAAGTACTAATTGATCCTGCCAACTATCATGATAAGCGGTGAACCAGAAACCAGTCTTATATCCCGCTTCCGCGCTGCCTTTTCCACTGACAACATAGGGTTGATTATAGTATTCAGCAGCAGTTTCTCCTGAGGTAAAGGTTGTTGAATCGCTGCCATCAAAGTAATTGTAAGTTTCGTCATCATTTAGGCCGCCAGACAAGGTGGTATAGGTAGAATAAAGAGTGGATTTACTGCTGGATTCATAATCAAAGATTACGACATAGAAGTCTGTGGGGGTATCCGAACCCTCACTACTACTAGTCAAATCCTCCCAAGATGAGAGACTAGTAGAAATAGAAATAGCTTTCTCAATGACCCCAACGGCATTTGGATCATTCTCACTGGTTCCTATCTCATAGTAACCAACTTTGTATATGTCACTTGCATCATTTATACTATCTGTCAAGCTGTAATAGACATAGAAGTATCTCGCTTCACTAAGATTACTAGAGCTATTTTCAGGAATGAAATCAAGAACCAAGTCATAAGTTCCTAATTCTTCGTTCCAGGTAAGTTCTTGGGCATCACCCCATTCATACCAGCCCCCTTCATTCCAAGTACCATTGTATGATCCTTTGACAAAGAGAGTAATGCCTTCAGCATATCCTAATGAATTACCGGAATTGTCATTGATAGTGATGTGATATGTAAAAGACTCAAAGACTTCAGTAACTTTAGCGTCCTTACTAAGAAGGTGATTACACACGGAACAATAGGTATATGTATAGTCACTATCTTCTGTAGTCACAATAGTGTGCGCTACACTTTCACCTGTGTACCCACAAACAGCGCAGTAGGGATGGTGAGTGGAATCACCATCAGTCACATATGTGATTGTGTGACTTTCTTTTTCTGTTGTTTCGCAAACTGAACATGTGTGGATGTGACTACTTGTATCTGTGCTATCAGGAGTCCAATCTGACCATGTATGCACTCCTGTGGCTTGTGTCTCATTACCTGTATAAGAGTATCCACATTCACATGTATAGGTGGTATATCCACCCTCTCCACATGTTGGAGCGGTCACCACTCCATCACTATAGGTATGTTGTGCGGTTACCTCCGCTGCACAGACTGTGCAGGTACCTTTATGATATGTTTCATCTGAAGAAGTCCACTCCACTACTGTATGAGCCGCTTTTGTGGAGTCAATAGTTTGTCCACATTCAGTACACACTTTCCAGTGATACTCTCCATCTGTTGTCCAACTACTGCTCTCTGTGTGAGTGTGTTCCACTGATTTATCTACTGTACTAATAGGGTGCTCACAATTAGGATCACAAACAGAACAATAGGTGTAGTAATAGCTTTCATCTTCTTTACTTGTAATTGTGTGTTCTTCACTAATCTCTTCACTACACCTTGTGCATGTTCCCTTGTGATATGTTTCATCCACATAGGTCCATGTTGTCACTAGATGTCCAAGAGCACTTCCTTCATTAGTGACAGTATAAGATTCCCCACACTCACAAGTATAGGTGGTATATCCATCTTGTGTGCATGTGGGTTCTGTATAGACATCTGTATAGCTATGCCCGCTTGCGGGTATCACCTCAACATAAGAGTATCCACACTCACAAGTATGAGTAATTGAGCCATCTGATGTATGAGTGGCCTCCACAGTGGTGTCAACATAGGTGTGAGAAGCAACAGTCTCATCCATCTTCTCTCCATCATCCACACAAACATGCCAGTGACCGAGACTTGAGTCAGTTTCGTCGTAGTGCCACGTCGTATCCGCTGTGTGAGTGTGAGGGGTTTCTGTGCCACCACTCTCACCGGTGTCACCACTCTCACCACTCTCACCACCTTCAGGGGTACCACCTGTGTCAGAATCATCTTCATCTGGAAGTGGTTCTACCGTCGTTGTGTCATCACTTTCATCGACATGGACAAAACCTTGATGAGAACCCTCTTCACAACTAGTAAGAGAGAGACTTAATAAAAGTCCAAGACATAAGATTAAAGATTTTTTCATAAAATCACCCTTTATCTTTCTTTGTTAAATATAAGGAGAAATAGGAAAAGAGTAAATTAAGAGATCTCTTTTACTATCACTCACTTTATTAGTATAAAGTGTAAAAGAAAAAAAAAAAAAACAAGCTTAACAAAAAAGGACATCGTCTCTTTTGCGTGTGCGCACGCTCGCGCTATTAATAATTAATAATTAAATAATAAGTAATTGCGCGGCTTAACTAAGAGTTATAAAAAAAGCCCGGCAGCTCGCTATCTTCCTATACGGTATTGTCGCCACTACGGTGCTTAACTTCTGTGTTCGGGATGGGAACAGGTGTGACCACCGCGCCATCACCACCAGGCTTTTTTAACTTCTTAGGTGAGAGAAGAAGGGGTGACTTGTTCTCTCAAAACTGAATATTACTCCTTAATTGTTCTTTTTGTCCACTTATAACTTAAATACTTGTCAATTTTTTAGAAATCTAGAAATTAAGTCCTCGATCTATTAGTATCGGTCAGCTGAACATGTCACCATGCTTACACTTCCGACCTATCAACCTTGTCACTTTCAAGGGATCTTACTTCATATAGAATGGGAAGTCTCATCTTAAGGTTGGCTTCACGCTTAGATGCTTTCAGCGCTTATCCAGTCCATAGGTAGCTACCCTGCTGTGCCACTGGCGTGACAACAGATGTACCATAGCTATGTCCATCCCGGTCCTCTCGTACTGGGGACAGCTCCTTTCAAACTTCCTACGCCCACGACAGATAGGGACCAAACTGTCTCACGACGTTTTGAACCCAGCTCGCGTACCACTTTAATGGGCGAACAGCCCAACCCTTGGAAGGTACTCCCCCTCCAGGATGTGATGAGCCGACATCGAGGTGCCAAACCTCGTCGTCGATGTGAACTCTTGGACGAGATCAGCCTGTTATCCCTAGAGTAGCTTTTATCCGTTGAGCGACGGCCTTTCCACACAGAACCGCCGGATCACTAAGCCCGACTTTCGTCCCTGTTCGACTTGTAGGTCTCACAGTCAAGCACCCTTATGCCTTTGCACTCGACGCATGATTTCCAACCATGCTGAGGGTACCTTTGGGCGCCTCCGTTACTCTTTAGGAGGCGACCGCCCCAGTCAAACTACCCGCCACGCACTGTCCTTCTCGCCGGTAAGGGAGTAAGTTAGGGTGTACATAATTCCAGAGTAGTATCCCAAGGGTGGCTCCGGAGAAACTAGCGTCCCTCCCTCAAAGCCTCCTACTTATCCTGTACAAGAATTACACACACTCAATACGAAGTTATAGTAAAGCTCCATAGGGTCTTTCCGTCTAGTCGCGG
>JAJQAG010000004.1:261833-267591 GCA_021203905.1 Coprobacillus sp. | reverse complement strand
CTTTCTAAGTATCTTTATGTTTGAGAGTAGTGCTATTTAAGGTAAGATAGGTACCGAATCTAAGTGTTATATTCCAGACGCTCGGTTTGAGAGTAGTGCTATTTAAGGTAAGATAGGTACCTTCCTTTACCTCCTTTAGATCTCGTCTATGTTTGAGAGTAGTGCTATTTAAGGTAAGATAGGTACTAGGAACATTCATTTCCTTTCTCACGACATCGTTTGAGAGTAGTGCTATTTAAGGTAAGATAGGTACGTCGTCGTTAATGTCTGGGAATCCATCTCCTGTTTGAGAGTAGTGCTATTTAAGGTAAGATAGGTACCAAGGAGTTAACGAATGGCTCTTCCATATGTTTGAGAGTAGTGCTATTTAAGGTAAGATAGGTACTGTGTGTCTCTATATCTAACGCGTATACAAAGTTTGAGAGTAGTGCTATTTAAGGTAAGATAGGTACCTCGTCGTCCCACATATCTAAGTAGTGGTGGTTTGAGAGTAGTGCTATTTAAGGTAAGATAGGTACAACAAGCCTACGAACTATACAGCGACAGCAGTTTGAGAGTAGTGCTATTTAAGGTAAGATAGGTACTGATATAAGGGTAGTCCTCCCTCCATACTTGTTTGAGAGTAGTGCTATTTAAGGTAAGATAGGTACCGGACAACACATTAAAGTAGACAGAAGCTAGTTTGAGAGTAGTGCTATTTAAGGTAAGATAGGTACAAGGTATTTCTCGCCGAACTTCGGGTTGCAGTTTGAGAGTAGTGCTATTTAAGGTAAGATAGGTACTATCAAGACGTAGAGTGTCCTAGAACAAATGTTTGAGAGTAGTGCTATTTAAGGTAAGATAGGTACCTTTACCTCCTTTCTTTAGATCTCTTCTATGTTTGAGAGTAGTGCTATTTAAGGTAAGATAGGTACCAAGAAGTAAGATTAAGCGAAATATACGCGGTTTGAGAGTAGTGCTATTTAAGGTAAGATAGGTACTTTTTGCTGCTCCTTTTTGTTCCTAGTTTAGTTTGAGAGTAGTGCTATTTAAGGTAAGATAGGTACTTTTTTATTTCTATAACATCGCTGCCGTGTGTTTGAGAGTAGTGCTATTTAAGGTAAGATAGGTACTATCTGAATCTAAATATTTTAAGGCCATACGTTTGAGAGTAGTGCTATTTAAGGTAAGATAGGTACAAAATGAACGAGGAATACATGAATTATCTCGTTTGAGAGTAGTGCTATTTAAGGTAAGATAGGTACTAGACTTCTGTGCTTGCTCTCTCGCCCGCGTGTTTGAGAGTAGTGCTATTTAAGGTAAGATAGGTACGTTCACCAAGATGAGCGAACTCTGGCCAATGTTTGAGAGTAGTGCTATTTAAGGTAAGATAGGTACCCGATGGAATATAACAAGATGTATTACCACGTTTGAGAGTAGTGCTATTTAAGGTAAGATAGGTACACGTCTTCTGTCAAGTCTTCAAGGCTTGTTGTTTGAGAGTAGTGCTATTTAAGGTAATCAATCAGTTTCGTGCCAATTAAATAGACCACACCTATGGCCTTTTTTCTTTTCTTCTCTATTCTTAAGTTTCTTCCCTTGGAGGTCCTTCTTCCCCCTCTTTAGTCATCTCCTCTATCTTCTCGTCTATCTCACTTGTTGTTGTGTTATTTATCCCTTCATTCTCTAGTAGAAGTGTTTCTTGTTTTCTCTTTCTCCATACTTGTGCGTATGAGAAGGCTAACCCTAATCCTATACAGATAATAAGTAGTGCTATCCCTACTCCTATCTCCCACCACATGGAGAGAGATCCTTGACCCCCATTAGCCCACATCGAGTAGTAGTCACAAATATTGTTGTTATAGAAGAGAGAGATAATCGATCCTACGACAAACCCTATAATAAGGTAATATGTAATATTTCTATACTTTCTTAATAAGATACTCATTACTTTACTTACGACCCAGAATCCTAATAGTAGTCCTATTAGGAGAGCGATTAACATAAGCACTAAAGGAACAGTGTTAGTGAAGTTCCCATTAAATAGTTCTACAGTCCAATCAGTAAAGGCTCCCACGACATTAGTGTAGAATCCTGTAACTAAACACACCATAGAACCACTGATACCAGGAACAATAGTAAAGAAGGCATAGATGAAACCCACCACTAAGATAATAAAGTAGAACCACCAAGAGGGAAGAGATTCATCTTCGAAGTGGAAGAGGGCGGCGACACTATCAGTGGCCTGTAGTTGTGCACTCATGACCCCTAAGCCCACGGCAATAAGTAGACCAACGATAAGCATGGTGATATATGAGGGTTTCGCTTTGACCCCTTTAACTTCTCTTGTTAATGCGGGGAAGCAACCAATCATGAGACCCGCAAAGATACAGACCAGACCAAAGGCAAAATACTCAAAACCTAAGTCAAACAAAAAAAGACAAGGGATGAGTCCCACTAAGATCCCAATGACAATTGGGAGGAGGATTCCCATTGACTTCTTAAATTGCTTCCCTAGTCGAGAGATAGAAAAGACAAGTTCATCATAGATATTGACGATCACTGCAGTGGTGCCCCCACTGACACCTGGTATCGCATCGGTGATACCCACTGCTAATCCACAAAATAATCTCCGGAAAAAGTTCTTCACTTTCACAATTTCAAATATAATATATAATCTGATACTAAATACAAGAAAAAGATTAAAAATCGTTTCTTGTATAGGTAGTGGTTATCACATAGAAAAAAGAACCTTAGTTGGTTCTTTTTCTCTTATAGATAAGCATATATCTGTTATTTGAAGACGACTGGGATCCGCTCAACGAGCTCACCATCAACCACCCCGACGATGACAAAGTCACGATCAATCTCAACCGAGGGGACAAGAATGGTATCTCCGATAAAGGGATACTTGATTATAAAGTCATGACCAAGTCCTACATCAGTATCTTCACTCTCTTCTTCCACTAACTCTTGACTCACCTCATCAGTGCTTTCCACATCATGTCCTTGATGAGAGCCTTCTGCGCAAGCACTTAAGCTACAGACACATAATATTCCAAGTAGTAAAGTAATTCCTTTTTTCATTCTCTTAATCTCCCCCTCTTTTACCTATATTTATATATTAGGAATAAAAGAAATAAACAACAATAATTTTCTTTAAATATATTGACAATAATTCTTCTTTTCTCTCTTTATCCCTAAAAGGCCAAAAATAGGGGATTTTCTCCCTCTAGGAGGGGACACTAAACCCCCTCTACGAGGGGTTTTAAAAACCCTATTTTACCCCTTTTTGACACTGACAAAGAATTTAATATTTTTCCCTATTTACAATAATTAAAAATCGACTAAATTATAGGTGACATCAGGTGATAAGAAGATGTCAAATGCCATATAAAAAGAGACCTTGTCCGGCACGACACTAAACTACCAAAATCTAAAGAAAAGGAGGGCATCACAATGGCATTTGACTACTGGTTATCACAACCACTTCAAGAAAGCAAATACACATTATCCTCCAACGGTCTTAAGAAGGAAAAGACTTATCATTATACTTCAAGAGACAAAGCGGAAGAAAAAATGTATTCCTTACTTGACAAAATGGGTGTTAGAGCGGTCACAGTCTTAGATGACAATGAAGACAAGACTTACATCTGCTCCAACGGTGTTAGATTCTACATTCAAAGAAGTTTCTAACTACTAATTACTGACTACTATGTATCTAAAGGCGAGGTTCCTTCATATTCCCTCGCCTTTTTCTTATCTTATCAATTCTTCTTGCGGTCTATTTCTTTTATTCTGTATCATATACAGAGTGAAAGAATGGGGAATTTTTATGAATAAAAAATCATTACTTCTCTTACCGCTTTTAGTGGTGTCTCTTGCAAGTTGTAACTCCACTAAGACTTACGAGTCTTGGAAAGACTTTAAAGGAGAGACCTTTGTCACTGTGAGGGGCACGAACTGTGAAGATGCGGTCAAGGAAGTTGTTAAGAAACCAAACTTTATTTATGTGGATAGCCCAAGTGAGTTTGAAGAGGTCATCACTAGTGGTGAGGCGATTGCCGCGGTCACTAATGAACCTAACATTACTTACCTTGCCAAAAAGAGTGAAACTCTTGATGTCTATCCCACTCTTGTGGATCGAGAAGACTATGGCTTCTTATTTAAGAAGAATAGCTCTCTTGTTAGTGATGTAAACAGTGCTTTAAAGAGTATTACCGATAGTGGTGATTTAGCGGAAGTTGTTGATAAGTGGATGTTTGGGGATGAGCCAAGCATTGATGTTAATTCTTATCGAGTGTACTCTGACACCACTCTTACCTTAGCGATTGCTCCGGACTTTGCTCCTTGTTGCTATCTTGATGAAAGCGGTAATCCCGCAGGATATGAAGTTGAGTTAGCGTACTTAATTGCGAACACTCTTAATGTCAACCTTGAGATTACACAGATGGAGTTTAGTCAACTCTTTAGTGCTGTGGATAATGGCAGCGCTGATTTTGCGTGTTGCATTATCACCATTAGTGAAGAGAGAGGGCAATCCTATTCCTTTAGTGATCCTTACTACACTGGAGGGGTCGCTCTTTTAATGGATAAGGATATCGTCGAACCCCTTAAGAGCACCAAGACCTTTACGACCTTAAGTGACTTTGATGGAGCGACACTCGCGACCATTGGAGGAGCCAGTGGCGTGGTCGATCCCGCGCGTGAAGCGATTAATGATTTAAATATTAAATACTATAAGTCCACAGAAGCCGCCTTAGACGCTCTTAAAGGCGGGAGAGTGGATGGACTCCTTAGAAATAGATATAACCTTGAGCACTATGTGAGTGGGGATGACTCCGTCATGATCTTCCCCGAAGATGTTGCTAGTGATAACTATGGTTTTATGCTCGCTAAGGATAGTGAATTAACTAGTCAAATCAATACCGCGTTAACATCTCTTGGAAGTGAGACCATCTCTTCTCTTCAACAGAAGTGGATCAATGCGGATGAAGATACTCGTATTGATGTTGACTCTTATACAGTCGAGGAAACTACCTCAAGTGGAGTCATCCGCTATTCTTTTGCCGCGGCTAACGAACCCTTCTCTTATCTAATTGAAGAAGAAGTAGAAGAAGACGCTCCCAGTCTCGGAGGAGAGAGTGGTGAAGGTGGCATTATTGATTTACGTACAAAGTACTTAAATGATGGTGATGATGATGACAACGATGGAGGGAATAGTGAAGATCTAGGAGACGCCAATAGCGGTGATTCTACAGAAAGCGTTTCTCTCCCTGCAGGATATGAAGTGGAACTCATGTATGCCATCGCTAAACAACTCAATATGACCTTAGAGGTCACTTCTGTTCCCGAATTTAGAGACACCTTTACAGAGATTGATACTGATAGTGCCGATGTCGTCAGTGGAGGAATCTCTATTACTAGTGAAAGAAAGCTTACTTATGATTTCTCTGATACCATTTTTCTAGGAGCGGTTTCTATCGCTATTAGAAGTGAGACCTATGGTGGTTAATAGGGGGTGAGTTTATGTTAGACGAAGAAAATAAAGAAGTTGAAGAACAAAAACAAGAAGAAGAGGCTTTGAAAGAACCTCTTGAAGAAGAAGTCTACATCCAACAGAGTAATGATGATGATAACAAGCATAGACCCTTTGTTATCATCATTATCATCGTTGTGGTTGTTGTGGTTTTAGGACTCTTCTTTGGTTTATTCTTTGGTTTACGTAGTTGCGATAATGGTAGCACTAAAGATAACGAAATTGATGAACCTATTGATG
>JAJQAG010000004.1:0-261733 GCA_021203905.1 Coprobacillus sp. | reverse complement strand
GGAAGTGGATCCGGTGAAAGTGGAGGCACCGAAGGTGATGAGCCCGAAAGCGGAGAAGGCGATGATGGATCAGAATCAGATGAAGATGAAGAAGAAGATCCAGAAGAAGCCGTGGCGTATCCTTATGAAGAAGAAGACACCGAAGGCTATCCAGTTCTTTATACCTACAATGTCTTAAATAACTATGTCTACTACACCGGTGAGAGAGTGGTGGTTGAAGGGGCCACAGTGGTGGGTCTCCATGGTAAGACCCTAACCATTCAACAAGCCTATAGTAGTAGTTACTATACCCTAGAGGTAGAAGCCATGACTAAAGCCTCTATCCCTGAAGGACTTAAGATTGGTAGTAAAGTGGATATTATTGGCACAGTGACCACAAAATATGGAAGAAGAGTGGTCTTAGATGAGGCACGCATCCAAACCACTGGGACTGCGGGTATCGCGGCCTACGCGAAGATCCGCTTAATTGATCGAGATGCCGAGAACTACTTCTATTATTCTGGTGGTGTCATTAAACACGAATATCGTGTCTTATATGAAGTTGAGAAGAATTCCACAGAGTGGAAAGAGTCCTTTAGTGAACTCAATCTCTATCGTGCCTTTAGAGTGGAGTGGCGTAACTGGTATAAGCCCACTAGTGGTTACTCTTGTGGAACAGATAGAGGAGAGACCTATATCGTTGTGTATAACGATATCGAAGAGAGCACGAAGCAATTCTATGATCTCTTCTTTGATGGCACAGGTGGAGAGGATATGACTAGTGTCCACTCCAACTTTACCTCTTCTTGGAGCGGACTAATCCCCACAGAAGAAGAGACCATTAACGATATCAATGATTATCATTGGTTTGAGGGCTATACAAAGTATCAGTACTACTACGAGAACTTCTATGTCTCCTTTGATGAGTTTGAAGCTCAATATCTCACTAACTTTGATTACACCACACCGACTCTAGCAGATCACGAGAATGTTTCGGCGATCTTAAGTGGATTCTTTGAAGACGGAGATGAAGTGACAGTGACTGGTATCTATATGGAGCAACATGGAAACAACATCACTATCCAAGAGTATGATACCAGTACTTCTCAAGGAACAGGGTATTGCCTTGAAGTGGAACTTGCCGAGGAGTGGACTAACACTATTCCTTATGCTTATCTTATTACTCTCAAGGGAACTATTGCCTTACATGAATCCCCAACTTTATATGACTACACTCATACTTTAGTTAATGCGAGCGTGGAAGAGTTTGATAGTACTACCTATGGTGACAATAGCAACAAGACCAGACTCTACTATGGTAGTTCCTCTATTAATTCTATCTCGAGTAATATCTATGGTGAGTACTCCGCTGCTTACTTCCACGCTGGTGTCCAAGTCTACTCCTTACCAGATACATGGGAAGACGGAAAAGACTACTGGTTCCTTGGTCGCCTCAGATATAAGAGTGGTTCCATCACTTATGTCACGAGTGAATACATCCCTGTAGTGGTCCATGGAGACGCGAGCGAAGATGAACTTAACTTCTTTAAGGCGGTGCTCTTTGGAGTGGATGAAGACGAGAATGAAGTGACTGTCACCAAGAGCCACTATGAGCCATACGGAGATACAGGAATAAACATCCACTATGTAACTACAATAAACGGCGCTCCGACAGTGGCCCCAGGCTTTGAAGGAATCGATGTGGGTGAAATCATCATGTCTAACTTCTATCAAGTCCATTACTTTGATGAAGAGAAAGAATTTACCTATCACTATAACGGGACAGAGTATACCACCACAAACGATCGTTATCTCTCCTTTGATTTCAATAGTATGGCGGTGGCCGACTTCTCTTCTTCTCTTGGTAATTAATTATTGTTATCAATAAATTGATAAAAGAAGAACGGAGATACGCCGTTCTTCTTTTTCATCTCTATAAACACATTTTGACAATACTCTCTCTTTTTGCCATAATATTATTTGCTAGATTTCATGGCTGTGTAGCTCAGTTGGTTTAGAGCGGCCGGTTCATACCCGGCAGGTCGAGGGTTCAAGTCCCCCCGCAGCTACCAATCTTGGATCGCTAGCTCAATGGTTAGAGCTACCGGCTCATAACCGGTTGGTTCCGGGTTCAAATCCTGGGCGATCCACCATCGTGTGGAGGTGTACCCAAGCGGTTGAAGGGGTCGGTCTTGAAAACCGATAGGGGCGAACAACCCGCCAGAGTTCGAATCTCTGCACCTCCGCCATTGAGAAAATAAAAGCAAGGCTTGTGCCTTGCTCTTTTATTTAACCTCTTCCCTCTGTCTCTTTTCTAAGATGGTAATCTTTTCTATCTGTTTGATTCCTAAAGAGCACTTAGTGAGCCGACCCACTAAAAAGTGGATAAGAAAGATGGCGGCGCCACTAAAGTTACATAAGATGTCTTCCATAGTATCCGTCACTAGTGGAGCATTATATCCATCCACAACCTCTCCTTGAGCGCTCCCCCCAAACCAACAGTCAAAAGCCCACTCCCCGAGTTCCCAAACGAGCTCTACGGCTAGGGCAAAGAAGAAACAGAAGAGGGCGATAACCACAACGTTGACTTTATAGTAATCTGTAATACATGAGAGAATAAACATCCCAAGTAAAGCGACAAAATAACCCATGACTACATGAACGATGATGTCATAGAAAGAGACAGTGTAGTAGACGTTAAGAGCGGCTCCTACAATCGCTGCAAGAATAAAGTAGAGAGAGATAATAAGAAGTAACCCATTAGGGATACTTCTTTTAATCGTGTGGATAAGAATAATATCTAAGATCATAGGGAGAAGAATAACCACTGCACAAACAAAAGAGACCATCATCCTTTGATTGACATCTCCTGCTACCGCATAGTAAATTCCAATCCCCACACATGTGAGGCAACACACAATCATTAAGATGTAATTAACAATCCTAAAGATGTGCTCATTTCTCTTGGAATTATCGATTATAACTTCTTTATCCATATCTTTATTTTATTCTCTCATATTTCCTTTTACTACAAATTAGAGAGAAATTATATATAATATAATCTAGAACTAATTAATAGTCTTGGAGGTTGTTTATGCCACTAGAAAATATTCCCACAGAGAAAATTGGGATTATCGCCGTTAGTCGTGATTGTTTCCCTGAATCTTTAAGTGTTAATCGTAGAAAGGCTTTAATAGAAGCCTATAGTAGTCAATACGATAGTGGTGAGATCTATGAATGCCCTATATGTATCGTTGAGAGTGAGACACAAATGGAAGAAGCTCTCGATGATGTTATTAATCATGGATGTAATGGTCTCTGTATCTTTTTAGGTAACTTTGGTCCAGAAATAAGTGAGAGCATGCTCGCTCAAGAATTCGTGAGAAGGACTAAAGGTGCCGTGATGTTTTGTGGCGCGGCGGAAGAGACCATGGCTGACCTATACGATGGGAGAGGAGATTGCTATTGCGGGATGCTTAACGCCTCTTATAATCTCCACCTTAGAGGAGTGAATGCTTATATCCCTGAGCACCCTATTGGAACAGCAATGGAGTGCGCTACTCTTATCCATGAGTTTATTCCTCTTGCGAGAAGTGTCTATGCTATCCATAACCTCAAGATTATAACCTTTGGTCCGAGACCAAGTAATTTCTTTGCGTGTAACGCTCCGATTCAGCAACTCATTAATTTAGGAGTGGAGATAGAAGAGAACTCAGAACTAGATCTCTTTGAATCTTTTAAGAACCACGAAGGGGATAAGAGAATTCCACTAGTAGCGAAGGATATGGAGAAGGAGTTAGGAGTGGGTAATAAGATCCCACAGATCTTACCCAAACTCGCTCAATATGAGATAACACTCCTAGATTGGATAGAGTCTCATAAAGGAAGTAAAAAGTATGTCACTGTCGCCACCAAGTGCTGGCCCGCTTTCCAGACTCAATTCCAGTTTGTTCCTTGCTATGTGAACTCAAGACTTACAGGAAGAGGAATTCCAGTCTCTTGTGAAGTTGATATCTATGGTGCTTTATCTGAATATATTGGAGTGTGTCTCAGTGGAGACACGGTGATGCTACTTGATGTCAATAACACGGTTCCTGATGATATGTTTAATAGTGAGATTAAGGGAGTGTATCCCTATAACCACAGCGATCTCTTTATGGGTTTCCACTGCGGGAATGTGTGCTCGAGAAAAGTAGTTAACGCCCACATGAATTATCAAAGAATTATGTCTCGTTCACTTCCTAAGGAAGTGACCTATGGCACACTTGATGGCACAATCATTCCAGGAGAGGTTACTATCTATAGATTACAATCCACTCCTGATAATCACCTTTTGGCCTACTGTGCAGAAGGAGAAGTGCTTCCTACTGATCCCCGCTCTTTTGGTGGGATTGGAGTGTTTGCTATTCCTGGGATGGCGAGATTCTACCGCTATGTATTAATTGAAAAAGCTTTCCCTCATCACACGGCAGTGACCTTTGGTCATCATGGGAAACTCTTCTTTGATCTCTTTAAGCTCTTAGGAGTGGAGTCTATCGATTATAATCATTCAACCTCCGTTCCTTATGAGGGAGAGAATCCTTTTAAGAAGTAATGAAAAAATATCTTGGTTTAGAATTTGGAAGTACAAGAATCAAGGCTGTCATCATTGATGAGAGAGCCAATGTTTTATCTATCTCAACCTCTAATTGGAGTGACCACCTAGAGGATGGTCTTTACTCTTATAGTGAGGAAGAAATCCAAAAAGGAATGGTGGAGGTTCTCTCCCATCTTGAAGGATTAGAAGAGATTGACGGCATGGGTGTGAGCGCGATGATGCATGGTTATATTGCTCTTGATAAAAACGATCATCTTTTAGTTCCCTTTAGAACTTGGAGAAACACCAACACTCAAAAAGCCGCGGATGAATTAACCTCTTTATTTGGGGTCAACATCCCTCTTCGTTGGAGCATCGCTCACCTCTATCAAGCAATACTCGATAATGAACCACATGTGAAAGATATTAGTTATATCACCACCCTTGCGGGATATGTGCA
Organism: Coprobacillus sp.; assembly: GCA_021203905.1. Taxonomy (GTDB): domain Bacteria; phylum Bacillota_I; class Bacilli_A; order RFN20; family CAG-826; genus JAJQAP01. The sequence continues at coordinate 256,718 of JAJQAG010000004.1, read as the reverse complement.
CTACAAGCTCACAGGAGAGAAGACTCTTGGTGTGGGAGATGCCTCTGGGATGTTTCCGATTAATCCCGCGACTGGTTACTATAACCAAGAGATGCTTGATAAATTCTCAGAGTTAATCAAAAAGAAGAAATATCCTTGGAAAATAGAGAAAATTCTTCCAAAAATTTCAAAATCTGGGCAAAATGCCGGTAAAATAAATGAAAATGGAGTGGTTTTTAGTAATGATTTACTAAGAAAAGGTCTTGGTTTATGTCCTCCTGAAGGGGATGCTCAAACGGGGATGGTGGCCACTCACTCGATTAAAGAAAAGAGTGGTAATGTCAGTGCGGGCACTTCCGCTTTTACGATGGTGGTTCTCTCTAAACCCTTAAAAGAATTACATCGTGATATTGATATTGTATTGACTCCTGAAGGAAGGGAAGTCGCCATGGTTCACGCTAACGAATGCACCCAAGATCTTAATAAATTTGTTTCTCTCTTAGAGGGAAAGACTACCTACCCAGAGGAAGATATTTATTCCTATCTCTTTCATCTATCAGAGCAAGCTTATCCCGATATCGGTCTTACCTATTCTCAATTACGAAATAGTGATTATTCTATTGATAGTGAGACAGCAGAGGTGACCTGTGATGATGTCACCCTTCCTTTAGCGGACTTTATGAAGTGTCTTATTTATGAATGTGTCGCTCCTCTCGCCATTGGGATGAAGACTCTAAGAGATGAGAAAGTTAAAGTTAAAGCTTTTGTGGGGCATGGGGGTTATTTTAAAACCCCAGATATCAGTGGCACAGTCATGAGTGCCGCCTTAGAAACTCCTATCCAACTCTTCTCTCATTCCAGTGAAGGTGGAGCGTGGGGGATGGCTCTACTCGCCTCTAGCATGGATTATGATGTTACTTTAAGTGATTATCTTGATATGATATTTAAAGATGTAGAGCTAGTGGAATATAAGGCTCGTAAGAGTGAAGTTAAAACTTTTAAGAGGTTTCTAGCCTAGAAAAGGAGAATAAACATGGAAAACAAATTAAGAGATGAAGTCTGTCAAGCTAATATTGCTCTTGGAGAAAGTGGCCTCGCCCCTCTTACTTGGGGAAATGTCAGCGGGATTGATCGAGAGAAAGGTTATGTAGTGATTAAACCTAGTGGTTATCCTTATTCTCAACTCCGTCCTCAAGATCTTGTCATTGTGGATTTAGAAGGTCATCTTGTTGAGGGCTACCTTAGACCTAGTAGTGATATTGCTACGCACATACAACTATATAAAGCCTTCCCGGAGATTGGGGGAATCTGTCATACCCACTCCACATTTGCTTGTGCGTGGGCTCAAAGTGGAAAAGAAGTACCAGTTCTTGGGACCACTCATGCGGATACCTTTTATGGACCAATCCCTTGTACGAGAGATTTAAGCGAAGAAGAAGTTAAAGAAGCTTATGAGAGAAATACAGGAAAGGTCATCGTGGAGACCTTTAGTGGCAAGGATCCTATGGCATGCCCAGGCGTACTCGTTAAGAATCATGGTCCCTTTACTTGGGGAACAAGTGCCTCTGCCGCAGTGGAGATTGCCCTTATATTAGAGAACGTCTGCCACATGGCCACTCTTACATATGTTATTAATCCCACCGTAAAAAGTGCCCCTGATTATCTCATCGAGAAGCACTATAAAAGAAAACACGGGGATACGGCCTACTATGGACAAAAAGGACCGCTTCCACCAAAGAAATAATAACTAGTTATTATTTAGATACTAAATTTATCATCGAGATGCTCTCTGGCAACGGAGAGCATTAATTTTATTCTGTTCTCTTGATTAACCCTTGTGGCACTTGGATCGTAGTCTATGGCGACAATATTTGCTTCCGGATGATCCGCTTTAATCTTTTTCATCACCCCTTTACCACAGATGTGATTAGGAAGACAACCAAAGGGTTGTGCACACACGATGTTCTTATAGCCCATCTCCACAAGTTCCACCATCTCGGCGGTAAGGAGCCAGCCTTCACCCATCTTTGTCCCTTTATCAAGCACTCCCTGGTTCTTGTCTTTGGTTTCTTTAAAGAGATTCATCGGAGTGATACTGGTGTATTTCTTAATATCTTTGATCATGAGCTTTTCTCTTCTAGAGATATACCAAATGACGAAGCGATTCACTAAAGCCGCAATTCTCTTTCCCCCATAGATTTGGTGGTCATACACTCCGTTATAGCAACAGTAGTTAATAAAACCGAGGAGTCCTGGAACCATAACCTCTGCCCCTTCCCCAACGAGGAATTCTTCAAGGTCGTTATTTCCTAGTGCGGCATATTTAATATAGATTTCACCAACCACTCCAACCTTTGGTTTAATCGTACTCTTATCTAGTTCTATCTTTTCAAAGTCTTGACAAATTTCTTTACAGTTCTTTTTTAAGTCTTTCCATCTTCCCCCGTGCTTTTGGTCAAACTGGGCTCTGAGTTTAGTGACCCAAGTGTCCACTAAAGCTTGGGTCTCTCCTTTATGAACTTCATAGCTTCTCGTCTTATTACGGAGATACATAATTAAGTCTCCATACACTAAACTCCCAAACACTTGCATGATCAATGGAAGGGTGAAGTGGAGACCACTGTCTTTCTCAAGGTTAGAGGCATTAAGAGACATCACGGGGACATACTCAAATCCCGCTTTGACTAAAGCCTTACGTAAGAGGTGGATGTAGTTAGAGGCTCGACAACCTCCTCCCGTTTGGGTAATGAGTAAGACGACATTATGAGTGTCATCTCGATGCTTCAGGGCATCGATAAATTGCCCAATCACAAGAAGAGCGGGATAACATGTATCATTGTGGACATACTTAAGACCTTCATTAACCACAGCGGGACCTTTGTTAGTTAAGACTTCCACTTTATAACCACAGCTTTGAAGAGCGTTCTCCACAATCGCGAAATGAATATCAAGCATCGAGGGGATAAGGATAGTGTGATCCTTTCTCATGTCAGAGGTAAACTTGGGATAATCACTCTTAATAATGATGTCATCATCATCGATTTCACTCATCCTTTAGTCCCTCCCTTTCTTGCTTTAAGGCTTCAAATAGAGAACGAAGTCTAATCCTTACGGATCCGAGATTGGTAATCTCATCAATCTTAATCTGTGTATATATTTTACCATTTTTCTCTAAGATGGCTTTCGTTTCATCACTGGTAATCGCATCGAGTCCACATCCAAAGGAGACGAGTTGAATGAGGTTCATATCTTTCTCTTTAATGATGTGCTTCGCGGCGGCGTAGAGTCTTGAGTGGTAAGTCCACTGATTAAGGACGTTCACTCCAAACTTCCTTTCGGTGTAGGCCATAGACTCTTCGTTAACAATCGCGACATCAAAGGAAGAGATGAGCTTATCGATTCCGTGGTTAACTTCCTTATCCACATGATAAGGTCGTCCCGCGAGAACAATAATCTCTTTCCCCTCTTCTCGGGCTTGTTTAATAATCTCTTGTCCTTTGTTATGAAGATCTAAGAGATAGTTATCGTATTCTTGATAGGCTTTCTCACAAGCCCTCTTCACTTCACTATTTTTTATATCGGGCCAGTGTTTCTTTAAGACTTTATAGATATGTTCCTCAAATCTTTCATGATCCGCAAGATTAAGGAAATCAGAGATAAAGGTGACATTTTGTAGGGCTCTTATATTATTAATCGCGTTCTCTGGATAATAGGCGACGATTGGACAGTTGTAGTGGTTATCTCCCTTATGCTCATCAATGTTATAAGTCATACAAGGATAGAAGATAACCTTTTCTCCTTCACTGAGGAGTTTTTCAATATGACCATGGACGAGTTTTGCGGGATAGCACACTGTATCACTCGGAATTGTGTGTTGTCCTGAAGTATAGAGTTTATGAGAACTCTCTCCCGAGTTCACCACAGTGAAGCCTAAACTTGTAAAGAAGGTATGCCAAAAGGGGAAGAGCTCATAGTTGTTTAAGACCATAGGAATAGCGATATGTCCTCTTGGTCCCTCTATGGGTTTATAACTTGCTAACTTACTTCTCACATATTCATAGATATTGAGTTTGTCATCTCCATGACTTCCCCCAGTAATTGGTCTCTCACATTGGTTTCCAGAGATATATCTTCTTCCTCCTTTTCCAAAGGAGTTAATGGAGAGGTTGCAGTGGTTAGGACAGAGTCCACACTTGGTATAGGTCACTTCGTGATGGAAGTCTTGAAGTTCTTCTTTGGTGATGATTGTGGATTTCTCTATACCAAGAGATTTTGCGTATAGGGCCGCTCCATAGGCCCCCATAAGACCCGCAATGTTAGGGCAGACCACATCGAGGTTGAGCTCTCTTTCAAAGGCTCTAAGGACCGCTTCATTATAGAAGGTTCCTCCTTGGACGACGACATGTTGTCCTAGTGATTCCACTGTGGAGGCTCTTATGACTTTATATAAAGCGTTCTTAACGACAGAGATTGATAGACCCGCAGAGATATCCTCAATCGTCGCTCCATCCTTTTGGGCTTGCTTCACTGAGGAGTTCATAAAGACGGTGCATCTAGAACCAAGATCCACAGGTTTCTTAGCAAAGAGACCAATCTTAGAGAATTCTTCTATATCATATCCCAATGCATTAGCGAAGGTTTGAAGGAAGCTTCCGCATCCTGAGGAGCACGCTTCATTAAGAAAGATAGAGGCAATCACTCCGTTCTCCACTTTAAAGCACTTAATATCTTGTCCTCCAATATCGATAATAAAATCAACATCCTTACGGAAGTGCTTGGCCGCTCTAAAGTGAGCCATGGTTTCCACTAGTCCTCCATCAAGAGTGAAGACATTCTTGATGAGATCTTCCCCATATCCTGTGCTACAAGCACAGGCAATATTAATATTAGGGTATTTCTCATAAAGATCATCGAGGATATTCTTAAAGATTTGGACAGGATTACCTTTATTAGTGAAGTATGAGGAATATCTAATATTTAAGTCTTGGTCTATTAAGACCACTTTTAAAGTGGTGCTTCCTGAATCCACCCCCATATAGAGTGGTCCATGATAATCCTCTAGGGGGAGAGTCTCCACATAGTCTTTGTGATGTCTCTCTCGAAATTCATCGAGTTCTTTTTGATCCTTGAATAGTGGTTCAATATGAGCGTACTCCCCACTGGTCTCGTAGTGTTCGATGACATCAATAGCTTTATCTAGAGTTATAGTGTCCGTCGCACACATTGCCGCTCCAAAAGCGACAAAGTATAAAGAGTTCTCTGGACATATCCCTTGGATATGAAGAGATTCATCAAAGCTCTTTCTGAGTTCGGGCATAAAGGAGAGTGGTCCTCCTAAATAGGCCACCTGTCCTTCAATATCTCTTCCTTGAGCAAGACCCCCAATAGTTTGATTAACCACCGCTTTAAAGATGGAGGCGGCAATATCATTCTTAGAGACATTCTGATTGAGAAGAGGTTGGATATCAGTCTTAGCGAACACTCCACAACGAGAAGCGATGTTATAGAGTCTTTCACTCTTTTCTGCGAGCCCATTCATATCCTCAATCTTAACATCGAGGAGAGTGGCCATCTGATCAATGAAGGCTCCAGTGCCACCCGCACAAGAACCATTCATTCTCACTTCCACTCCATTGGTGAGGAAGAGAATCTTGGCATCTTCCCCTCCGAGTTCAATGATACAATCGGTTCCTGGGATGAGGATGTTAGCGGCGCACATCGTCGCATAGACTTCTTGAATAAAGGGGAACTTACACCCATTAGCAAATCCCATACCCGCACTTCCGCTAAGAGCAAAAGTAAAAGGCTCCTCGAGGAGTTTCTTATCTCGGATATCGTATAATATGGCGAGCATATTGTCCTTTACATGCGAGTAATGACGTTTGTAATTACTCGCAATTATTTGGTTATCATCATCAAGGACAACATACTTAATCGTGGTACTTCCAATGTCTAATCCTAACTTTCTCATATCGAATAAATATTTTAGGAAGTTTATCTATTCATTGCAATTTATATTTATTTTCTAGAAAGAAATATAAAAATTAGAGAATAAATAACATAAATATGCTAATATAGAAAAACGGGTAAAAGGTATGCCATATTGCAGGAATTGTCACACTCGAATCTCTCGTTATGATAAGGACATTTGTCCTGTTTGTGGAGTGGAGAGACCTCTTGATGGAGTAACGAGTGAAACGGTTGATATCACCTCTCAAATTAACATTGGAGATGAACAATATAAAAACTATAAACCCAAGACTCGTGGTAAAGCCTTTATGTTTAGTGCGACCTTAGGGATTTTTGGCGCTCCTATGTACTACCTTGGTCATCTCTGGGCGGGACTAGTTCATGGTTTTATCTGTCTCGCGATTATCTTAGGAGCGGGTATTACTCTAGGTCTTCTCTATTCTTGGATTTGGCCAGTGATTATTGTCGTGTTTATGTATCTCGTCAATATCTTATTTGGACTATACTATCTCTATAAAAGCGATCTTACGGATAAGAATGGAGAGTTCTTACATTGAGACAGCGCTACTTCGCAACATCTATCTCTCATGATGAGATAGTGGTTTCTAAGGAAGATGAACATCATATCACTAATGTGATGAGAAAACATGTTGGTGATGAGTTGTTTTTTTCTTATGAAGAGAAGAGTTATGTGGGAAGAATAGATTCTTTAAAACCTCTCAAGATTTCTCTTCTTTATGAAGAAAAAGAAGATAATGAACTGCCCCTAGAGGTCACTCTGTATCTCTGCTCTTTAAAGAAAGATAAGAATGAGTTTGTCATTCAAAAAGCCTGTGAGATGGGAGTGGATAAACTCGTCTTTGTGAACTCTTCAAGAGTGGTTAATCACATGAGTAAAGAAGATCTCGATCATCACATGGAGAGATATAACAAGATTATCAAAGAAGCCTGTGAGCAATCTCAAAGAAGTCACCTTCTTGAGATCGGGGGAGTCATCTCTCTTAGTGATGTCGCCACTAAATGTGATAGTGATCTTAAACTTGTTCCTTATGAGAGGGAAGAAGGTGGAACCTCAGCTTTAATAGATGCTCTCTCTCATCTAGATGGCGTCAAGAGCATCGCTCTTTGTGTGGGTAGTGAAGGTGGATTTACCAGTGAAGAGGTAGAGCTTTTAAAGAGGAGCGGTTTTCTCTCCGTTTCTCTTGGTAAGAGAATCCTCAGGAGCGAAACTGCAGCGCTCTACGCTTTAAGTGTGATAGACTTATATGTGGAGAAAAACTAATGGATATTTATCGTTTCTTTGCTAAATTCCCCGCAAAAAGGATATCGTATACCAAAACTCGTGAATACGATTTCTTTACTAATCACAATGATTTACTCAGAAAATACACTCGTTACACTCCCTTTATGAATGTTAAAGGTAACTTTGATGTTGTGAGGGCGAACCTTATTATTAGAGCCCTAGAAAATAAAGAAGCGATTGAGAAATGTCAGAGTAATGAAGAGGTTAATGAATTGCTTAAAACCCTTCCTTACTATGAGAGGGAGGGAGAGAAAATATTCCTTCCTATCTACGATAAAGAGTTAAACCACATTTTGCTAACTAATCCTATGGAATATAAGAATAAAGAAGAGAAGGATTTCTTAGATCCTTTTGATACTTATGGACCGAGTTTATTTAACTCGATGTTTACTTCTTTTGTCTTGGTCAATAATGACGAACATTCCTATTGTTATCTTGATTATGATCTTGATATTCTCTACTTTATTAACGAGCAAGGAAGAATGGATCATAACTTTGTCTTATTTGATAAATACATTAAAACTGTGAATATTTCAAAAAACAATCTCATGGGAAGAGTTTCTCCTGTAGTTCAGGCATATTTAGACGGAAACCGCAACAAATTTATCACCGCTTTACAAAAAGGTGAATTTGTTTCCACCAAAGCCCTGGATATGCTTAGAGTCATGTATGGCATCGAAAAAGGTTAATTATTTTTATCTTGGTTGTAAAGTAAACCATTATGAATGTCGCGCTGTCATCCAGCCCTTTTTAAATCATGAGTATGAAGAGAGCGATGAGCCTGATGCAGATGTCATTATTGTGAATACTTGTTCCGTGACTTCTACCGCCGATCAGAAGTCGAGACAACTCATTAGAAGGGTGAGAAAAAATAACCCACATTCAATTATTGTAGTGATGGGGTGTTACTCTCAAGGACACCTCAGTGATTTCTCTGATTATGATGTGGATATAGTTTTAGGAACAAGCCACAGATTTGAGATTTACGATCTCGTTTGTCAGTATGAAAAAGATCATCAAAGAATTGTTTTAATTGATGATAAAGTTCGCCAATTTGGATATGAGGAACTAGGCGCGACAACCCTAAGTGAAAATGTTCGAGCGTACCTAAAAATTCAAGATGGATGTGATAATTACTGTTCTTACTGTCTTTTGCCCTATATCAGGGGGAGAAGCCGTAGTCGAGAGTTTATGGATGTCTATCTAGAAGCCACTTATCTCGTGAAGCAAGGTTTTAAGGAGATTGTCATCGCGGGGATAGATATTGGCTCATATGGTAGAGACACTAAAGAGATGACCTTTACCCAACTCATTGAAAGGCTTCTTCAAATTAAAGGATTAGAGAGATTAACTATCTCCTCTCTTGAAGCCAGTCAAATTGACGATGACTTCATCGCCTTATTTGCGAAATATCCGAATCTCGCTAAGCATCTCCACATCCCTCTTCAAAGTGGTTCTAATAAGATTCTAAGGGAGATGAATAGACGCTACGAAGTGGATTCCTACTTTAATAAGATTGAAAGGATTAGAGAGATTATCCCTGATATTGCCATCACCACTGATGTCATAGTGGCCTTTCCCACAGAAAGTGAGCAAGACTTTAATGAGAGCTTAAGTTTTATTAAGAAATGTAATTTTATGCAGATTCATATGTTTCCCTTTTCTCTCAGAAAGGGCACAAAAGCGGAATCTCTCACTAATATTGTGACTCCTGAACAGAGAAGAACTCGTTCTGGCACTTTATTAGCGTTATCCACAAATAACTTTGAAGCTTTTAAAAATAAGTATGTGGGTAGGGAGGTAGAAGTACTCGTAGAATACTTTGATGAAAAGAAAGGTATGTATTATGGTCATACCTCTAACTATTTACCCATGTATATTAGAAGTGACACTAACATTATTGGGCAAATAATTAAAACTACATACCAAAAATAACGATACAATCATAATAAAACATAGATAATTTAGAAGATGTCAAAAAATATTTGGTGTTTTATTATAATTTGTTTATAATAATCGAGGTTTTAAAAAGAAAGGAATGTGATATTATGGCAGTTCCTGCAAGAAGAATTGGTAAAGCAAGAAAGAGAGCGAGAAGAACTCACTTCAAACTCACTGTTACAGGATTGGTCACATGCCCAAACTGTGGTTCTTTAATTAAGAGTCACCACGTTTGTCCTAAGTGTGGATACTATGCTGGTCGTCAAGTCATGAAGAATGGCAAATTATATACAGAAGAAGTGCGTCAAGAAGAAGCGAATGCTGGAAAGCAAAGCGCTACTAATAAGAAGAAAGCTAAGGCGGCTAGTAAGTAATGGCGGTTAATAAACTTATCGATCATACTTTACTTAAAGCCACTGCGACTCCAGAGCAAATTAAGAAACTCTGTCTAGAGGCGAAGCAATATGACTTTATGTCAGTGTGCGTCAATACTTGTTATGTCTCTCTCGCTAAAGAGTGCTTAAAAGGAAGCGATGTTAAAGTCTGTACAGTCATTGGTTTCCCTCTTGGAGCCATGTCCACAAAGAGTAAAGTGTGTGAGACAACAAACGCCATCCATGATGGAGCGGATGAGATTGATATGGTGATCAATGTTGGAATGCTTCAAGCTAAAGAAGATAAATATGTGGAGAAAGAGATCCACGACATCAAGAAAGCCTGTAAAGGAAGATTACTTAAAGTAATCTTAGAGACATGCCTTCTCTCTGATGAGGAGATCACAAGAGCGTGTCAACTCGCCATGAGTGCGGGGGCAGACTTTGTCAAGACTTCAACTGGATTCTCAACAGCAGGGGCCACCAAAGAAGCGGTCGCTCTTATGAGAAAGACAGTGGGTGATAAACTTGGGGTTAAAGCCAGTGGTGGTATTAAGACCCTAAAAGATTTAGAGGTAATGGTGGAAGCGGGAGCGACGAGAATCGGCACTTCCAATGGAGTGACCATTATTGAAGAAGACTTAGGCTGAGGAGGTGAGTAGCACAATGCCGAAAACAATCGTTAGGGAAAACGAGACCTTAGATGATGCCATCAGAAGATTCAAGCGCCAAGTGAATAAAGCGGGCACTCTTCAAGATGTTCGTCGTCATGAGTACTATGTCAAACCCGCGGTTCGTCGTAAACTCAAGAGTGATGCGGCACGTCGTAAAAATAGACACTAATTAAGAAAGACCTAGACTAAGGTCTTTTTTAGTGCTTAGTGGTTGACAATAATATTGAGGTAGTCTAAATTATTATTTGCACATCGCGGGGTAGAGCAGTCGGTAGCTCGTCGGGCCCATAACCCGGAGGTCGGAGGTTCAAGTCCTTCCCCCGCAACCAGACGATTAATAACTTGATTTATAATCAAGTTTTTATTTACATATAATGTCTTTACATTATCAATAAACACTAGTATATTGATAAAAGTAAATTTCAGCAGTGTAAAAGGATAGGGATTTATATGGAAATTACAATCATTGCGGATGTCTTAGGGATGCCTAATAACGGAACATCTCTCGCAACTTATAATCTTATAAACACTCTTCGTGAACATGGTCATCATGTGAGGATCTTATGTCCAGACGCTTTAAGAACTGGACAAGAAGATTTCTTTGTGGCCAGGACCATGAACTTTGGTTACTTTAATGAGTATGTCGCAAAAAACGGAGTCACTCTTGCAAAGAGAGACTGGGATTTAGTGGATCAAGCTTGTCGTGGCGCAGATATTGTCCACTCCATGTGTCCGTTCTCTCTTGGTTGGGCGGCGGCTAAGTATTGTCACATCCATCACATCCCCTTTACGAGTGGATTCCATATTCAAGCGGAGAATGTCATGGCCCACTTCTTCCTTCTTCGATGGAAGACCCCTAACACCATTCTCTATCACTGGTTGTGGAAGCATTACTACTCTTATTGTGATGCGATTCACTTCCCCACACAGTTCATCAGTAATGTGACCGAGAAGGTTGGCATGGTGGGACCCACAAGATACATTATCTCTAATGGAGTGGATACCTCTCAGTTCAATGTGGATCCAGAATTTGTGAAACCGAAATATCTTTTAGATAAATTTGTGATCGTCATGTCTGGGAGACTCACGAAAGAGAAGAATCAAAAGACTCTCATTAAAGCGGTGATGAAATCTAAGTATAAAGATTCCATTCAAATCATGCTCTGTGGTGAGGGACCTCTTAAGAATGATTTAGCCCATTTAGGAAGGAAACTTCCTAACATTCCTATTATTCAGTTCTATCCCCATGAGTATATCAGCACTATTTTACGAAGTGCAGATCTCTATGTGCACTGCTCCATCGCCGAGATTGAAGCCATCTCTTGTCTTGAGGCCATTGCTTGTGGAGCGGTCCCTGTGATTAGTGATTCCCCAAGAAGCGCGACGAGTATGTTTGCCCTTCGTCCTGAGTGTCTCTTTAAGATGAAGAATACCACAGACTTAGCCAAGAAGATTGATTGGTGGATCTCTCACCCAGAGGAGAGAAAGAAAACCGCTCGTTACGCTAGTGAGTGGGTGAAACAATTTGATTTTAAGGGTTGTATGGAAAAGATGAACGACATGATGCTTGAAGTCGTCAAGAATTACAAACCTGAGAATAATACTTGGATTGGTATGAGTGAGAAGAAAATCCTTCGTAAAATGAGTAAGGATTAATCTCGTATTAACTTGCTTTTACATTTAATATCGTGTTTAATATATTAGCAAGTGGACCAGTGGTGTAGTGGCTAACATGTCTCCCTGTCACGGAGAAGATCGCGGGTTCGATCCCCGTCTGGTCCGCCACGAAAAGAAAGATGAGACTTACTTGTAAGTCTTTTTTCTTACCTTCGTCTATGTTAAAATAATTTTATGACTAAAGAAGAGATCATGGATGTCGCGATTAAAGAAGCGAGATATGGAATCCGTCATCATCACGGAGGTCCTTTTGGTGCGGTTATCACCAAAGATGGAGAGATCATCTCTAAAGGTCATAATCAAGTCTTAAAAAAGAATGATCCCACATGTCATGGAGAGATTGATGCCATTAGAAAAGCGTGTAAGAAACTTAAGACCTTTAATCTCCAAGGTTGTGAAATCTACACCACCGGTTATCCTTGTCCCATGTGCTTATGTGCAATCTTATGGACCAACATTGATAAGGTCTATTATGGGTGTAACACTAAAGACACAGAAGATATCGGTTTCCGTGATAAACAGTTTGAAGAAGAGATCAATAAAAAGAAGGAAGATATCTGCGTGGAAGTGGGAAGAGAAGCTTGTCTTAAACTCTATGAGGAATATAAGAATACTCCTCATGGGAGTTATTAATCGTAATCTTATTTTGACTTTACCCTCTCTTTTTGTGATAATTAAAGACGCGTATATGGCCCGGTAGCTCAGTCGGTAGAGCAAGGGACTGAAAATCCCTGTGTCGAGGGTTCGATTCCCCCCTGGGCCACCATAACAAAGTCTCACAATGGTGAGATTTTTATTTTCTCAAAGATAATTTTCTTAGTAGTGCTATAATTTAGTCATGACAAATTTTAAATTGAAAACTTTATTACTTATTCCGGTGGCGGTTTTATCTCTTAGCGCCTGCTCTGGTGACAGTGGGGAATTTCATGTCGAGAAGGTTGATAGGATTGCTAACAATAGTGAATTTATGATGGGAGTGGATCTCTCCTCTATCATCGAGGTAGAAGAAGCGGGAGGCGTCTTCTATGACCTCGATGGGAACGAAAAAGATGTCTTTGAAATCTTAAGTGAAAACGGCATTAACTATGTGAGAGTGAGACTCTGGAATAACCCCTATGATAGTGAAGGAAATCTCTTTCAAGGTGGGGGAAACGATATTGAAACAGACCTCAAGATTGCTAAAAGAGCCGTGGAGAGTGGGATGAAAGTCGCCATCGATTTTCACTACTCCGATTTTTGGGCGGATCCTGGAAAACAGATTCGACCTTATGAGTGGGCCTCTCTTAGTGGCACAACCTTATATGAAACTGCTTCTAATTGGACTATTGATGTCTTAGAGAGATTCAGTGATGAAGGATGTCCTGTATCCATGGTGCAACTTGGAAACGAAATCAATAATGGGTGGGTCATGGGACTCTATCCCCCTGAATCCTACCAGTTCTTAGCCACAGTCTCGAAAGCGGTAAGAGAGTTTAATAGTGATATTAAGATTACCATTCACCTTGCCTCTGATCAGTCCGCTTCAAAGTTAATATCGACTTATCAAGATATGATTGATGCGGGAGTGGACTTTGATATTATTGGACTTAGTTATTATCCTTATTGGCATGGTTCTCTCTCTTCTTTTAAAAAGACTTTAAGTCAAATTGAATCCACTTTTAGTAAGGATATTGCGTGTATGGAGTATTCTTACGCTTTTACTCTCGATGAAGAAGGTGGCTCCTCTAACATGTCAAATATCTTTAATAAATCTTGTGAGAAATCAGGGAAGTACAAAGCGAGTGTCGCCGGGCAAGCAAATGCTATTCACGACATCAACGAAGCGATCGCGGAGCTTGATCATGGAGTGGGTACTTTCTATTGGGAACCTGCGTGGTTACCACTTGAGGGGACCTCTTGGGCGGGCACAACTTCTACTCAATATCAAGATGAGAACAATCTTGGAACGGATGGACTAGAGACCTGTACTTGGGCTAATCAAGCCCTCTTTGACTACTCTGGTCACGCTCTAGAATCCTTAACTAGTTTCAACCTTATGAGAGGCTTATAAGGGACATATCAAAGATTAAGAAAAGAGGCTCTTGACCTCTTTTTTTATTTTTCTTCTAATTTACTTTTTCTTAACCCAATTTCGTGTATGATTATAAGCGTTAGAGAAAGGTCCACTAATGCTTGAATTAAAAAATATCGTTAAAACATACACGAACGGTGACGATAGTGTTGATGTCTTAAAAGATGTCAACCTCGTTTTTCGTGAAAAAGAATTTGTCTCTGTCTTAGGCCCCTCTGGTTGTGGTAAGACCACAATGCTAAACATTATCGGAGGTCTTGATAAATATAGCAGTGGTGAACTCTTAATCGATAATAAATCCACAAAAGAATATAAAACTCGTGATTGGGATACCTATAGAAACCACACGATTGGTTTTGTCTTTCAGTCCTATAACTTAATTCCTCATCAGAATGTCATTCATAATGTTGCTCTAGCTCTCTCTATAAGAGGAGTCTCTCATAAAGAGAGAATGGAAAGAGCGAAACAAGCTCTTATCCGCGTGGGTCTTGAAGAGCACATGTATAAAAAGCCAAGCCAACTCTCTGGTGGACAGAGTCAGAGAGTCGCTATTGCTCGTGCGCTTATTGGTAATCCAAGTGTTATCCTTGCGGATGAACCCACTGGAGCACTTGATACCGAAACCTCTATCCAGGTCATGGATATCTTAAAAGATCTCTCTAAAGATCACCTTGTCATCATGGTGACCCATAACCCTGATCTCGCTCATAAATACTCCACAAGAGAGATTGACTTACTCGATGGAAGAATCACTGGAGATTCAAATCCTGTCAGCCAAGAAGAATATGAAGAGTTAGCAAAAGCCGCAGATGAGAGAAGAAATGGTCTCACGAAAGTGGAAGCGAAGAAGCAAGCGAGAAAGTCTTCAATGTCTTTTCTTACCTCTACTGGTTTAAGTGCCTCTAACCTTTGGACGAAAAAGAGAAAGACTATCTTAACCGCTTTAGCGTGTTCTATCGGGATTATTGGTATTGCCACAGTCCTATCTGTCTCTGGAGGGATGAGCGATTACATCGCTCAACTCGAATCAGATAGCTCGGCGATGAACTATATTATGATTAATGAAACCTCGGCTTTGATGTCGAACTTCTCCGATAACATGGGAGCGATTATGTCGAGCTTCAGTGATGAAGATGATATCGGACTAGAAGAGTATCCCGCGGCGAAAGATACCACTGGTGTCTATTTCTATGAACCAGAGTCAAGTGGGGATATTATTACCACCGCGCCAATGGAACTCAATGAGACCTTTATTAATTGGCTTGAAGAGAATATTCATGGAGAGACAGATGAGACTGATCTTGTCTTAGGCATTGATTATTCACGAGAGATTGGACTCAATCTCATCACGGAAGAGAATGGAACCTATTCTTATGTCGATTATTCCGACTGGAATGAGATGTTTAATAGCAAAGTCTATATGGACACTCAATACACGATCTTATCCGGTAGTGGACTTCCCACAGAATATAATGAAATCTCCCTGGTTGTCGATAAATACAATCGTATCTCGACTTCTGTTTTAAAGGGATTAGGAATTGATTACTCCAATGCGAGTGGAGATATTCTTCCCTATGATCAAATCGTGGGGAAAGAGATTAAGTTAGTGGCTAATGATGATATTTACACGAGTATGGTTTTAGATACCGGCGCTCCTTACTATTCTCGAGTGACCACTCAAGAAGGTTTAGAGAGTGCTTATAATTCTAGTAATTCTGTGACTTTAAAGATAGTCTCGGTCATTAGAAGAGAAAAGGATGCCGCAAGCGATTGGCTCCCTGTGGGGATGGCTTATCTCCCTTCTCTCACTGACAAAGTCTTTGAACTTAATATGAATAGTGAAGTGGTCCAAGCTCAGATAGAATATGATGCGATTGATATTCTCACCGGTCAAGCTTTTGCGGACTCCTCCGTCTTTGGAGATATCCTTGGTAGTATGTTTGGAATCTCTACTTCCTCATATTACTCTAATATGGTTTTACTTGGTGGGGATACCACTCCTGACGGGATCACAATCTATCCTAAAGACATTGACTCTAAAGATAAAATCTTAGAGAAACTCGATTACTGGAATAATACCGAAGTCTATAAGATTTATGGTAATGATGTGGATGAAGAGGGGAACTATATCGCTGATCAATACCGCATTAGTTACCTTGATTTAAGTGCCACTCTTGTGGGTATGCTTAATACCATCATTAATATTATTTCCATTGTCTTAATTGTCTTCTCTTGTATCTCACTTGTGGTCTCCTCCATTATGATAGCGATTATTACTTGGGCGAGTGTTATCGAGAGAACCAAAGAAATCGGCACGATCCGCTCCCTCGGTGGAAGACAGAGAGATGTCTGGGTCGTCTTTATTATGGAAGCGGTGATTATTGGACTGGTGTCCGCTTGTATCGCTTTACTGGTCACCTGGATAATCGACGTTATTCTTAACGCTGTGCTCCGTGCTCTGTTTGGAGTGGCCATTGCTAATCTCACGGTGGGTGTCACCTTCGGAATGCTTGGTCTTGGAGCGGGAGTGAACCTCATTGCCGCGATTATTCCTGCGGCGATGGCGGCAAGAAAAGATCCAGTTGTGGCCTTACGTACAGAATAATATCTCTCCTTTATATAATGGAAAACAGCTCTTCGGGAGAGGAGCTGTTTTCTCTTACTAATAAATAAATTATTTATTCTTTGACAAGGACCTTTTCAATAAGTCCAATATAGACACTGTGGAGATCTCTTTTGGGATAGTATTCATCTAAGACCTCTTTATCCACGAATCCCTCTTCTTTAAGATGGTCTCGATAGACTTTACGACACACGAGGACAACTTCAGCTTCTTGGATATAAAGATGATGATCGATAAAAGCGGGACTTAGACCCGCATCATGGATTTTATCTCTATTTCTTCCAGTATGAGAACCCATATAAGAGAGAGCATCTTTGCAAGACTCAGGAAGAATCGAGAGGGTGAAGTAATCATTATTATCCATGAGTTCGTGGGTGTATCTTGTATCTCTCACATAGACCACGACACTACTAGCACCACCCATATGTCCCCAGAGGGAGCCGTAGTGGCCCCAAGAGATGGTCATCGCATTATATTTCTCTTCATTTCCACATCCTAAAAGTGGCCACTTCTCTCCAAAGAGGGAATAGCCATCAAAGTGGAAATCTTCGATCTTAATTTCTTTCATCGCCATAGTTATTTCCCTTCCTTATTATGATATAATAACTCCGTGATGAAGACACCTAAAATTGCTTTTGTGGATATTGATTGGACTCTCTATGACCATGAGCACAATTGCTTTAATAAGAAAGGAATTGAAGCTTTAAAACTTTTACAAAAGAAAGGTTGTTTAGTCTTTCTTAATAGTGCGAGAAGTTACCACTCTATCAAACATCTTAAAACCTTTCATGTCTTTAAACCAGATGGAATAGTGGCCTCTAATGGCGCCTCTCTCTTTTATAAGAATAAACTTGTCCAATCTTCTTACTTTACGGATAGTCAATTACACACCATTATTGAGCTCGCTAATAAATTCCATAACTCTTTAGAGTTAACTTGTGATAAAAAGAGATTTATGGTGACCCCTACCTATAAGGAAGTCGCACTTTTATTTGCGACTTATAAAGAAGTCACTGTGGGCTATAAGAAATATAAAGGACAGAAAGCTAACACTTGTCTTCTTTTTGCGGATGATAAGAATGATGATTACTATATAAGCCACTTACCAAAAGGAGTGACATTTTACCGCTACGACACTTATGGAGTGGACCTTGATCCTCACCCTATGAGTAAAGGGGGCGGTGTGAAGATAGCTCTTAATTACCTCGGGATTGATAAGAGCGAGGCTCTCGCCGTGGGAGATGACTATCAAGACCTAGAGATGTTTAAAGAATGCGGGACTTCCATTGCTCTTGGTAATGGGAGAGAAGAGGTCAAAAAAGCCGCAGACTATGTCGCGGAAGTCATCAGCGAAGATGGTCTCTATAACTTACTTAAAAAACTCGAAATCATTTAATTAACTCCCTATTTAGAGAGTTCTTTTAACAATTTAATAATATTTTCATCACTTAATAAGTCATGGATTTCTTCATAGGAATTGATTTGTTTATCTCTTAAATAGTCATGCATCTTATTAATGAGTTGATCAGAGAAATTCATGCTCTTAGTGTAGGTAACATCCACTTTATTGATCTCTTCATATAAAAGAGTTAATAGATGCCTTCTCGCGAGGGCCACAAGAGAAGTATGAATCCAGTAGCGGAAGTCGATATCATGATATTTCTCTTCATAGGGAAGGAACTTCATATAGAGAGGAAGTCCTTCGTTAGCATCGTGATAGATATCCACTAAAAAGGTGGAGTAGTGGTGTTTATAAGCTTCTTCTTTAAGATAGACGAAAGCGTCTTGATATAAGATTTCTATTTTCTTCTTTTCTCGAAATAAAGGAAGAATTGATTCTTTAAAGAGCTTAATGACATCCATATTATTCTCAATAATAGTGATATGTTTCACCTCTTCTTTTAAAGAGAGAATATAAGGAAGATAACCGAGTCCTAAACCAAAGATGAGAACATCACCTTTGACATCTTTTATCAAGGGTTTCATGGTCTCAATCTCGTTAGGGGTAACCGCCATCCAAATTACTCCTTTATCGATGAGAGCGAGATAGTGATATTCTTGACTAAAGTAGCCAATTGGAGAGAGTTCTTGATAGGTATTTGGATCCACGATTATGTCAGAGAAAGAGAATAACTCATAAGGTTGATAAGAGAGATATTTTAATTCTAAAGTTCCAAGTTCTTTTTCTTTGATATCGAGACAGTGGTAGGGGTTAGATTCATAATCTTCATTCTTTAAAGTGGTGATTCCGTTATAGAAATATTCTTTTGCGAGAATCTCGTTTTCTTCATCCTCTAAATCAATCTGAAAATAATCCATCATCTCTTCATAGATGGAATCCTTCTCATTCTCTTTATCGATATCTTCTTCTAGAATATAAAGTCCATCCGCATACATCTCACTAAGCATGTCTGCGACGGAAATATTGATATCTTTACTATCAATGAGAGTTTGGAATTTTTCTAGGTCAAGTTCTGGTAGATGATATTTCATACTTCTTGATTATAAATGGAGTTCGCCTTCTTTTGTTAAAAAAGTCATTTTTTCTTCCTTTTTCTTGCAAAAATCAATTATTTATTTAGAAATATAACCATATATTCGTAGATAAGTTAATAATTTCTTTAAGGCTTTCGCGCGGTGAGAAACCTGATTTTTTTCTTGCTCACTAATCTCACTATAGGTCTTATTTATCTCCTCACAATAAAAGATGGGATCATAACCAAAACCATTGTCTTTTTGGGATACTTCTTCTCTAATGTGTCCCCATGTTTCCCCAACAAAATATAAGGGTTTATCTTCAACATTTAAGAGACAAATCGTAGAGATAAATTTTGCTTTTCTATCCCTTCCTTCTAGATCATGAATAATGTTTTTAAATGCTTGTTCTCTTCCCCCACATTCTTCGATGTATCTTGAGGAGTGGATACCCGGTCTATTATTAAGTGCCTCTATTTCTAAACCAGTGTCATCCGCGATGATGGGATAGGTCGTATACTTACTCACTTCCTTGGCTTTGATAAAAGCATTTTCTTCATAGGAACTATCCCCTTCTTTATCTTGTAGTGGTGGTAGATTAAGGTCACTAAGACCATAGAGGACAATCCCATGAGGAGAGAGGATATCCCTCACTTCTTTGAGTTTGTGTTTGTTAGAGGTCGCAAGGATGATTTCAAAGTTCATATTCTCTATTTTACCCACTTTCTCATTATCTCCTTATAAAAAAATTAATTTATGTTATACTTGTCTTGCATGTCAAAAAATAAAGAGAAAAAAGTCGTCTATTATTCGGACCCCATTCACGATGATTTTGATAAGAAGGGTGATAGCCGAGTGCCGAAGCAATTTAAGGATACCTATAACTACATTAGAGGTCATCTTTTTCGCTTCTTCTCTTGGTTATTCTGTTTTGGTTTGGCCGTTCCCGTTGCCTGTCCTTTGGCTTTTTTTGCCCATGGTCTTCGTATCAAAAATAAAGAAGTTTTAAAAAGCGTCAAACACCAAGGATACTTTTTATACGCTAATCACATTTCTGAGTGGGATCCTATTCATCACATTGTTTGTGTGAACCCTTATAAGCGAAGCATCATCATCGGTTCCCATGAGAGTTGGGGAATTAATCCTTTTGTTTCTGGAGTGATTTCCCTTGGTGGGGGTCTACCCACACCCGGGGATAAAGTGATGTATGCTAATTATCTCAAGGGTCTTGAGTGGTATTTTAATCATCGTCGTAAAATTATCCTCTATCCTGAGAAACACATTTGGCCCTACTATAACGATATTAGAGAATTCACCAATGATACCTTTAGGTATCCCGTGAACTTCAACGCCCCTTCTATTGCGGCCACAACAGTCTTAAAAGAGAGGAAGCATCGTAAGACTCCTAAGATGATTATCTACCTTGATGGACCTTTCTATCCTGACACCACCCTCAAGAGTGTCGAGGCCACAAGAAAACTTCGTGACGAGGTCTATAACGCCATGAAGAAGAGAGTGACGGAAGAAGACAGTTATGAATGGATAAAGTATGTCTATAAACCTCGAGAGGAGAGTGAGAAAACCTCCAATGAAGTGGAACTTGAGGGAGAAGAAACCCCCATAGAAGCGGAGTCTGAGAAAGAAAAAGAAACAGGTCAAGAATAAGCACAAGTATGTGCTTTTTTCTTGCACATTATCTAAGGGTTTTAAATTTCTCGTTTATTAAATCTTTATAACTTGTTATAATACAATCGTATGAAGGGTAAAAAAACACTCATAGCCTTATCTCTTCTCCTTGTTACATCCTTATCAGGATGTATTACTAAGGTAGAGCCAATTAAAACTCCTGATCATCGTGATGATACAGTTTTTATTTTGTACACAGGAGATGTTAATTGCCTCGATGATGAGAACATTGGTTATGAAGGTTTATACTCCTATAAAACATCCATTTTAAAAGATAACTCTAATGTTTATTTGATTGATACGGGTGATGCGCTTCAAGGTGACTTCTGTGGTGCGGTAACCGAAGGTAGTTATATCATCGATCTCATGAATGAGGTTGGTTATGATCTCGCGGTTCTTGGAAACCACGAATTTGATTATGGCATGGACGCTCTCCATGATCGTATCAATGAAGCGGGTTTCCCCTATATCTCTTGTAACATTACCTATACTGGCGAAAGCACTAATAAACTCAGTGAAGTGGCCCCCTATGTCGTTAAAGAGATTGGAGGTATGACTTTTGGTTTTGTGGGTGTGACTAGCCCCACAGCAATCTCAAAATCCACACCTGCATATTTCATGGAAGGTGGTGACATTGTCTATGATTTTGCCGCAGGTAACGATGGACAAGATTTATATGATGCTGTTCAAGAGAGTGTTGATGCTTGCATTGACAAAGACGCGGATTACATCATCCTTTGCTCTCACTTAGGTGATAGCGAAGAGTATTCTCCTTATTCCTCTATTGATGTGCTTAATAACACTTATGGGATTGATATTTGTCTCGATAGCCAGTGCAGCGCTCCTATTGATGCGGGTAGAGTCAAAGATCTTGATGGTAACAATGTCATGCTCTGCTCCTCAGGAGATGGTTTAGAATACATTGGTCAATTAGAGATTACCCCTGAAGGAAAGGTGACTCACACTCTTGTGAGCAAAGAAGATATTGATTATGTCACTTCTCGTGTTACCACAAAGATTAATGAGTTCAACGAAGAGTATGAAGAAATCACTAGTGAAGTGCTCGGCTACTCCTATTACGATTTAACCATAGAAGATGAGGACGGCGTGAGAATGACAAGAAATAGAGAGACCAATCTCGGTGATCTTGTTGCTGATGCCTATCGTAGTGTGGGTGAGGCTGATATTGGTCTTTATAATGGTGGAGCGATAGAATCCTCTATTGGTCGTGGTGAAATTACTTTAGGAGATGCGATTGACGCTCTCCCATATCTAGATACTATGTATGTTTCTACTGTCACTGGCCAAGATATCCTTAATGCTCTTGAATTATCAGTAATGTATGTCGAAGAAGAATATCGAACCTATGACTTTGTTACCACACCTAATCCTGAAACTCCTGATGAGGAGGGCAATGATGGTGATGGCAATGATGGTGGTGACAATGATGATGGTGGTGATGAGGCTAATCAAGGCGGTGTTTCTACCTTTGCCGATGATGACGAGCCTAGTAGCGGCACTTGTACCTGCCCTAGTTGTGTGGAAGGCTGTGAATGCGAATGCGAAGGCGAATGTGATGGTGAGTGCGAGTGTGAGTGCGAATGCAGTACAGAAGAAGATGAGCCAGAATATGTCCCCACACCTAATAGTGACACTCCTATCGGAGAATTTGGAGGTTTTCTCCAAGTCTCAGGAATTACCTTTGATGTCGATACCTCTGTTGAATCCCCAGTAGTGCTTGATACGAATGGTTTATTTGTTGAGATTAATGGTGAAGCCCAAAGAAGAGTTTCCAATGTCTATGTTGGAGAAGATGCACTTTGCCCCTACACCACCTATACAGTAGCCTCTATTGATTATCTCCTCAGAGATTCTGGTAATGGCTACACCATGTTTGATAGTGATAAGATTACTAAGACCACAGGGCTTTTCTGCTACGAGGTTTTAGCAGAGTTTATCTCTAGTTTCCCAACTACCCCTAATTATGACGATAATGGTGGTGATAGTATTTTTGGTACTCTTCCTATTGTCCCTGAACAATACCAGAGCGCTCAGGGAAGAATTAATATTACAACAACCGCCTCGTCTCCCGAATAATATTTGAGTGGTTTTTCTCTTGAATCAGTATTGCTAGTGGGCAATACTTTTTTATTTCAAAAATAGACACAAATATTTTGTTTTATCTTTAAAAGTGGATTTTATTTTTGAAATTAAAATCGTTTTTTCTCTCATATCCCTATTCTATTTTTATTAACATTTAAATTACTTTTATATAAAATAAAAGGCATATGGAAACCATAACAAAGAAATTTTCTCCCCATAATGTTGAAACTCTCGTCAATGATATGACTCTTTTTGGTTGGAAAGAAATAGATCGAACCTTTAGTGAAAGCGAAGGAAAATACATGGTCACTCTAGAGAGAGAAACTGATGGAGAGAACTTTGATAAAATCGTTGAGTTAGAGAAGAAGTGGAACGCTCTTGCTAAACCTGTTCCTCTCTGGCCAATATGGATTTTTCTCATCCCTGCACTTGTTCTTTTATCTGTCTATTTAGGGCTTGCCATCGGTATTCCTGATACCTTTAATACCACCGGTTACTATTGTGCTTTCTTTATTCCCTCAGGAGTTCTTCTCGTTAGCGCAGTCGTCTATAGTGGTATACGACTTCGTATCTATAACAAGAACATGAAAAAAGCGGGACAAGAGAGAGAAAAGATCATTTTAGAGTTAGAAGAGATTAAGCACCTAGAAAGTGAGAAAAAAGAGAGCGAATAGTCTATGAAAAAGTTCTTGCAGTGGCTCTTCTCACCCGCCATCATATCCTTCTTTCTTATCCTTCTTCAATTAGCCCTTATTATTGTCGTCTTTATCTATATTGATCAATATTACTGGATTGCCCAATTAGTCCTTGAAGTTCTCGCTATTCCAGTGGCCTTTATCGCTCTTAATTCCAGGATGGATTCTAATTATAAGATTGCCTGGCTTTTCTTTATTGTCTGTCTTCCTTTATTTGGTATCGTCTTCTACCTTCTTTTCGCTAATAAGAAGTTCACCCCCAGAGAGAAGAAAAAGATTGCTCCTATCGCTGACGCCATAGATTTATCTATTGAAGAAGGGGGATTAGAGAGTGCGGAAGCAAGTCTTGATCCCGACAAAGATAGTGATTGTCTCGCTTTAGCGAGCTACCTTGATAAATCTGGTCACTCTAAGACTTTTAAGAATACGAGAACATCGTACTATTGCTGGGGAGAGCAAGCTTTCGAAGCGATGAAAGAAAAGCTTCGTCTCGCCGAGCACTACATCTTTATTGAATTCTTTATTATTGGTCAAGGGAAGATGTGGGATGAGATCTTAGAGATTCTTAAAGAGAAAGTAGCTGAAGGAGTGGATGTCAGAGTGATGTATGATGACATAGGTTCCTTAGGAAGAGTTCCTTACAACTACTATAAAGAATTAAGATCTTATGGTATTAAAGCCTCAGTGTTTAACAAGGTGAAACCCATAGTTAATATTCGACTTAACAATCGTGATCACAGAAAGATTCTTGTTATCGATGGCTATATTGGTTTTACCGGTGGGATCAATTTAGCGGATGAATACATCAATGAATACGTAAGATTTGGAAAGTGGAAAGATAATGTCGTCATGCTTGAGGGAGAAGGGGTTTATAACTTAACATCCATGTTTCTCTCTAACTGGTTGAACTATTCGAAGTATCCCAAAGAGGATCTTAACTTTAAGGATTATCTTCCCACCGTGTACGCAAACCTCGATGATTATAAAGATGAAGAAGGGTGTGTCTCTCCTTATGGTTCTCTTCCCTATACCTTTGAAAGTGTGGGGATGAATGTCTATCTCAATATCATTAATAAAGCAAAAAAATATCTTTATATATCCACTCCATACTTAATTCCTAATAAAGAAATCGAGAATGCCATTTGTCTTGCCGCTAAGAGTGGAGTGGATGTTCGTATCATCGTCCCCGGAATTCCTGATAAGAAACAAACCTATCAAGTGACAAAATCTAGTTATCGTGTCTTTCTTGAAGCGGGAGTGAAGATCTATGAGTACATCCCTGGTTTCATTCACGCAAAGACTTTCCTCGCTGATGACACTATGGCGGTCGTGGGCTCAATCAACCTTGATTATCGCTCCCTCTTCCTTCATATGGAGAATGGTTGCTTCTTATATAAGTGTCCTTGTATCCAAGATATTCGTAACGACTTTGAACACACCATGGACTATAGTCATGAAGTCGATGAAGAAGAAGTAAGAAAAACTAATCCCCTTCTTAAGTTCTGGAGATTAGTTCTTAAAGTTTTTGCACCTTTATTATAAATAATAAATTAGATTATTATTATTTACTTCGCTGCCTTTTTCGCAGCTTTTTTGGCTTTCTTGGCCGCTTTCTTCTCCGCTTTAAGCTCTTTCTTAGTTTTGGGAGCAGGGGCGGGAGTTGGCTCTGGTGCGGGAGTGGGCTCTGGTTCTGGCTCAGCCACAGGTGTCTCTACCTTAGTCTCAGCTTCTACAGTAGTTTTTGGCTTGGCTGTAGTCGTGCTCTTGGTTGCCGCACTCTTTGTGGTGGTAGTTGTCTTTTTTGCGGTGGTTGTGGTTTTCTTTGGAGCGCAATCAATGGCTTCACCAATCTTACCCGCTTTTTCACCTTTTGTGTTATGAACGAGGACTGTGCCTCCTACTTTTTGTGCTAACTCAGTCGCGGCTTTAACCGCTTCATCTTTTGTCGCACAGACCTTTGAAGCTCTTGTTGCTCCATTGGCTACGATTTGCCATTTTCCGTCTTCTTTTCTCTTAGAGACGTGATAAACCTTTTTCTCTGCCATAAGTACCTCCATGGTTATACCCTTATTATATAAAAAAGTTCCCTTTCTGTATATGAAAAATATTTGTCTTTTATTCACCACTTTGTTGCAGTTAAAGGAAAAGAGATATTAATATTTTAAATATGAAAAATATCGCTCTTATTTCCTTAGGATGTCATAAGAATTTAGTGGATAGTGAAAACGTCCTTGGTTATCTATCATGTGTGGGTTATCACGTTGTCAATAACCTTGACGACGCAGACATTATCATCGTTAATACCTGTGGCTTTATTGAAGCCGCAAAGAGAGAGTCAATTGACACTCTCTTTGAGTGTCTTTCTTATAAGGGTAAAAAGGTCGTAGCGATCGGTTGCCTTGTTCAGAGATATCTTAAAGATTTAGAGAAAGAGATTCCGGAAATCAAAGATTACATTCCTATTAATGATTACCACAAATTTAATGAGCGGTTCTATGAGGTTGATCCAAATGAAGTTTTAAAAGAAGAAGTAGATATTACCAAGTATCGCACTCTCACTAATGAAGTCACCTCCTTCCTTCGCCTTGGTGAAGGGTGTGATAACCGCTGCGCCTTCTGTGCGATCCCTCTTATTAGAGGTCCTTTTAAATCTCGTTCTCTCTCTGAGATTAGAGAGGAAGCCCAGCTTCTTGCGGATAAAGGCGTCAAAGAAGTGGTGGTCTTAGAGCAAGATACTTGTAGTTATGGAAAAGATTTAAAAGGAGAGAGTGTCAACCTTGTGGATGTCTTAAAGGTTTTAGGTGACTTTCCTCAGTTTAAGATGGTGAGACTCCTCTATCTCTATCCTGATGAAATCACAGATGAGTTAATTGACTATATCGCCACGCACCCTCAAGTAGTGCCCTACTTTGACATCCCCATCCAACATAGTGAAGATCACATCTTAAAAGCCATGCATCGAAGAGGGGATAAGCAGTTCTTAATTAATCTTTTCGCTAAGATTAAAGAGAAGGTTCCTCACGCAATCCTCCGCACGACCTTGATGGTGGGTTTCTATAATGAAACCGAAGAAGATGTCCTTCATCTCATCGACTTTGTGAAGGAGATAAACTTTGATCATGTGGGAGTGTTTAAATACTCCTATGAAGAGGGAACTCCCGCTTATAAGTTTGGAGATCCCATCAGTGAAGAAGAGAAGGAGCGCCGCTATGACATGGTGATGAGAGAGTGTGCCAAGATGTCAAAAGAGAATAACAAGAAATATGTTGGTGAAACCCTTATGGGATTAATCGTTGCCATTGATGGAAACAAGTATCTTTTACGAAGCAAACTTAACGCTATTGATGACCTTGATGGACAAATCATTGTCACCGGAAACGGAAGCAAACATCAACTCGGTGACTATATCAGTGTCAAGGTGACTGAGAGTACTACCTATGACCTCTTTGCCACAGAAATATAAAAAACTTTTGAGAAATATGTAATATTCTATATAATATTTACTAGTGGTTTTGCCCCCTTAGTTAAGTGGTATAACAGGTCAACGGTAATGATCCGTCGCTAGTTCGATTCTGGCAGGGGGCACCAGAAAGAAAGACAAAAAAGAAAAAATCCCGCAGAAGGGGATTTTTATTTTGCTTATTTTTTTATTTATCGATCACTCGGTTTTGGTTCGGGAATGATGATATTTCCTATAAGGTAATCTCTTCTAAAGGTTACCATGTAGATAAGAATAAAGACACAATCAAGGAAGATAATGAGACAGAACATCACCATAAGAAGGAAGAGTTCATTGCCCCAGTCAGAGAGTCCCGCATAGGGCATCTCTCCGTTAAGAGTGGGAATAAAACCAGTGATATAGAACCAAAGTCCCACCCCTCCCGCAACGGCTCCGAGAACGGAGGTAACACTCACTGTTAACTTATTGGTGAGACGATCTTTTTCTCGATAGCATAAGCCATCAAAAATCGCCGAGTGTTTTGTTATCATGCTGTTAATAATAAAGAGGGCTTGAGCCACTCCATAGACAAAGAGAAGAATAAAACCAGCGATACCAATAATCATTAATTCTATGGATGCACCTTCCCCTTCATCTTTGTAGTTCATTCCCCAGTGATGAGCGAGCATCTGCACAAAACACACCACTGTGAGGACGACATAAGCAGTGGTGACGAGAAAGTAAATAATACGATAGATGAGTTGCTTGCGTTTTGTATGCATACACTATATTTTATCTATCTCCTTTTTTAATGACAATAAATAAAGACGCAAATGTTTACGAGTAAACATTATGGGATCATTTTCTTTGTGAGGGCTATTTCTTTCGATTAGTTCAAAATAATCTTTGTTTGTCGTCTTTTATTATTTCTTTTTTTACACAATTCTTTTATACATTTTTTCAAAATGTAGTAAAATATATACAAAGTTACCACATAAACAATAATCTAAACGATGGGTTTTGTGTTGGTTTTAGTAGTATATGAAAAATACTAATGTCGGTGTCCTTTTACCAGTGTCATCCCTTCCCTCTCACTATGGGATGGGGGATTTTGGTTATGACTGCTACCAGTTTATCGATTGGTTAAAGAAGAACCACTACAAGTATTGGCAGATCCTCCCCCTCAATCCTCTTGGACCGGGTAACTCTCCTTATATGTCAACTTGCTCTACAGCCATAGACTACCGCTACGTTTCTCTCGAACTTTTATATGAAGATGGATATCTTAATGAGAAACCCCTCTTTCTCCCTAATACTGACAGTGTGAACTTTGAGTATGTTGGGGAATATAAAGAGCAATTCTTAAGAGAAGCTTATCATAACTTTATTGCTCATCATCCCTTTGGGATGAAGAGATTTAAAATTAGTCATCCTTGGGTGAGACAATACGCGACGTTTGAGTTCTTTAAACGCCGCAATGGTAATAAGGCGTGGAGTGAATGGAAGCGGGCTGATCGAGACTACTTCCTTCACCACACGCTACCTCCTAAAGAAGAGGACATCGAGTTCTTTATCTTTGTTCAGATGGTCGCTCTAGAGCAGTGGAAACACGTTCTTAATTACGCCAAGAAAAAAGGTATTGCCATTATCTCTGATGTCCCCTTCTATGTGGGATATGATTCCACAGAGTGTTGGTTACATCGAGAGCAATTCTCCTTTGATCGATTTGGTCGTCAGACAGAAGTGGGAGGGGTTCCTCCTGATGCTTTTAGTGATGCGGGTCAACTCTGGGGTTCTCCTATTTATAACTTTGATGTCATGAAGAGGGATGGCTATCAACTTTTAGTGGATAGAATTGGTTATCTTGGCACTCTATGTGACTATT
Organism: Coprobacillus sp.; assembly: GCA_021203905.1. Taxonomy (GTDB): domain Bacteria; phylum Bacillota_I; class Bacilli_A; order RFN20; family CAG-826; genus JAJQAP01. The sequence continues at coordinate 227,823 of JAJQAG010000004.1, read as the reverse complement.
TAAGACTTGATCACTTCCGGGCTTTTGATACTTACTATGTCATCCCCGCGGGTCGTAGTGACGCAAAAGTGGGAACCTGGAAGATTGGTCCAAGAGATGAGTTCTTCAAGAAGCTCTACGCTAAGTATCCCAAGACTAAACTTATTGCGGAAGATCTTGGGGATTTAGTGCATACTGTCATCGAGTTAAGAGACCGCTTAAAACTCCATGGAATGTATATCATGGAATTCACGATTTTTGATGACAAAGTAAAGAGCAGCAAGGACCTCATTGTCTATCCTGGAACCCATGATAATGAGACCCTCTGGGGATGGTATAACAACCTCACTGAAGAGCAATATAAATACCTCATGAAGAAGCTCGGCTCCGATAGGAGACATCTCTATAACAATGTCTTTAAATACATGTACACCGCTCCATCATACATGACGATATTCCAACTTCAAGACTTCCTTAAACTCGATAATAGTGCGAGAACAAATTGCCCAGGAACTGTGGGTTATCCGAACTGGAGTTGGAAGCTTAAAGATTGGAGTTGGACAAAAGAAGTCGTCTATCCCAAAAAGCATTGGAGAGTGGAGTAAAATATAGTGTTGACTAATTAGTTATAATTAGTATAATAGAGAAAGTTAGGTGGTGTTAGCTTATGGCACGTAAAAAGAACATGATTAACGGAATTAAAGTTATCCGTCGTTATAATGCGGCGACGATTTGGACTGGCATTTTCTGCCTCGTCCTCGTGGCTTTATTTGTTCTCCCATTCTTCTTTGATATTTTCCAAATTGGAGAATATTTAGATGCGGAACATACACTTACAGAGATTGCCCCCAATACTGGTTGGGACTTCTCTAAGTTCCTCTTTGGCATGGATGCCTCTCCTTTTGAGGTTTTTAAGGAGCGAGCTGTCTGGAATGTTGAACTCATCTCCCTTGGTACTTTATTAACTTGGGTTGAGTACGTTATGGTGGCATTCTTACTCCTCGGCGCTATCTATGCTTTTGTGGGTCTTCTCTATGCTCTTGGCTTATTACTCCTTGGACATGTCAGAAAGTATTCTGGTCCAAGATCCTTAGCCATTCTTGCCTTTATTTTAATTCTTGTGAACTTCGCCCTTATGTGGACGTATACATACTTGATGGGCATGGGTTTTGATGAGGAGAATGTCGGTCAATATACTCAATACGGTTATTTCTTCGCTGTCGGTGTCTGGCCTTATATCTATCTCGGTGGCACTCTCATCGTCATGATTGTCCTTTGTTCCATCTATGGTTGTGCCTTTAAGGATAGAGTGTATGTCGGTGATCTCCCCTGGAGCAAAGAGTACATTAAGAGTGAACTCACTAACACCACACCTCTTCCCGCTGAGCCTGAAGCACCCGCTCTTCCAAATGGAATGGCGAATCAATTCCCCTACATCATTGTTCCTAATATGTATGGTGCCCAAGGTCCACAAGCCCAACCTCAACCTCAGATTATTACCATCCCCATGATGGTTACTCCTAATAGCGCTCCCGCACAGACTAGTGCACCTGCGCCAACACCTGTTTATACTTCTGTTCCCTCTGAACCTCCTGTGGTGAACGATGTCGTCGTTGGTAACGGCACTCAAGTCCTCGCCCCCGTTGGTCTTCCAAGTGATGTGACCAGTGTCGGTGGTCATGACTACGCTCAAAACGTCCACTTACAAGAAGCCACGATTCCCCCTAGTGTGAAATCTCTTGGGAATGGAGCCTTCTCTAATTGTGTCAATCTCCGCACGGTGGTGATTCCTGAAAGTGTGAAGTCTATTGGTGCAAATTGCTTCTTCAATTGTGCAACCCTCAATCACATTTCTTATGGTGGCACAAAAGAGCAATGGTCCAACGTTAAACGTGGTAGTAACTGGCTCTATAAAGCTGGGACAACTATCGTTGTGTGTAAAGATGGTCCAATCTCCGTCAATCCTTACCACTAATCTAAAATTCGCATAAACATAAACCTATGAAACATAAATTTCTTCTTAGTGGCGTCATTCTTATTTCGCTCTGTTTAAGTGCGTGTGCCTCTTCTGAGGATTATCCTTACCACGCCTGGGATGGGACTGTGTGCTCCACCTACTGGGATTTTGGTTTGACAGGGAATGATCGCGACTGGGATGAAGTTGTCGAAGAAGCCGAGTATGTCTATGATGTCAAAGTCGCGACCTATTCGAGTAACCGAGAAGAAGTTTATGATACAGAATATATTGGCTGGGATGAAGAGACCGATAGTGAGATCCGTGTGGCCTGGCTTTTTACCCCTTATCTCTTTACGATAGAAAATGTCGTTAAGCAAGGACCAGTAGTGCCTGAACCTTACTATGGCGATTATGATGAAGCAGAAGAGGGGGTGGAGTATTATCTCTTATTCCTCTGGGGTCCTAGCTTTGTAGAGCCTAGTGTCTGCTACTCCAATACCGAAAAACTCTTCCCAGAATGCACCTATCGCATCTGTCTTGATTATCGTTTTAATGTCGAACTCTTTGATGACTATGGGAGTTCCACAATTCTCGATTATGGAGTGTTCTTTACCTCCTCTCATGGAAATTCCATCCGCCTCATTGAATCGAACTACGGCATTGATGGAGATGACTTCATCAATGAATACCTCCCTAGTGAAGAGGTTAGAGGAGAGGAAGAAGATGACGAAGACGAAGAGGTCTCCGACTAAAAGGTCTATAAAATAACATTTGACACTTTCTTTATATTAAATTAATATAATAAGCGGTTAAGCAATTAACCCTTATCTAACTCGATTGAGTGGCGATGCCACTCTTTATTTTTGAAGGGGTAGGTAATTATATGGATCTTGAAGTGGTAAAACAATCCCTCAGTGAGTTTTTAAAGGGGAGAGGTTATTCTCTCTATTCCATTTCTTTCTCTAAGGTTAAGGGGCAATATACACTCGCTCTGGTTATTGATAGAGTCAAGCCGATTGATCTAGACGCAATTAGCGAGATCTCTCAAGAAGTCTCTAACTTCTTAGATGAGAAAGACCTTGTCAGTGAAGATAATTACCTTCTTGATATCTCCTCCCTTGGAGCGGAAAAACCTTTAAAGATCGAAGAGTTATCTTTGTACAAAGATAGTTTGGTTAACATTCACCTCACTAATCCCATTAGTGGGCAAAACATCTATCAAGGTCTTTTGGTGGATATCACCGAAGATGAAATTACTATCGAATACAAAGAGAAAACGAGAGTGAAAAGGGTAGTGATTAACAAAAGTAATATCTATAAAATACGCTTAGCAATTAGCTATTAAAGGAGTGTCTTATGGCGGTCAATTTTGCACAGTTTAAACAAGCCTTAACGGAACTTGAAGAAGAATCTTCCATCAGTCAAGAAGAAGCGATTGAGATCTTTAAAGAATCTCTCATTCGTTCTTTTAAGAAGAGTCTTGGGGGAGGAGATGACGCGAATGTTCGTCTCATCTTTGATCTTGATAATGAGGTGATTGAACTCTATTACCTTCGTCGAGTCGTCGCCTCTGATGATGTCCAAGATGACTATCTTGAAATTGATGTGGAAGACGCTAACAAAAACAAAGAGGGAAAAATCTACAAAGTTGGAGATGAATATGCCGAGCAATACGATGTTGAGACCTTTAAGAAAGCCTCTGTCATCTCTGTCAAGAATCTCACCCATCAGAAGTTTGCGGAGATTGAGAAGAATCAACTTCTCTCCACTTTCCAAAATAAGATTGGAACCATGATCACAGTGAGTGTTGAGAGAGCGGATGAGTATGGCGGTTATGATGTCTCCTATTCAAAGACGAGTATGCACCTCACCCGTAAAGATCTCATCGGAGATGAGAAGTTTGCTCTCCATGATCAAATCAAGGTCTATGTCGTTGATGTTTCTTCCTCTCCAAAAAGTGGCACTCGTATCCACATCTCTCGTAGTCATGAAGGATTCCTTAGATGCCTCTTCTTTGATGAGATTCATGAAGTCTATGACGGCACCATTCAGATTATGGGAATCTCTCGTAAAGCGGGAGAGAGAAGTAAGGTCTCTGTCTATACCGCTGACCCTAATGTTGATCCCGCTGGAGCGTGTATTGGACCAAACGGGAGTCGTATTCAAAAGATTGTCTCTCAACTCGGTAATGGCTCCACGAAAGAAAAGATTGATATTATAGATTACTCCACAAATATCGCCCTCTACGCCATGGACGCTTTAAAACCCGCAGTGGTTGTAGGTATCGCCATGGGCGAAGATAATCATAGCGCTACTTGTATTGTGAGAGATGATGCCTTATCTCTCGCCATTGGAAGAAAAGGTGTTAATGTCCGCCTCGCGAGTCAATTAGTGGGTATTGATCTTAATGTCATCACCGAAGAGAAAGCGGAAGAAGATGGCCTTATTTATAAAACCTTTGAAGATGTTGAAGCGGAAGAGGTGGAAAGAAAGAAAGTGGAAGAGATCTCTCGTCCTGTTATTGAGGAAGAAGAAGATGTCTTACCCACACTTCCTCAAGGCTATGTTGCCCCACAAGAGAGAGTGTACGAAGAAGAGAGAAGTGAGATGGATATCTCTTTATATGAGCAAAGTGAAAAAGAAGAGATTCCCACACTTAAGAGAGCTCCTAAAGTGGAAGAGGTTCCCTCTGAAGTTAGTGAGACTCCCGCAGTGGAGACTCCAGTTAGCGAAACAGTAAATGTGAAGACCACGACGACAATTGAAGATCTTGAAGCCTCTCTTTCTAGTAGCAAGGCTCCTTCTAGTAAGAGTAAATCTCCCACGAAGAAGAGTAGTAAGAAAGAAGAAACAGTCGAAAAAGTTGACGAGATTGTCTATAACAAAGATAAGGCCAACTTTATGCCTATCTATACTGATGAAGAGTTAGCGGAGATAGAAGCGGAAGAAGCGGAAGAAGAGGAAGAGATTGATTACGAGGAGTACGAAGAGTACTACGACGAAGATAATAGGTAAGAGATAGAGAATGAAGAAGGAAGTAAAGCGACTTTGTCTTATCACAAAAGAAAGCAAAGATGTTAAAGATCTTGTTCGTTTTACCCTTCTTGATGGCGCTTTAGTGGTTGATCCCACTCATAAATTAGGGGGTAGAGGCTACTATATCTCAAAAGACATCGAAGTCATTAATAAGGCTAAAGAGAAGAATCTTATTAGTAAGATTCTTAAGGTTAATGTCACTAGTGACTTCTACGATGAATTACTTAAATATGTAAGATAGGAGGAAAGACTGATGGCGAAGAAAAACAAGTACCCAAATAAAAGCGAAGATCGAAAGTCAAATGTTTCTCTTAATGTTCATAGTGACAAAGCTCGCGCGAAAGTGAACTCTGGTGTTTTCCTCTATTCTGGTGATATCTCCGTTAATGAGCTCTCCAAAGCGCTTAATGTCCCGGTCAATGACATCATCAAGTTCCTCTTTATGCAAGGGAATATGATTACCATTAATACAGTCCTTGATGATGAATTAATTGGTTTAGTGTGTCTTGAATTTGGTTATGACTTTCAAAGAAAGAATGTCGTTGAAGCGGAGAACTTTGAAGATGTCGAAATCAACGATGATCCCTCAAAGTTAAAATCCCGCCCTCCAGTGGTTACAGTCATGGGTCATGTGGATCACGGTAAGACCACATTAATTGACGCGATTAGAAACTCTAATCTTGTCGATAGTGAATATGGAGGCATCTCTCAAGAGATTGGTGCCTATCAAAAGGAAGTGGGTGGCCATAAGATTACCTTTATTGATACTCCTGGGCACGAAGCCTTTACCCAGATGAGAGCAAGAGGAGCGAGTGTCACAGATATTGTTGTCCTCGTAGTGGCCGCTGACGACGGCGTCATGGAACAAACAAGAGAGGCGATAGATCACGCAAAAGCCGCAAATGTCCCCGTGATTGTCGCTATCAATAAGATTGATAAAGAAGGAGCAGACCCTAAGAGGGTGAGAGAAGAGCTCCTTGGTGAAGATATAGTTTTAGAAGATTATGGTGGAGATGTTATTGCGGTGGAGTTATCCGCGAAAAAGAAGACCAACATCGACGCTTTACTCGATGCCATTTTAGCGGTCGCAGAGATGCAAGAGCTCAAAGCCAATCCTGACCGCTACGCGATGGGGACAGTGCTAGAAGCCACCCTTGATAAATCTGAAGGACCTAAGGCCACCCTTTTAATTCAAAATGGCACTCTTAAAGCTAACGATTATTTAGTGGTGGGTAACAGTTATGGGAAGGTGAGAAGAATGACCAATGAATACGGTTCCATTCTTACAGAAGCTCTTCCATCCACACCAGTGTCAGTGATTGGATTAAGTGAAGTCCCTGAAGCGGGAGACCGCTTTATGGCTTTCCCCAGTGAAGCGGAAGCGAAAGAGATTGCCTCAAAACGTAAAGATACGCAAATTGAAAAGACGAGAAATCAGAATGCCTCAGTCATGAGTCTTGATGATCTGTATTCGAAGATTCATGAAGGAGAGATGCAGGTTCTTAATCTCATCATTAAAGCGGATACGACTGGCAGTGCGGAAGCGGTGAAGCAATCCTTAGAGAAGCTCTCTAATGATCAAGTAAGAATTAATGTTATTAGAGCCACTAGTGGTGGAATTACAGAGAACGATGTTCTTCTTGCCAGTGCTTCTAATGCCATTATCTATGGTTTTAATGTGAGGCCAGATGCGAAGACTAGAGCGAAAGCACAAGAAGAGAAAGTCGAGATTAGACTCCATAGAATTATCTACGCTTTGATTGAAGAGATTGAAGCAGCGATGAAAGGTATGTTAAAACCTGTGATGGTAGAGAAGGTTAACGGTCAAGCGGAAGTTCGTAAACTATTTAAAGCTAGTAAACTTGGAACGATTGCGGGTTGTATGGTTACAGATGGCATCATCTTAAATCACTCTCAAGCGCGTATTATGAGAGATGGAGTGGTGATTTACGATGGAAAGATTAGTTCCTTACAACACGAAAAAGATGCTGTTAAAGAATGCCGTCGTGGTTTTGAGTGTGGCATCTTACTTGAAAACTATAACGATATTAAAGAGGGGGATATTATTGAGTCTTATTCTATAGTTGAGGAAACTAATAATGGATAAAACTCTTCGTATTGCCTCAATTATTAGAAAGAATCTTTTAGAGATTATCCAGTTTGAGGTCGCTAATCCTCATCTTGGCTTTATCTCTATTCCGGAAGTTAAAGTTTCCAGTGATTATAGCTACGCAAAAATATATGTCTCTTTCTTTAATGAAAAGGATGAGAAAGAAGGGATGGCGGCCCTTAACCACTCCAAAGGATTTATCCGTACAGAACTAGCAAAAAGAATGGATACCAGAAGAGTGCCAGAATTAAATTTCGTCGTGGATAAAGGTTATCAAAACGAAGAAAAAATAAGAAAAATCCTTGAAAATGACGAAAAATAATCCTATTTGACGACGATTTTCTTTGGAACTTTGTGTTCAGTAAAATATTTAATAAGACAGGTTGTGACCTCGTCTTTTTTATTTTTTAGATAGATATCGCAAATCACCACTTCATCATTACTCTCTTTAAGGGTAAATGCTCCAAGAGGTTTCTTATAAGAGATGAGATAAAGCTCATCATCTTTATCAATGTTCTTTAGAGCTTTAGGGGGCACGACATTAATATAATCAATCATCTGATCTCTCATCACCACTGGAGAGATAACATAACCATTATCGAGTTTGAGCTCTAATTTGTCATTGTACAAATCTAGTCTTTTGTAGTTACTTAAAGCGGTGGGGAAATTATCGTAACTAACGGGATATTTCTTATAAATATATTTAAGATCGTTTTTAATTTCTTCTCGCATCGTGTGATGATCCGCGGGACAGTATGAAGACATGGTCTCTATCCCCTCTTCTCTAACCATCCTCTCGATTTGTTTCTCTCTCACTAAAATAAATGGACGAATAAAGACGATATCCGTTTTCTCTAAATGCATCTTTGGGGAAAAGGTTGCCTCTCTTCCTCCATAGATTTCATTCATGAGTTTGGTCTCTATAGCGTCATCCATATGGTGGGCAAAAGCGACCTTGTTGTAGTGTAATCTGAGGGCCACTCGATTAATAGAGGCTTTGCGCATTCTACTACAAATAGAGCAGGGGAGATGTTTCTCATCTTTTGTGTTCATTTTTAAGATGCGATATATCTCTTTACACTCTTCCACAATTAAATCCATGCCAAGAGATTTTGTGTATTCTACTGCGATAGTGGGATCAAAGTCATCAAATCCTAAGTCAAGCATCACGGGTTGAATCTCAAAATGAACAGGAGAGAATTTTTGATAATCATGTAAGACTCGTAAAAGACAGAAACTATCCTTTCCCCCACTGACACCCACAACAATCTTATCTCCCTCTTCGATGAGATTATATAAATCATCCGCATGTCTGACTGCGGCTAAGATTTCCCTAATGGCTTTCATAAATACTAATTATATTTATTTTCGTGTAAAATAAACACAATGAACATTGATGGTTTAGTTCCCATTTATAAAGAGAGGGGAATGACTTCTCGCGCCATTTGTAATCGTTTACAAACTCTTTTTGGAGTGAAAAAGGTTGGACATTTAGGAACCCTTGATCCTTTTGCTAGCGGGATTCTCCTCTGTTTTATTGGCCGAGCCACAAAACTTATCCCTTATATTGATGATAGTAAGAAAACCTATGAGGCCACTTTAAAGTTAGGAGAGGAAACCGACACTCTTGATTGTGATGGAGTGGTCACAATTACTCAAGCTCCTCATCTTTTAGATGAGTCACATATTAAAGAAGTTCTTTCTTCCTTTCTTGGTAAGAGTGAGCAAGAGATCCCTCTGACATCCGCGAAGAGAGTCAATGGAAGGCACTTATATGAGCTCGCTCATAAGAGGGAAACCACAAGTGAGAAGTACTACAAGGAAATTGAAATATACGATATCTCTCTCCTTTCTTATAAAGATAACGAGATCCAATTTCGCACCACAGTGAGTGAAGGAACTTATATTCGTGTGTTAGCTCATGATATTGCCATTCGTCTTGGAGAAGTCGGTCATCTCATTCAACTTATTAGAGTGAAACAAGGAGAGTTTCTTCTCTCCCAATGTGTCAAGTTAGAGGATGTCACTATTAGTGATGTTATCTCTATACCGCATATTCCTCTCTCTTATGAACCTGTGGTTATCTATGACTCTCAACTTGTCTCTAAGATTAGAAATGGGAATCTCATTCCCATCCACACTTTAGGAGTGGATTGTGATAAAATAATGATTGTGTATCAAGGTGATGCTCTAGCACTCTATAAGAAGCAAGGAGACACCTATATTTGTGAAAGAGGTTTAGAGTGATTAAGATTATTCAATTCAAAGTGGGTGATGACATTTCCTTCCCTCAAGGAATTGTTTTATGCTTGGGCTATTTTGATGGAGTGCACATCGGTCATGCCTCTCTTATTGGGGAAGCTGTCGCTACTTCTCAACCTGTAGGAGTGCTCACTCTTGATCGCGCCCCTAAAGCTTTTATCAATCACGAAGAAACTAAATCATTAACTTCAACTTATGATAAAGCGGAGCTACTCGGTGGACTCGGAGTGAAATATCTCTTCGTCCTTCGTTTTAATGAAGCCACCTCTTATATGACCAAAGATGAATTCATCCACCAAGTCATTGATAAAATCAATCCCACTCATATTTTTGTGGGGGAGGATTATCACTTTGGTTTCAAAGGTCAAGGGGACGCTAATTATCTCACAATGTTTTATCCCACGACCATTTGCCCTCTTTTGGTGAGCGAGGGAGAGAAGGTGTCGTCCCGCTCTATCATGAATAAGATTAGTGACGGAGATATTGATGTGGCAACCGCTCTTCTTGGGAGATATTACTCTGTCTCTGGTTTAGTAGTGGAAGGACTAGGGAATGGGAATAAGAATGGTGTGCCCACCGCTAACGTGGATCTTGATTATCAATATGTTCTTCCTCCTCAAGGAGTGTATGCTACTTACACTGTCATTGGGGAGAAGAGGAAGAAGTCTGTCACTTGTATCTCCACTCATCCGACCATCCAAGAACTTGATAAAGCCATTATTGAAACCTATGTCTTTGACTTTAAAGATAATCTCTATGGAAGAACTATCTCCGTAGAATTTGTCAAAAGACTAAGAGATATTCGTACTTTCCCTTCACTTGAGGATCTTAAAGAGCAAATCCTTATCGATGAAGAGGCCGCAAAAAAGTGTTTACAATAGGAGTTATATTTATTTAAAATATACACTGCAACTGAGCCTTAGTTAACCGCGTGACCTAACGATTGACCAGGACTGAGCGAAGAATCATTTTACAAGGAGGGTCATATGGCGTTAAGTAAAGAAAGGAAAGCGGAAATTGTCGCGAAGTACGCTCAAAGTGAGAATGACACGGGAAGCGTCCAAGTTCAAGTCGCACTCTTAACCGCTCAAATCGCACGCCTCACCGAACATCTTAAAGTTAATAAGAAAGATACCACCTCTAAACGTGGTCTCTATAAGATGATTGGTCAACGTCGTGCGCTACTCGACTATCTTGCCAGAGAAGATCGAGATGCCTACTTAAAGTTAATTAAAGACTTAGGTCTCAGACGATAAGTAAAGAATAAAAACCCGATTGTTCGGGTTTTTTATTTTGTCCCCTTTTATGGTCATTACTTTGTGATAGAATAATTGTGTTGAGATAACCTTACTCTACTAAGGTGGATAGGAGTAAAAAAATGAAACAAAAAGAAAAAGATTTCATCGAAGAGCACTTTCCGAAAGATGATCATGAACTTAGAAGATATCGTCCATTAGGTGCGTGGCGCTACCTCGGATGGAGCATTCTCTTCCTCATCCCAGTGCTTGGTTGGATTTTCCTCATTTACTGTGCCGCGAGCAATAAGAGAATTGCTAGACGTAGCTTTGCTCGTTCTTACATCATTATCGTGGTCCTTGTTACCGCTGCAATCCTCGTTTTGACTTTGGTTTACGCTATCTAATCAAGAAGAGCGAAGAAAAAAGATGAAGAGCCTCGCGCTCTTTTTCTTTTTGCTATTCTCTAAAAGAGAAAAGGTATATAATTCACTTAGTGAAAATTTTATGAGGAAAAAGAAATGAAAAAAGTATTCGAATTAGAATTCGAAGGAAAGAAGTTCGTTGTTGAGGCGGGTGAGATTGCCAAACAAGCCAATGGGGCAGTCTTAGTAAGATTAAATGACACCGCTGTTCTTTCCACAGTTTGCTGCTCAGATGAACCCAAAGAAGGAGATTTCTTCCCTCTTACTGTGGCTTATGAAGAGAAGCAGTATGCCATTGGTAAAATCCCTGGATCCTTCCTTAGAAGAGAAGGGAGAGCGGGTGAGCACGCTACTCTAACTGCCAGGCTCATCGATCGTCCTATTCGTCCAATGTTTAGTGAAGGATTCCGTAATGAAGTGCAGATTATTAACACTGTGATGTCTGTGGATCAAGATTCCACTCCAGAAATGACTGCCATGCTTGGTTCCTCTCTTGCCCTAGGAATTTCTGATATTCCTTTTGATGGTCCCATTGCGGGAGTCTATGTTGGTAGGGTGGATGGCAAGTTTGTCATTAACCCCACAGTGGAAGAGAAATCTAAGAGTGATATTAATGTCGCTGTTGCGGGCACCAAAGAAGCCATTAATATGGTGGAAGCGGGAGCTGCGGAAATCAGTGAAGACGAAATGCTTGATGCTTTAATGTTTGGTCATGAAGCGATTAAGAAACTCTGTGTCTGGCAAGAAGAAATTATTAAAGAGATTGGTAAAGAAAAGAGAGAAGTTGAACTCTATCATGTCGATGAAGAGATCGAGAAAGATGTCACCGATAGAGCCCAAGCTCGTTTAGTCAAAGCCATCTCTATTTTTGATAAACTTGAGAGACAACATGCCGTTGAAGCGATTAAGCAAGAGATTATCGATGATTACGAAAATCGTAGTTATCCCGATGAGAAATCTCATAAGACCGCTCTCTCGATGGTCAAAGAAACCCTCGAGCTACTTGAAGCCAACGAGGTAAGAAGATTAATTACGGAAGAGAAGATTAGACCGGATGGTCGTAAAGTGGATGAGATTCGTCCTCTTGACGCCCAAGTGGACCTCTTCCCAAGAGTTCATGGCTCCGCCATGTTTACTCGTGGACAGACCCAAGTGATCGCAGTGACCACCCTTGGTCCTTTAAGCGATAGCCAAATTATTGATAACCTCACAGAGGAAGAGAGCAGAAGATGGATGCATCACTATAACTTCCCACCTTTCTCTGTTGGTGAAGTCGGAAGACTTGGATCTCCTGGTAGAAGAGAAATAGGTCATGGTGCTCTAGGTGAAAGAGCTCTCTCCTATGTCATTCCTAGTGAAGAAGAATTCCCATACACAATTAGAACAGTGGCGGAGACTGTGGAATCTAATGGTTCTTCTAGTCAAGCTTCTATTTGTGCGTCATGTATGTCCCTTATGGCCGCTGGTGTGCCAATTAAAGCGATGGTCAGCGGTATTGCCATGGGTCTCATTAGTAGTGGACCTCTTGATGACGAGCATCCTTACACCATTCTTACTGATATCCAAGGTCTTGAAGATCACTTTGGAGATATGGACTTTAAAGTCGCAGGAACCGCAAAAGGAATTACCGCTCTTCAAATGGATATCAAGATTAAAGGTGTGACCAAAGAAGTTCTCCATCAAGCTTTAGTTCAAGCGAATAAAGCGAGAGCGGAAGTGAGAGCGGTAATGTCAAAGGCTATTAGTGAGCCCAGACCTGATGTCTCTAAATACGCTCCTAAGATGGAAACATTTAATATTGATCCTGATAAGATTAGAGAAGTCATCGGTACTGGTGGTAAAGTTATCAATGATATTATTGCCCAATGCGATAATGTCAAAGTGGATATTGAAGATAGTGGAAGAATCACTATTTACCACATGAATAGAGAAACTATCAAGAAGTGCCGTGGCATGATTGAAGATATTGTCCGTGAAGCCAAAGTGGGGGAAACCTATACTGGTGAAGTTACCCGAGTGGAAGACTATGGAGCCTTCGTCCATCTCTTTGGTAATGTTGAAGCCCTCGTCCATGTCTCAAGACTCGGTTGGGGCTATATCGATAAAGCTCAAGATGTCTGTAAAGTGGGTGACACGATGACAGTAAGAGTGATTGAGATTGATGAACACGGAAAAGTTAAGGCTTCTCATAGAGAGTTCTTAGAGAAACCTGAAGACTATGTCGAGCCCGCTCCAAAGATGGAGCATAGAGATCGCCCTGATAAAAGTGTCAAAGGTCCAAGAAAGTTCAAGAAGTAAATTCAAGGATGCTTGATGAGATCAACAAGAATTATCAAGAAAGGCAAATTAGAAAATTATATAGATAGATCACTAGAGTGATTCTACCTCCTAGTTTGATAGGTTGAGATTTTTGTTGCCGTCAAAAGAGGTAAAAAAGATGAATTTTAAGCCGATCATTTCCTAATATCGTCGTTGGCATAATTAGGTAGCGGTATCTTGTTTTGTTTGTTTTTTTCTCGCCTTTTTCGCTTTTATCCTGGTGATTTGGCTTCAATTATAAAATTTATCTATTTGTCTGATTCTTGGGCAGAATGCTATGGAATTAGCCTTCCAAAAGATGAAGAGAATGAAGAAAAAGCCGCAAAAGATGCCTAAACTAGTGAGATAATTGATAAAAATACCGAGTTTTAGAAAAACAAAGCGATTTATTGTCAAAATCAAGAAAAGGGAGCGACTAGTGCCCCCCTTTTTTCGTTTTTTTTCCAATTTTTCAAAAAAAATTGCGTATATTATAGTATGTGATATATAATTAACCTATCTTTTTTCGGAAGGAGAAAATTATGAATAAGGCAATTAACAAACTTTCTTTCCTTAAGATTGCAGTTGCTGCTCTTTGTGTCGCCGCTGTATTCCTCTTCTTTGGAATTCAAGCAACCACTGGTGTGACCGGTCTTGATCTCTTCTTCAATGATGGAGCATTTGATTATCTCGACTTCATTTACATCTATGGTGCGGTTGCCCTTGCTGCGGTGTTAGCAATTGTTCTCTTTGTTGTCTACTATCTAAGACCAAACAAACTCGCCCCATTCATCTGGGATGTCATCATCTTCTTACTTCTCAGCTGGGCTTTAATGGTGATGCTTGATCTCTACATTGAAGAGTTTGGTTTTGATGGTATCTCTGGATGTGCCGCTTCTTCAATTACCTTAATTGCAGTCGCGTGGGTAACAACTATTGTTGCTGCTGTTTCTGAAATGGTGGCATTTGTTGGTCATCATCATCATCCAGATGATGTCGCTGCCGTCGAAGAAGTTTCCAAGTAAGAGAATCGATAGGAAAAAGTAGTGATAAATAAAAGAGGGCCCTGTGCTCTCTTTTATTTATATGTAATATAAAAATTGCTATAATAGAATCCGTATGAAATGTGATGTCTTAGTTATTGGTTGTGGGGTTATTGGAGCGAGTATCGCTAGAGAATTATCCCGCTATAAAGTTTCTACAATTGTGATAGAAAAGAACAATGATGTTGGCGAAGGGGCTAGTGGAGCGAACTCCGCGATTATCCACTCTGGCTATGATCCTAAACCCCATACTTTAAAACAGAAATTTAATGTTCTTGGAAATCCCATGTTTGACCAACTCTGTGAGGAGATTGATGTCCCTTTTAAAAGAATTGGTTCTTTAACTGTGGCATCTAGTAAAGAAGAAATAAAAGAACTTAAAAAGTCTTATAAACAAGGCCGCTCCTATAAAGTACCTCTTACTCTTGTTACGCAAAAGAAACTCTCATCATATGAAGAGAATATCTCAAGTGATGTTAAGCTTGGCATGTTCGCTCCGACATGTGGAATTATTGACCCCTTTAATTTCGTTAATCACCTCATAGAGAATGCTGTGGATAATGGTGTCATTCTTCATCTCGATGAAGAAGTGATAAAGATTGATTCTCTTAAAAGTGAATTTAAAGTCATCACCAATAAAGACTCATATGTCGCTAAGGTGGTTATTAATTGTGCGGGTATTTACTCTGATAAGATTGCTTTTATGGTGGAAGATATCTCTTGGTCCATCGAACCCCGTCGAGGTCAGTATTATGTGATTGACCACCTTGTTTCTCCTTTTGTAAATCACACGGTATTTCCCGCTCCTAGTAAAGTGGGAAAAGGAATCTTAGTCTCTCCCACCAGTGCGGGTGATTATATTGTGGGACCGAGTAATGAAGACGCGACTGATAAAGATGATGTCACCACTAATATAGATAGCGGTATGGCCATCAAACAAAAAGCTTCACAAATGATAAATAACATTCCTTTTAGGGATGAAGTTCGTGTTTTTTCGGGTATCCGCGCTCATTCAAGTACGGATGATTTTATTATTGAACCTTCTAAGAGTCATCCTAATTTTATCAATTGTGGGGGTATTGAATCTCCCGGTCTCTCCTCTAGCCCAGCGATTGCTCAATATGTGGTTAATGAATTAGTGAGCCCTCTAATTACCTTAGAAAAGAATCCTAGTTTTAATCCTCGCATTCGTCCTTATGTCAGAGTGAAGGATTTAACAAGCGAGCAAGTTTGTGAACTAGTGAAAAAGGATCCTCACTATGGGGTTATGGTGTGTAATTGTGAGAAAGTTACTCTTGGAGAGATCCTTGACTTATACAAGAGAAGTATTCCCATCAATAGTGTGAAAGCCATTAAACGTCGTCTCTATTTAGGGATGGGTAAATGTCAAGGAGGCTTCTGTCTCCCTAAGGTGGTAAAAAGCTTAAGTGAATACCTCGATAAAGATCTAAATGAGATCGTCTATGACTCTCCCTCATCCTATATCGTTAAGGAGAAAATCAAGTTATGAGAGAAGTCGATTTAGTGATCATTGGTGGGGGTTCTGCTGGATTAAGCAGCGCTCTAGAAGCAAAAAAGCAAGGAATAGAATCTATTCTTATTTTAGAGAAAGAAGATAAATTAGGGGGTATCCTTAATCAATGCATTCACACTGGTTTTGGACTCATTGAATTTAAAGAAGAATTAAGTGGGCCAGAATTCCTCGACCGCTTCATCACTAAGATTAAGCAAGAAGGAATTGAATATCGGGTGAACACCACAGTGAGTGATATCACCAAAGAGAAAGTAGTGACCTATTTTAATAGTGAAGAAGGACAGGTTTCTGTTAAAGCCAAAGCGATTATCTATAGTGCGGGTTGCTATGAGAGGAGCGCGGGTCAAATTGAATTAGGTGGCCCCAGACTCAGTGGAATTATCACTGCTGGAAGCGCTCAAAAGTATCTCAACATCTATGGTTATTTAGTGGGAAGAAAGATTGTCATCCTTGGAAGTGGTGATATTGGTCTTATCATGGCAAGACGCATGACACTAGAGGGCGCGAAGGTGGAGTGCGTTTGTGAAATCATGCCCTATTGTAATGGTTTAAATAGAAATGTCGTTCAATGCTTAGAAGACTTTAATATTCCCCTTTATCTCTCCACTACAGTAAAAGAAGTTAAAGGGAAGGATCATGTTGAGAGTGTCATTCTCGTGGATGTCGATGGCCACCAGAATCAAATCCTCGGAACAGAGAGAGAAATAAAATGTGACACTCTTCTCTTATCTGTGGGTCTTATTCCTTATGTTGGACTCTTAGAAAAACTCGATTTAGAGAAAGATAAAAGAGGGCAAATATCCGTGAATCAATATAATGAAACTTCGCTAAAAGGGCTCTTTTTATGCGGAAATTGCCTTCATGTTCACGATATTGTGGACTATGTGGTTCAAGAAGCGAGAAGTAGCGCTGTTGGCGCCACTCTCTATCTAAAAAATGAAATCCAAGACGAAGAGTCATCAAGTGTTATTTACGATAGTAACATTAGTTATGTCATCCCTCAAAAAGTCTTGGCCAGTTTACTTAGTGATATCACTCTCAAGTTTCGTGTGAGAGCGAATATTCGTGATGCCTATGTTTGTGTCTATAATAATGACAAACTCTTAAAGAGAGAATATCACACTGGTCTTATTCCTAGTGAGATGGTGATGACAACAATAAAGAAAGAAAAGGTAAAACCACCCATTAATCTTTCCGTGAGGATTGAAACGAAATGAAAGAGTTAATTTGTATCCGTTGTCCTAGAGGTTGTCATCTCTCTGTGGATGAAGGGGGAAATGTCACTGGCAACTCTTGTCCTGTTGGAAAAGAGTACGCTCTTGAAGAGATTAATGATCCTAAAAGGATGGTGACTTCCTTTGTCAGGGTGAGTAATCGTCGAGACACCATGCTCTCGGTTAGAACCTCTAAGCCCATCTCAAAAGCCTTGATGTTTAAAGTGATGGATGAAATCAATAAGCTCAAGGTCAAGGCCCCAGTAGAAATCGGAAAAGTTCTTATTAAAAATATTTTTGATACTGGTGTGGATATCATCGCCACAAGTAGTATTGAAGCGGATTGAAGCGTTCTTTTCTCTTATTGAATAGTGTTTTATTTTTGTTATAAAATAAAAGGTAATCTAATAAGGAGATATTTCATAATGGCAGAACAACTCATTGCAATGATTCTCGCCGGTGGTAAGGGGACAAGATTGCAAGCTCTCACCAAGAAGATCGCGAAACCAGCGGTTTCTTTTGGTGCCAAGTATCGCATTGTGGATTTCTCAATCTCTAATTGTGTCAATAGTGGAATTTCCACCATTGGCGTGCTCACTCAATATGAATCAACCTTCCTCGATTCCTATATCGGTAATGGAGAGAAATGGGGTTTAAATGGTCTTCACTCTTTAATGACCACTCTCGCTCCCAAACAAACAGAAGAAGGTCTTAACTGGTATAACGGCACCGCTGAAGCCATTGCGCAAAATATTGAGTGGATTGACGCTCTTAATCCAGAGAATATCCTTATTCTCTCTGGTGATCATATTTATAAAATGACTTTTAATGATATGCTTTGGAGACACCAGTCTAATAACGCTGATGCCACCATTGCCCTTTTTGAAGTGGATCCCAAAGAAGCCTCTCGTTTTGGGATTATGGTGTGTGATGAAAACGATAACATCGTGGAATTCCAAGAGAAACCGAGAAGCCCTAAGAGTAATCTTGCCTCGATGGGTATCTACATGTTTAAATGGAAAACCCTTCGTAAACTCTTGATTGAAGATTTAAAGAATCCAGATTCCACTCATGATTTTGGGACGGATATTATCCCAACGATGATTGCGAGACATATGACCATAAAGAGTTACCGCTATAGTGGATACTGGAGAGATGTGGGAACAATTCCTTCTCTTCATGCCGCCAACATGGATCTTATTGATGGAAAGTTTGACTTATCCAGTTTTGATGAAGAAGGGCGTATCTTTACCGAAGATACTTATAGCCTCCCTCACTATGTGGGTAAGAGCGGTAATGTCACCAATTCTATTGCTAATCAAGGAGCGATAATCCTTGGCAAAGCTGACTATTGTGTCATCTCTAATGAAGTCGTCATTGAGTATGATGCGGAATGTGACCATGTGGTCTTACTCCCTAATGCCTATGTAGGAAAAGGAGCCAAGGTTAAAAATGCGATCATTGCCAGTGGAGTGAAGATTGGTGATTGGTGTGAAGTTAACACTGAAGGAGATGATATTATCCTTGTCTCACAAAATGTCACGAAAGGAGGGGAGTAATTATGAATAACGCTATCGGAGTGTGTAATCTTCACTATTCCCCCAATATCGGACTTTTGACCGCTCATAGGCCTTTTGGTTCTGTCTCCTTTTTAGGAAGATATGCGGTTATGGATTTTACCCTTTCTAATTTCTCTAACTCCGGGATTAACCAAGTGGTTATTCTCGCTAAAAACTATGTCTATTCCATCAATAACCATATCCAGAATGGTTATGCGTGGATTAATAACACGAAGACCGGCTGGATAAGAACAGTTATTAATGAAAGACGTATCAATGATGCCACCTTTAATACTGATGTCAGTAACTTAAGTGCGAACTTACCGCAACTTGACTTACATAATATCCAGTATATTGTGGTCGCTCCGGTGCACTTTCTTACCTCCATGGACTTCCGTCCTATCATCGATGATCATATCGCCAGCGGGAGAGGAGTGACCATGGTCTACACTAATGGAGATAACTCTAAAGGAGAGTTTAAGAATTGTACTTCAATTAAACTCGATAAGAGCAAAAAGATTGTAAAATCCACTCTCCAACATAATCAAGCCAAGAGTGTGGATGTCTCCCTTGATACCTTCATCTTTAACAAAGATACCCTTTTTGATTTAATGAAGAGTCAACAAGATATTAGTGAGATGCTCTCCCTTGCGGATGTCGTCTCGTATTGTATTAATAACGGCACTCTCAAAGTCAATGCTTATAAGCACACTAATAGAGTGTTTCCTATCTTCTCAATCACTGATTATGTCTCTGTCTCTATGGACTTACTTAATCACGCGAGCAGAGAGCAACTCTTCCATGATGATTGGCCCGTCTATACCACGACAAATAACACTCCTCCAAGTAAGTATGGAAGTAAAGCCAGTGTCAAGAATTCCCTTATTGGGAATGGTTCCATTATCAATGGAAAAGTGGAGAACTGTATCATCTCTCGTGATGTCGTCATCGATGAGGGAGCGGTGGTGAAGAATTGTATCATCTTTACCCGCACCCACATCGGCAAAGATGTAAAACTAGAAAACACAATTTGCGATAAAAATGTCAAAATCAAGCAAGTGACGAAACTTGGGGGCAGCCCCACAGAGTATCTTGTGATTGCGAAAGGAGCGAATGTCTAATGAAAATTGCGATGGTAGCCTCAGAGGCAAATCCTTTTGCCAAGACCGGTGGTTTAGGAGATGTGGTCTACGCTCTCTCAAAAGAGCTCACTCTCATGGGAGAAGATGTTAGGATTATTCTTCCTTTCTATAGGACTATTTGGCAAAAGCCGACTTATAAGTTTGAAGAAATCTCCACCTTCTATGTCTCCATGTCTTGGAGAAGAGAGAGAGCGGATGTCTATAAGTGTGAAGCCGATGGTTTAATCTATTATCTCATCGATAATGAACACTACTTCGGAAGAGATGTCATGTATGGAGAGTACGATGATGGAGAGAGATTTGCTTTCTTTACTTTGGCGGTTAAAGAGTTCTTTGAGAGAAATGACTTTATCCCCGATATCGTTCATGTCCATGATTGGCAAGCGGGAATGCTTCCGGTTCTTATTAAAGAAGATCTTGGTCATCAAGATCTCTATAAAAACACCAAGCATGTTCTCTCTATCCATAACCCCGCTTTTCAAGGTCTCTTCCCAAAGATTGTCTTAGGTGATTTCTATAATCTCCCTGATTCCCTTTTTGATAGTGGGAAGGTGAGATTTAAAGGGCAGGTCTCCACTTTAAAAGCGGCGATTACTTATGCGGATAAGATTGTTACTGTTTCACCCACTCACTCAAAAGAACTCCTTACTCCGGAAGGAGGTCAAGGTCTTGAAGATGTCTTGAGACTTAGAGAGTGGGACTTTACTGGTTTCCTCAATGGAGTGGACTATGATGAGTGGGATCCAAGTAAAGATGAATATCTTCCCTATAACTATGACATCACTAACTATAAAGAAGGGAAGCAGAAGAATCGAGAAGCCCTCTTAAGGAGCATGAGCCTTAAAGATGGAGGAAAACCCCTTGTGGGTTTAGTCTCTCGTCTCACCTGGCAAAAAGGGACTGATCTTATCCTCGCTATGGCCTACGAGCTCGCGAATCGAGGATGTAACCTCGTCCTCTTAGGGAGTGGTGAATATCATGTCGAGCAGAAACTTGAACAACTTAGAGCCACCTATCCTGATTTAGTGGGTATCTATATTGGTTATAACAATGAACTTGCCCATCAGATTTATGCCGCAAGTGACTTCTTCTTAATGCCCTCTTTATTTGAACCCTGTGGGATTGGGCAGATGATTGCCCAACGCTATGGTTCTTTACCTATCGTTCGACGTACTGGGGGTCTCCGTGATAGTGTCATTAACTATGATGGAGCAAATAGTGACACTGCTAACGGCTTTGGTTTTGACCGCTTCGATCCAAGTGATGCTGTCTCTACCGCCGTCTACGCTTATGATACTTGGTGGGATCTACCCACAAGAAATAAACTCATGGAAAACGCTATGAGGACGGATCACTCTTGGAAGCAGAGCGCCACCCTCTATCTTGGACTCTATAAGTCTCTACTAGAAGATAAGTAAACTTGGTTTACTTATATGAGGATAATATGGGATACGATTTTAAAAATATAGAAAAGAAATGGAGAAAAGTATGGGAAGACACACATGCCTTTTATTGTGACACCCACGACTTTACAAAACCCAAATACTATATTTTAGATATGTTTCCCTATCCTAGTGGTGAGGGTCTTCATGTGGGTCACCCTGAAGGCTACACAGCGAGCGATATCATCGCCCGTATGAAGAGAATGCAAGGTTATAATGTCCTTCACCCCATGGGTTGGGATGCCTTTGGTCTTCCCGCGGAGCAATACGCGATTAAGACCAATAATTCCCCCAAAGATTTTACTTATAAAAACATTGCTCGTTTTAAAGAGCAGATTAATATGCTTGGTTTCTCCTATGATTGGGATAAGGAGATTGCCACTTGTGATCCAAACTACTATAAGTGGACCCAATGGATCTTCTTAAAGCTCTATGAGCATGACCTAGCCTATGTCAGTTATATCCCCGTTAACTTCTGTCCAGAGCTCGGGACAGTCTTAGCGAATGAAGAGGTTATTAATGGTCGTAGTGAAGTGGGAGACTTCCCAGTCATTAGAAAACCGATGAAACAGTGGTCTTTAAGAATTACTAAGTATGC
Source organism: Coprobacillus sp. (assembly GCA_021203905.1). Classification (GTDB taxonomy): domain Bacteria; phylum Bacillota_I; class Bacilli_A; order RFN20; family CAG-826; genus JAJQAP01. The sequence goes on along the minus strand of JAJQAG010000004.1, from coordinate 205,989 downwards.
GGAAAGACTTCTTAGTGATCTCTCTCTCCTTGATTGGCCCACTTCCACAGTGGAGATGCAAAAGAACTGGATTGGAAGAAGTGAAGGCGCAAAGATAACCTTTAAGGTTAAAGATAGTGACAAGAGCTTTGAAGTTTTTACCACCAGAGCGGACACCCTTTATGGATGCACTTATTGTTGTCTTGCTCCTGAACATCCCTTAGTAAAAGAAATCACCACAAAAAAACAATTAAAAGAAGTGGAAGCCTATATTGAAGAGGTCTCTCATAAATCAGACATGGAGAGAACAGAACTCAATAAAGATAAAACTGGAGTCTTTACGGGAGCTTATGCGATTAATCCCATTAACGGGAAACAAGTCCCTATTTATATAGCGGATTATGTTCTTGCTAGTTATGGAACAGGGGCGGTGATGGCGGTTCCCGCTCACGACGAAAGGGATTATGAATTCGCTTCTAAATACAACCTACCTATGCTTCAAGTATTAGAAGGGGATATCAGCACATGTGCCATGGTGGATGACACCAAACACATTAACTCTGACCTCGCTAATGGTCTTGATATATGTGGGGCCAAAGAGGTGATTATTAATAAACTAGAAAAAGATGGTAGTGGACATCGCGAGATTGTCTATCGTCTAAGGGATTGGTTGTTCTCTCGTCAGAGGTATTGGGGTGAACCAATCCCTACCATTACCTTAAATGATGGGACGATTATTGGGGAAAAAGAATACAATCTCCCTCTCATTTTACCAGAATTAGAAGAATATAAACCTAGTGGCACAGGAGAATCCCCTCTCGTCCACGCTGTTGAGTGGCTCGATGTTACAGTGGATGGACAGAAAGGAAAAAGAGAAACTAATACTATGCCCCAGTGGGCAGGTTCTTGTTGGTATTATCTCCGTTATATTGATCCTCATAATGATAAAGAGATAGGGGATAAGAAACTTCTTGATCACTGGCTTCCAGTAGATCTATATATTGGTGGGAGTGAGCATGCTGTCTTGCACCTTCTCTACGCCAGGTTTTGGCATAAATTCCTCTATGATATTGGAGTGGTTTCTTGCCCTGAGCCTTTCCAAAAACTCTTCCATCAAGGAATGATTCTTGGTGAAAACGGAGAAAAGATGTCTAAATCTCGTGGGAATGTCGTTAATCCCGATGAGTGTGTCGCTTCTGTTGGAGCGGATGCTCTAAGACTTTATGAAATGTTTATGGGACCCCTTGAAGATTCTCTTCCTTGGTCCACGCAAGGTCTTGATGGAGCGAAGCGCTATCTTGATAGGGTCTATCGTCTCTATACGGAACCAGACTTAACTATGAAGATTGTTGACACCAACGATGGAAGTCTAGATTATATCTATCATTACACTGTCAAAAAAGTCACTAACGACTATGAGAATCTTCAGTTTAACACCGCGATAAGTGCGCTTATGGTTCTCACTAATGAGTTCTATAAAGCGGAGACAATTTATAGAGAATACCTTGAAGGTTTTACCAAGATGCTTGATTGTGTCACCCCATTCTTAGGGGAGGAACTCTGGTCTCTTTTAGGCCACAAAAATTTAATTACATACGAGAGTTGGCCGGTTTTTGATGAAAGTAAGATTGTGAAAAACACTGTGGAAATTGCGGTGTCTGTTAATGGAAAACTTCGTGATACATTTGAAACCGCTTTTGATACTAGTGAAGAAGAATTAAAAGAGAAAGCCCTTAGTTGTGGGAATGTCAAACGCTATACGGAAGGAAAAGAAATAAAGAAAGTTATTGTTGTCAAAAACAAAATTGTAAACATTGTTTTATAAATAATTTGAGCATGGGACCCATCGTGGCCCAGAGCGGAGGGAATTATGAATTTATGTGTTGATGTGGGTAACTCCACAATTGTCCTTGGAATCTTTAAGGACGGCAAACTCCTTGATAAGTATCGTATCAAGACCAGACTCTATTCGACAGAGAGTGAATTTACTCTTTCGATTAGGAGTCTTTTTCATGATTTTGACATCACACAAATTAGTGAGATTATCTACTCGAGCGTGGTGCCCACTTTGAATCACGCTTTAATCAGCGCTATTGAGAATGTCTTTCATCTTGAACCATTAACGATTTCTAGTGGTGTTAAGACTGGGGTGGAGATTAAAGTGGAGAATCCTAACGAGATTGGAAATGATTTAATTGCGGATTTAGCTGCCGCTAAAGCTCTTTATTCCTATCCAACTTTAGTTGTGGATCTCGGGACCGCCTCAAAAATCTTATGCCTCGATAAGAATGGGGCTTTTGTGACCGCACTCATTATGCCAGGTCTTGTCTCTGGTGCGAAATTACTTAAGGATTCGACGGAGTTATTGCCTGATGTTGGTTTAACAAAACCCAGTAGTTTTGTGGCTAAAAACACCAATAGTGCGATTAATAATGGTTTAATTTATGGCCATGCCGAAATGATTAAAGGTCTTGTTAATCGTTATAATAAAGAATTTGATTGTCGCTTCAATGTCGTGGTGACAGGAGGTTGTTCTAACCTTATCAAAGACTTTGTTGAAGAAGATTATATCTTTGATGAAGATCTGACTTTAAAAGGGTTAAACATAATTTTAGAGAAGAATAGCAAATGAGAAATAAAGCCATCGTTCAAATCACAACTTATGCGATGATTTTGGCTCTCATCTTGCTAATGACCTTTATCCCACAAATTGGTTATATAACAGTGGGGCCAATATCCATTACCACCATCCACCTTGTGGTGCTTGTTTGTGCGGTGGTTTTTGGTTGGAAAGAAGCCACTGTAGCGGGTCTGATATTTGGGTTAGCATGTCTCCTTAAGGCTTTTGCTCTTCCCACTGCAGTTACTGATGTCTATTTTCAAAATCCCCTCATCAGTGTGGTCCCAAGACTCTTATTTGGTTTTATCGCGGGTTGGACTTTTGAGGGAATTAAGAGAATTTCTAACAATTCTCTTAGATACACCCTTGCACTTGTTTCTCTGGTTGTATTAACATTTATTCATTCAGTAATGACCTTAGGAGCGTATTGGCTCTTTGCCAATGATCCTGATGTGGAGACCATCTCTTGGATTATTACTGCTATCTTCTCTATTAATGGAACTATTGAGATGGGAGAGGCCTTTATTCTCGTCCCCCCAATCTCTTATGGTATCTCTGTCGCGATGAAAGGAAGGAATCCCGGTATGAAACTTAATAACTTATTTCAAAAGAAGAGAAAGACCAATAAGACCTATGTAGAACTCACTAAACCTTATAGTGATTTACTCTTAGAGAATCTCACAAAGTTTGTCGCTATTAACTCTGTTTATGATCCAAGCACAGCCACAAAGACTAATCCCTATGGTAAGGGTGTAAGTAAGGCTTTAAAGTTTATCCATGATTTAGCCATATCAGATGGCTTTAGGGCTACAATCTATGATAATCAAGTAGTGGAGATTCTTATTGGTTCAGGAGAGAAGAATATTACCATTATGTCTCATGCGGATACCGTCCCTACAGGGGACGGATGGGAAAGTGACCCTTTCACTGTGGTCAATAAAGATGGTGTTTTATACGGCAGAGGGGTGAGTGATGATAAGGGTCCAACCCTCGCCGCTTATTATGGAGTGAAAGCCCTTAATGATAAGAATTTGCTCGGTAACTATACAGTGAGGCTTCTAGTAGGAGGCAATGAAGAGAGAGGGAGCAGTGAGATGGATTACTACTTCCACACCCTTAATAAACCTCAACCTACCTTTGGTTTTACTCCTGATGGTGATTATCCTCTTATTTTTGCGGAGAAAGGGATTATTAACTATGTCGCGAAAGGTGATATTCCTATCCCTGGTGTGATCTCTATTAAAGGGGGTGTCGCTGCGAATTCTGTTATCGATAAATGCACAGTTGTTTTGAATCATTCTCAAGAATTACTTGAGGCACTTAATAAGGATAAAGTTCATTATGAAGTCACCACTGAGAATGATATCGATACGATCACAATCTTTGGTGTGGGGGCCCATGGATCCATGCCTGAGAAAGGCGTTAATGCGGGACTTATCGCTTTGCGATACCTTGGTCAAATCCTTCATCATGAAGAGGTAGAAAAGCTCTACAAGGCCTATGAGAATGTCAATGGGCTGGGACTCGATTGTTATTGCCATAGTGATAAGATGGGTCTTAACACTCTTAATGTGGGAATCATTAACTATGAAGATGGTCACCTCTCCATGGTGGTTAACTTCCGTTATGTCGAGAATGCTGATCGAGATGAGATGTGGAATAACATTATCAAGAAGAGTGCTCCTCTAAGTATTGAAAACTCGATGGAAGATAAACTTCTTTATTATCCTACTGATAGCACTCTCATTCAGACTCTTATGGATGTGTATAAAGATGAGACCGGAGATGTTAATGCTCTTCCAATTGCTATTGGAGGAGGTACCTATGCCAAAGAAGCTGATAATGTTGTCTGCTTTGGAATGGAAGACTTCTCTTGGGATACTTATATGCACTCCGCCAAAGAAAGAGTGAAGATCGCGGATCTAGAAAAAGCCATGGCCATGTATGCTCACGCGGTCATCGAGCTGGGAAAGAAGATTGATGAGAACTAAATATAAAGCTTGGGCAAAGCCTTATTTAGAAGAACATAGTGAAGTTGTTCTTAGTCAAGAACACTTTTTAGAGATGTCTGATTATCACCTTGAGATTGGTAGCGGAAAAGGACAATTTCTCTCTTCTATGGCTAAGAAGTACCCCGATTGTCTCTTTGTTGGAGTAGAGAGGAATAAGACTGTCGCGGGTTATTGTTGTAAGAGGCTTGTGACTGAGGAGGTGAAGAATGCCCTCCTTTATCCTCACTCTATAGAAAGTGTTCTTTTTGGGATGAGTGATGAATGCGTTAAAGATATTTTTTTAAACTTCTCGGATCCGTGGCCCAAAAAGAAACACCACAAAAGAAGACTCACCTCTGAGCAATATGTGAAAGAATACTACCGTATCCTTAAAACTGGTGGTTGTCTCTTTCTTAAGACAGATAACGAGGAATTATTTAATTTCTCTCTTGAGATGTTTAAAGCAGTTCCCCTTCGACTCATAACTATGAGCACTAACTATAGTGAACTCGATGACTTTGATGCGATGACTGAATATGAAGAATCATTTCGAAAAGAAGGGGCTAAAATATATCGTCTTATTTTAAAAAAATAAGTTTTTGTTATAATATTAGTGATTATGGAAAGCGAAATTAAACTTAAAGAACAAGGAATTATCTCTCGTCTTACGAATAAAACCTTTAATTTTGATAAGAAATTAAAAGAAGGTTTTTATAGTGCAAATTATTTTCTTAAGAGTCGAGAAATCGTCAAAAAATGCGCTCCTAATCATATTGTCACTATGCAATTCTTTCAAAGAAGAGATGATACGATGATCTGTGGTCTTGATGAAGCCATCGCCATTCTTCATACCTTTGCCACTCATCCTGAGAAATTAGAGATTTTCTCTCTTAAAGATGGAGATATTGCTAACGATGGGGAACCAGTCTTAAAAGTGACTGGGAAATATGAAGATTTTGGATTCTTAGAAAGCGTTATCGATGGAGTTCTTACAAGAAGAACTTGTGTGTGTCAAAATACGAGAGAAGTAGTAGAGGCTGTTGGAGACACTCCTGTATTTTCGATGGCGGACCGACAAGATGACTATCTCACCCAAGTCGGTGATGGTTATGCTTCTTATGTAGCCGGGATTAGAAGAGTGTCCACTGATGCTCAAGGATTGTGGTGGGGCGCTAAAGGTATGGGGACCATGCCTCACGCTCTTATTGAGATCTGTGGTGGAGATGTTTGTCAAGCGGGTGATATTTATTACTCTTGCTATCCAGAAAACGGTGTGACCGCTCTTATTGATTATCATAATGATGTCGTGAATGATAGTTTAACTCTAGCCAGGCATCTTGGTCGTAAGCTACACGCTGTGCGTGTAGATACTTCTAAATCTCTTATTGATCATTACTTTGATGATAAAGACACCAGTGGGTTTGATCCCCATGGGGTGTGTAAGGAATTAATCTTTGCCCTTCGCAATGCTCTTGATCAAGAAGGATTTGATTATGTTGATATTGTCGTTTCTTCTTCTTTTACCGCTGAAAAAATCAGAGAGTGGAAGAAACTCGGAGTTCCTGTGAGCATGTATGGCGTGGGTACTTCACTAGTGAATAATACAATTGTGGGTTTTGTGGGAGACCTTGTAGAGCTTGATGGGAAGCCTGAAGCTAAAGAAGGAAGAGAAAACATTTTCTCTTCGCGCCTTGAAAAGGTTCCATACCCCATTTACAATGTAAAAGAGGTTAAGAAGAAAGCATGAATGTACTCGATGATTTAGAATATCGTGGACTTGTCAAAGATGTGTCAGATAAAGACCATCTTAGAAAACTTTTAGAGACCCCTCAAACCATCTATGTAGGATTTGATCCTAGTGCCTCTTCTCTCCACTTAGGAAACTTCTTAATGATTTCCCTTTTAATGCGTCTTCAAAAAGCGGGACATCGTGTTATTGTTCTTGTCGGTGGAGCGACCGGAATGATTGGGGATCCCAGTGGTAAATCGAGTGAAAGAAACCTTCTTGATAAAGAGACATTAAACGCAAATATTGAGTCAATCAGGAGTCAATTGTCTCATTTTATCGATTTAAGCGATCCTAAAAAAGGTATTTTAGTCAATAACTATGATTGGTTATCGAAGATTAATTTAATCGACTTCTTAAGAGATTATGGCAAGCACTTCTCTATTAATTATCTTTTAGCGAAAGATATAATTGCCTCTCGTCTTGAAAGTGGGATTTCCTTTACGGAATTCTCCTATAACATCCTTCAGGCCATTGATTTTCTTCACCTCTATGAAACTGAAGATTGTCACATCCAGATGGGTGGTAGTGATCAATGGGGGAATCTTACCTCCGGTCTTGAACTTATTCGTAAGGTTAAAGGTAGTGATGCGGAAGTAGAAGTGATGACCGCTCCACTAATAACCAGAAGTGATGGAACCAAGTTTGGAAAGAGTGAAAGTGGAGCCTTATTCCTCGATCCTATTTTGACCTCTCCTTATAAACTTTATCAATTCCTTATCAATACTGGGGATGATGAAGCGATTAATTATCTTAAAGTCTTTACTTTCTTAACTAAAGAAGAGATTGAAGCGATTGAGAAAGAACATCTCGCTCACCTCGGTGAGAGAATTGGACAAAAGGCTCTTGCGAAAGAAGTGACCACCATTATCCATGGTAAAGAAAAGACTGACGAGGCCATTAAGATGTCAGAAGTTCTCTTCTCTGGAGATATCAAATCTTTAAGTGAAGAGGAACTCGTTGAAGTCTTCTCTGATTATATTGTGGATGTGGATCATGAGATGATTTTAGAAGATCTTCTCCTTACTGTAGGGGCGGCTTCTTCTAAGCGTGAAGCTCGTGAGTTCTGTGCGAATTCATCTATCAGTGTGAATGGAGAAAAGGAAACTGATAGTAAAAAAGTTATCACTAAAAATGATGCTCTTTTCCATAAATTCACTCTCTTAAAACGCGGTAAAAAGAATTATTACCTTGTAAAACACGATTATTAATTTGGTTTTTATAGATAAAAAAAGGAGCGCATCTGCGTTCCTTTTTTTGATTACAAATTCCTATTGTAGTATTCAACGATTTGTGACTCGTTAATATCGAGGGGAAGTTCATCTCTGAGTGGTTCACGGAGATATGTACCACACATCTTGTTAGGATCAACTTGGACATAAGCAATCTTGGCAGTGTTAGATTCAAGTGATTCTTTAATGACCTTGAAGGATTGTGCTCTTTCGCAGATTGAGATGGTATCACCAACTTTACATAAGGCACTTGGAATATCAACTTTCTTTCCGTTGACTTCGATATGTCCATGATTGACAAGTTGTCGTGCCCCTCTTCTGGTGCGGGCAAACCCCATACGATAGACGAGATTATCGAGACGGCTCTCAAGGATCTTCATGAAGGCAAAACCAGTAACTTCTTTGCTCTTAAGAGCAAGATTATAGAGACGTTGGAATTGTCTCTCGTTCACGCCATACATCTCTCTGAGTTTTTGTTTCTCGATGAGCTGTTTCCCGTAGTCACTTGGTTTTTTCTTTCTCGCATTACCATGCTGACCTGGACCATAGGGACGTTTGGCGAGTTCTTTACCGGTTTCGAGAGTGGAGAATCCGAGACGTCTGGATTTCTTCCATGCAGGACCAGTATACCTCATTTTTTACATATTCCTTTCTTTATTTTTACAAATAAGATTGGTGTAAATTCCTCGCTTCGGATGTTTATAATTTGTTTCGCCTGTGTAGCTAGAGGTTACTCCGTTCAGCCGCATAAACATCGGACAAGCAGTATTTACATGCTTCCATATATGCGTCTAATAATATATTAGATATTTGGGGGGATGTCAAACATAAATTAAAATATAATTTTAATTACTTCTCTATCGCCGCCTTTATTAATTTCTAAAAGTCTCTATGGAGATTTTTAGTTTCCTCTTTCTCACTCTTTTATATATAATATAAATACGAAAGTTTGTATATTCCTTGATATACAAAAATAGATATTTAAGTTATGAATCCCACCATTTATCTTACCAGTAGTCAAATCACCATTCTTGCCACCACTCTAAGTGTGGCTTTTGTGATTATTGTTGGGGTTCTTATTTTTGTCTTAGTGAGATTTGTCTATATCCCTAATAAGTACAAAAAGCAGATCAAAAATCTTGAGCAGAAATACTATTACATCGATGGTCTCTTTAAAGGACAAGATAGCAATTATCTCCATCGTATAGAGAATATCTCAAGAACGAATCTTCTCTATGTCAATCAGTACGATGAATTCAATTCTCTCTATAAACACATCAATGACTTTGATGACCGTTATGCAGAACAAATGGTGAAGAAATTATCCGCTTTATTGTCTAATAAGCGCTATAAAGACTTAAAGAAAGCGATTGATGATGCTAATAAATCAGTGAATATCTTTGAAGAGTCAGTCACTGACTTTGATAAGAAATTACAAGACTTTATCAAACCTGAAGAAGATAGCCGACAGAAGATTTTAAAACTTAAAGAAACCTACCGTGGGATTAAAAATATCTACAATGGAAGTGGTAATGACCTTGAACTTGTGGCCTCTTCTTTTAACACAGTCTTTGATAAGCTCGATCATATTTTTCAAGAATACGATGATCATATCGATAGTGCGGAATATGAAGACGCTAATAACCTCTATCCAACGATTGAGAAGGTTCTTAATTCCCTTGATGATGTCTTAAAGGATTTACCTAATCTCTGCCTCTTGATTGAGCAGATTATCCCTGATCAAATTCATGGATTAACCGCGAAATACAATGAAATTGAAAATAAGGAAGTGCCGATTGTCCAGATTGACTTTAAGAATCTCTCTCATAAGTGGAATGGGGAACTTAAAGCTATCAAAGATAAACTTAGAAACCTCGACACCAATGATGTGGAGAGGGAGTGCACCCATATTCAACAAGAGATTGAAGCGGTCTCAAAGAGTATTGATGAAGAAGAGACAGATAAAGATCTCTTTACCTCCTCAAATGAAGATCTCTATCGTAAAGTGAATGAGCTTGATTCCCGCTTCATTAAAGCGGTCTCTCTCCTTCCTGATATTCAACAAGTCTATTCTATTGATGAGCAAGAACTTCAAAAGATTGAAGACTTAAGAGGGAATATCAATAAGGTAGCCGCAGCGAAGAGAGACTTAGATACCACTGTGCACTCAAGTGCCCCTCAACCCTACTCTGTCTTATATCATAAACTCGAGCAATTACAGAGTGACTACGATGAAGCAAGTAATGGTCTTGATGATTTTACTACTTATCTCGATTCTCTTAAGGTCACTTGTGAGAATGCTTATTCTTTGATGTTTGATTATCTTTATAAAGCCAAAGAGATCGAAGCGGAGATTCGTTCTCTCTCCCTTGATGATCTCTTCTATACCTATGTCTCTAACATTGATAAATGTTATGACCTCATCAATGAACTCAATGATATCTTAAGAATGGTTCCGATTAATGTCACCCTTGTTAATGAGAAGTTAAAAGAACTACAAGATTTAGCTTCCTCTACCTTTAGTGAGGCCCAAGATCTCGTTCACACCGCCAAGTTAGCGGAATCCTCTATTGTCTACGCGAACAGAGATCGTAATCAACAGAACGATGTTCACACCCAACTACTCATCATTGAGAGAGAGTTCTATAGCGGAGCCTTTGCTCTCGTCTATTCTAACGCCAACAAGCTCTATCAATCGAAGCATGTTGATGAAACCAGCCATGGACAAAAGTAATCATATCTATTTTGATAATGCCGCGACAAGTAAGGTAGATTCAAAGAATCTCCTTCTTTTTAATGATATCAATGACCAGTACTTTGCAAATCCTAACTCTCCTCATGAAGAAGCCCTTAAGGCTTCTCTCCGCTATCAAGAGTGTGAAGAAAAAATCCTAGATGCCTTACATCTAGAAAACTATAAAGTAATCTTTACTAGTGGAGCAACTGAAGCTAATAACCTCGCTATTCGGGGAGTGGTGTCCCACTACAAAAATCGTGGGGGTCATGTCATTACCTCCACAATTGAGCACCCGTCAGTCCTTGAAACCTTTAAAGCACTAGAGAAAGAAGGAGTGGAGGTTACTTATCTTGAACCTGATGAAAATGGAGTTATTTCTCCAAATAAAGTTATCTCCGCGATTAGGAAAGACACAATTCTTGTCTCTCTCATGCATGTCAATAATGAAGTGGGGGCCATTAATGATATCGATGCTATTGGAGAGATATTACTTCTCCACCCGAAAATCATCTTTCATGTGGATGCGGTTCAAGCGATTGGAAAGATTAATTGTGACTATAAAAACGTCGACTTAATTACCATTTCCTCTCATAAGATTCATGGCTTAAAAGGGAGTGGTGCACTTATTAAAAAGAGTAACATCCAACTCGATGCTATCCTTTATGGTGGGGGACAACAAGAAGGGGAAAGAAGTGGAACCCTTGATCTCGCTAATGCCTGTGTCTTAAGCGAGGCCTTTAGTTATGCCATTGGTCACACAAAAGAGAATCGAGAGATTGTCTCTCCTTTAAGGGAGAGACTTGTTTCTTATCTCTTATCTAAACCAAAGTGGTATCACCTTAATTCTTCTCTTAGTGAATATAATCCCTATATCGTGAACTTCTCTTTATTAACCGCTAAAGCGTCAGTGGTCGTGGAAGCTCTTTCTCGCGAGGGCATCTATGTCTCCACTAAATCGAGTTGCCATAGTGCGAGTAATGAACCTTCATATGTCCTACTTGCTATGACTCACGATAAGAAGTTAGCGAGTGAGTGTATCCGAGTGAGCTTCTCTAAATATAACACCCTAGATGAGCTAGAAACCTTTATCTCCGTCTTAGATAAGATTGTGGGGGAAGTCTATAATGGCTAGCCGCTATGACCTTATCATGGTGAGGTTTGGAGAACTATCCACCAAAGGAAAAAATAAGAAAGACTTTATTCAAACTCTCTATACTAATATTAAGAATGCTCTTAAGTCTTTTCCTTCTTTAGAGTTTGAAAAACTCTATGATCACATTTATATCCATCTTGGAGAAGAGGATTGTGAAGAAGTTGTTGAGAGACTTAAGGATGTCAGCGGTATCCACTCTATCTCTTTGGTAAAAAGAGTGGTTTCTGATATTGAGGTTATTAAAGCTACCGCTTTAGAACTCATTAAGGAAGAAGAGGGGACGACTTTTAAGATTAAGAGTAAACGAGCGAATAAAGAGTTTCCAATTAAGAGCGATGACATCAATCGAGCGGTCGCTACAGTGATCTTGAAGAATACGGACTTAAAAGTGAATGTCCATAATCCTGATATTCTTCTCTCAATTGAAGTAAGAGATGAAGGAACATATATTTTCTCGAAAACTATTCCATGTTTAGGAGGCTATCCTTTAGGTGTCGCGGGTAAGTCTCTTCTAATGCTCAGTGGGGGAATTGATTCTCCAGTTGCCGCTTACTTACTTATGAGAAGAGGCATCACTCTTGAGTGTATTCATTTTGCTTCTCCTCCCTACACTAATGTCGGAGTTATCTATAAGATTAGAGACCTACTTAAAACTCTAACGAAATACCAAAGTCAGATTCGTCTCACAATTATCCCCTTTACGGAGATTCAAGAAGCGATTTATAAAAACATTGATGAGAGCTATTGCATCACCATCATGAGAAGGATGATGTATCGAATTGCAGAGAAAGTCGCTAGAGAGAGACATTGTAAAGTCATTGCCACCGGAGAGAGTGTGGGTCAAGTGGCCTCTCAAACCCTCGATTCTCTACAAGCGATAAATGAGGTAACCAACTTCCCTATTATTCGTCCACTTGCGGTCATGGATAAACTTGAGATTATCAAAGTAGCACAGCACATCAAAACCTATGATATCTCCATTCGCCCCTTTGAAGACTGTTGCACAATATTCGCTCCAAAAAATCCAAAAACTGCTCCAAAACTCGATGAAATAAGAAAATTTGAAGCTAAAATTGATTATGAGGCGATGATAAAAACCGCCATTGAAAAAGCTGAGGTAGAAATCATTAATTAAGAAAAAAAGACACATCGCTGTGTCTTTTTTTCTTTAACTTTAGAGAAGTTATTTTTTAGCAATCTGAACGAGCTCTTTAAATCCGGCGGGATCATTAATTGCCATTTCTGAGAGCATCTTTCTATTGATGTTAATGCCGTTAGTTTTAAGTCCGTGCATGAACACGGAATAGGAGATTCCGTTTAAACGGCACGCGGCATTAATTCTCTTAATCCAGAGTTTTCTAAAGTCTCTCTTAATAAGACGACGATCACGATAGGCATAGTGAAGTGAATGCATCACTTGCTCATGAGCGGTCTTATAGAGCAAGTGCTTACTTCCGTAGTATCCACTGGCTCTCTTTAATGTCTTTTTTCTTCTGTTACGGGAAACAGTTCCACCTTTTACTCTCATGGTTTATGCCTCCTATTTCTGAATGAGCTCTTTCTCTCTCTTGACATCGGTCTTATCCATCACTGCGGCTTGAGAGAGCTGCTTCTTTTGTTTGGTTGTTTTAGAGTGGGCATTATGGCTGGTATAAGCATGATGTCTCATGATTTTCCCAGTGCCGGACACTTTGACTCTTTTTGTAAGAGCCTTTTTACTTTTCATTTTTGGCATCTTTCATATTCTCCTTACTTCTTCTTTTTTGGAATAATTACTCCATTGAGCCATCTTCCATCAAGAACTGGCTCCTTTTCTAACTCTCCATTTTCACTTACTAAGGCAAGAAATTTATCCAAGGTTTCTTGACCCACATCAACATGGGATAGTTGTCTTCCCCTAAACATCACTCTAATCTTGACGCGGTTTCCATCAAGAAGGAATTCATTCGCTCTCTTGGCTTTGATTTCTAGATCATGGATTCCAATTTGAGGGGTGAGTTGAATCTCTTTTATCTCCACAATGTGCTGGTTCTTTCTCTGGTCTCTTTCCTTACGTTTCTGATCGTAGCGGAACTTATTGTAATTTAAGATTTTACACACTGGGGGATTAGCGTTAGCGGCGACACAGTATAAGTCAAGGTTATACTCACTGGCTTTATCTAGGGCCTCTTGAGCGCTCATCTCTCCTAAACTTTCTCCTTCTGGTCCAATGACCAAGACTTTGGAGAAGTGGATAGCTTCATTTACTAAATCTCTGTTAGGTTTCTGTGGGTTGCTATTCTTATTTGAACCACCATTGTAATTGCCTGGGATAATATCATCTCCTTCCTAAATAAAACGGATGCGTAGCCGCACCCGTAATCATCTTATGAATATAAGTAAGTATTTCATAATAGCGATTGACCAACCGATTTATCGATCTGGTGAGAAGCGGGTGCCTCTACTTTCTATCTATTGCGATTGTTAGTTTACATTATTAACAATAATGTGTCAACACCTATCATTCGTCTATTTAATTTCAGATGTTGAGTGCCCCCTTTTAAGTGATAATCAGATCCCCGGGTCTCGGAATAATCACAATCCGTCTTGGAAGATAGAAGGTATATAAGTTTGAATAGTAACCTCCGGTGACAAAATCATCAGTTTGCCACATCACCAGATAGGCATAGTACAACTGGGAAGTGGAATTCTGAATGAGTTGCCACTCTTCTTCACTGAGAGTGTAAGAATAGGTGTCTTCATCATTATCGGAGACGAAATGGTGGTTTATTAACTCTTCTCCCTCATTAGAGAGGATGACAAAGTCAAATTCGTTATATTGGAAGTATTTACTCCCAGAAGAGGTCGACCACGTATATGTAGGGCATGTATCATAGCTATTATTTGTGATGTTCATGCTACTCGGGGTGACACCATACTGACCAAGCAAGAGTCCAAGATCATATTTGTCATAACCTTGCTCATAGAGAATGTTAATAAACTCACTCATGGTGGTGGGTAAATATTTTTCATAGAGTTCCCAGATGGTATCAAAACCAAGGGCAAAGCGGTCATAGGTATCAATCTTATCGGAAGTGAGCTTATATAGAATTCTAGCAATTGCTCTCTCTTGGCAATCTCCAAGGTTACGGCTTTGGGAATCGTAATAGACATCTAAACTATAATTGGCGCCCCCACTTGAGGTGTAGGATGCATCTCCCACTGTGGGGACATACCACCATCTAGGGTCAAAGGACTGTTGGGCTACCACTCCCCAATAAGTGGCAAATCCCTCATCGAGAGAGAGAGTCGTTCCCTCATGTTTGACTTTATTCATGGTCGAATAAGATCGATCAATGAGATAGTCGATGTCGTTATAAGCAGAATTGTGGTGCTTACTAACATGATCTATTTTGTGACAAGCCTGGACATGATGACAATACTCATGCCCAATTGTATCCCACGCCATGTAACAAGAGGGTGAGTTTTCATTAATGGTATTAGGGATATTTATTCTTCGAATGTTTTCGGTATAACAGATAGTGTCATAATTCGAAGGATATCTTATTTTACATGATTTGAGAATGCCACCTTCGTCATGTTCAAAGGCAAAATTAGAATAGAGATAACCCGCTTGAAAAAGAGCTGCGGCTTTGGCAAAATCTCCATCTTCTTCAATGGTGAAGGTTCGCGAACACTCCATCGTCGTGTCTTTTTCCGCCATCTTAAACTTATAGGCATAGACTCCTGAAGATTTCACTTTTATTTTCTCGTTTTGAAGGCGGAGAGTGATTGTTGGACGACCGCTTCCTAAATACCAAACCTTTTGATATTCAAAGCAATAATATCCATCTTCGTCTGTATGGGTGACTTGACTATACCAACTCCCCCCAATTCTTAAGGTGACCCTCGCTCCTACAAGGGGATAGGATTCACCATCATCGCCACACCAGTGGAACCACCCATAGACCTTACCATGGGTTCCAAAACCAAAGGAAGTGCTCTCTTCTATAGTGACAAGTTCATCTTCCTCTTCTTCATCATTACTTAAAAAGGTGTAGTTAACTTGTTGATCCGCAAGCATTTTTGCGCAATCGAGTGTCCTTCCGCTGGAATAGAATGTTCCATCTTCACTACAAGCAAAATATAAAGCATAGGAGCAGACGTATTCCTTTTGATAGTAGAAGTGGAACGTAATTTCTCCCTGATCGATATAATTAGTGACAATGGCAGTCATTTCATTTTCATTTCTTATTTCGTAGTGGCTAAGGGTGACCTCTCCCTCCCATTTGACACTGTCAATTTCTTGACTCGCCACAAAAACATAGGATTCTTTTTTATTCGTTACTTCTCTCTCATTATCTTGGCAACTCACATAAGGAGAGTCATCACAAATGTAATCACCACTATCGTATTCGTAGGAGTTAGTAAAAATAGAGGTTGTCACCATCCCTGAGAGAGAACTAACCACTAAAAGACAAGAAAGCAATAACTGACGAAACAATCGTATAACTCCTCTTTATATTATCTAAAATTATAGAGATTATATTCAACAATATTGTTCGCAATATTGGTTATTGATAATAGTATTGAGTGGGTAGATCATAACTAAAGGTTTCTGTATAATAACCCCCAGTATCTCGATAAGTTGTTTGCCACACCACCATATTGATAGAGAAGCACTCTTGACATGAATCGAGAATTAATTGCCAATCCTCTTCTTTTAAGGTGTAGGAACAAGTAACTTCTCCATGTGATTTGACTTTCTTTTTTAGGATCTCGTTTCCATTGTCATCAAGGAAATAGATATCAAAACGATTATAGTTAAAGTATGCTGTTCCCATATAAGCTGACCAAGTTAATGTAGGGCAGGTATCTAAATAGTAATTAGTGATTTGGATTTTATTTGGGGTGACATTAAATTGACCAAGTAAAAGTCCAAGATCACTCTTACTATATCCTTGCTCATACATCGCATCGATAAAATCATAGAGAGACTTTGTCTTATTTTCGTAAGAAATTCTCCAAAACTCTTCAAATCCCAGGGAAAATTTATCATATTCATCGGTTTCAAAAGTGGCGAGTTTATAGAGAATCTTAGAGAGAGCTAACTCCTCACTATCCCCATATCTTTCGGGGTGGTCAGTGTCATAGTCATCAAAATCATCATCTACTCCCGAAGAGTTGGTATAGCAACTATCTCCCACTGTGGCGACACTTTTCCATTCATCATCAAAGTACTGTTGAATTAATACCGACCAAGTGGCGGCCCAGGCTTCATTAAACGCCAAACGAGTGGAGACTCTTTTTGCTTTTCTCGCGGAGTCACCATCATTTAAGATAATCAATTCAATACGATTTATGATGCTGTTGTGGGCTATATTAGAAGATGACCAAGAAAAGAATCCGTAGCGAGCGCATACAAAATGAGCATATTCATGCCCAAATGAATCCCACGAGGCATAGGCTTTTGGGTAGCCACTTTTCTCTATATAGTTGGCCACCTCGATTTTTCTTTCTCCCCACATGAACGACATTAACATCACCCGACTAGAAGGATAAATAATGGAAATCTTAGATAATTTATTCTTGTAGTCAAATTCTTTCGCTACTTTGGAAAAGCAATAGAATCCTTGAAAGATTGATGCCGCCTTTCCAAAATCACCATCTTGTTCAGGGGAGAAGGTTTGTGATAGTTCATAGGTAACATCTCTTTTTTGTAGTTTGTATTTATAGGCATAGACATTTGAGTTTTTAACTTTAATAAGATCATTCTCTAAACTTAAGGTAACTGTTGCCATTCCTGAGCCATAGTAGAAAACATTACTATACTCAAAACAGTAGTAACCATTATCATCTGTATAGGTTGTTTCACTATAGAAGCTTCCTCTTACTTTTAATTTTACTTTTGCTCCCACAAGTGGATGAATCTGTTCATCATCGTCCATCCACTTAAAGTAGCCATAGATCTTTCCATGGGTTCGGTGACCACTTGAAGTCTCGCTTTCTAACTCTTCTTCTGGCTCTTCTTCACTCGCAAGAAAAACATAACCGAGTTCTTGACCCGCGAGAGATTTTGCACAGTCAAGGCTTCTCCCGCTTGAATAAAAGGCCCCTTCGTCATCTCTAGCAAAGTACAAAGCGTAGGAAGCGATGTACTCTTCATCATGATAAAAATCAAAGATGATATTTCCTAAATCAATAAAATCAGTCAAGAGGCATGTAACTTCTGTTCCCTCTTTAATCGTATACTCGAGGAGTGTCACCTCTCCTCGATAGGTAAGAGAGTTAACCTCTTCACTTACAGTGAGAATGTATGTTTCATCAACCCCCGTAATCTCTCTTTCATTATCAAGGCAACTCGCATACGGTGCATCAATAAGGCAACACCCTTCTCTATACATTTCGTCATCATTTGTAAAAAAAGAGGCAGTGAGACCCGCCATGTTTCCGATAAGTAATAGACAAGAGAGAGTAATCTGTTGAAGCATTCTTTCCTCCCACTTTGAAAGTGATGTTAATTGAGTTTTCTTTGGTCTCTTTCGATTTTAATCTTCTTCTTAAAATCACCAACGGGAACAGTGACCTGTTCTTTATCCTTATATGTGCGATAAGTTAAGGTTTTATTTGTGACCTCGTTATCTCCGATAACGATAGTGTAGGGAATTTTCTTCATCTGAGCATTTCTCATACGATAACCAAGCTTCTCTTCGCTCTCATCAAGACTCACTCTAAAACCAAGTTTCTCTAAACTTGTCTTTAGTGATTTTGCGTATCTTAAATGGAACTCGTTATTAACGGGAAGGATTGCTATTTGGATTGGTGCGAGCCAAAGGGGGAAGGCTCCAGCGAAGTGCTCGATGAGCACCCCAATAAATCTCTCGATAGAACCAAGGCACGCTCTATGAATCATAATGGGTTCAACCTTATTCCCGCTGGCGTCAATATAACTACATCCAAAACGATGAGGGAGATTCATATCGAGTTGAATAGTGCCACATTGCCACACTCGATTCATGCTATCTCTCACTTTAAAGTCGAGTTTTGGTCCATAGAACGCTCCATCTCCAGGATTGATTTCATAAGGTTTTCCTGTTTTCTTTATGGCGTCTTCAAGAATTTTTTCACTCTTATTCCAGACACTCACGGAACCGATATAATCTTTCTCTGGTCGGGTGGATAATTCCACAGTGTAATCAAGATGGAAGAGAGAATAGACTTCATCAAAGAACTTCACACATCGGGTGATTTCACTCCTTAGCTGGGCACTGGTGCAAAAGATATGAGCATCATCTTGGGTAAAGGCTCTCGCTCTAAAAAGACCATTGAGAGCACCACTCGCTTCATGACGATGATCTAGTCCTAACTCCGCTAATCGCACTGGTAAATCTCGATAGGAGTGGAGAGTGGAGTTATAGACGAGGATGGCTCCAGGACAGTTCATTGGTTTAATGGCAAACTCTCTCTCATCGACATGAGTGAGATACATATTCTTTTGGTAGTGGTCCCAATGACCTGATGTCTCCCATAATTCTTTACTTAATACAATTGGTGTGGAAATTAACTGATAATCGTATTTTCTTAGCATTTCCTTGATTAAATTCTCGATTTCTGTACGAATTACCATTCCGTTAGGAAGCCAGAAGGGGAATCCAGGACCGTATTCCGAGAGCATAAATAAATCGAGTTGTTTGCCAAGAACTCGATGATCTCTCTTCCTTCTTTCCTCTACAAGGGTGAGGTAGTTTTGAAGAGACTCTTCACTAAAATGACTGGTGCCATAGATTCTTGTAAGTTGTTTATTGTGGCTGTCACCTCTCCAGTATGCTCCGGCGACAGAGGTGAGCTTAAAGTGCTTAATCAAGTTACTATTTAAGACATGTGGTCCTCGACAAAGATCTATAAAATCATTTTGTCTAAAAGCGGTAATATCCCCATCACTGAGATTAGTGATTAGTTCCACCTTATAAGGATTGTCTTTAAAGTATTCCAAAGCCGCCGCTTTGGTCATAGTCATGTATTTAATATCATATCCTCTCGCGGATATTTCTTTCATTTTCTTTTCAATTGGGGCTAAATCATCTTCGCTAAAGGGAGTGTCTCCAAAATCGATATCATAATAAAAGCCCTCTTCAATACTAGGGCCTATCGAGAGTTTTGCATCAGGATATAGGGCTAAAACAGCCTCGGCAAGGAGGTGAGCGGTGGAGTGATTTAGAGTGTTAAAAGCTTCTGTGGAATTTTGATCAACTTCTTTGATACTTCCATCGTGTAAGACTATTTTCATTCTTCTTCCTCCATTTGACTAAATCCGTAGACCGCAGAACCGATAAGTCCCGCGTCCTCTCTAAAATAACATTCTACCATATTTAAGTCAGGATTCATTTCTTTTAATCTAGAAAAGATTAAATCCTTGTTTTTAAAGACTCCTCCAGTAAAGGTAAAGATATCTGGATTATAGACTCTTTTAACATAACGAAGGAGACGTGAGAAGATCTCAAGCCACTTTTCAAAGACCACAAGAGACTTCTTCTCACTACTTCTCACCATCGAGAAGAATTCTGACGCTGAGCTCACATCTAAATCATATAGTTTACAAAGTCTCTTAATCCCCTCTCCTGAGCACATCTTTTCCAACTCGTAGTAGTTATCATCAATTAAGACTGGGATATGACCAATCTCTTTACCATAGTTTTTAAGGTGCCCCTTAAAGGCAAAAGCGCCTCCAATTCCTGTGGAAATGGTGATGAAATACACTCCATCATAGCCTTTTCCTTCGCCTAAAACGGCTTCCGCAAGAAGACCCATCTCCGCATCATTACGGATGTAGACATCTTTATGAAACTTTCTATTTAAGACTCTCACCAGGTTGATATCACTAATTCCCACATTAGCGAGTCCTTCAATAAAACCATCGTTTCTTACTCTTCCTGGAACTCCTAAAGAGATATTGATGACATCATCAAAATCTGGCTCTAGTTGTTGGATGATTTCAATAACATTACTATAGAATTTCTTCTTATCTCCATAGCAACGATTTGGCATTCTTACCACATTAAGAATATGGTAATCACTATCCACTAAAGCGGCCCGTAAATTTGTTCCACCAATATCGAGTGAGATTACTTGTTTCATTTATTTTCCAAGCACATCGGCAATTTCAAAATAGGAGGTACGATCAGTACGAGGAAGCTCGAAGCCCTCTTTAATTCCTGTTGCGGCAACTTCAGTTCCCTTGGTGCCGACAACCACTCCACTGACACCTTGGTTGATTAAATCAATGGAATAGCAACCAAGTCTCGCGGCTAAGATTCGATCTTGAGGACATGGATCTCCACCTCTTTGGAGACGACCTAAAACTTCTGGTTTTGCCTCAAATCCTGTCGCTTCTTCAATCTTATTCGCGAGTTCATTAATATCGAGCAAGTTCTCACTAACCACCACTAAGCAGTGACTCTTTCTCTCTTTAACTTTTCTAATTCTTTCAAATAATTCTTCATCCGGCATAATGTGGTCATAACACACTAAACACTCCGCACTCTCTGCAATCGCAGCGTAGATTGAAAGATCTGCACAATAACGACCCATGACTTCCACAACCGCACAACGGCAGTGAGAAGAGGAAGTATCTTTTAATTTCTCAAGGGCATCACAGATGGTGTTGAGAGCGGTGTTGAAGCCTATGGTTTCATCACTAGTGGCAATATCATTATCGATAGTACCAGGAAGACCAATCACCTTCGCTCCACAATTGTGGAGACCTAAAAGACCATGGTAGGTTCCATCTCCTCCAATACCGATGAGGACATCTATTTTATTTTCTTCAAGTACTTTAACGGCTTTCTTTTGGACTCTGACATCCGCAAACTCAGGATAACGGGCGGTTCTAATCACAGTGCCACCTTTATTGATGATTCCGGAGACAAACTTTCGATCCACTTGTTTGATATCTCCATTGACGAGGCCTAAGAAACCATCGTAGACCACAAACATTTCATGCCCACAATCAAGGCCTTTTCTCACAATGGCACTGATTGCCGCATTCATTCCTGGAGCGTCACCTCCACTAGTTAAAATAGCGATTCTTTTTCCCATAATTAGACGTGTCCTTTACTATCTAATAGTGTATATTACCGCTCTCCTTTTGTAAATTATTTAAATAATTTCAAAGGGGAGAGAAAAAGTTATGCACAAAATGAAATGTGGATAAATGTGAAGAGGACTCATAAAAGCCTTATTTGGTGGAACACTTATTCACAATTAGATGGTGGAGAAGTTTTCCACCGTCAAATAATGTAAACATTATTGGTTGAATAGTCCTTTTCTTTTCTAGATAATAAGAGGGTATGGTAATAGTAAGTGGACAAGATTACTTTAGTGTGAGATTTGGTTCTCTCGTTGCGGACTACGATCGAGAGACTCTTGTTAATCTCTATCAACCCATTATTGGATATGAAGCCGTGGCTTTATATTTTTCTTTTATGGCGGAAGCAAGAAATCAAGAAGTCTTCTCCTTATCCACTCACGAAAACTTTTGGAATCGTCTCAAGATGAATTCTCAAACCTTTATGGATGCAAGAGAAAAACTAGAAGGGATTGGACTTCTTAAGACAAAACTTGAAACCACTAATGGAGCGAGCATCTACCACTATGAATTAAGAGCCCCTGTCGTTCCTAGTCAATTCTTTGTGGATCCCTATCGAAGTTCTCTTTTTGAAAGTTCTCTTGGAAAAGATGAAGCGGAGAGAATTAAGTCTTTATATTATCTTAGTGAAGGTCATGATGAAGGCGATGACATCACCTCTAATTTCCAAGAAGCCTTTGGGATCGCGGATATTGATAGTGCGATGTTTGATATTACGACTTCCCACAATAAAAAGATGAAGAGTCGCCGTACCAGAAACATAGTTTCTGAATTTGATGTTGATCTCTTCTTCCAGTTTGTTAAAGAGAAGAATGGGGGTTATGCCTATTATCAAGACGCTCTAACAAGAGACGAACTCAATCGCCTTGTCTCCCTCTTCACTCTTAATGGAATTCAAGAAGAACAAGGAGCGGAGATCTTCCTTAAGATCTACGATAGTGAGAAACCAAAAGGTGAGAGAGTGGACTTTGACACCTTACTTAGTCAAATCCTTCTCTATCATCACGATAGAGTGATGTACACTCCCAAGGAGAAATCAAGTGGTGATAAGGTTTCCTCCACAACAGAACTAGGAGAGAAGATCAACACTTGTGAAACCCTTTCACCCACTGATTACCTCTCTCGTTTACAAGGTTATACCACCCCCGCAGACTCAGATATCAAAGCCATTAACTATATTTCTATGAAGTATGGTTTAGCGAATTCAGTCTTAAACGCTTTAATTGAATTTACCCTTGATCGTTGTAATAACATTCTTAAGTTTTCCTACCTTGATAAGGTAGGAGCCTCACTAAAGAGACAGAAATGCACTTGTGCAAAAGATGCTTTTGAGTATCTTTATAACACGACCACTAAACTTCCTTCTCCTCATACTCCTTCTAAGAAAGGTGAGGAAGAAGACGATGAAATCAGTAAGGAGGATTGGGACGCTCTCATCAACTCAATAAGCCATGGAAAAGATTAATATCAACATCGATGAATTAGGAATAAAAAGAGACACCAAGCAAATTGCTTCGATGAAAGCTTTTATTAAAAAGCACGAAAAAGAAGTTCCATTACCCGCTAATCTTGATGAGAAGCTCCTTGATGAATATATTTACAGTGTTTATGACTATGTCTGTGATCATTTAATTTGTTCCAAATGTCCTGGAATTGAAAAGTGCTCGAAAGAGAGCTTTGTCACCAGTAATATCAAAGTTCACTCTGGAGTGGTGGAAGAACTATTTATTCCCTGCCAACAAATCCTTAAGTTAACCACACTAAATACAAGATACATTCTTAGAGATTATCCCCAAGAGTGGGACATTCTTGATATTAAGACCGGAAATCTTGATACCTCTAAGAAGAGATATGATGCCATTCAAAGAGCCTACTTTGATCGTAAGTCTACTTATATTCAAGGAGCGGAGAATACTGGTAAGTCATATCTAGCCACCGCGATTACGAATGAAATCGCTAAAGATGGAGTGGACAAAATCTGCTATCTTGATAGTGTCTACCGCATTAACGAAATGAATAAAGCTAGTGAAGAAGAGAGAGAAGAGATGATTAAAAGATACTCCCGCTGTAATCTTCTCGTCTTGGATAATTTTGGAGAAGAATTTGCGAATGATTACATCCGTGATCAAATCATCAAAAAGATTATTAAGTTTAGAAATGAGAGACAACTTGAAACAATTTATGTTTCAAAGTTCTCCTTTAATGAATTATTTGAACACTATATTACTGTGAGTAAAGATTCTCGATACAAAGCAAAAGATCTCGTCGATCTTATTGCTCTTGATTGTGACCATGAGATTGTGGTTTCTAATCTCGCTGGACTTTACGAAGAAAAGTCTTAACTTCCTTCGAAAGTTGTTCTAAATCTCCGTCATTTTTTATGACATAATCCGCCTTCTCTGTGTAGAAGGTGTTTTCTTTTCCGTTTAATTCAAGCATTTCTTCAAAATGCTCTTCTCTCGCTCTAAGGTATTTTAACTGCCTATCTTTAGAGATAGAAACTGCGACAATGTAATCAAATAGATCTTGGAAATGACTTTCAAAAAGAAGTGGAACTTCCACAACAGCGCTACCACAGGCTTCATCAAGAAATTCGCTTACATACTTTCTCACAAGAGGATGGATGTAATTATCAATGCGTTTTAGAGCCTTAAGATTGCCGTTTGTGTATTCTCGTAAAGCATTTCTATCAACTTCATTTCCAAATTTTAAGCCCGTGATAGAGGAGATTTTTGTAATAACCTCTGGTTGTTTATATAACTCATGAACCACCTCATCGCATGAAAGAACAGAGCAACCTTCTCTCTTGAATATTTCAAGAACAACAGATTTTCCGCTAGAGATAGGACCAGTTAAACCAACAAAGATAGGCGGGTGTTGCTTCTTTTGACACATCGGGCAATAAGTAGAGCCTCGTCCATTAATCTTTTTATAATACAATTCGTGTCCACAATTGGGACAATTTTCTCCTCGTTTTCCGTACGCTTTTAATTTTGTTTGGAAATTGCCGTCAATTCCATCAGCGGGGTGATAGGAATGCACTGTACTGCCTCCATCTTTAATCGCGTTATTTAAAATAATAACGGCATTTTTAATAATCGTTTTCCATTGATCTTTAGTTATATCTTTCGCTTTTTCTAGTGGGTTAATACCACTATAGAAGAGAACTTCATCCGCATAAATGTTCCCAAGACCAGCAATTTGAGTTTGATCTAGCAAGGTTGACTTAATGGGTTTATTACTTTTCTTATTCCGTTTCATCAAAAAATCGACATCAGAAATTTCAAAAGGCTCTAATCCTAAGCTTTTTAATTCTTTTTCTTCGTAAATTTCCGCTGTTTTTGCTAATTTCATAATCCCGAAGCATCGCGAATCATCAAAGCACAATTTGGTGTTATCTGTAAAGTGAAAGACCACTCTAGCATACTTAGTATTTGGTGTCTCTTCCTCTAAGAGATAATACTTTCCTTCCATGCGTAGGTGAGAGAGTAAAGCGTAATTATTGTCGTAAACAAAGATGAGAAATTTCCCTTTTCTCTCTATATCTTTTATCGTGGCTCCCACTAAATTATTTTTGAATTCATTCACATCACTTAAAATAGTTTTTTCACGAAAAACATCCACGTTTGAAATGGTTTTTCCAATCACAATGGATTTTAAGATATTGCGAATTGTTTCGACTTCTGGTAACTCTGGCATTTTAACCTCTATTTTGCTTCATACCAATCCTTGCCAAAGCCTCCGTTTACCTCTAAGGGAACATTGAGTTTTAAGGCATTTGACATGATATCTTTAAGAAGTGGTAAGACGATTTCTTTTTCTTTAACTGGGACCTTAAAGATAAGCTCATCATGGATTTGAAGGATCATCTTCGTTTCAAGTCCTTTTTCTTTTAAAGCCTTTTCGCATTTCACCATTGCGGTTTTAATAAGATCCGCGGCGCTACCTTGTATTGGAGCATTGACCGCCGCTCTCTTTTGGAATTCTCTTACTTGGTAGTTACTATCATTAATTCCCGATAAATATCTTCTTCTTCCCATAATTGTGGAGACATAACCATCTTTATTAGCGGCTTCTTTAATCTTATTAAGATAGGCTTCTATTTCTGGGAATTCCTTATAGAAGGAAGTGATGATTTCTTTGGCTTCTTTTAAAGGGATAGAAAGACGATCCGCTAAACCCCAATCACTTATTCCGTAGATGATACCAAAGTTTACTGTTTTAGCTTTTCTTCTTTGCTCCGCTGTGGGTTCACCATCAAGATGGAAGATTCTTTTACTCATTTCTCCATGAATGTCTAAACCTGAATTAAAGATATCTATCATGGTTTGGCATCCTGACATATGCGCGAGCACTCGTAATTCAATTTGCGAGTAGTCTAGAGATAATATCTCTAGATTCTCATCTTCATAGTGCATAGCTTTTCTTATAAACTTACTTTCTTCATCTCTGGCAGGGATGTTTTGAAGGTTGGGATTAGAAGATGATAATCTTCCTGTCTGGGTCTGAGCTTGGTTAAATTGAGCGTGGATTTTATTATCCTCTCTGATATGAGCGGTCAAGCCATTGACATAGGTAGAGAGGAGTTTAAAGTACTTTCGATATTCTAGTATCGCGGGGATGATAGGATGTTCCTCTCTGATTTCATTGAGATTCTCTACTGAAGTGGAACCATTTCCGCTTCTATCATAGAGTCCAAGATCTTCAAACAATAGAGTCGCGAGTTGCTTTGGAGAATTAAGATTGAACTCCTTACCCGCTAATTGGTATATCTCTTGCTCTTTCTCGTTAATTATCTCTTGGTATTGCTTCCCATATTCTTCTAGCTCTCCTCTATCTAGTGGGAAACCCTCTATTTCCATATTGGCTAAGGTATCAACAAGTGGTAATTCGAGATCATTATATAAATCTAGCATCTTACTAATCGAGAGATCAGTGACCACTTTAGGAGCGAGCTTATAACTAAAGTAGGCAATCTTGGTAGTGGTTAAGGAGTTATCCATATCAAGAAGCGACATGGTGTTATCTTTTCTCGATGAGATATTCTCTCCAAAGTAAGAGAAGATATGTTCAGCATTCTTATTAAGAGAGGTATCAAGGAGATAGGTGGCAATTAAGATATCAAATGCTAATCCATTAATCTCAATTCCTTGCGTGGATAGGGCCACCTTTATGCATTTATA
This sequence comes from Coprobacillus sp., assembly GCA_021203905.1. GTDB lineage: Bacteria > Bacillota_I > Bacilli_A > RFN20 > CAG-826 > JAJQAP01. The sequence continues at coordinate 179,185 of JAJQAG010000004.1, read as the reverse complement.
ATCGTAGCAGTATTTCTTGACATTTTCGTTTCTTAAAAGATCTAGAAGATCTTTTGTCTTTTTAAGTGTGGGGATATCGACATAGAAGTTCTTATCTTTAATATGTAATCCCACCCCAAGAATAGGGGAGTTGTAGTAATCCTCTTCATCTTCAAGATCGATAGCAATTCCAATCTCATTCACATCTTTGGTATCGAGTTCACTAATATCAGAAACAACCATCTCCTCCTCTTCATCATCTCTCTTCCATTTATTAATGAGACGATTGAGAAAGGTCTTAAGCTCATACTTATCACAGAACTCTTTAATGTGATTAAAAGAGTAGCCCTCATAAAGTGTATCTTTAAGGTCAAAAGGTAATTCAATATCTTTTCTTATGATACCAAGTTGTTTACAGAGTCTTCCTTGATCTTGCTCTGCGATGATTGATTGGCCAACCTTAGAAGTATCATTTTCCATGGCCTTCACGATACTATCGAAGTCACCATAGGTTTCAATAAGTTTTGAAGCGGTCTTTTCACCCACGCCACTGATGCCTTTTAGGTTATCTGCACTGTCACCTCTTAATCCTTTGTAGTCTGGTATAAACTCTGGTCCAAACCCATATTTGTCATAGACTTTTTGGGTATCATATAATTCTGTATCACTCATCCCCTTAATAAGGATATTGACGTTAATCTTGTCATTCACTAATTGAAGGAAATCTCTATCTGAAGTATAGATAATGGTCTTGATATTCTGTGATTCCGCTATCGAAGATAGCGAACCAATAATATCATCCCCTTCATACCCCTCTTCTTGAAATTGAAAGATATTGAGAGCTTTAAGGAATTCTCTGGCAATGGGGAATTGCTTGACAAGCTCGTCTGGTGCGGCTTTTCGATTCGCTTTATAGGTTTCTAACTCTTCATTCCTAAAGGTCTTTTTACCCGCATCAAAAGCCACCATAAAATAGTCCCCTTGATTAAGATCCTTTAAGATGCGATTAATCATCGCACTAAAAGAGAAGATTGCGTTTGTGGGGACACCACTAGAAGTTCTCATAATCCCATTAGGAGAAGAGTATGCCGTAGCGTAGAATGCTCTAAACAATAAGGAATTACCATCAACGAGTATGAGCTTTGCCATATTAGATGCTCTCCTCTAATAGTTTAATGTCCTCCGCGATAAAGGATTGTTGATCTTTCTTTCCTCTAATAAGGAGACAATTGTAGTTAGTGAGTAAATCAAAGACTTTCTCATATAGTGATGGGAATACAGTGACTTCTAGTTCAGTGACATCATCAAAGATCTTAATGTATGCCATATTCTGTTTATTCTTAGTGGTTATCTTTTTTACTGAGAGAACCATTCCCGCGACATTATAGGTCTTATTATAGGCCGTCACCTTTTCAAGAGGTGTGACCTCATTAGCGGCAAGTAAATCTTGTCTATAAGAGAGTGGACTCTTAGAGAGATTTGTCCCTAAACATTCTTTTTCTCTCTCGAGATTGTCTTTTAAGTCATCTTTATCGACGATAATCTTGGGTTTCGGGAGAGATAATCCTAAAGTAAGTTGTCCATTCTCTCCAACGGAGAGTTTAGCAAGTTGGAAAGCATAGAGAATTGACGCTCTTAAAGAAGCACGAGAAGGATTCATCTCATCAAAGGCTCCTGCATCAATAAGTTTAGTGACCATGTTTTCCGTGAAGTGGTAGGGGAACATTCTCGTCACAAACGAATAGAAGTCTTCGAACTTTCCGTTGATTTCTCTTTCTCTTAAGATATCGTAGGCATTAGGGACATTAAGTCCTTTAATTCCAGTTAATGGATAAAGAAGAGTATTATCTTTAATTTCAAATCTCGCCGTGGAGTAGTTAATAGAAGGAAGAGCGACATTGTAATTGTTCTTTCTCATCTCCACAAGATATTGGTTGAACTTAGGATCGCTACCTGAGGTGCTATCAAGGATACAAGCATAGAATTGTAAGGGGTATAAGGCTTTAAGGTACGCCATCTCAACCGTTACCACTGCATAACCTACAGCATGTGATTTATTAAATCCGTATTCTGCAAACTTTTCGATGAGCTTAAAGGTCTCTTTACTATCTTTTTCGCTATAACCATTTTTCTTTGCTCCTTCGATGAATTCTCTCTCAAGACCCACCATTTTGGTGGCATCCTTTTTCGAGACTGCTCTTCTAAAATTATCCGCTTCATCAGGACTAAGAGCCGCCATAGTGGTAGCGATTTCGTTAATCTGTTCTTGATAGACGATAATTCCATAGGTTGGAGCAAGAATCCTTTCCATATCTTTAGAGAGATAGGTGACTTTCTCTAAACCTTTCTTTCTTTTTGCGTACATAGGGATAGAGCTCATGGGTCCAGGTCTAAAGAGAGCGAGCAGGGCGACGATATCATCAAAACAGGTTGGTTGGATTTCTCTTATTGATTTAAGCATACCTTCACTTTCTATCTGGAAGAGACCCATGGTCTCTCCGCGAGAGATAACTTCATATGCTTCTTTCTTGTCCCAATCGAGATTAAAGGGATCGAGATGGAGATGTTCAGTTCTGTTGATGAGAGCGACACAGTTATCGATAATAGTGAGGTTCTTTAGTCCTAAAAAATCCATCTTTAAGAATCCATCTTCTTCAAGGTATGTCATCTCATATTGGACAATATAGTTACCATCAAAATCCTTAGTGATGGGGATAGCGTTCTCTAGGGGTTCATCATTTAAAACAATACCCGCGGCATGTTGGCCACTTTGTCGGGGAAGACCTTCAATCTTAGAGGCTAAGGTGACAATCTCTAAGACATACTTATCGCGATCAACCTCTTCTTTAAATATCTTGTTTGTGAGGTAGCTCTCTCTTAAACTAACATCGCTTTTCCCAAGCATTTTACAAAGTCGATCGATATGGGAGTTTTTATATTGATAGACTCTTCCGATATCTCTTAGAGCTTGCTTCGCGCCAATAGTTTGGAAAGTAACGATATTAGCTACTCGATTCTTTCCATACTTCTCTCTTACATACTCAACGACTTCATCACGACGATTATCCGCGAAATCGACATCGATATCTGGCATGGACTTACGAGATTTATTTAAAAATCTTTCAAATCTCAAACTATGCTTTATGGGATCAATTGTGGTAATCCCCAGGGCATAGGCGACAAGAGAACCACCCGCGCTACCTCTTCCAGGACCGGTTAGAATATGATTTTCTCTCGCATATCTCACATAATCGGCCACCACTAAAAAGTAGTCGTTATAGCCCATTTCTTCAATAACTTCGAGTTCATAGTTTAATCTCTCGACATATTCCTGATTTGCAAGGTTTTTACTTTCTAGTCCTTTAAAAGCCCTCTCTTTTAAAAGGTTTTTATCGCTTTCATCGGAATAATGGATCATTTTTCCTCTCTTCATAAAGTAATCAAAAGTAGAGGAAGAAAGAATCTTCTCCGTGTTATCAATTTCTTCTTTTGTATATCTTTGCTGATAATAACTTTCATCGTGGAAGCACTCTTCTCCAGTAGCACTTTTCTCTTCAAGATTAGCACTATCTCTTATAGCCTCTGCGATCTTAATTGAGATGGCGTCTTCTTCTTTTTTGTAGCGGATCTTAGGGAAAGCCACTAAAGGATAGGGATATTGACGAGCAAACTTTCTGACGCGATCCGCTTTAAGTTTATCTTCTTTGCTAATGACTTCGATTCCTAAATAGCATTCTTTAAAGGCTTTTGAAAAAGAGAGAAGTTTCTTTCTCATCTCTAGGTCATTCTCAAACAAGGCTTGGAAAGAATCTGTGCTTGTATCGATCACGACAAGGGAGTTCTTCGTGAATCTTTCAATGTCTTTTAAGGAGACTTCATACTCATCGAGCAGTGCGCTTAATTGACACATATCGCGATAGCTCTCTTCACTAATGATGTAAATCGCGCACACTAAAGAATCAATGACGAGTTCTATACCCACAATGGGTTTTTTATCAATGCCTTTCATGAGGTGATAGAACTCTGCTAAACCATATAAAACCCCACGGTCACAAATGCCCGCTCCGAGATAATTGGTTTTCTTTAAATATCCAACAGTTTTATCAACCGATAAACCGCTAGAAAGAAAAGTATAACCAGTAATAATTCTTAAGGGTGTAAACATAAGTTTATTATAAACTCTCTACCTTTTCTTATAAAGAAAAATACCTTTTTGTGATAAAGGTATTTTTGCTTCTTGTTTTATTCTTACTCAATAAAGAGTTTATCGAGTTCTTCTATAAGTCTTGGTAGATCATCCAAAGACCAAAGTTTTGCCCCGGAGGCATGGTCATGACCTCCGCCTTCAAACATCGCCGCCACACCATTAATGGCTTTCTCTTTGCTTCTTATTGAGACTCTCCAACAGTGATCTTTCCCATCTTCTGTGATTGAGCACCAGGCATTGATGCCATCAATGTTAGAGAAGAGATTGACATTCTCCTTCCCTCTTTCAGTGGTGATATGAAGACGATCCTGGGTTTCAAGATCAAGGATATAATAGGCCACACCATGGTCGCTGACTGTGAAGTGATTTAAGATGTAAGCGGTAACGTTGAGATCTTCAATTTTCTTCACATACATGTTTTGATAAATCTTATCAATATTTATCCCACATCTCATTAACTTTTCCACAATCTCAAAGGTATGGACAGTCGTGGAAGGATACTGTAATCTTCCAGAGTCGCCTATGATTCCAATAAAGAAGTATTTGGCGGCTTCTTCACTCATCACTTTATGTTTTACGCCAAAGAGCATATTACAGAGCAGTTCCGCGCAAGCGACCATCTTGTCATCCACTAATTTATAGTCAGTGAAGTTCTCCACATCAGGGTGATGATCAATCTTAATCTTATATTCCGCTTTCTCCCATCTTGGATCCGCCACTCTTGAGGCATTAGAGGCATCCACTATAAGAGCGAGAAATGGTTTCTCAAAATCTCCATCATGTAAAACATCCATCACGGGAAAGAGTCTTGGAGTAAAGGTCACATGATTATCCCCAACAATCTTTACATTCTTATGTGGATAGTTATCTTTTATCCATGTATAAAGACCAATTTGCGTTCCAAGACAATCATAGTCAGGCATTATATGCCTGAAGATGACGATATTATCGTATTGCTCAATTTTAGAGAGAATATGTTTGTATTGCTCACTATATCGGTTTTGATACTTTTGAATTTCGCTTTTTTCTTTCGCCATTATTTCTTTCCTTCTTTTAAGGAGGTAGCAATTCTTAAGGCATCTCTAGCAATCATCACTTCCTCATCTGTGGGGATAACCACAACCTTAATCTTGCTCTTCTTTGTGGAGATGACAGCTTCTGTGCCGTGGATTGTCTCATTGAGTTTTTCATCAATCTCCACTCCAAGAGAATCGTGGAGGAGACGACAGACATCTCTTCTTGTCCTCGGTTCATTCTCTCCAATTCCCGCGGACCACACAAGGATATCACATCCTCCTAGACGGACATAGTATTGTCCGATGTAGTCGGCAATACGTCGATTAAAGAGTTTAATCGTTCTAATGGCTCTGGGGTCACCCGCTTCAAATGCCGCGTAGACATCTCTCGAATCATTAGAGATTTGACTGACACCGAGTAAGCCAGATTTCTTATTGAGCATCTGATAGACCTCTTCCGCACTCTGACCAGTGACTTGAACAAGATAATTAAAGACACTTGGATCCATATCTCCAGTTCTTGTCCCCATCATGATGCCCCCTAAAGGTGTAAGTCCCATAGAAGTGGCTACACATTTATAGTTTCTTGTCGCGGTGATAGAGGCACCTGAACCAATATGACAAGTAATAATCTTGGGATCTTTATTCTTACCTAAGTATTTCTTACATTCTTGAGCGAGATATTGATGACTGGTGCCATGGGCTCCATAACGTCTGATGCTATATTTCTCACTTAATTCATAAGGAATGGCAAAGAGATAATCCTCTTCTTCCATAGATTGATGATACGCAGTATCAAAGACCGCAATGGCGGGAGTATCGGGTAAGACTTCCTTAAAAGCTCGATAGCACGCTAAATGTGCGGCATTATGAAGAGGAGCGAGAGGAATAAGAGATTCAATGAGCTTCTCGTTCTCCTCTGTAAAGAGAGCACTCTCACTGAAGTATTTACCACCTTGGACGATACGATGACCAATGGCTTCTATTTCACTAAAGTCTTTAATAATTCCTTTTTCTTTAATGGTGGCAATCACCTTTTGAGCGGCCTCTCCGTGAGTGGGAAAGACAATCTTGTCATCGACTTCTTTTTGATCACCCCATTTAAAGGTGAAAATTCCGGTTTTTTCACCGATTCTTTCACAGTTTCCTGAACATAAAACTTTTTCTTCCGGCATTTCGTAAAGTTTAAACTTTACAGTGGAGCTTCCGGAATTGATTGTCATTACTTTTGCCATAACTACCTCGTCTCTAATTTCTTTACTATATCACATCTCATATAAAAAATTATCTTAGATTAATTTTTAGTATGAAATTTGACCCGTTCTCATTATACTTTTAGTAGAGAATGATATTCAATCATTCGTTTCTAAATATGGCATTTGGTTTACTTTACGACTTCCTTATGGGTCAGACACTTGAGGCATACAAGTATTTTGGTGCCCACTTTGTGAAACTTGACCAAGAAGATGGTGTTGTATTTAGATTATACGCTCCATGTGCGAGTGACGTCTCTGTCATTGGAGAGTGGAATGAGTGGGATGTCGGAAGAGATAAGATGCACAAAGTTGATGACTGCGGAGTGTGGGAAGTCTTTGTTCCTCACCTCGTGAGTTATCAATCATATAAATTCCATTTTAAAGATGCGAAAGGGAACTATGTTGATCGTGCGGATCCTTTCGCTTTTTATAGTGAACTCCGTCCTGGAACTTGTTCCAGGTTATTCGATATCAATAACTTCATGTGGCATGATGATCCTTGGTTAGCGTCAAGAAGTCGTAACTTTGATCAACCCATGTCAATCTATGAAATGCACCTTGGAAGTTGGAAAGGGAGAGCTATGGATGGTCATGTCCTCTCCTATGAAGAAATCGCGGATTATCTTATTCCTTATATTCAAGAACATGGGTTTACCCATATTGAGATTATGCCGATTGTTCAATATCCCTTTGACGGAAGCTGGGGCTATCAAGCCACAGGTTTCTATTCAGTGGATTCAAGGTATGGAAACCCCTTCCAATTAATGTCTTTAATTGATCGTTTACATCAGGCTAATATCGGAGTCATCTTAGACTTTGCTCCTGTTCACTTCGCTAACGATAAGTGGGCTCTTGCGGATTTTGATGGCACAAAACTATTTGAATATTCAAATAGATGGAGAGTTTCTCCTTGGGGTTCCCTCCAATTTGACCTTGGAAAAGATCCAGTGAGAAGCTTCCTTATGAGTGCGATGAACTTCTTTGTTGATTATTACCACTTTGATGGTATTAGAGTGGACGCGGTCTCTAATATCATCTTCTATAATGGGGATAAGAGTAACGGCCTTAATGAAGGAGCGGTGGAGTTTATTAAAAGACTCAATGGGAAGATGCATATCGCTCACGACACCGTGATGATGATTGCGGAAGATTCGAGTGACTACGCTTTGGTGACCAAAGGCACAGATCAAGGAGGTCTTGGCTTTGATTATAAGTGGGACCTTGGATGGATGAACGACACCCTTAAGTATTACTCTCTTGATCCGATATATAAGAAATATGACCACAACAAACTCACCTTCTCGATGGCATATTTCTATTCTGATAACTTCCTTCTTCCCCTTAGTCACGACGAAGTCGTGCATGGAAAGGGAACTATTATTAATAAACTCTGGGGTGACTATGATTGTAAGTTTGCCATATTAAGGAACTTATATACTTATCAGTTTGCACATCCTGGTAAAAAACTCAACTTCATGGGTAACGAACTCGGTTCCTTTGATGAGTGGAATGAAAATAAATCTCTCCCCTGGAATCTGAAGTCTTATCCAAAGCATGATTCTGTCTCAAGAACTGTAAGAGACTTAAATAGAATTTATTGTCATGAAAAAGCCATGTACTGGGAAGAATATAATCCCATTCATTTCCAGTGGTTGATGGTGGATAACAGAGATCAATCTGTCTTTGCTTTCCAAAGAAAAGTGGATGATGATCTCTTGGTGTTTGTCTTTAATATGACGACAGAGTTTTACCCCGACTATGACATTCCCGTCATAGAAGAGGGGGAGTACGAAGAAATCTTTAATAGTGATAAAGATGTCTATGGTGGGTGGAACCAATATAATGGTCTCCCCCTTACCACTGGTTTAGGTGGTAGTGAAGGAAAACCCTATCACATCACTATTAAGCTTGGCACTCTTGCCGCGTGTATCTTTAAAAAAGTTAAATAATTAATACCAAACTATTCATCCTATTTTTTATTTTGGAAAGGAGGATCACTTATGTTTGATAGTAAAAATGATTTTAAGGAAGAGTTTACTCGACGAATGATTGAGAGATATGGCGTGGATGTCTATAACTCTCACGCCACCGAGCAATATCAAATCTTAGGGGAAATGGTGAGAGATTACGCGAATGTTGACTATGTCAAAACTCATAATCTCACTGTGAGTAAACACGAGAGAACCCTTATTTATTTCTCTATGGAATTCCTTATTGGCAGACTTTTAGTGAACAATATGCAAAATCTTGGCATCTATCAAGTGGCGAAAGATGGACTCAAAGATTTAGGAATTAATATTCATGAACTCGAAGAGCTTGAGAGTGATGCGGGTCTCGGTAATGGTGGACTTGGTCGTCTCGCTGCGTGCTTCCTCGATTCGATTGCCTCTTTGGGCTATATCGGTCATGGTAACACGATTCGTTATCACTATGGTTTCTTCCGTCAGAAACTCGATCAAGGAAGACAAGAAGAACTTCCTGACCAATGGCTCACCAACGGGAATGTCTGGGAGATAAGAAGAATAAAATATGCGGTCGATGTCCAGTTCTATGGAAACCCTGAAAGCTATCTTAAACCTGATGGAACGTATGGGATGAAGACGGGTAACGCTCTTCATATCACCGCGGTTCCTTATGATGTTCCTGTCGTCGGATATCGTAATCAAATTACTAACTATTTAAGACTATGGAATGCGGAGCCCTCAACTGAAAATCTTCCTAAAAACACTTCTTTTGAGGAGTATTTACACTCAATTGAAGAGTTATGTCATGGTCTCTATCCTGATGATACGACCGAGCACGGGAAACTTTTAAGACTCCGTCAACAATACTTCCTTGTCTCGGCGGGAGTGCAATCCACAGTGAAATCATATTATAAGCATCACGGAACCGTGGTGGGCATCAGCGATCAATATGTTTTCCAACTCAACGATACCCATCCGATCCTTGCCATCCCGGAGATGATGAGAATTCTTCTCGATGACTACAATATGGAGTGGGATGATGCTTGGAAAGAGGTCACCCACTGCATGGCCTTTACCAATCACACAGTGATGCCAGAAGCCCTTGAGAAGTGGCCAGTGAGATATGTCCAGACCCTTATTCCTCGTGTCTATATGATTATTGAAGAGATTAATCGTCGCTTCATGATTGAGCTTACTGAGAAGCATGTTTCCGAAGAAAAGAAACAGAGCATGGCGATTATTAAAGATGGACAAATCCATATGTGTAATCTTGCCATTGTCACCGCCTTCTCCGTTAATGGTGTGGCCTCAATCCACACCAACATCTTAAAACAAATTACCTTTAAAGATTTTAATGAATACTACCCCACTAAATTTAATAACAAGACCAATGGTGTCACCCATAGAAGGTGGTTATTAAATGCTAATCCCGAACTAGCAGATCTCATTACAAGATGTATTGGAGAGGACTGGATTACAGACTTTAGTAAGATTAAAGATTTTGAGAAATTCGCTAAAGATAAGGAAGTTTTGAAGGATTTTCAAGAAATTAAGCACGATAGTAAAGTCAAATTAGCGGAGTATGTCAAACAACATAATGGCATTGATGTCGATACTGATTCTATCTTTATTGTCCAGATTAAGAGACTCCATGCTTATAAGCGACAACTCTTAAATATTTTCTATGTCATGTACCTCTATCAAAAGATGAAAGATGATCCTTCATATCGACCTCATCCTATGACCTTCTTCTTTGGCGCAAAAGCGGCGCCAAGTTATGAATACGCTAAAGAGATTATTAAGTTAATCTTAGCGGTAGCGGATGTCGTTAATGCGGATGAAGAAACCAATAAGTATCTCAAAGTGGTCTTTATTGAGAACTATGGTGTCACCCTTGCGGAGCTCATTATCCCCGCAAGCGATGTCAGCGTTCAGATTTCAACCGCTGGTAAAGAAGCCAGTGGAACTTCTAATATGAAGCTTATGATGAATGGAGCAGTTACTCTTGGCACTCTTGATGGAGCGAATATCGAGATTGTCGATGCCTGCGGAAAAGATAACGCTGTCATCTTTGGTTTAACCGCGCAAGAAGTAGAGGAGTTAGCTAACTCTGGAAAATATGATCCATGGGATATCTATAATAGTGATTATCGCATTAAAAACGTTCTTGATTCTCTCTTTAATGGACCATGGTGCTTCTATCATCAAGACCGCTTCAGAATGATCTTTGATGAGATTATGAATGGTCGTGATAACTACTTCATTCTCAAAGATTTTGATGCTTATGTCACTGCCAATGAAAAGATTCAAAAGCTCTACGCTAACCATGATAAGTGGGCAACGATGTGCTTAATGAATGTCGCCAATAGTGGTTACTTCACTAGTGATCGTACCATTGAAGAATACGTCCAAGATATTTGGCACCTCCACAAGGTGACGGGGGATGACTAATGGAAGTTGATCTCTCTTCTCTCTATGCTCTTCAAAAGAACTTAGATACGGAAATTTGTGAAAGGCATAATGTCACTTATGCCTCAACGAGGACGAGAAGGCTCCTTGCTTTGCTTGTGGAAATTGGGGAACTCATTAATTCCACAAGATGCTTTAAATATTGGAGCAATAAAGGCAGCGAGAGCAAAGAAAGAGTTCTTGACGAATATAGTGATGGAGTGCATTTCTTTCTCTCTCTTGGCATCGATATTGGAGTGAAGAGTTACCATATTCCCTATAGTAAGGATAAAGATGATGTGAACCAACACTTCCTCCATCTCTATGATCTTGTTCTTTCTTTCCTTAAAAAACAAAATGAAAGGACCTATATGAAGGCCTTTAGTTGTTTTCTCTCTCTTATCCATCCCCTCGGATTTGAAATGGATGAATTAATTGAAGCTTATCTTAAAAAGATGCAAGTTAATCATCAGCGTCAAAATTCGAATTATTAAGTAATTGAGGGATATCTTTTTCACTATAGACAGTGATGCCGTTTTCTCGAAGTAAGGCGGTGGTAGTGCCCTCGCCTTTTTTCTTTTTGTGGGCAAAGGTTCCATCATAGATTTCATACACTCCGCAAGCGGGAGACTTATCTTTAAGAATCGCTTTCGTGATTCCTAAATACTTACAGATATTTAAAGCCCTCTCCGCTCCAAGGTGGTATTGCTTTGTGACATCTTTACCTAAGGAGTTAATTACTCTATCTCCTTCTCTTTCACTCGGAGCTCGAGGAACACGTAATCCTCCTTCAACTTCACTACAAAAAGGGACGAGTTCATACTTCTCGAGAAGTTCATCAAGAGAATCCACTTGATTACTTCTCCCGTCGTAGCGAACTTTATCGCCCACCAAACAAGAGGAGATAAGGATTTTTTCTTTTTTCATCGCTCCTTAATTTTATATATAAATTAAAGGTCAAATCAAGTTATAATAAAGCGATGAAAAATCAGATTACTTATAGCCTTGATGGAGTGGATTATATCGTCAATATTTACCCCAAACAAATGAAGAGCATCCGCTACAGATTTTTTGATGGAAAATTCAAAGTAACCTGTCCTTATTTAACAAGTGAAAAGAAGATCCGCGAAGGTCTTGATAAGTTTGCGAGAAAGCTCGTTGATAAAGCGGAAGCACAAGTTTTATACACTGACAAATTTATCTATATCTTTGGTCGTAAAGCGGATTTAACTCTTCCTAATGGTTCCATCGATTTTACTAATTATCCCTCCATTGAATATGAATCAAAGGAAGAACTTGATAGGAAACTTAAGAAGATGTTTAAGGAATATTTAGTGGGAAGAGTGAACTATTACGAGGATTTAATGTCTATCAAAGAGCCATATAATGTAAGAGTGAGAGTGATGAAGACTAGATGGGGCACGAACTCTCTTAAGACTCACACTTTAACTTTTGCGATGATGCTTGTTCATTATGATCCTGAGATTATTGACACAGTTATCGTTCACGAATTAGCCCATTATTTCTATTTTGACCACTCCCAAAACTTCTATAATATCGTGTATAAGTATTGTCCAAATTATCGGGAAATACAGAAGAGTTTGAAAAAAGGAATCCGCAATGACTAAAGAAATTACTTCTCTTACTAATCCTTTAATTAAGTACACTGTTAAGCTTAAGAATATTTCTTTTGCCAAAAGCGAAAAGAAGTTTTTGTGTGAAGGAAAATTCAATCTGGAAATGGCACTTAAACAAGGAGTGGTGGAAACGATTTTTACCACAAAAGAGTTAGAAAATGTTGGGGATATTGAACAAATTGTCGTACCCACTAATGTCTTAGAAAAGATCTCTTCTTTAGTCAATAATGAAGAAGTGGTTTTTATTTCTAAGATGGAAGAGGTTCCTTTCAGTAAGGAAGATAAGCTCATTTATCTTGATGGTGTCAGAGATCCAGGAAATATGGGAACTATCTTAAGGACTGCTCTCGCTCTTGGTTTTGATGGAGTAGTGCTCTCAAGTGATTGTGTTTCTATCTATAACGCTAAGGTTGTTTCCGCTTCAAAAGGGGCTATCTTCTCCCTCCCCATTAAGCAAGGATCCGTTCAAGATTATAAACGCACCCATACTATTTATGTGACCACTCCCCTCAATGAAGATACCCTTGTGGATACGAGAGTGAAAGAACCCTACCTTTTAGTCTTTGGAAGCGAAGCCCATGGAGTGAGTGAGGAAGTAGTTAATCTCGCGGATAGAAGAATCAGTATCAAAATGAATGACATCGATTCCCTTAATGTTGCAGTCTGTGCGGGAATTGTCATGTTTTATTTTATAAATGGCACAAAGTTATAAAAAATTTCTAGTTTTTTATAAAACTCTTGTATGATAAAATAACAAGGTATGAGTTTAAAAGATAACATTGAAGAATTAAGAAAGACTGCTTTTGCAGAGTTAAGTAAGATTGTCTCGAGTGCGGATATCACCACTTTTCGTAATCGCTTTTTTGCAAAAAGAGGAGAACTTGCTCTCTTAACCAGTCAACTTCCTTCTCTCTCTGATAAGGAAAAAAGAGAGTACGGAAGTCTCTTATCTCGTTTAAGAGAGGAGTTAACCTCCGCTTTTGAGTCAAGGTCAGAAGAAATAACTCTTGAAGAGCTCAATGAAAAACTTGCCCACGAGAAACTTGATATCACTCTTCCAGGAAGAGGTAATAGCATTGGAGCGAAGAATCCTTTCTATATCATCCGTGATGAAATTGCCGATATCTTCCTTAAGATGGGATACGAAGTTAAAGAAGGACCAGAAGTAGAGAGTGACCTCTACAATTTTGAAAGATTGAATATTCCTAAAGATCATCCCGCGAGAGATATGCAGGATTCTTTATACATAAATGAAAACTTACTTCTCCGTAGTCAAACCTCTAACATTCAAGCGAGGGTGATGGAAGAAAAAGCAGGGAAACCCTTTAAGATTATTTGCCCAGGGAAGACTTATCGTAGAGATGATGATGATGCGACGCATTCTCATCAATTCGCTCAAATCGAAGGTTTAGTGGTGGATAAGGGAATTAATATGGCTCATCTTAAAGCCACTCTTGAGGTTTTTGCCAAAGCGATGTTTGGAGAAAAGAGAGAAGTCCGCTTCCGTCCATCTTTCTTCCCCTTTACCGAACCGAGTGTGGAGGTTGATGTCTCTTGTGGAAATTGTGGGGGCAAGGGTTGCTCTATGTGTAAGAATGGTTATATTGAAATCTTAGGAGCAGGGATGGTTCATCCTAATGTTCTTAAAATAAATGGTTACGATCCAGAGGTTTATAGTGGATTTGCCTTTGGAATTGGGATTGAAAGAGTGGCCATGCTTAGGTATGGCATTGATGATATCAGGAGATTCTACACTAATGATGTACGTTTCCTCGAACAATTTAAAAAGAAGGTATCGTAATGGAAGTCTCTCTTAATTGTTTAAAACAGTTTGTGGATTTAGAGGGCTTAAGCGTCGAAGAGATTGCCCATGGTTTTACCTTTGCGGGCATTGAAGTGGAAGGGACTAGACCTTTAGCGTATGGCACAAAACTCTGTATTGGAGAAGTCTTAACTTGTGAAGAGATAGAAGGCACTCATCTTCATGTTTTAAGTGTCAATCTTGGTCAGAAATATGGCACCCAACAAATTGTCTGCGGTGCTCCTAACGTAAGAAGTGGACTTAAAGTGGTCGTGGCCCTTGAAGGCTGTGAATTAATCGGTGGAAAGATTGGTAAATCCACTATTAGAGGAGTGGAATCTCACGGGATGTGCTGCTCCTATCTTGAACTTGGCCTTGATCGTAAGTATTTAAGTGATAAAGATTTAGAGGGAATTATTGAACTTGATAGTGCTGCTCCAGTGGGAGAAGAGAATGTCTTACATTATCTTCTTTTAGATGATTATGTTCTCTCTCTTTCAGTTTTAGCGAATCGTCCTGATCTTCTCTCGATCTTAAATATCGCTAAAGAAGCGGGAGCAATCTTCTCTCGTCCTACTTATCCTATAAAAGTCGAACATCTTGAAACCTATAAAACCGACTTTAAAGTGGGCTCTGAAACAGAAAAATGCCCTCAATTCAGTGGCAAAGAAATTAAAGGAATTAAATCTGGATCATCTCCTTTATGGATGCAGAGATATCTCATGGCGATGGGAGTGAGATCCATTGATAATATTGTCGATATCGGTAACTATGTCATGCTTATTACCGGTCAACCATTACACATGTATGATGTTAATAAACTCCCCGAGAGAAAACTTGTGGCGAGAGATGACTATGAAGGAAGCTTTGTCGCTCTTGACACTAAATCATATGATGTCATCAAAGGAGATATTTGTATCTGCTCCAAAGAGAGGGCAATGTGTCTCGGTGGAGTGATGGGTTCTTTAGAGTGTGCGGTTGATAGTGGTTCCACAGACATTGTTATTGAAGCGGCCTCTTTCTATGCGGTGACGATTAGACATACTTCCACGAGACTTGGTTTAAGTAGTGAATCTTCCTCTCGCTTTGTGAAAGGGACCAATCACTTTCAGTCTGAATTTGTCATTGATTATGCCTCGAGTTTAATTAAACAACTCTGTGGGGGAGAGCAATTCTCGCAAACTATCATTTATCAAAGTGAAAAAGAAAAACCCATTCAAATTGAAACCACTTATGAAAAGATAAATTCTCGTCTTGCCACTTCTTTCTCTCCTAAGGAGATTAAAGGAGCTCTTGAGAGACTCAACTTTAAAGTTACGGATAAAGGGAATAAGTTTATCTGTACTGTCCCCAGCTATCGTCTTGATATTGAGAGATGGGAAGATCTTAGTGAAGAGGTCATTCGTCTCCTTGGTTATGAGCACGTGCCCTCTATTCTTCCCACCTTTGAGAGTAGTGAGGGTTCTTTAAGTGAAAGTGCCATCAAGATTAACCTTGTTAGTGATTATCTTTTAAATCAAGGTTTAGATGAGTGTCTCTCTTACACTTTATTAAGTGAGAAAGAGTACGACGAAACCTTTACTACCATCTTTGATCATGATGCTTATAAAGTGATGAATCCCCTCACAGACGATCATGTGGTGGTAAGAACGAGTTTAGCCCACTCCATGATGAAGAATGTTATTTATAACATCTCTCGTCAAACCAAGGATATGGCCCTATTTGAAATTAGTGAGATAACCACAAAGAATAGCTATACTCATCATTTATGTATCGCTCTTGTTAATGATAAACATGAACAAGGACTTCTCGTCACTCGTCCTTATGACTTCTATGACTTGAAAGGACTTGTTTGTGGAATCTTTGAAACCTTAGGAGTGGACGCTAGCCGTTATAAGATTGTTAGTAATGATCAAGTGGAGGAGCTCCATCCAGGAAAGAGCGCTCTTATCACCATCGCTGGTAAGACCATTGGTTATTTTGGAGAGCTTCATCCAACGACCATCACTAAATACGACCTTGGAAAGAATAATGTTTTACTCGCTGAGGTCGTTCTTGATGATATCTTTGCTCTTAAGGTCAGCACCACGAAGATGGAAAAGATCTCTAAATATCCCACTATTAGTCACGACCTCGCTCTTATTGTCTCAAAAGAGGTCACTAGTCAAGAACTCCTTCATCTTATTACTAAGACCGCTAACGGGATTGTCACCTCTTGTGAAGTCTTTGATGTCTATGAAGGAAAGGGGATTGCGAGCGGCACTAAGAGTGTCGCCATTACTATTACTTATGGAAGTGACACTCACACCCTAGAAGATAAAGAAGTGACACAAGTTGAAGACAATATTAAGTTTGAATTAAATCGTCGTTTTAAAGCGGTGCTTCGTAGCTAATGAAAATCAACTTCTATACATATAAAGAAAATGAAAAAGAAAGGGTTTCTTATGACCCTTCTTTTAAGTCAGAGCAGTTTGATCCCGTCCATATATTAGGGGTAAGGAGTTGTCACGCTGATGTTGATGTCACCAAAGTGGGGGAACTACTTTATCTTACCGTGAGTGTCAAGTTTGTGGCTCTTGCTCCTTGTAGTTATACCCTAGAAGAGGTGGAGTATCATGGAAAAGAGAAAGAAGATTTTATCTTCTCCTTTAATGGAAACGAAGAAGAGGGGATTGATACGATAGAAAAGAATGGAGATATCAATCTCGATGATGTCATCCACTCCATCATTGTGGCGACAGTTCCTTTCCATCTCCACAAACCAGGAGCGAGCCTCCCTCAAGGTGGAAAAGGTTATCGAGTCTTAACAGAAGATGAACTAGAGAAAGAGAGAGAAGAAGATAAATCATCTCCCTTTGATGTCTTAGATAATCTCGACTTATAACCAATCTTCTCATCTGTAACATAGCTTCTCCTTTTGGAGGGCTTTTTATTTTTATCAAAATAAGTGTTGTCAAACTTTTAAAATGCTATTTATAATATAGTCAAGTGGTAAAAAGTGGGAAAAAGTGGTAAATATGTTTTTTGGTCGTTATGAACATTCACTTGATGAAAAGAACCGCATTGTCATCCCTAAAAGGATGAGAGAAGAGGTCTCCTCTCCTCTTTATATCATGAAGGGATATGATGGAGCGCTTTCTCTTTATAGCGCCGAAGCATTTAATAACTTAATTACCGAAATAAACTCTCTTCCTTTTCAAAAGAAGGAGAGCCGCTCTTACATAAGAACCCAACTCTCTTCTACCTATGAACTAGAGGTTGATAAGCTTGGAAGAGTGACGATACCCACTGCCCTCATCACCAGGTATGGAATCGGAAAAGATATTTTCATCCTTGGAGTGGTGGACCACATTGAAATTTGGGATCGTACGAAGTATCTCGAATACGAAAAAGAAGCTGATTCTTCTTATGAAGAAGTCGCAGGTGAACTCATTGATCATGGCGAGTGATAAGGATTACGGACATCTACCAGTCCTAGTTGAGGAGACTATTTCTCTCTTAAAAGTTAAGCCCGAAGGAATCTATCTTGATCTCACCGTAGGAAGAGGAGGACATGCTTCACGAATCCTTGAGAGTCTCACGACAGGTTATCTTATCGGGGTTGATCAAGATGAAGAGGCGATAAAAGCCTCTAGTGAGAGACTTAATCACATCTCAAAGAAATTCACCCTTATCAAAGATAACTTCGTCCATGTTGACACCATCTTAAAGGAGTTAGGAACAACTTCTGTCGATGGAGTGATTATGGATCTTGGGGTCAGCTCAAACCAGTTTGATGAGAGTGAGAGAGGCTTCTCTTATCGAGAAGATGGACCTCTTGACATGAGAATGGATAAAGACAATCCCTTGAGCGCAAGAGAAGTTGTTAATACCTATTCGCAAGAGAGACTCACCCAGATATTCAAAGAATATGGAGAAGAGAAATACTCCTCAAGCATTGCTCGAAACATTGTCCTAGAAAGAGAAAAGAAACCGATTGAAAGCACACTTGAACTCGTAGAGATCATTAAAAAGAGCAAGCCCAGTAAGGAGTTATCTAAACCCGGTCATCCCGCTAAACAAGTATTTCAAGCTCTCCGTATTGAAGTAAACGATGAACTCAATGTCCTAAGAGAAACCTTAGAGAAGGTCTTGCCATTCTTAGATAGTGGTGGCCGACTTGCAGTAATATCCTTCCATTCCCTAGAAGATAGGATAGTGAAACAAACATTTAGAAAGTATGCCGTCGTCCAAGGAGATAGAATCAATGGACCGCAGATAAATAGGGATGTTGATTATAGGTTAATCAACAATAAGGTGATCACCCCGAGTGAAGAAGAGGTGGAAGCTAATCCCAGATGTAAGAGCGCAAAGCTAAGAGTGATTGAAAGAAAGTAGAGGAAACACGATGAAAGACAAACTTATTAAGTACAACAGGACCGCAAGCTACTATCGCTTAAGAAACATCAGTTTCATTACTTTATTGTTCGTTTCAATCGGCGCTATCATCACTATCCCTACATATCTTTCAAATAACAAAACCTCGACTGTTCACACAGAAGTCGTGGAGAATCTTGAAACCTCTTCTATTGATGTTTTATCTTACGAATCCCCATTTGATGAATAAGGTTATTTTTAGGTATTGACGAGATAAAATATCAATGTTAAAATACTGGTAATGTAAGTTAATTATATCGACAGAAATGTTGTTATAATATAACCTCCTTAAGACAGGTGTCTTCCTGCCTCTAACCCCGTACTATCCCCCTTATGTATGGGGTTTTTCTTTTGTTTCGATCATCGTAGTAGTGTGGGGCCTGACCACTTTTAAAAGTTGAAAAATAGTAGATATTTAGTAGACTATAAAATTATATTTTATGATTTTACTAATTTCTTGTATAATATTAGTCGAAAGTTATAAAATAGCAGTATGAAAAAACCTGTCTTTGTTCTTGAAATTTCGGATTCATCTCTCAAACTTCTTGAAGGTTTTGAAAATGAAGGACAAGTGTATGTTATCTATGTGAAGGAGAAACCTCTTTCTGGTGTCATCGAGAATGGTTCCATCGTTGATAAAGCCAAACTTGTCAAAGAGATTAGTTCTTTAACCAAGTTTGAAGATCCTGATGCAAAGATCTCGGTCCTCGTTCAAGAGGTTATCTTAGTGCTTCCTCCTAATGGTCTTGTGGTCTTTAACAATGATAAGTTCACGACGATTGTCTCTCCAGAAGGAAGAATCGATACGATAGATATTAAGAACTTATACGCTTTGATTAGAAAAGATAAATTTCCGGCGGAACTCAATAATGATTGTGTGGATATTATCCCTGACACCTTCATTGTCGATGATGGGAAGGAGTATATAACCCCTCCTATTGGTTTAGTTTCTACGGGACTAACCATGCGAGCGAAACTTCACACTCTCCCCATCCCTCTTATTGATAGTTATCGTAGAGCGGTTCTTGAAGCGGGATTATCTATCTCTCGAATGGTAGTGGCACCTTTTGCCGCTTGCGAACTACTCGCTACTCAACCCACAACCCCTAGTGCTTACTTCTTAGTGGATATCGGTGGAGAGATGACTACTGTTTCTCTTATTGGCGATGGAGTGCTATATTCCTCTCAACAGTTTGCCTGGGGTGGGAATAGTATTACGAGACATATCGCTCATCATCTTAGTGTTTCTATGGAAAAAGCCGAAGAGCTTAAATGTCTCTATGGCTATGATAAGAAGCAAATGCGTTTCCAAGTTCCCATCTATACAAGCGAAGAGGGGAAGGTCTGTTATGCTTCTGAACTAAATGATCTTGTCAAAGAAGAACTTGAAACCTTCATCAATCATCTCAATACGACGATAGATGTCTTACTCGCGGGTTATGAAGAGGAAGAGAAAGACTTTTACCGCTCTCTCCCGATGGTCTTAATCGGGGGTGGAGCCCGTCTTAATGGACTCGTCTCCTATCTCTCTCCGATAGTGAGTTCAAAGAATATCACCACTCCCGTACCCACGAGTTTAGGAGCGAGAAAACCCAATCTCTACAATGTCTTAGGAGCAGTTTTAACAAACTCTAAATATAAGAATATTTATGAAGATACTCGTCCAGCAGCCAATCCTACTGGAACACGTACATCTTCTAAAGGAGGTCGTAACAATGGCTAGTGGGAACTATGACTTAGATAATTTTGAACCCGCATGCAAAATTGTCGTCATTGGTGTGGGGGGAGCAGGAAGCAATGCTGTCAATCGTATGATTGATGATGAAATTGCTAATGTCACCTTCTATGTTTTGAATACTGATAAACAAGCTCTCTCCTCTTCTAAAGCATCAAATAGGACAGTTTTAGGAGAGAACACGACGGGAGGCTTAGGAGCCGGGGGTGTTCCTGAAGTCGGAGAAAAAGCCGCAGAAGAGAGCGCTGACGCCATTAGAGAGATGGTTAATGGTGCGGATCTTGTCTTTATCGCTGCCGGTATGGGTGGTGGCACTGGTACAGGCGCCGCTCCGGTGGTCGCTCGTATCGCGAAAGATGCAGGTGCGCTAGTCGTGGCCATTGTCACTCGTCCTTTTACCTTTGAGGGACAGACAAGGATCAATAACTCCATCGATGGCTTAAATAAACTTAAAGAAAATGTCGACTCAATTATTGTCGTCTCTAACGATCAACTCCTTAGAAATGTGGGAACAATTCCTATTCCTAGTGCTTTTGCGGAAAGCGATAAAGTCTTATCGCAATCTGTGAAGACAGTGGTGAATCTCATCTTACTCCCCGCAGTTATCAACCTCGATTTTGCGGATGTGAGAAATACCCTTCAACATTCTGGAGTGGGACTCATTGGTAGTGGTTATGGAAAAGGACCTAATCGGGCAAAAGACGCCGCTTTAAGCGCCATCTCCTCTCCTTTACTAGAAGCCAGTGTTGCTGGAGCAAGACGCGCCATTGTCTCTGTGACTTGTGGCACTAATGTCTCTCTCTTTGATGCTCAAGATACGGTGAGATATCTTATCGAAGCCGCGGGAAGAGATATTGATATCAAGTTTGGAGTGAGCATTAATGATCAACTCGATGATGAAATCATCGTCAGTGTCATTGCCGCGGACTTTGAACAAGAGATGGATTTCTCTCAACCCTTGCTTGTGGATCCAATTACTCGTCCTACTATTGAGGAGGCTCCCATTGAAGAGAGTGAGCCAGAAAAGAGTGAAGAGAAGGAGGAGTTAGATAAATCTAACATTCTCCCCTCTTTCTTGAAACAATAAATAAAAGGTGGCCCAGCCACCTTTTTTTTTAATAGGAACTATCTAATATCGTAAATATGTGTCTCTTTATCAATGAGGACATCTTTAAATGGCTTCCCATCGATTATCCAATCATTGAGAATATCCTCCATCAAGCGATATTTTCCTAATAATATACACTTGCACTTTGTAAAATCGTACTTTTCTTTCGACATCGGCTTCCCATCTTCTGGTATCAATTCATAAGCAATTCTAACGGCATAATCTCCCCCATCGTGGTATAAATTTGGAAAATCTTCTCTCATGATGCCTTCTTCCATGTACCAATAAAACTTTCCTTTGTAATAGAAATCCATATCCATGTAATCGGGTCCAGGATAAGGGCGGCGTTCATAGTATAAATTGTAGAATTCATCTAGTGAATCAAAGTGATTGTCTGTCATCGCAATTTTTCCCACCATTTCTTTTTGTGTTTTTTGGTCTTTTTGTCGTTTGGTTCATTATTTCTCTTATACCTCTCGGCATATTCTTTAAAGTTTAGTGTGTTTTCTTCTCGATACTCTCGAGAATACATTTCGATTACTCTCATATTGTCCATTCCAAACATGGATTCTAAGGGGACACCGTCTACTTTCCATTCCGTGAGGACTTTTGCTAGTGTTCTATATGTAGCAAGTAAAGTTCTTTGGTAAGTTCCGTCGTCTTGTAACTTCAAGCGGTAGATTCTTCTCATGGAGTAATCGCATCCGTCATTTTTATTGTTAGGAAATATGTCTGGATCCACCATCTCCTCATCTAGAAGATAGAGGACACCATCGTACTCAAAAACCATGCAGACATTGCAAAAATCTTCAACACTCTTTAGTGGATAGTAGTAGTCATAGAAGATATTAATTGATTTGCATTCGCCATAATAATTAATTGGTGCTTTGATCATTGAAACATTTTAACCTCGTTTTCTTTTTGATGTATCGTATCAACTTCCATTCTTCTTCTGTTGGTGGGATTCCGGGTCCATCATTTGTATGAATCCCATGAGGATGCGTATGGGGAATCACTCCGTGGTGCTTTTTGTAAAAATCAATACTTGTAACTACATTGTGGTTTTCTCCGTACACTGTTATATTTTTAATCTTATTCTGTTGGACTACTACATATATGTTGCTTCCAGAATGGGAATAAAAAGGGATAGCAGTATTTTTGGTTTGATCAATTTTTTCGATTGTTTCAAACCCTTTATATTTTTTAATTGTTCGGTAAGTTTGGCCACCTTCAACAAAGGTGAAATTTTGATTGTTAGAATCGGCAAATGCTCCTCGTCCACCCATGTTTATTTTACCCCCTTTTTGATATTTTCGATATGATTGGATATATCATGTCCTAAAAATGCGTCTTCATAAGCAAAATTTATGATTTTGCCTTTTATTCCTGGGATTAGTTTCCCATAAACGATAACTATCGATGGTTTAATAACTTTTCGCATCTTGTTATACCCCCTTATAAAATCTTTCTTAACTTTTTGGCAACCAATTGTGGAGACAATCACGACACTTCCTTTTTCCACCCCGGAAAAGGCATACTTAAAGGTTTGCTTACTACCCCACCCAATGGTTGGAATGACTTTGATTCCCCGTTCTTGTAGATACGCACCAATCCATCGATTCCTGTAAGTGTTGTAACGGATTACATTATCGTTCATATCTTGATAAGTTCTGTAATCTGGGGTTGCCACTGCAAAATAGTTGCTTAAAAGTGGAACATACTTATCGATATTAGAGCATAGTCTGTCTAATACTATTTATAAACTTCCTTGCGTTATAGAAACTTTATTTCTATAATAATCTTGCTTGTTAGTAAGCAATTAGGAGACAAGTTTATATATCACCCCCTTACAGCGAGTTGGCAGTGGATGGAAAGGTCAACAAGAAAGAGATGTATAGATATCACTCCTTCTTATGAGTACTGAACTAAGAGTAAGTCTCCGTTTTCTAAACGTTATTAGGCTAATGAAGCGCTAGAGAGGGTTCTCTAGAACTAAGGTGGTACCGCGCGAAAGCGTCCTTAGATATGGATGCTTTTTATTTCTTTTTAAGGAGAGAGTATGGATTATAAAGACACCTTACTGATGAATAAAAGTAATTTTGAGATGAGAGGAAACCTCCCTTCTAAAGAACCAGTTCTTATCAAGAAGTGGTTAGATGAGGATCTCTACTCTTTAATGATGGAGAAAAGAAAAGAGTGTCCAGAGTACACTCTCCATGATGGACCGCCCTACGCTAACGGAGATATGCACTGTGGGCATATGCTTAATCGAGTGCTTAAAGATATCACCATCCGTTATAAGAATATGTGTGGTTATCAAACACCCTTTGTCTTTGGTTGGGATACCCATGGTCTCCCTATTGAAAATAAAGTCACAGCGATGGGAATCAATCGAAAGACCACACCTATTGTCCAGTTCCGTGACCAATGTAAAGACTATGCTTTGGAGCAAGTGGAAAGACAAAAAGAAGAAATCCAACGTTTAGGAGTCGTGGGAGATTTTAAGAAACCTTATCTCACCCTTTTAAAAGAATACGAAGCTAGCCAGCTAGAGTGTTTCGCCAAGATGGCGCTTGATGGTCTTATCTATAAAGGCCTTAAGCCTGTCTATTGGTCCCCGAGTAGTGAAAGCGCTTTAGCAGAAGCAGAGATTGAATATAAAGATGTTGAAAGCCACTCTATCTATGTGGCCTTTGATGTCATTGAAGGAAATGGCATCTTAAACAAAGGTGATCAAGTGGTTATTTGGACCACCACCCCATGGACCTTACCTGCAAATATGGCGATATCCGCTCATCCAGATTTTACTTATGGAGTGTATTGTACAAACAGAGGAAACTTAGCCTTCCTTACTTCTCTAAAAGATAAATTAGTGAATGAACTTAATCTTAAAGATGTGAAACTCATTCGGGAATTTAAGGGAAAAGAAGTGGAACTTGTTAAATGTTCTCATCCTTTCTATGAGAGAGTAGTTCCCATTATTCTTGGAACTCATGTTACCGATGACGCTGGAACGGGATTTGTCCATACCGCTGGTGGACATGGTGTGGATGATTTTATTGTCTGTCAAAAATATGGGATTGAACCTTATTGCCCAGTGGATGAGAAGGGATATTTTGATGAGAGTGTCGGAGCAGAGTTAAGTGGTTTATTCTACGAGAAAGGAAATGATGTCGTTCTTGATATTCTCGCGAAGAATCAACATCTTTTAAAACATGAAACCTTTATTCACTCCTATCCTCATGATTGGCGAACTAATAAACCTTTAATCTTTAGAGCGACGGATCAATGGTTCTGCTCAATTGAACCCATTAGAGAGAAGCTTCTAAATGAAATTCATAAGGTAAAATGGTACCCAAGTTGGGGAGAAGTAAGAATGGTCAATATGATTAAAGATCGTAGCGATTGGTGTATCTCTCGTCAGAGAGCGTGGGGTGTTCCTATCCCCATTATTTACTGTGAAGATAAGACTCCCATTATTGAGAAAGAAGTCTTTGATAATATTATTAAATTAGTGAGAGAAAATGGGTCAAATGTATGGTATGAAAAAGACCCGATAGATTTACTCCCTAAAGGCTATAAAAATTCTCATTCTCCCCACGGGATATTTACTAAGGAAGTCGATATCATGGATGTGTGGTTTGATAGTGGTTCTTCCTTTATGTACAATATCGTCGATAAAGGTTTAAATTTCCCCGCAAATCTCTACTTAGAAGGGAGCGATCAGTATCGTGGATGGTTTAATTCTTCCCTTATTATCTCGACCGCAGTCTATGGTCACGCCCCCTATGATGCCGTGGTCACCCATGGGTTTATCATGGATGAAAAATGGGAGAAGATGTCTAAGTCTAAAGGTAATGGTACTGACCCACTTAAAGTGATAGATATGTATGGTAGCGATGTCGTTCGTCTTTACTGCGGGACAATCGACTATCAAAGCGATGTGAGAATGAGTGAAGATATCATTAAACAAGTAAGTGAAGTCTATCGTAAAATCCGTAATACTTTAAAGTTTATGTCGTGGAATCTTGTGGACTTTGATCCCAAGAATACTACTAGTGATTTTACCCTTGTGGATACCTATATCCTTAATCGTTTACACTATGTCGAGAGAGAAGTGAGAAAGAGTTTTGATGAATATAACTACGCGAACGGAATGAGTTATATTACGACTTTCCTTTCTAGTGATTTATCTTCCTTCTATCTAGATATTGCTAAAGACACTTTATATTGTGATGAAAAAGATTCAAAGAGAAGGAACCAGATGCAATCAGTGATGTATCTCGTCTCAGAATCTATCTTAAGATTACTTAATCCTATTCTTCCTTTCACCATGGACGAATTTAATAAGAATCTTCCTGGGAAAAGAGAGGAATATGTCCAATTGCTCGACTTTCCAAAAGAGGGGGAAGTGGATGACGCTCTTCTCTTGGAATACGAACTCTTTAAGGCTTTAAGAAGTGAAGTCTTAAAGGCACTTGAAGTGGAGAGAGAAAAAGGAACTATTGGTTCTAGTCAAGAAGCGGAAGTAAATATTTTCATAAAAGATGTAAATATTTCCCACTTATTTGATAAAATAAACAAAGAAGATTTAAAGAATCTCTTTGTCGTCTCCGGATTTAATATCTATAAAGAAGAAATTAAAGGAGATGAATATAACCACTCAATCATTGATGTCCATCGTCATAGTGGACACTATTGTGAGAGATGTTGGAACTATGATTATGACGCCATAGAGGTAGAGAAAGATTCATATCTTTGCCCAAGATGTCATCATCTCATGGAGAAAAAGTAATGCCAAAGAAAGTCAAGGAAGAAACTCCTATTGAAACCACACCCGTAGAGAGCGCACAGGTTTCCGAACAAGAAGTAACCGCTACTGTCAAGAAACATCCTAAATGGGATGCTACTTGGAAGTGGATCTTCGAGTCTTTTATTTGGCTCTTCGTTTTGATGTTTATTATCGATATCGTCACCAAAACTTTAATTAAGGACTATGTTCCTTACTACTATAGCAGTGAAGGCGAAGAGATCTGGCTTATTAATAACTTCCTTGGGGTAAAATATGTCATCAATGATGGGATGGCTTTTGGAATAGATACTGGTAATTACACTGCAAATATCATTGTTTTTGTTGGTATTAGTGTTATTGCCGCAGTAGTAATCATTACTGTTTTTGCAGTCAAATATAAAAAGATTCCCAAATTTGCGAGAGCTTGTTGCATGATTATTCTTGCGGGCTGTATTGGAAACCTGATTGATCGAGCCTTCTATACTTCCTCCTATTTAGGTGTCAGTGGGAGCACTCGTGGAGTGATTGATTGGATTGCTTTCCACTTTGGAAATTATGAGTTCCCCACTTTTAACTGGGCGGATGCCTGCTTAGTCGTCGGAGTGATTATGCTTATCATTTGGCTCTTTGTCTGGGACGGAAAACAAAGTAAGAAAGAGAAAGAAGAGAAAGCTAAGAGCGAAGTGGCGCTTCATCAAGCTCAGATGGACGCTTTAATACATGGAGAGGAATCCACAAATCCAAAAGAAGAAGAAAAGGTTGAGGACGTTGTAGTCGCCCCCGTAGAGACCCCAACTAAAGAAACCATAGAGGAGAAGACCTCTCGTGGAAAGAGTAAAAGTTGACGATTACCTTAAAGATATGAGAATTGATAAGGCCTTGGCCTTATCTTTTCCTAATATGTCCAGAAGTAGTATTGCCACACTTATTAAAGAAGGGGGAGTGTTAGTTAATGACACTAAAGTCAAACCTTCTTATATCACTAAACTTGATGATGAAATCAGTGTGGAAGAGGTCGAGAAAGAAGTCACTCTTCTTAAAGAAGATATTCCCCTTAATATTGTCTATGAGGATGATGACATTATCATTGTGGATAAACCTCAGGGTATGGTAGTGCACCCTGGAATCAGTAATGAGACCCACACCATGGCCAATGCTCTTGCCTATCATTTCGCTCAACTCTCCACTTTAAACGGGGATCTTCGTCCTGGGATTGTCCACCGCATCGATAAAGATACCTCTGGACTCGTCTGTGTGGCGAAGAATGACTATGCTCATGCCTTTCTTTCACAGCAACTTGAAGATCACACGATGAGAAGAAGTTACTATGCTCTGGTGAGAGGAAACATTAAGGAGAATAAAGCGAAGATTGATTTACCCATTGATAAAGATAAAAAGTATCCCATGAAACAAGCGGTGGTCAGAGGGGGTAAAAGCGCGGTGACCTACTTTGAAGTGGTTAAAAGATATAAGAGTCACACCCTTATTAAATGTGATCTAGAGACCGGCCGTACTCACCAGATTAGAGTGCACCTTGCCTATCTTGGTTATCCCATTGAAAGTGATCCTTTATATGGTGAAAAGAATGTTAAACCTCTCAGCCCCAATGGACAGATGCTTCATGCCTACCAGTTAACCCTTGTTCATCCCACTACAAAAGAAGAGATGACCTTTAATAGTCCTCTCCCAGAATATTTTAAAAATATTCTCGATTCACTCGAACCTTTTAACAGTGACTAATAATTTGATGTCCGAGATT
The DNA here is from genome assembly GCA_021203905.1 of Coprobacillus sp. Lineage (GTDB taxonomy): Bacteria > Bacillota_I > Bacilli_A > RFN20 > CAG-826 > JAJQAP01. The sequence continues at coordinate 151,067 of JAJQAG010000004.1, read as the reverse complement.
AGCATTAAACCTCCCTAATGAATATATAGACAAGGAGGTTTTTTATGTTAGAAATTGGGAACTTTTATCTTTTAAAAGGTCGTTATTTACTGACCGCTAAATTCAGGGGAAGAAACTATATTTATCAGACCGATGATGAACCCTTTCTTCTCGTTGATAAAAACGAAGAAACCGGAGAACTATTTATGTCTCCCACTTCAAGAGATGTCGATAGTTATCTCAGGGAATATAACTCTCTTAAATATGACTACTCCCTCTGTCTTGATGAGAAGGAGAAAGAAGAAATAGAAAAGAGACTTATGGGTTATCACTTTATCAATCTTGGGGGGATTGAAAGAGTGGTGCTTGGTTTTTACACTCTCACCTTTAAAAAGGGAGACATCAAGAAAAACTTCACGGTGAATGGCTTTGTGATGAATATGGATGAAGCCTCCTATTTTCAGGTTCCTTTTTGGATGAATAAATTAGCAAAAAAGGATGACGAATCATCCAAATAACCTCTAAAAAAGGAATAAAATGATTTATTTTTCTAATTCAAGGGCTAGTTGTGCTCCAAGGACAGCATTATTCATAATGAGGTGAATATTGCTTTCAAGAGACTCTCCCCCAGTGATATCACTAATTCGAGAGAGGAGAAATGGCGTTAAGTCTTTCCCCTTAATTCCTTTCTCGTTTGCTTCTTCTATGGCTTGATCAATAGCGTAGTCCATCACAAGTTTATTCATCGCGTATTCTTGAGGGATTGGATTAGCGATGAGCATTCCCCCTTCAAGATGCAATTCATTCTTCATCTTAATGAGATCCGCAATCTCCTTTGGGCTGTCACATTTAACATCCACAGGATAGCCGCTTTCTCTTGTATAAAAAGCGGGGAGTTCATTGGTCTGATAACCAACGATTGTCACCCCTTTTGTCTCTAAGTATTCTAGGGTTAATCCTAAATCAAGAATAGCTTTTGGTCCCGCACAAACAACGGCAACATTTGTTTGCGCGAGCTCTTCTAGATCCGCAGATATATCCATGGTGGTTTCCGCTCCACGATGCACCCCACCGATTCCTCCGGTGACAAAGACTTTAATCCCCGCTTCTTTGGCGATAATCATGGTTCCACTGACAGTCGTGGCGCCCCATTGTTTATTTGCGCAGACACTCGCTAAATCTCTTCTTGAGACTTTCTTAATTCCTTTTCTGGTTCCAAACTCTTCAATTTGTTCTTTGTTCATACCCACAGTGGGAATCCCATCAATGATACCGATAGTGGCGGGAACCACTCCAAAAGAACGAATTGTCTCTTCCACTTTAAGGGCGGTCTCGACATTTGTGGGATAGGGCATCCCATGAGAAATAATAGTGGTCTCTAGAGCGACCACTGGTTGATGATTATCTAGGGCTTCTTGTACCTCGTCACTAACATGGATAAGCATATCTATCTTCCTTAAATATTTTTGAAATTCTTAAAAGTGGTTTTTGCTACTTTATGTAACTCTTCCTTTCCATATCTCGCTACAAATCTCTTTGTGGCGTTATCCGCTTCTTTCCCATCTCCCGCTGGGAAAGTCATGTGATATTTCTCTTCGAGTTTTTTCTTTTCCAATAAAAGAGAGTATCGAGCGATGACACTAGCTAAAGCGACACTCGGATAGTAGGTCTCACTCTTTGTTAAAAAGGAGATATTCCTTTCAACTTCCTCTTCATTTTCTAGATATTCAAAGTATTTTTTCTCATTCACGAATTGATCAAGAAAGATATTTTCACACTGTGGGAATTGTTTATGAATATTTCCGATAGCACGATTATGAAGCTTCGCTTTAATCGTGTGAGTGGTTTCTCCCCCTCTCACTAATTCATCGTATTTTTCATTAGAGACTGTTAACTTCGAAAAAGCAAATTCTTTAACAAGCTTTGGACCAATAGAGAGGATATAACTATCAGAGAGTTTCTTACTATCTCTTATTCCATATTCTTCGATCTTACTGACATCTTTTTTATCAAGATAGACAGAAACCACCACTAAAGGGAGAAGGAAATCACACACTCCTACCTCATCACTTCCAATTTGACTCTCTTCACACGCCCACACATCAATAAAAGAGAGATATTTATTGCGAAACTCGATAGGATCTGGTCCTTGAATCACGAGTTTATCTCCTTTTTTCGATTGATAGAGTTTTACTTGATAACCCTCTCTTTCGTAGTGGTGAGTGCAATATACCTCTCCACATTGTCTTTCATAGTCAGCGAAAAGAGTGGTGATTTTTTCTCTTTCATCTTCATTGACTAAGAGTGTTAAGTAGCCACTTGCCATGCCTCTAGTTTAGCATATTTTAAATTAAAAATATGTGCTAAACTTATTCCTATGCAAGATTTGATATCTACTTTTCAAGTTCGTGATATTTTCGAGAGTGTCTCTTTTGAGGCCACAACGGAAGTGGGAAAAGAGAGAATCTCTTCTCTTTCCATGCTTTCAAAAGAAGAACTTATAAAAGAAAAAGAGAAACTACAAGAGATGATTAATCTTAATGAAAAGCACTCTCTTTTTCCCTTAAGTATGTCTAAATCCGCGATTAAAATCATCGATATCGCGCATAAATCAGGACTTCTAACTCCTCAAGATTTAATGAATATCTATGATGATATTGTTCTTAGTAATGAGATTATCACCTTCTATAAAAAAGTGGAGAAAGTAGATTATCCTTATCTCACCTCTTTAATTGATTCTTTCTCAGATCTCTCTTCTTTAATGAAAGAGATTAAAAAGACTATCAGTAACGCTTTAACAATCTTAGATACTGCGTCAGTGGACCTTGCCCAGATTAGAAAGAAAATTAAAAGCAAAGAAACAGAATTAAATGACACCATCACCAAGATTTCTTATAAGTATTCTTCTCTTTTAAGTGATGAGAATATGACGATGAGGGATGGTCATTATGTCTTACCTATTAAGACCATGTATAAGAATAAAATCTCGGGGATAGTCTATGATATCTCACAAACTGGCAACACCACCTTTATTGAACCTTTAGAGATTGTCCAACTTAATAATGACATCACCGCACTTAAAATTGAGGAAGCCAGTGAAGAGAGAAAGATCTTATTAAGACTTACCAATATGTGTCTCTTACAAGAAGAAGAGATTATTCATAATAACTCGGTGATTGGGGAGATTGATTTTCTCCAAGCCAAGGCGAAGTATGGGAAAAAGAGTGGATCCATTTTGCTATCACTAGAAAAGGAAAAAGTCATCTCCTTAAAAAGAGCCCGTCATCCTTTGATTGATCCCACGAAAGTCGTTGCTAACTCCTTTCTTCTTGATAAAGATAATCAAATCATTATTATCTCTGGTCCTAATGCGGGAGGTAAAACTGTCTCTCTTAAGACTATTGGTCTTCTTATCTATATGAATCAATGTGGGTTGATGATTCCTGTTGAAGAGGGAAAACTCTCCTACTTTAATCACATCTATATTGATATTGGAGATCAACAGTCTTTAAGTGATAATCTCTCAACCTTTTCCGCTCACATGTCAAATATCAGTGAGATTCTTAATCATGTCACCAGTCATGATTTAGTGCTTATCGATGAACTAGGAACAGGTACCGATCCAAAAGAGGGAGAAGCCTTAGCCATCTCTATTGTTAGTTATCTTCACTCTAAAGGAGTGTTTTGTTTAATCTCTTCTCACTTCTCAGGACTTAAAGAATATGCCTACCAACAAGAGGGGATTAGTAATGGAATGATGCTATTTGATGAGAGAGAACTCTCACCCACTTATATCTTTGTTCAAGGAGTACCTGGAAAGAGTTATGCCTTTGAGGTAGCGTCTCGCTTTGGCATTAAACAAGATATTGTCCAAGCCGCTAAAGAGAGAAGTGGAGAGAGCGAGAGCGCACAAATGCTCGATGAGCTCACTAACCAGTTAGTGGTTAATATGAATCTTTCTAAACAATTAAATGAGAAACAACAAGATTTAGAGAAAAAAGAAAAGGAATTAAATAACGAGAAGAAGACTCTTGAAAGAAGAAAGTCTCTCTTACTAGAAGAAGTTAAAGAAGAGAAAGAACAGCTCTTAAAAGGCACCGAAGAAGAACTTAATGAGATTATGAAGGATCTTAATAAGAGAGAAGTTAAACTCAACGATGTCATTCAAGCGAAAGGGAGAGTCAACGCTTTAAGAGAGAATGAAGATGATGAAGAGTTTGATGATGATATTCATGTGGGAGATTATGTCTCGATTCCTTCTCTCTCCTTAAAAGGAAGAGTGAAAGCGATAAAAGGAGAAACATTAACTATTCTTACCAGTGAAGGGATGAGTGTAAAAGCCCCACTTAAAAACACGAAAAAAGAAGAAGAAGGAGAACAAAGAGTGGTCTCTAGTATTAATATCGATAAGAAGATAACTGGATCAATGCCGAGTGAGATTAATCTTTTAGGTTACCGCACGGATGAAGCGATTGCCGCTCTTGATAAATACCTCGATGAGGCAATACTACATAAATTAAAGAGCGTAAGGATTATCCATGGTTATGGAACGGGAGCTTTAAGAAAAGCCGTGTGGGATTATTTAAAGACGAAGAAAGGTCTCTCCTATCGATATGGAAACGATTATGAGGGTTCCATGGGAGCGACAGTGGTGACTTTTAATGACTGATTTAATCGCCTCTTGTATTTCTAATCTCAAACACCTCCCTGGAGTGTATTTAATGTATAACCAGGATAATAAGATTATCTATATTGGAAAGGCTAAAGACTTATATAAAAGAGTGAGTCAATACTTCCTTCGTGAGCAATATGGGAAAGTCGCCAAGATGGCGAGTGAAGCTCATCACTTTGATACGATTATCACGGAGAATGAGAAAGAAGCCCTCGTCTTAGAGATGAATCTTATTAAGCATCATCATCCGAAATATAACATCCTCCTTAAAGATGATAGTCACTATCCCTATATCGCTTTAAAAAAGGGAGAAGATCCCTATCTCACGATTAAAAGAAATACTGAGAATCCTAGTTACTATTACTTTGGACCTTTCCCTAGTGGTGCGAATATCCACCAAATCCTAGATTTACTTAATAAGATCTTTCCTTTGAGGAAATGTCAGAGAATTCCCTCTTCTCCTTGTCTTTATTATCATCTAGGGCAGTGTCTCGCTCCTTGTATCAATAAGATTGAAGAATCTACCTATAAAGAGATGATTGAAGAAATCAGACGCTTTTTAAGTGGAGACACCGCCAAGGAAAGAAGAGAATACGAAAATAAGATGAAAGAAGCGAGCGCCTCCATGAATTATGAGCTCGCTCAAGAATATAAAGATATCATTGATTCTATCGATCATATCAGTGCGAAGCAAAATGTCGAGATGAAAGATAAGCTCAATCGTGACATCTTTGCCTTCTCTACGAGGGAGAACCTCTTATCTTTAGTTATCTTCTCTTATGTCAATGGAGTGTTACTCGCCAAAAAGTCTTTTGTCGTCGAAACCTTTCTAAACCAAGAAGAAGAGGTCGCTGACCTCATCTTACAGTATTATCAATCTCATCCTCTTCCGAAAGAAATCGTTATAAATAACGATCGTGTGATTGAAGAATTAGAATCTTACCTTTCTTGTAATATCACCAATAAGTCAAAAGGGCCGATATATGATTTAGTGGTTCTAGCGAAAGAGAACGCGAATAACGCTCTTGATCAATACTTCTTAAGTGCTCGCATCGATGAGGGGAAAGAAGAGCTTCTTACTAAGTTAGCGGATCTCCTCCATATTTCTTTTCCCACAAGAATTGAGATGTTTGATAATTCCCATATTGCGGGTAGTGATCCTGTGGGTGTCATGGTGGTCTTTATCAATGGAGAGAAGTGCCCCTCAATGTATCGAAAGTACAAACTCAATGAAGACGATGCGAGAGATGACCTCAAAGATATGGAAGAGATTATGACCAGACGATATAAGAGGATGATCAGTGAAGAGACAGAACGTCCTGATCTCATCTTTGTGGATGGGGGTATCACCCAACTAGAAGTCGGTGCTAAAGTACTCAGTACTTTAGGTTTAGATATTCCTATCTATGGACTCTATAAGGATGAGAGGCACCGCACCAAAGGAATAGTGACCTTAGATAACCAAGTCATCACTATTGAGGATGAATCTCTCTTCTTCCTACTTACAAGGATGCAAGATGAAGTCCATCGCTTTGCGATTAAGTATCATCATGAGACAAGGGCTAGGCATATGACAAAGTCATATCTAGATGGAATAAGTGGGATTGGAGAGAAGAGAAAAGAGAAAATTCTCGCTCTTTATCCAAGTCTAGAACTCTTTCATAACGCCACTTTAAGCGACCTAGAAGAGATCCTTCCTAAAGATGTTGCCACTAACCTTTATAACTTATTTCACACCTCATAAAAGAATTGCATTTAACATCATAGATGTTTAATATAAAGAAAGTGTCCGTGCCCTCGTAGCTCAGTTGGATAGAGCAACAGCCTTCTAAGCTGTGGGTCAGGCGTTCGAGTCGCCTCGAGGGCGCCACTCTTTTTTTAAGAGAGTGGGTTATATATAAATATACTAAAAAACTACTAGATATAATGGAAAAACAAGAATTTGATAACTTATATTCTCTCTTAGAGAAGGGTCAATATGACCTTGTTTTAAAGGCCACTGAAGGAAATGATGATATTGATTTCCTCTTCTGTCGCCTTCTTTCTTTATACGCCACCGCCCAATTTGAAGAGGCGAGAAAGCTCATCGATAAGAAGTTTGACATCCTTAAAGAGAGACTCTCTCTTCTTATCAAGACCAACATTGAATCTCTTCTCGCCGCTAATCTCTTTCAAGAAGCGGAAGAGAGAATGGAATTCTATGCCACTCTCCCATATGAGAGTCAAGAAGTGGAAGAGATGCTTCAATCCTATCCAAAGGAGATAAAGCAAAAAGAGAAAGAATACTACGAGAGCATGCAGAAAAAGAGCGGCAATGAGATTGCCTCAATCTTAACCACCTCTCGAGATGAGAGTGAACTTATCTCGACGATGAATGAAGTGGATGAGAATAACTTCCTCGATTGTATTGATCCCCTTCTTAATCTCTGTGTTTCTACTTTCTCTTATAGTGTCCGTATGTTTGCCCTTCTCACTCTTGTATCCAAAGGATACAGTAAGGATATTACCTTCTCTAATAAGGATAATCAAAGTATCACTGTGACCTTAAAAGATTACGAAGTCTTAAGGGGAGGAGAAGAATTGAGGAAGCTAGCGTATTCCCTTCAATCGAATATCAATGATTCTTCCTTGGTCAATATCGCTTTATCACTCTATCCCCTTTACTATCTCTATTATTTCCCCTCAAGTAAGAGTGATGAACTATCTAACCTTGGATGCGCTCTTCATATTGTCGCAAGAGATTATATGCAAACTGATGATCAGTTAACTCTTGAAAACATCGTGGGAATGTGGAATGCCAACCCTGATAAAGTCTTAACTTTAATCAATAAAATTAAAGAGAGTAGTGAGAATTTTTAAATCTCAAATAGGGGTTGTATAAAAATTAATTTTTATAATACAATATATTTGTGTGTGAACCTGGAGGTAAAACATGGAAACCAAAGTAACAAAAACAGATAATACTCATCTTGAACTTGAAGTTGAGGTTGACGCCGAGCAGTGGAGAGGCGCCCAAAAGAAAGCTTTTGATAAACTCGCAAAAGATGTCGAAATCAAAGGTTTTAGAAAAGGCAAAGCTCCCCAAAACCTCGTCAAAGAACAGATTAGTGATAGTAAAGTGTGGAACGAAGCCATTAGCTCCATCATTAATGATCTCTTTGTGGAGGCCATTAAAAAAGAGGATGTTCATCCTTTTGCCTCACCTGATGTCATGGTGACAAAATGCTCTAACGATGAGTTAGCCATGAAGTTTATGGTCACCACTGAACCCATCATTGAAATCGGTCCTTATAAAGGCCTTGAAGTGGGCAAAGAAGAAGCCACAGTCAGTGATGAAGAAGTGGAAGAGAGCCTCAAGAAGACTCAAAGCGAGAACGCTACTCTTGTAATTAAAGAGGGTAAAGCGGAATTAGGCGATGTCGTCGTCATCGATGCCGTAGGAGTCCTTGAGGGTGAAGAAGAACCTTTTGAAGGGGGGACAGTTACCAACTATGAACTCGAATTAGGTTCTCAATCCTTTGTTCCGGGTTTTGAAGAACAACTTGTCGGCGTGGAGCCTGATCAACATGTCGATGTCGCGATTACCTTCCCTGAACAATATGTGGAGAATCTCGCGGGTAAGAACGCCGTGTTTCACACAGATGTTCACGAAGTGAAAACCAAACAATTACCAGAATTAACTGATGCCTTTATTGAAGGTCTTAACCATGACGGCATTAAGACGGTTGAGCAATTTAGGGAGCACACTAAACAAGATCTTCTTCAACAGAAGAGCAACAAACTCAAGAGTGACTACATTGGTAAAGTCTTAGATGAGATTATTAGTCATTCTTCTATTGATATTCCTCATGAAATTATTGATCAAGAGACGGACTCTATGAGAGAGAGTCAGGAAGAGCAGATGGCCCAATCTGGTTTTGACCTTGAGTCATATCTCCAAATCGTTGGTCAAAGTGAAGATGAATTCATGGCTCAACTCCGTGAGAGAGCGACGAAGAACGTCACCAACTTCTTTATCTTAGACAAGATTGGTCAAATTGAAGATATTGTCATTGAAGACGCCGATCTTGAGTTTGAATACGCCAAGATGGCGGAAGCCTATCATATGGAAATTGATCAAGTCAGAGAAGCTCTAGCTTCTCAAGTTGAACAATTCCGCAGCCAAGTGAGATTTACTCGTATTGAAGATTTGTTATATCGTGAGAATGACTAATATAAGTGTCTTAATTAGTAAGGAGGTATAACAATGGCTGAACAAGACGAAAAAATGATACTCCCACTCTTAGTCACTAAGAGCGTGGTGCTTTATCCTGGTGTTACCACCAATATTGATGCGGGTAGAGATATCTCTCTCAACGCGATAAAAGCGGCGCAAGAGAGCAGCGATTCCCTTATTTTTGTGACGACCCAGTATAGCAGTGACCTTGAAGAGGTCACCGGTGATGATGTCTATAAAAGTGCGACATTATGTAAGATTGTCTCAACTTCTCCTAAAGGCAAGAACCTTAAAGTGAGAATGCAACCTCTTGATAAGGTCACCTTAGAGAATGTCTTTATGAATGAAGATGGGTTCTTTGTCTGTGAAGGGACAGTGGTGAAACTCCATCCTTTCGATGATGCGAAAGGGAAAGCGGTTATCGATTCCTTAACATCCCTTATGGAATCTATGCCTGATGTCATGTCCACCATGCCCAGAGAGAATCTTAATTCCCTTGGAAGAATTAAAAATGCTGACTTATTTTGCTATATGATTGCGGGCGCTTTAACTCTCCCCACGGAGAGAAAGCAAGCGATACTCGAAGCGGAAGATATTGAATCTCTCTGTGATTTAGTCACCGATGGACTTCTCTCTCAAAAACAACAAACAGAGATAGAAAAAGATATTCAATCTTCAATTAGAGAGAGCACGGAAAAGAGTCAAAGAGACTACTTCTTAAGAGAAAGACTTAAAGCCATTAAGAAAGAACTTGGAGAGGACGAAGGAGAAGGAGATGACATCGACGCTTACGTCAAGAAAGCGGATGAGAATCCTTATCCAGAGAACGTCAAAGCCAAAGTTCACGCCGAGGCGAAGAAGTATGAGATGATGCCTCAAGGAAGTTTGGAAGGCGCTTTAGTGCTTTCTTATTTAGACACTCTTCTCTCTCTTCCTTGGTATCAAAAAACCGAAGATAACGATAATCTTGATAATGTCGAGAAGATTCTTGATGAAGACCACTATGGTCTTAAAGAACCCAAAAAGAGAATTATTGAGTATCTCGCAGTCAAACAGTTGACGGGAAATCTCAAATCCCCGATTCTCTGTTTCTATGGTCCCCCGGGATGTGGTAAGACCTCTTTAAGTAAGAGCATTGCAAGAGCTCTTGGTCGTAAGTTTGTCAAAGCCTCCCTAGGTGGTATCAGTGATGAAGCGGAGATTAGAGGTCATAGAAGAACTTATGTCGGTTCGATGCCTGGAAGAATCATCAGCGGGATGAAGAGAGCAGGCGCGAATAACCCTGTCTTCCTTCTCGATGAAATCGATAAACTCGCCAATTCTTATCATGGTGATCCTAGTAGTGCGCTTCTTGAAGTGCTTGATCCTGAACAAAATAATGCCTTTAACGATAACTTCATTGAAGAACCCTATGATTTAAGCGATGTCTTATTTATCTGCACTGCGAATAGCCTTGAAGATATTCCTGATCCTTTAAGAGATCGACTTGAACTCATTGAACTCTCTTCTTATACCGAATATGAGAAACTCATGATTGCCAAAGAGCACTTATATCAGAAGCAAGTGGAACTCAATGGTTTAACCACTGAACAAGTTTCTTTTAGTGATGATGCCTATCTATATATCATCCGTTACTATACACGAGAAGCGGGTGTTCGTGAGCTAGAGAGAAGAATTGCTTCTTGTCTCCGCAAGATTGCGGTTTCTATTGTCAAAGATCCTTCAATTAAACATGTCGATGTCGATGAAAAGAGAGTCGTTGAATATCTCGGCACCGAAATCTTTGAAGAGAGTAAGAAGGAACCAGAACAGCAGATTGGAGTGGTGACTGGTTTAGCCTACACTCAATATGGTGGAGAAATCCTTCCAATCGAGGTTAACTACTTCAAAGGAAGGGGTGGATTTGTCGTTACTGGAAACCTTGGTGACGTCATGAAAGAGAGCTGCTCAATCGCTCTTGATTATGTGAAAGCCAATGCTGAGAAATACGGGATTGATCCCGATATCTTTGAGAACAACGATATTCATATCCATGTTCCTGAAGGAGCGGTTCCTAAAGATGGCCCAAGTGCAGGTGTCGCCATTACCACAGCAATCATCTCTTGTCTCAGTCGCAAACCCGTTAATCCTGATGTGGCGATGACAGGAGAGGTGACTCTAAGAGGTCACGCTCTTCCTATCGGTGGACTTCGTGAGAAGTCCTTAGCAGCCCTAAGAAGTGGGATTAAAACCATCATCGTTCCAAAAGAAAACAAGAAGGATGTTGAAGAACTTCCTGATGAGGTCAAAGATAACTTAACCATTAAGTTTATGACCACTGTGGATGATGCTGTCGCCACAGCATTCATTCAATAATTGATGATTAATTTTCGAAATACATCTTTTGTTAAAAGTGTTAACGATGTGACCAATAAGCCATCTCTTTATAGTAAAGAGGTGGTTTTTGTTGGCCGTTCTAATGTCGGGAAGAGTAGCCTCATTAACGCTTTAGTGGAAAACAAGGGGATAGCGAAGGTTTCCTCGACTCCTGGCAAGACGACGCTTTTAAACTACTTTGATGTCGATCATGCATTCTATTTAGTGGACGCTCCGGGATATGGATACGCCGCAAAAGGTGTCAAGCTAGCTGAGATTTTTGCTTGCTTGATGACCTCTTATTTTGAAAAAGTAAAAACCCTAAAATGTACTTTTCTTCTCATTGATAGTCGAAGGGGAATCTTAGATATTGATTTAGAGATGATTGACTATCTCAATTACTATCACATCCCCTTTATCATCGTCTTTACCAAAGCTGATAAGCTCACCCAAAAGGAGAAAGTCGCCTGTCTAAAAAGTCTTGATCAAGTGGGAAAAGACACCCAATATCTTTTTACTAGTTCTAGCGATAGAAAGTCCCTCTCCACTCTAAAAGGAATGATTGAGAGTGTCCTTTAACTTATAAAGGTGTCAACCAATGGTTGATTTCTATCAACCGTTAGTTGATTTTAGGTTAAATTATTTACATTATTATCTCTTTCGCTTTATATTTATGCTATCAACTAGGAGGTGAGTTATGTCACAGATAGGGGAAAGAATCCAATACTATCGTAAGCTTCATAATCTCTCGCAGAGCGATCTCGCGAGTCAGCTTTACGTAACTACACAAGCGGTTTCTAAATGGGAGACTGGTAATAGCGAACCAGATCTCGATACTGTGGCGAAACTCGCGAAAATTTTTAATGTCACGATTGATGACTTATACTCCACAAAAACAGCTGTAACACCGACATCACCGGCAAGTGCCCTTGTAGGAGAAAGCCCTGTGAGCAGTGGTCAAACTACAAGTGCGCCCGCTACTAGTCAAGCGGCGCCACAAGGAAGTGCTCCCACAAGAGTCATTGATGAAGAGCTATATCAGCAACTCACAAAGAGACAAATTGGTGTTTGTGATGATTGTCAAAAACCAATTCTTGAAGGCGAAACTATGCATGTCAAGAAATCCACCACAGGGAAAGGTGGAAGAAAAGGTTGGACTCTTTGTGACGATTGCTTCATGAAGAGAAGAGAAAACTGGATTGCGAATGAGAAATCAAAGCATCTAAGAAGAAGAAAGAGATCCTGGGCTTGGGCAATTACCCTTGCTTCTATCACCTTTGTGGCGATGCTAGTTGCCGGTATTGCCGAGCACGATAATCTCGGTCTCTGCTTAGGACTTTGCATCGGAAGTATTGCCGGAGCGTATGTCATGCTTGCATTTGTCTTCACTGTGGGTGTGGATAATACCTTTGTGGGTGAGATGTTTACAGAGGTTGCAAGCTGGGGATTTGTGAGGATGCCAGGAGTAATCTTTGGCTGGTCAGTAGGAGGAATAATCTTCTTAATTACGATTAAATTATTCTTCTTCCTTGTAAGTCTCTTGTTTGTTATCGTGGCTTTCCTTGCCGCGTTCTTTGTTTCCGCTCTCTTCTCAATCTTTGCTTTCCCAGTAGCGGTCCATCGTGCCTATAAGCATGTTGACACCATCCATTTAGTCGCAAAGAACGAGAATCCTTATCGTTTAGCTTCTGATAGGGCGAGGACAAAGTAAGCTAAAGCTTAATTAAATGTATATATGTGTTTCCCGACATTATATATAATATAAGTCCCACTTTGTGGGACTTTTAAATATCATGTATTTGATATTTGAGATATTGAATTAAGGTTGTTCTCTTATTATAATAAGAGTGTTCGGTGAAGAAGAGGAGTAGTTATATCCATCTTGTATAGAGAGCTGGGGATGGTGGAAGCCTGGTGAAGAAGTATAACGAAGGTCGCTTTGGAGAACAAAACAATAAATGAAGTGCGTTACGGTGTAGCGAATTAAGGTGGTACCGCGTGATGAGCGTCCTTAAGATGGACGTTTTTTATTTCTTCTAGGAGTGGTTATGGATAAAAGATACGATCCAAAAAAAGTGGAAGAAGGGAAGTATGAAACCTGGTGTCAGAAAGGTTATTTTACTTGTGGTGATCTCACTAAGAAACCATATTCCATCGTTATTCCTCCCCCTAATGTGACCGGAAAACTCCATTTAGGACATGCTTGGGACACGACCATACAAGATATTATCTGCCGCTATAAAAGAATGAAAGGATATGATGTCTTATTCCTTCCAGGAATGGATCATGCGGGTATTGCTACTGAAGCTAAAGTCAGTGAGAAACTCAGAAATAGTGGGATTAATCCTCATGATTTAAGTCGTGATGAATTCCTAACCTACGCTTGGCAATGGAAAGATGAGTATGCATCTAGCATTCATGAGCAGTGGAAGAAGTTTGGATTAAGCCTTGATTATTCTAAGGAAAGATTCACCCTTGATGAGGGGATGCAAAAAGCGGTAAAGAAAGTCTTTGTCCAAATGTATAAGGAAGGACTTATCTATCAAGGACAGAGGATCATAAACTGGGATCCAGTGCAGATGACCGCTTTAAGTAATGTTGAAGTTATCCATAGCGATGATCTAGGAAAGATGTATTACTTTAAGTATCGTTTAGTGGATAGTGATGAATATCTCACAGTGGCCACAACAAGACCCGAGACCATGTTTGGAGATGTCTGTCTTGTAGTGAATCCTAAAGATAAAAGATATACAAAATATATCGGTAAAAAAGTGATAAATCCCGCAAATAAAGAAGTAATTGAAGTAATTTGTGATGAATATGTCGATGTTAGTTTTGGAACGGGAGTGATGAAATGTACACCCGCTCATGATCCTAATGACTTTCTTATTGGGGAGAAATATCATCTCGAGAAACCTGTGATTATGACGCTAGATGGGAAGATGAATGAGCACTGCGGGAAATATCAAGGCCTAGATAGATATGATTGTCGTGAAGCTTTATTAAAAGAACTAATAGATAATGATGATTTTATCAAAGAAGAAACCATCACTCACTCTGTGGGACATAGTGAGCGCTCTGGCGCTGTTGTGGAACCAATGATTTCCAAACAATGGTTTGTGAAGATGAAACCTCTTGCCCAAAAAGTCATTGAGACACAAAAGGGTAAAGGGAAAGTGAATTTTATCCCACAAAGATTTAATAATACTCTTATCCGCTGGATGGATAATATCGAAGATTGGTGTATCTCTCGTCAACTTAGGTGGGGACATCGTATCCCAGCGTATTATTCAAAGATTGATGGCTCTGTCATCGTTAGTGAAGAGGCCCCAAAAGATATTAATAACTACGAACAAGATAGTGATGTCTTAGATACTTGGTTCTCAAGTGCTCTTTGGCCCTTTGCCACTTTAAACTGGCCTGATACTACAGATCCATTATTTCAGCGTTATTTCCCAACCTCCGCTCTTATTACAGGATATGACATAATCTTTTTCTGGGTCAGTCGTATGATGGTCCAATCTCTCCATTTTAATAACCAGATTCCTTTCCGTAATGTCATCATTCATGGTCTCTGTCGTGATGAATTAGGAAGAAAGATGTCAAAAACCTTAGGTAATGGAGTGGATCCCCTTGTGGTTATCGATAAATATGGTGCGGATGCTCTTCGATATTTCCTTACCACGAATACCGCAGCAGGTCTTGACATGAGATATAGTGAAAATAAGGTCGTTGCGGCCTCTAATTACTTAAATAAGGTCTATAATTCCGCACGCTATGTCTTAAGTGTCTTACCAGAAGGCTTTAAACCAGTAAAGAATCTCTCTCGTTTAGACTTATCTCCTCTTAATCAATGGATTATTAATAAGATGGAAGAGGTGACAAAGAAGGTCACCACCCATATGGAACACTATAACTTTAATCAAGCGAGTTCTCTTCTCTATGACTTTGTCTACGATGATTTCTGCTCTACATATATCGAGATGAGTAAAGTTTCTCTTCAAAGTGAGGAGAGAGAGGTTACTTATCAAGTCCTCTATTATTGCCTTAAGAATATTGTTTTAATGCTCTCTCCTTTTACTCCTTTTATCAGTGAAGAGATCTATTTATCACTTCCTTCTCACCGAGAAAGTGTGAACTTAGAAACCTATCCTAAGTATCACGCAAAGTGGGTTAATAAAGAGAGTGATGAACTCATAGATTCTTTAGTGAGTGCTATTAAGGTCGTGAGAAACTATAAAATTGAGAGAAAAATCTCTCCCAATCAAGGGTTAGTCGTCTCTCTCAACTATAAAGGTCTATATAGTTATGATATTACTCCTTTATTTAAGAGATTTACCTTTACAGATGAGCTCACAATTAATGATAAAAACATCTCTAAGAAAGAAGGTTCTCTCTATACATTCTCTAGTTTTGATCTCTTAATTGTAGAAGAAGAGACTGACAAAGACGCCATCTTAAAAGAGATAGAATATCTTAAGAGTGAGATCAATAGATGTGAGAGCTTACTCTCTAATCCAAGTTTTGTCTCTAAAGCCCCAAAAGAAAAGGTCGAGCTTGAGCAAGCGAAGAAGAAGAAACACGAAGAGAATCTCAAGGCCTTGCTCTCTAAGTTAAAGTAAGTTTATATACTTTGTATATAAAAGAGAGAATCACTTCGGTGATTTTTTCTTTTGTGTCTTTTCTTTAACATTTTTCTCCCAAAAGAGAGAAATCTCTTACTAATGAATATATAGACAAAGGAGGAAAAAGAATGACACTAACAAAAATGAATGATGACGAGATGCGTCAAGAGGTCGTTGGTGAAGCCATAACTCTTACCGCAGTAATGGCAATCCTTGCCGCAGCGGTAGTTGCCGCTCTTGTCTGTCGTATTGCCACCAGTAACAGTGGAGAGGTCACCATCCCTGGTGGATGGGAATTTCAGTGGGCTTAATGGGAAAGATAAAAAACATCCCACCTTTACTCAGACCGAGAGAAAAAGCCATGCGTTATGGGATTAGCGCCCTCTCTGATACAGAACTCGTCGCTCTGATTATCTCTAGTGGAACTAAGAAGATGTCCGCGATTGAGATAAGTCAATCTATTTTAATGGAAGGAGGACTAGTAAAAGTAGGAGAAATGACCATGGATGATTTAGTGGCCCATGAAGGGATTAATAAGATCAATGCCACCAAGATTGCCGCGGTCATAGAAATCGCTAAAAGATACAACTATCAGATTCAAGAGTGTGCCTCGATTGGGGATATCAAAGAATACCTCATTAACAAATACCAAAGCCTATTTCGAGACGAAGGACAAGAACACCTTATCGTCGTCTCCATCTCTAAAAGTGGAAGGATCATTCATGAGAGCGATCTCTACCAAGGAACCAGTAGTGATATGTCGGTGAATGAAAATGAAATTTTAGGGGAAATACTAAAGAGAGGAGGGAAAAAGTATTACATTATTCATAATCACCCCTCTGGTCAAAAGGTGGTCACACCGAGTGACTATGATATCAATTTCACCTTCCTTCTTTTAGAGGATAGTGCAAAAGTCGGAATTGAATTTCTCGATCACATTATCATCTCTGGTCAAGGTTATTATTCGTTTGCGGATAATAAAGACATCATCTATAAAAAACTCTAACCCTCTTAAAAAACTTCTTGCGGGCATATTATAACTATGTTATAGTATCAAGCGTTGTTTAGCCTCACTAGCTACAACCGCCTAGAAAAGGTTTACTAACTGAGATTCTTCTCGACCTTCATAGCGAGTCCTTAGTGAATTTAAAATAAGGAGGCCAAGTAATGTACGCAATCATTGAAACGGGTGGAAAGCAAGTCCGTGTCGAGGTTGGTCAACATGTCTATGTTGAAAAACTTCCCGCTGAAGAGGGTTCAAGTGTCACTCTCGATAAAGTGCTATTCATCTCTGACGGTAAGAAAAACTCTGTTGGGAAACCCTATGTGAGTGGCGCTAGTGTCACCGCTACAGTGGAAAAACAGGGCAAAGAAAGAAAAATTCGCGTTTTCCATTATCGAGCAAAAACCAATGAGAGAAAAACCATGGGCCATCGTCAGCCCTACACATGCTTAGTCATTGAAAGTATCAACACCAAATGATTAAAGTTGTCTACACCTATTCAAATCATAGCACCACTCCGGTAACACTTCTCGTCACTGGTCATAGTGGAAGCGCTGAAAAAGGTGAAGATCTCATATGTGCCGCTGTCTCAAGTATCGTCACTGGAGGATTCAATTCTCTCCAAGACAGCAATAAATTCTCTCTCCAACTCGAAAGTGGATATGCGAGCTTGGTGGCCAAAGAAGAACCAAGCGAGCATGACAAAGTGGTCATCGAGACAATGTTAACTTCTCTAAAGACAATTAAAGAAAGTTATCCCCAATATGTCTCCGTCAGTGAAGTGGTGACCATAGATTAAAGAAAGGTGGTAACCGATGATGATGTTTAAATTAGATATACAATTATTCGCATCCCATAAAGGTGCCTCGAGTACCAAGAACGGCCGTGATAGCGCGGGCCGTCGTTTAGGTGCTAAAGTCGCCGATGGGCAATGGTGCCATGCTGGATCAATTATTTACCGTCAAAGAGGAACAAAGATTTATCCAGGGACCAATACCAAGAAAGGTGGAGATGACACCATCTTCGCTCTAGTTAATGGCACTGTTCACTACCAGAGAATGGGAAGAAGAAAGAAATGTGTCTGTGTGGTCGCAGACTAATCCTTAAACACAAACTTCCTTTATAGATTTAATGATAAAACAGGTTTACTTATTCGTAAATAAACTTTGTTTATACGAATAAAAATGGGTATAATAACCTTATGTCATTATTTGTCGATCGTGCCATAGTTGAAGTTAGAAGCGGAAAAGGTGGAGATGGGATGATTGCCTTCCATCGAGAGAAATATGTCTCTCATGGAGGTCCAAGTGGAGGAAATGGCGGTCGTGGCGCATCCATCTATTTCAGAGCAAACAAAACAATAAATACCCTATATAATTTTCGTCATTCTAAAACCTTTATTGGAGAGGATGGGGAAAATGGAGGTCCAGAAAACCGCTACGGAAAAGCGGCAAAAGATGTCATCGTCGATGTTCCTATTGGGACAGTCGTTTACCTAGAAGAGGATAATGAATTCCTTGGAGATTTAAACGAAGATGGGAAGATGATCTGTGTGGCGAAAGGAGGACGTGGTGGAAGAGGTAACACTTGCTTTAAGTCCTCTGTCAATAAAGCGCCAAAAGTCGCGGAGAATGGAGCGCCTGGAGAAACAAAACGTTTAGTTCTTGAATTAAAACTTCTTGCGGATGTTGGTTTTGTGGGTCTTCCAAGTGTTGGGAAAAGCACTCTTCTTAGTGTCATAAGCGCCGCCAGACCCGAGATTGCGGATTATCCTTTTACCACTTTAGTGCCTAACCTAGGAGTAGTGGTACATGGTAATGATTCCTTTGTGGCTGCAGATCTTCCTGGTTTAATCGCGGGAGCCCATCTTGGTAAAGGTTTAGGCTTACAATTTCTCCGTCATATTCAAAGATGTCGTGTCATTGTCCATCTTATTGATATGTCTGATACGGGGAGAGATCCTTATGAAGACTATAAAACCATTAATAAAGAACTCAAAGAATATGGGTTTGGTCTTCTTAAGAGACCGATGATCCTTGTCGCCACAAAGATGGATGAAGAAGGAAGTAAAGAGAGACTCGCTTCCTTAAGAAAGAAAGTGAAAAAAGAGATAATTGAAATCTCCGCTTTAGGAGGCTGGGGAGTGGATAAACTCATCGATAAATGCTTTGAAACCTTAAAGACCACTCCGATGTTCCCTCTTTATACAGAAGATGAAGAGGAAGAGACCATCAAGGTCTATACTCTCGGCGAAGAAGAGAAAGAATTTGAAATTACAAAAGTAAAATCTGATTATTTCGTCATCAGTGGTGATAGAATAGAGAAGTACTATCAAATGTGTAACATTTCCACTGATGAGGGAATGCTCAAACTCATCTCCCATTTAAGAAGAGTGGGAGTGGATGATGAATTAGAAAGAATGGGAGCGAAAGATGGAGATACAGTCCAACTCGATGACTTCATCTTCGAATATGTTGAATAATGGATAAGAATAAATTTGATATCGCTCTTGTCGCCGGACTCGTGGCCGCCATCGTCATCCTCATTCTTATTATTATCTTTGTACTCGTGTTTTAAGGAGAAAGAAGAAATGATTTACTACTTAAAAGGAATTGTCGCAGAAAAAGATGGGGATCAAGTCATCCTCGATGTTCATGATGTCGCTTATTCTATTTATGTTTCTCACCTTGATGAATATCACATTGGGGAAGAAGTCAAAATCTATACTTATGATGTCGTGAAAGAAGATGAAGAATACCTAGTCGGATTCTCAAGTGAAAGTGAAAAGAGTGTCTTTCTCTCTCTTATCAAAGTTAAAGGCTTGGGTCCAAAGACTGTGATTAGTGCTCTCAGTAGCACCACTCCAGAAGCGGTGATGGATGCGATCAGTGCCAATAATGTGGCCTTTTTAAAGAAACTTCCTGGGATTGGTTCTAAAGCCGCGAGTCAAATTATTCTCGACTTAAAGGGAGAGATAACAGGAACTAAAGGTGATCCTAGTGTCTATGATGAAGTCTATGAGGCTTTAAAAGGTTTAGGCTTTAAGGGAGCGGCGATTGATCGAACCCTCGCCACCATTAATATTCCTAATGGAACAACCGAAGAAATCTTAAAAGCCGCTTTAGCGAAATTGAGGAAGTAAAATGTCGAGATTACTTGACGCCAATGTCAATGAAAGTGAAAAAGAAGAAGAGGTTACTCTTCGTCCTTTAAGTCTCGATGACTATGTGGGTCAAGATGCTCTCAAGAAGAACCTTAAGGTTTTTATTGGAGCCGCCCTTCATAGAGAAGAGGCTCTTGATCACATTCTTTTTTATGGACCTCCCGGACTTGGAAAAACAACTCTTGCGTATGTCATTGCCAATGAAATGCACGCGAAAATCCACGCTGTGAGTGGTCCAAGTATTGAAAAAACTGGAGATTTAGCGGCAATTTTAACTTCTTTAGAACCTGGAGATGTTTTATTTATCGATGAAATTCATCGCCTTCCTAGAGTTTGTGAGGAAGTCTTATATGAAGCTATGGAAGATTTTAAACTCACAGTGGTTGTCCAAAAAGATTCTGGAGGAAGAGAGATTAATATCGATCTTCCACCCTTTACTTTAATCGGGGCTACCACCAGAGCGGGTGATCTCTCCTTACCTTTAAGAACAAGATTTGGTTTTACGGAGAGACTTAATTTTTACACCATTGAAGAGATGGAACAGATTGTCAATAGAACCGCTAAAGTTCTTAAATGTAGTATTGATAAAGATGCCGCCCACGAGATTGCCCTTCGAAGTCGTGGAACTCCAAGAATTGCCAATCGTCTTTATAAGAGAGTGAGGGATTTTGCTAACTACGAAGGAAAAGATCACATCACTAAAGAAGATGCTTTAAAAGCTCTTGAGGCTCTTAAGGTTGACGCTATCGGACTCGATGATGTTGATGTCCGCTACCTTAAAACTCTTATTGAAAGATTTAAAGGTGGGCCTGTCGGAGTGGAAGCACTCGCTAATGCTATTGGAGAGGAAGTTAATAACCTAGAAGACGTCTATGAACCCTATCTTATTCAGATAGGATTTATCGATAGAACCCAGAAGGGAAGAGTGGCCACCATCAAAGCGTATCATCATCTCTCCCTTCCTTATCAACAAACACTTATTTAATACTATGTATTAAAAATCTATGAAAAAACCCTGAATATACCCTTTAATTTGATAAAATTAAAAGATATATTTTTATTGAAAAGAATACTATTTTATAGTATTTTATTAGATAGTGTCTGTAAAAAGAGAAGAAATTAGAAGGAAATTATTCAACAATGCGTAGATTCTGGGCTTACATCATCTTATGCGTTACGACCTTACTCGTCATGGGTACAACCATCACCAAGATTGTTGTGAACACCGACGCGAATATAGAATACCAAGACGGAAGAGAAATTGTTTTCCGTGTCTCTGATCGTGATGATTACAGTGCAGATCTTGATGAAGGAGTAGTAGAAGACGTCGCTGCGACGATGGATGAGAGACTCCAAAATATCGATATGACAGCCTATGAGATTGTCGTTCAAGGTGATGACACCATTAAAGTGACATTCTCTCAAAGCTACGCCAGTGATTACGATAATATTAAATACTACCTTTCCTTTAATGGAACCTTTGCTTTAGGGGTCATGAATGACCAAGTCATCCCCGCTCTCGATAATGAGTGGAGAAGTGAGGATGAAGCCTACCTCAAGACCATTAATGGATATCCCGCTATCTGTATCCCAGTGGTGAGAGGTGCTAGTAGTGGTTTTGATCGTATCTTAAATGCCGCCCTCCAACAAGTCGATGACGAGATTGGAGAGGAAACGGTTGAGGAGGTTGATGAAGACGCCGATGAGGACGCCGAGCCTGAAACCATTATTACTACCTACATGTATCTATGGGGTAACTATGTCGAAGGAGTGGATTCTTGGGAGAAGACCCAAGAAGATAGTCCCAACTACGATGAGAGAGTGGCATCGAAGATTTTAATGAAGTTTGATGTCACCAATGGGGGCTACTAT
This sequence comes from Coprobacillus sp., assembly GCA_021203905.1. Classification (GTDB taxonomy): domain Bacteria; phylum Bacillota_I; class Bacilli_A; order RFN20; family CAG-826; genus JAJQAP01. The sequence goes on along the minus strand of JAJQAG010000004.1, from coordinate 129,182 downwards.
CTTCCTAACAATGATGATGAAGATGTTATTTGTACTTATATAAATGTCGATCAAGATGACGATGGCTATTCCACAGTCTCTGAAAGAGAAGCCGCCTATTCTGATGCACGATATCTCGTCAATATCTTAAATACTGATGCCTATGACTATGATGTCACCTTTATTTATGAGAGTGTTGTCGATGCGTGGGTGGATAATGTTGTTTCCTACGGAAACAGAGCTTCAATTGCCTGGTCAGAAACCTTAGGGGCCACCTTAATTGCTCTCTTACTCATGATTATTGCCTTAGCCTTTGTCTATAAATGGCTCTGCACCGCAACCTTTGTCTTAACATCCGTTTCGATGTTTGCCGCAGTGGGCTTAAGTGTCGCTCTCAGTGTGGAATTTACCACAGCGGGCATTGTCGGTATCTTACTGTTAATGCTGGCGAGTTGTCTCTCCTCTGTCATGTACTTTAATAAGTTTAAAGAGGAGTGCTATAAAGGACGTAGTATTAAGAAAGCCAATAGTGATGCGAGAAAGCGTTCTCTCTGGCCCATCTTTGATATCAACTTAGTCTTAATTATTATTGGAGCCTGTGCCTATCTATTAGGTGGGGCCTATATGGCAAGCTTTGCCGCGGTCACAGTCCTCGGTGGGGTGGCGTCGATGCTCTGTAATACCTTCTTACTCAATGGGTCGATGCTTATGATTACTGGTAATCATAAGTGGGTCGGAGCCTATGATAAGTTTGGAATGAATCGAGAACTCATTCCCGATACTTCTAAGGGTGAGACTCAAACCTATCTTGCTCCTAATCAAGATCGAGTCATTGTCAAGAGACCCAAGACTATGGGAATTATCTGTGGAGTGTTCTTTGTCGCTTCTCTCGCTGGTCTTATTACCTTTGGCTGTGTGAGTAGTGATCATAACTTCTTTAATTCAAAGAATGCCACTCCAGAATCTCAGATCTATTTTGAAACTACCGCGGAAACCTCAACGATAAATAATGATTCGATTCATAAATTCCTAGATAAAATCTATATCGGTGAATATGACTTTGATAGTGATATCCAGTTCACTAGTGAAGCGCTCCACGAAGAGTATATGACAATCGAAGATTATGTCATTGGTATCGATGATTACTATCAAAACATCTTAGTGGATGAAGAGTATGTCGATTACTATTTCTACATCGTCTCTTTACAGAGCACTGATGTTACCAGTGAAACCATCTGCTTCTATGTGGGAAGCGAAGAGAACGCTGTTGAAGATATTGAGGCCACTAACGGGTTAACCGTTAATGATGTCATAATCTATGCGAGCGGGCAACAAACATCTGGAATCGTTGATTCTAAAGCCACAATTGAAATTAAAGATGGAGAGGTAGTTTCTACCTACACTCCAGACTTATATAAGATTATCTTAGCGACAGCGGTGGGACTTGCAGTCTCCGCCATCTATCTCATGTTCAGATATCGTCCAAGTCGTGGTCTTGCCACTTTAGTGACCACCACAGTGGCGGGAACGGTCACTATTGGTATCTTTGCCTTAATACGTGTGATGGTGGCGCCAGCACTGATTTTAGCCCTTCCCTTCACGGTGACCTTTGGCTTTATGATCGCTATTTTCCAGATGAGTAAAGAGAAAGAGATGGTCACCGATAGTAAGAAGAGAGAATTACTGCCCCAAGACAGATATCAGATTATGTCTCAATCGACCACTCTCATCTTCTCGATTGTCATTCTCGCTTTATGCTTACTCGTTCTTGGAGGATTCAGCTTCTTCGGTTTTGGAGCGGTGGGAACCTATGTGGTCTATCTCGGAATCATCATCGGTGGTCTGATTGCTACCTTTGTCTCGATTGAACTTCTCGGTCCTCTTAGTCAGTGGTTCTATCGTCGACTCAGTCGTTATAGAATTAATCGTAAGCCGAAAGCAGACAAGAAAAAGAAGAAACCTGTCCAGCACACAAGCGAGCCTGAAGAGGCAATCTTTATCGGAATTAACGATTAAGTTTTCTCCCGTAATCTTAATAAGGCTACTTATGTAGCCTTTTAATTTACTAGCCTATGAACTTTATTGATAAACTCCTTCGTTATTATGAGATTAGTCAAGATGATTACACCTATCTCACTAGAGATATCTCTTTTGACACGTATCATATCCCAAGAGAATTCCAAGGGATGAAGGAGGTTAGTGACCAACTAAAGAAACATATCCAAAACGGAGAGAAGGTCATGATCTATGGAGATTATGACACAGATGGGATTATGTCCACATCAATCTTAGTAAGAGCCCTAGAGGAGTTAAAAGCCCAAGTTGGTTATTATATTCCGTCTCGATATCTTGATGGCTACGGGATGAGCCTAGAGAAAGCCCAGGAGATAGCACAGAAGGGCTATCAAGTGGTGATTCTTATCGATAATGGGGTGACTGTCTTTGAGCCCATCTCTTATCTAAAAGATAAGGGGATCACCGTTATTGTGATTGACCACCACGAAATGATTGATAAACTACCTCGTGCAGACTATATCTTACACCCTGATCTATCTCATTATGGTAAGACACCTGTTTGCGCAGGTTACCTTGCCTATCTCTTCTCGATTTACTTACTTGAGAGATATGACTATAAACTCGCTTTGATGGCGGCAGTCGCCACCATTGGAGATATGATGCCCCTAAGAGAATATAATAGGGATTTACTCCGCAGTGTTTTTAAAAGCTATCGCCTTGGCCTTTTTAGCGCCTTCGATACCTTAAATGAGGGCCTTGATTTTGATGAAAGCGGAATAGGAAGTCGGATCTCTCCAAAGATTAATGCGGTGGGGAGAGTTGTTAAAGACACAACAATAAATAGACTAGTCCGTTACTTTGTAACGGATGATAAGGAATTAATCTCGAAATACGCTTTATGGATTAATGACATCAACGCGGAGAGAAAGGCCCTCTCCGAGGGAATTGTCGCCTCTGTCGAGAGTATGGAAAGAGAAGAGGCCTATGTCTTAAAATATGACATTCAAGAAGGGCTCCTTGGGATTATCGCGAATACCATCTTAAGGAAATTCAATGTCCCAGTTGTCTGCTTCGCCCAGGACTCCGTCAATAGTGGTTGTCTTAAAGGATCAATTAGAACTCCCGCGGGATATGATGTCATGGAAATATTCACTAAACTCTCTCAATATTTAGTCTCTAGTGGTGGTCACACCAGTGCGGGAGGCCTCTCGATTAGAGAGAGCGATTTTAGTGACTTCTCAAGAGACTTTAAAGTCCTCGTTAAGGGGATTGAAGTTGAAGAAGTTGAAGAAAAAGTGATTGATGTCAATATTACTGAAATTACACTAGAAAACTACTATTTACTTAATAAACTCTCACCTTTTGGCATAGATTGGGAACAACCATTATTTCGATTAGAGAGGGTAAAAGCCTCTAGTTTAGAGTATTCCCGCTCGGGCGAGCACATCATCTCAAGAATCTCAATCCACGCGAAATTCATCGGCTTTGGATACACAAAAGAGATGCTCTCTCACTATAACTATATCGATATTTATGGGAATTATTCCCTCAGTGAGTATCGTGGGGTGACTAGTCTCGACTTCATGATAAAGGACATAAAAGAGTCCCTATAAGTGAAGTTAAAAATGATTGATATCTATAGCAATCCTTTTTATTTATCTTTATAAATAAGGGATTTTTTTGTATGATAAAGGCATGGCAGAAGTAAAAAATCTCCCTAATGGTGGTTATCCCATGCACACCTTCGCGGATGTCGAAGATCTTTACTATGAGTACATCTCGAGTGAACACGATCGTAAGCGTATTAACCAAGCCTATGAGTTCATGCTTGAAAAGCATGAAGGACAGAAGAGAATGAGTGGTGAAGACTACGCTCAACACTTGATTGAGGTCGCCTATATTTTAAGTGACCTTCACTGTGGACCTAATACCATTATCGCCGGACTTTTACATGATACATTAGAGGATACTAAGACTTCTCTTGAAGAGATCGTTCATTTTTTCGGAGAAGACGTGGGGATGCTTGTTGAATCCCTCACGAAAATTCAGAGATTAAAGCTCTCTCGTATGGAGAATGAAGAGTTTGAAGCGGAGGATCACCGTCGTATCTTTATTGGGATGGCGAAAGACATCCGTGTCATTCTTATTAAACTCGCTGATAGATTACATAACTTAAGAACTTTAGGTTCTTTATCTTGTGATAGACAAATTGCTCTCGCTCAAGAGAGCATGGATGTTTTTATCCCGATAGCCCATAGATTAGGTCTTGATAAGATTAAGAGTGAGATGCAAGACTTATGTCTTAAGTATCTCGAACCAGACATCTATAAGCACATCACCTCTCTCTTAACAAAAAAGACCAAGACCTTGGAGAAATCTCTTGATGGAATTAAGAAGAGAATCGCTGATCTTCTCTTTGAGAATCACATTCCTTTTGAGATTGAATCCAGGGTTAAATCTATCTATTCGATTTATCACAAGATGTATGTCCTAAACACTCCATTTGATGAGATTTATGATATCTTAGCCCTCCGTATTATTACGGACACTGAAATCCAATGTTATGAAATCCTCGGTTTGATTCATCAAACCTATGTTCCTATTCCGGGAAGATTTAAAGATTATATCGCTATGCCGAAACCTAATCTTTATCAATCTCTCCATACCTCCATTCTTGGAGGAGATGGAAACCGTTACGAAGTCCAGATTAGAACCAAAGAGATGGATGAAGTGGCCGAGGTTGGAGTGGCGGCTCACTGGGCTTATAAAGAAGGAAATGGTTATAACTCTAAGCAAGAACAACAAGAAATTGAAAATAAACTTCACTGGTTCAGAGACTTTGTCTCTCTCAGTAGTAATGCGGAAGAGGGGGATGCGAAAGAGTATGTTGATTCCTTAACTAAAGATATCTTTGAGGCGAATATTTATGTCTTTACCCCTAAAGGTAAGGTCATCGAACTTCCAAGTGGATCCACTCCAGTGGACTTTGCTTATAAGATTCACACCAAAGTGGGGGACACCACTGTGGGAGCCTTAGTTAATGGAGTGATGGTGCCACTAAATACAGTTCTTGAGACTGGCGATATGGTGGAGATTAAGACCAGTAAGAATTCCACTCCAAGTGAAGGGTGGTTAAGCTTTGTCAAGTCTTCTCTCGCCAAGCAATCTATCAAGAGATTTATCTCTAAGAAGAATGCCGATCAAGAAAGAGGAGAGAAGATTCAAAAGGGGAAACAATCTCTCCTTGATTCCTTTAAGGATAAGGGAATTGATGAAGAAGAGATGGTTTCTCTCTTAAATACCAAGAAAGTTTTAGAGCACTTTGAGTGTAATAGTTTAGATGATCTCTATGTCATGGTCTATGGGAGAAAACCCTCTCCCTCCGCAGTAATTGATTATCTCAAGATTAGAAAACCTGTTAATCAGAGTAATGACTCTGATGCGACATTTAACTTTAAAGCGGATTCTACCTGCCCAGTCTATTGTAAGGGAGCGGATAATATCGCTATCTCTCTCGCTAATTGTTGCACTCCCATCCCCGGAGATGAAATCGTTGGTTATATCACGAGAGGGAAAGGAATCTCTGTCCATCGTCATGATTGCCCCAACATCGAGAATGAGAAAGATCGATTAATCGATGTCTATTGGAAACCCAATCTTGATAAAGAAAACTATCCAGTGGATCTTGTCATTCAAGCGGTGGATAGACAAAAACTCTTACTCGATATCATGTCCGCTTTAGCCAACCACAAAATACCTCTTACCCAAATCCATGGGAAAGTGGTGGGTAATAGTGGAAAGGTTAACTTTCAAACCACAATCTTAGTCCCTAATAGTAAACGTCTTACTGATGTAATTAATATTCTTTTAAATATTAATGGAGTGTATGATATTAAAAGGGCAACCCATTAAAGGAGAAAAACTATGAGCTATCAAAAAGTAAAAGGAACCCATGATTTTATTAAAAAAGATGCCTCCACTCTCGAGGCAATTCGTAATGTCTTTAACCGCGTCTGTGAACGCTACTCCTTTAATAGTCACTATGTGCCCACAATGGAATATAGTGAGCTCTTCTCTCGTAGTGTGGGAGAAGGTAGTGACATTGTCCGTAAAGAGATGTATACATTCATGGATAAAAATAACCGCTCTATTACTTTGAGACCAGAGTTTACCGCGGGGATTGTGAGAAGTATTGTGGAGAATAAACTCTATGCCACTGAACCTCTCCCCATTAAGTCTTGTTATTTTGGTCCTAGCTTTCGATATGAAAGACCCCAAAGTGGAAGATATAGAGAGTTTTATCAAGGAGGGGTGGAGTGTGTCGGAACCACCTCTATTCAATCTGATATTGAAGTCCTAGCACTCGTCGTAGATTTCCTCTCCGCTTTTGCTCTTCGTGATCAAGTGGTTGTTAAAGTCAATCACCTTGGAGGAGAAAAGACGAGAAAAGCCTATCGGGACGCTTTAAAGTTATACTTCTCTCCAAGAGTGGCCTTTATGTGTCCGGATTGTCATGAAAGGCTTGATGTTAATCCCTTAAGAATCCTTGATTGTAAAGTGGAAGAAGATCAACAGATTATCAAAGGGGCACCCACCATTGACCAATTCCTTTCGGAAAAGGAAAAGGGAGAATTAGAGAAGGTGTGCGAGAGCGTAAAGAAACTTGGAGTGCACTGTGAAATTGATCATAAACTCGTGAGAGGTCTTGATTACTATACAGGGATTGTCTTTGAAGTTCATCCCCTAAGAGGAGATGTCACTCAAGGAGCAATTCTTGGGGGTGGTCACTACCACAATTTAGTGGCCCAACTTGGAGGGCCAGACCTTGAGGGAGTGGGTTTCTCCTTTGGCGTGGAAAGACTTATGACCCTTCTTAGTGAACTCGCTATTGATGTGCGTTTACCTTTAGGTAAAAAGGTCTACGTCATGCCTTTAAGTGATCCTTGCTATAACTATGCCAGTGACATTGCTCACACCCTAAGAATCAATGGCTTTGTCACGGAAGTGAACTACGAAGGTGGAAAGATTGGTTCCATGTTTAAAAAAGCTGAGAGATTAAGTATGGATTATGGAGTCATCGTGGGAGAGGATGAGCTCTCTCGTGGCACCCTTCAATTAAAGAACTTAGCCACTCAAGAACAGGTAACGATAAAGAAAGAAGATCTCATCTCCACCTTAAGAAAAGGACACTAATTATGGAAAGAACACATAAAAATGGTGAACTAAATATCACTAACCTCGGACAAGAAGTTGTCGTCGCTGGTTGGGCCAGTAAGATTCGTAATTTTGGAGCGATTACTTTTGTGGACCTCCGTGATCGAAGCGGAATAGTTCAAGTAGTGATTAAAACCGATGAAATTAAAGTGGACATCCGTAATGAGTATGTCCTAGAAGTCTTAGGAGTGGTCACTAAGAGAGAAACCCCTAACCCGAACTTAAAAAGTGGAGAGATAGAAGTAAGTGCGAAAGAAGTTAATGTCTTAAATACCGCTAAAACAACACCTTTGATTATCGCCGATGAAACGGATGCTTTAGAAGATGTCCGTCTCAAATATCGTTATCTCGACTTACGTCGTCCTACGATGCAACATAACCTTGACATTAGAAACGCGATTAAGATGGCCACTCATGAATACCTTAATAACCAAGGCTTTATTGAAGTGGAAACCCCAATATTAAATTTATCCACTCCTGAAGGAGCGAGAGATTTCTTAGTGCCTTCAAGACTCAAGAAGGGGAGTTTCTATGCTCTTCCTCAATCCCCACAAATCTTTAAACAACTCTTAATGATTTCCGGAATTGAAAAATACTATCAGATTGCCCATTGCTTTCGAGATGAAGATCTCAGGAGTGACCGTCAACCAGAATTTACTCAGATTGATATTGAGATGTCTTTTATGAGTCAAAAGGAAGTTATTTCTTTAGTGGAGGGACTCGTTAAAAACATCTTTAAGGAAGCGATAAACATCGATATTCAAACACCCTTTAAACAAATTAGTTATGAAAGCGCTGTTAAAGATTATGGCAGTGATAAACCTGACACTCGTTATGATTTAAAACTCGTCTGTCTCAAAGATATCGTCAAAGACAGTGACTTTAGTGGTTTCCACGCTGAGGCGGTGAGAGGAATCGTCATCCCCGGGGTCAGTGAAACCACAACAAGAAAAGTCATTGATGATCTTACTAGTGAAGGAAAGAAGTATCTTGTTGAGGGAACTAGTGTCTTAAAGCTTGATAGCAAGAACACCCTCAGTGGGGGGATAGTAAAATTCCTCAGTGAGAGTCAACAAAAAGAAATAATCGCTAAAACTGGCTTAAAAAGTGGTGATATCTTAATTATTTCTTGGGGAGACTATAAGAGAGTGAGTTTCTTCCTCGGCGCTTTAAGAGTGGACTATGCGAAACAATTACACCTCACAAAAGAGGGAACTTATGATTTAGTGTGGGTCGTTGACTTCCCACTTTTTGAAAGAGATGTCGAAGGAAATATTACTAGTGTTCATCATCCCTTTACCCGTCCTAATGATAGTGATTTAGAAAAGTTAGAGTCTGATCCTTTAGGTGTCTCCTCTTATGCCTATGATCTCATCCTTAACGGGAATGAGATTGGTGGGGGTTCACTAAGAATCTATGACCAAGAAGTTCAAAAGAGAGTGTTTAAAGTTCTCGGACTTAGTGATAGTGAAGTGAAAAAGAGATTTGGTTTCTTCCTTGAAGCCTTCCAATACGGCACTCCCCCGCATGCGGGTATTGCCTTTGGACTCGATAGACTCACGATGATACTCTGTGCTAGCGATAACATTCGTGATGTCATCGCCTTCCCGAAGAACCTTAGTGGTGGTGATCCCATGAGTGGCGCCCCGACAGAGGTCGATAAGAGTCAACTTGATGAGCTCGCTCTTTCTCTCTTAAAGGAGGAAAAATAATGCCAAAGAAATATAAAAATCGTCGGATTGATGATTTATGTGTGGCCACGATTAGGTCACTCGCTATCGATATGATTAATAAAGCGAACAGCGGTCATCCAGGGATGGCCTTAGGGTCCGCTCCAATTTTATACACCTTGTATTCTCGTCATATGAGATGCACTCATGAACACTCAGACTGGATTAATCGTGACCGCTTCATCTTTAGTGCGGGTCACGCTTCAACCATTCACTATGCGATTCTTCATCTCTGTGGTTATAACATCACCATGGAAGATTTAAAACAATTCAGACAAGCAGGATCGATGACCCCAGGTCATCCAGAAGTCGGACATACCGATGGGATTGATGCCTCTACTGGTCCTCTTGGTCAAGGAATTGCTCAAGGAGTGGGTATGGCTCTTGCGGAAGAATCTCTCGCGGCGAATTATACAGACGGGGATGAGATTATTGATCACTATACCTATGTCCTATGTGGAGATGGATGCCTCGAAGAGGGGATTAGTCAAGAAGCCATTTCTTTTGCGGGCAAACAGAAACTCCGTAAACTCATTCTTCTCTATGATATGAATGATGTCACTCTTGATGGACCCCTTTCTCTCTCTAGTGTGGAAGACACAAAAGGAAGATTTCTCGCCGCGAAGTGGAATGTCTTAGAAGTAGAAGAGGGGAATGATATCGAGAGTATTGATAAAGCGATTTGCCGGGCGAAAAAGAGTGATCAACCCACGGTGATTATTGTTCACACGGTGATTGGATATGGAAGTAGTGTCGCCGGGACCTCTAAAGCCCACGGGACTCCTCTTGGTTATCCTGATGGAGAGAGCACCAAAAAAGAAGTCTATCACTTCCCTTATGAAGACTTCTATGTTCCCCCTGAAGTCTATGAGCACTTTAAGACTGTGTGTATTGCCAGGGGAAGAGATGAATATCTCCACTGGGAAAATAAAGTGAAAAACTACTGTAAGAAACATGAAACTGACTATGAGAGATTACTTAACACTCTCCACCTAGATACCTCAAAGTATCTTCCTGATGTTTATCCAAACTTTAAAGAAGGAAGCGAGATGTCCACAAGAAACGCGAGCGGAAAAGCGCTTAACGATTATATGTTATCTCTCCCCAACCTTGTGGGAGGTTGCGCCGATGTCGCTGCGAGTGTCATGACCAAACTAATAGGAGGACATGATCTCACGCCAGAGTGCCCTTATGGACATAACATCAACTTTGGAATTAGAGAATTTGCCATGGCCTCTATTTGTAATGGCATGCTCCTACATGACGGGATTAGAACCTATTGTGGGTGTTTCTTAGTCTTCTCAGATTACATGAAACCCGCGATTCGTATGGCGGCGATGATGCATTTACCGAGTATCTATCTCTTCTCTCATGATTCTATTGCGGTGGGAGAAGATGGGCCCACTCATCAACCCGTGGAGCAGGTTGCCATGCTCCGCTCTATCCCCGGACTGAGAGTAGTCAGGCCTTGCGATGAGAGAGAGATGTATGGGGCTTGGCATATGGCCTTAAAGAGTGTGGACGCTCCGACGGCCTTAATTCTTTCAAGACAAAACTTACCCCTAGAAGTTGGTAGTAGTGCGCAACTCGTGGAGCAAGGAGCGTATGTCATCAGTCCCGCAAAGAGTGATAAACCGCTAGACTTAGAGATCATTGCGACGGGAAGTGAAGTTTCTCTAGCGGTGGCCGCACAAACAAAAGTCGCGAAGAAGGGGATCAATGTCTCCGTGATCTCCATGCCTTGTATGGAAACCTTTGAGAGACAAAGTAAAGAAGTTAAAGATAGTGTTTTAACCCTTGATAGAAGTAAGAGACTCTCTATTGAGATGCTCTCTTCCTTTGGCTGGGATAAGTGGGCAGCCTACCACATGAGTGTTGATACCTATGGAGAGAGCGGAAAAGCAGAAGAGGTGATTAAGAAGTATCATTTCACTGTGGATGATGTTGTTAGTAAAATTAAAGAGATTGTGAAATAGGAGGCGTTATGGCGGAATTTGTTTACATTAATAACTACACTCAAAGAGGAAAACTTGCGATTAGTCAAAATGTCTTTGACCAACTCGTTTTAGTGGCCCTCCATAACTTAGGAATTTCCACTTCTAAGACCGTATCTAAGACCAAACACCTTCGTCTTAATCGTCCTGTGTGCACGACGATTAAAAAGGGGATCATCCATGTGTGGATGGCGGTCGACGTCGAGAAGAGTGCGAATATTCAAGATGTCAGTAAAGAGATCTGTGATGAAATCACGAGAATCTTTATGACCTATACTGATCAAGTTCCTTTTGATGTCAATGTCAAGATCGAAAACCTAATCTAGGGAGGAGACCTTCTTGGCTAAGGAAAAAGAAAAGAAGCAGAAAAAGAAGTGGGAGAAGAGAGTCAAAACCCCACCGACATATATCGAGAGTCACAATAAAGCGGTCAAAGGATTTAAGAGATATACGACCGTCTTTATCTTTATCGCGATCTTTAATGTTATCGGCGCGATCTTTTTCCTTATCCCCATCGGTGGGGGTGAAAACTACTGGGGACACTTTTTATGTCTCTCCTTACAGATGTTTATCTTTACCCAAGCCCCGATCATGAGTTGGATGCTTGATAACACCATCTTTGCTTCAATCTTATTTATGGTCGTGGCCGCAGCAGTGGCCGCCCTAGTCTGTTGGTTTGGTGCGGAGGCCAGACTTGGAAAAAAGAAATATATCTATGCCTCCTATATTATCTATATCGTCGACTGGGTCTTTTTAATCCTTCTCTATTCTATTAGGAATGAGTATTCTGAGACCTATATGTCATATAACGAACTTTGGTTAATGCTTGGAATGCATGTCATTACCGCGTACTTTGCCATTAGGGGCTTCTTCTATTATCGAAGAGTCTTTGCTATTGAATATATTAGAGATCACCCAGAAGAGGGAAAGATCTCTAGAAAGTGGATTAGAGAACAAAGAAAAGCGGATAAACTAAAAGCCAAGAGTGTTAATCTCAAACTAGAAAGTGAAGAAGCAGAAACCAAAGAGTTAAAAGAAGAGAGTAGGGAAGTAAACACATGAGCGCTTTAACAAGAAATCAACAACACTATGTCACTATGACCGTTCTCTACCAAGTTCTTTTAGATCTAGATATGAGTAAAGATAAGACTTTTATTGACCCCAGAGAAATGATTAAAGATCTCTGCCGTGATAGTGATTCTCTTTTTGTGGAACAGGTTGTCTATGAGAGTCTTAATCACTATAAAGAAATCTTAGATTTACTATCTGCTCGCCTGAGAGATTGGAAGTGGGAGAGGCTTCCCTTACTCACCAGAAGTATTCTTCTTATGAGTGTCGCTCACTTTCAATATGTCGAAAAGGTCGATAAGAGGATTGTTATTAATATCGCGGTGGATTTAGCAAAGAAATACATTGATGAGAAACAAGCGAAGTTTATCAATGCGCTTCTTGATGGAGTGTTAGCATGAAAATCTCCGATATGGATGAATCTCTTATTTATTCCGTGACCCAAATCAATGAGTACGTGAAGAAGGTCTTAAAAGAAGATGAGAATCTCCGTTATGTTTTAGTGAAAGGTGAAGTCTCTAACTTTAAGTGCCAGCCTAAGGCTGGACATATGTATTTCTCTCTTAAAGATGAAGAATCACTAGTCAATGTCACTTTCTTTTCCATGTATAACCGCACTCTTGATTTCACTCTTCAAGACGGGATGGAAGTTGTGGTCTTAGCCAGTGTCGATCTATACACCGCGCGAGGTAGTTATCAACTTAATGCCTATCAAGTGGAAGAGGTGGGAACAGGTAAAGCCTTAATGGAACTTGAGAAACTCCGTAAACAACTCGCCAGTGAAGGACTCTTTGATCCTGAAAGAAAGAGAAAGATTAATACCTATCCCACGCGAATCGGAGTGATCTCTGGAAAAGGAAGTGCGGCGATAACCGATATCACCACAAATATATATCGGAGATATAAACCGGTAGAAATATACTTCTTTCCTAGTCAAGTGCAAGGAGAAGGGGCTCCTAAAGATCTACTTAGAGCCTTTAAACTCTCTCAAACCTATGACTTAGACACACTTATTATCTCAAGAGGGGGAGGAGCGAGTGAGGATCTTGGCGCTTTTAACGATGAGGCCTTTGTTAGAGCGGTGGCCTCCTCTAACTGTCCGGTGATTGCCGCGGTGGGACACGAAATTGATGTTACCCTCGTGGAGTTAGTGGCGGATTTAAGGGTGAGCACTCCCACAGGAGCAGCGGAAGCCGCGGTTGCAGACACTCAAGAGATAGAGCAAAGACTCTTTGATACATCCCTTAAGATTAAAGAAGTTATCTCTAATAAGGTTGATGACATCAAAGCAGATCTCGCTTTCTCTAAAAAGCAGATATCTAATATCCTTACTCATAAAGTAGAGATAATAAGAGAGAGATTTAATTCCAAGAAAGCATTAGTGGAATCCCTTAACCCCTATGGGGTTATCTCTAGAGGATACACAATTACCTATGATAAAAATGGAAAAGTAGTGAAGTCCGTAAAAAATATCAACATCAATGATGAACTAATAACAGTGACCAGTGATGGGCAAGTCAGAAGTAAAGTTAGTGATAAGAAGGAGAGGTAATATGCCAGAGAAAAAGAGTGAACTCAAAAGTCAGCTTGATGAACTTGATGAACTCGTCGCCAAAATGGGAGATAGTGATCTTGGCCTTGATGAGACACTAGTCCTTTATAATCGTGCGACAGAACTCATCAATTCAATCGAAAAACTCCTCAATGAAACTGAAGAGAAAATCAAAGAAATAGTGGGAAAAGAATAATATTAGTAGTTTTCTAGTATATTTATTCTTATAGTTTAATTTTCTTTTAATACTGAGAATCTTAACGATAATGAAAAGAGAAACCACGACTGGTTTCCTATTCTTGGTTAACATAATCAGTATTTTTATTTATAATAATACTGATGAGAAAAATAATTGTTCACATTGATTTAAATACCTTCTTTGTCCGTTGCGAAGAGATTAAAGATCCTTCTCTAGAGCATAAGGCTGTGGGTATTGGCCATTTAGGTCGAAGCGGAATTATCTCCACTTGCTCTTATGAAGCGAGAGAAAAAGGGGTAAGAAGTGGAATGCCCACTTTTCAAGCGGTGAAGCTCTGCCCTCATCTCATCCTTAAGCCTGTGGATTTTGATTTCTATCTCAAAAAGAGCAGTGAGTTTCAAAAATTCTTACAAAGATATACCTCGATTATCCATATGGCGAGTATAGATGAAGCCTACGCGGATTTTAGTGAGACTTTAAAAGATGTCAAAGATGTGGTTTCTTTCTTTCGTAAGTTACAACAAGACTTATATAAAGAAACCCAACTTAAGTGTTCTATCGGAGTGGCCACGACCCTCTTTTTAGCGAAGATGGGAAGTGACTATAAGAAACCTCAAGGAATCACCATTATTAGAAATAGAGATATAAAGGATATTCTATATCCTTTACCTATAGAGGATATGTATGGGATTGGGAAAAAGACCGCGCCAAGACTAAAAGGAATAGGAATCGATACTATCGGAGACTTAAAAGAGCACATCGATAATCATGATCCTTTACTAGAGAGTATCTTTGGAAAGTATCTAGATGATGTGAAGAAGGAACTGGTTGGGGAGAGTAATGATATTGTGCCCACAGAGGACGCGGATCCCAAATCGATCGGTAACTCCTCCACCTTAACCCATGATACCGCCAACCCCATAGAGATTGAGAAGATGTTATTATCTCTCTCTAAGGAAGTCGCAAGGCGCGCCAAGAAAGAAGAAAAGATTGGTTATACTGTTCAGATAACGGTGAAAGATACATCCTTTATTAGTCATAATAAGTCTAAGACTTTTGAGACTCCCACTAATGATGAAGGAGCGATCTATGAGATTAGTCGAGACTTATATCATAAGAATTTTGATGATGTGGAAGTTCGTCTTGTGGGAGTGACCTTACAAAACCTTATCTCTATAAGAGATATGGCCATACAAATGTCTTTATTTGACTACGAGAAGTATGAAGAAGAGAGTGAAACCAAACTCTTAATTAATGAACTCAATAGAAAATTTAAGAAAGATGTCCTCACGAGGATGAGTGACCTAGAAAGGAAGTAAGTATGGATATAGAAACCGCTCTCGATGACTTTGGACAATATATCCTCGCGGATAAAGGTTTAAGCAAACAAACCCTTAAAGAGTACTATGAAGATTTAAAGCTCTTCTTTGAATACTTTAAAGATAAAAGGGATACTTCTGATTTAAGAGGAACTGACCTCGCTCAGTTCCTTAATTATGAGCTCTCGATTGGAAGAAGTGTGCCCACCGCCTTAAGAAGACTCTCTTCCACAAGAAGCTTCTATCTCTTTCTTAAGAAAGAGGGTTATATAGAAGATGAAATCTTAGATGTTCCCTCTCCAAAGAAACCCTCTCATCTACCTATCTGTCTCTCTATGGAAGAGGTGGAAGACTTATTAAACGCTCCTAATATGAAAAAACCAGATGGGATTAGAGATCGGGCGATGCTAGAAACGATGTATGCCACGGGTCTCCGTGTCTCTGAATTACTCTCTTTAGAGAGGAGTAAAGTGGATCTTAAAAATAAGATAGTCTCGGTGATAGGAAAAGGGAGCAAACAGAGAAAGGTTCCTCTTGGAGACTATGCTTGTGAGTATATTGTGAAATATATCAATGAAGTGAGAAATAAGAATCCTAATGCTTCAAGTAAATATCTCTTCCTCTCTAAATATGGTCAACCCTTAACCAGACAATACTTCTTTAAGGTCATTAGAAAGTATGCTGATGAAGCGGGAATTGAGAAAGAAATCTCTCCTCATACCTTAAGGCATTGCTTCGCTACACACATGTTAGAAGGGGGAGCACAACTGAGGGCAGTACAAGAAATGTTAGGCCACGCCAACATTGCCACCACCCAAATTTACACCCACCTCTCCACTAAACGTATCATCAGTGCGTATGATTTGTATATTAATAAGAATTAATATAGAATAAATAAGGAAACAAAAACTATGAAAGAATATAAGAGAATTTTTGTTATCGTTCTTGATAGTGTTGGTTGTGGAAGTGAACCTAGAAGTGGAGAATTTGGGGATGAAGGGGCGAACACTCTTTGTCATATTGCCGACTATGTCGGAGGATTAAACCTTGTTCATATGAACGCTTTAGGACTCGGTGATCTCGCTCCCATTAAAGGAACAAGTATTGTGAATCATCCTCAATCCTATAGTGTGAGAGCCATAGAGCGTTCTAATGGTAAAGACACGATGACGGGACACTGGGAGATGATGGGTATTAATACCATTCATCCTTTTGTCACCTTCTTTGATAATGGTTTCCCCAAAGAATTAATAGATGAACTAGAAGAGAAGACGGGACATAAAGTCATTGGTAACTACGCCGCAAGTGGAACAGAAATTCTTAAACAACTCGGAGAAGAACAAAAAAGAGATAATTCTCTTATTGTCTATACATCAAGTGATAGTGTGCTTCAAATTGCTGCTCACGAAGAGACCACTGGAGTAGAGGAATTATATCGTTGTTGTGAAATAGCCCGAGAGATGTGTATGAAACCAGAGTGGATGGTGGGGCGAATCATCGCTCGTCCCTTTGTTGGGGATAATAAAGATAACTTTAAAAGAACTCCAAACCGCCATGACTACGCTTTAAGTCCAAGTATTCCCACAGTGATGAATGTCTTAGCAGATCACGGTTATACCGTATCTTGTGTAGGGAAAATCTCCGATATCTTTAATGGTGCGGGAGTCACCCAAAGTGTAAAAACGCTCTCTAATATTGACGGGATGGAAAAGACTATTGCCCAAGCGAAAGCCAATGATTACACCGGACTTTGCTTTGTCAATCTCGTGGAGTTTGATAGCGAGTATGGCCATCGTCGTAACCCAGTAGGCTACGCGAAAGCCTTAGAAGATTTTGATAAACAACTTATAGAATTAATGGAATCTTTAAACGATGATGACTTATTAATTGTGACCGCAGATCATGGTAATGATCCCACTTGGAGTGGAACCGATCACACCCGAGAAAAGGTTCCCAACCTTATTTATTCTCCATGCTTCAAGCATGGAAAGTACCTTGAAAAAGAAAGAGATACCTATGCGGATATCGGGGCCACAGTATTATATAACTTCCACCTTGAGAAACCAGTTAACCTACTTGGTACCCCAATAAAAGAAGTGTTTGAGGAGGAATAGACACATGAAAAAATCAATCATCTTCTCTTTAGTGCTCGTCGCTTTATGCACAACATCATGTACCTCTAAATATGAAGAGGTTCCTAATTATCAAAGGATTGGATCTCCAACCGGCGCTCCCGCGGTGATATTCTATGACCAAGTCGAGAATTATCACTTAACGACTTATTCAACCCCTTCAAATTTATTAGCCCATTTCCAAGATCAAGGAGATCCAGAATATGGAGTTATTGTCTTTGATTTCCAACAAGGCTTAAGTTCCTTAACCACTAATGGAGGTGATTATAAATTAGCGAGAATCCTCACTGGTGGTAATCTCTATCTTGTCGGAATCGATCATGATGATGTCGTCAATGACCAGCTTCCCACGGATGGTGATGATAGTTATGTTGTCGGCTTTGGAAGCGAAACCTCAGTCCCTGTAAGAGTGTTTAAATATCTCTATCCAGAACTTGGTGAAGCGAGCCTAGATCTTGTCAGTGGCGCGGATCAGATCCCTGGGATTATGTCAACCAAGAAGAATGGTGGTGAGTATGTTGACTATGTCATTGCCGCGGAACCATCCTTAACTAATGCTTTAACTAATGTCGTTGAAGATCCGAGTGATTATCATGTGGTGGCCACTCTTAAAGACTTGTGGGCACAAGCCACTGAACTCGCTCCCGTGATTCCTCAAGCGGGACTCTTTGTCAGTCAGACTTACTATAATCGTTATCCTGAGTATTACGAAGATTTCTTCGCACAGCTTGAAGAATCAATAGACGTGGTGATTAATGATCCCGCTTTGGTCAGAGATACGATGAATAATTATCCAGAGGAGCTCGCTGACACTATTGGAGTGGGTGGTGATATTGTCTATAAAGTGCAAACGAAAGCCAGTAATGGTGAACCTAATGGTTTAGCAGTGGTGAGTGCACAAGAGAGTGAGTCTCTTGACTTTACTACTTTCCTTACCACATTAGGAATTGATGACGACTTTAGTCATTACTTAATGTTTTAATTAACGTTGATGAAAAGATTAAAAGCCTTTATGGCGCGTCCCCTATATAAATGGACTCTCATTATCTGTGGGATTATCTTTGTCTTGCTCTTGTGGTGGCTTATCTCTGCGTGTTTAAAGACATCCTTGTTCCCTGATCCTTGGGTGACAATTGGATATATGTTTGAGATGCTTGGAGAGGGGATGACTTGGAGAGCGATAGGAGAAACGATTCTTCGTTTAATTATCGCTTTAGCGCTATGCTTCATCTTAGCTCTTATTATTGGAGTGCTTGCGGGGTATCTTCCTTCCTTATATACTTTCCTCTCTCCTTTAATAGAAATTTTAAGGATGCTACCCACTGCGGCAATTATCTTTGTCTTAATTTGTCTCTTTCAAACAGAGGCGGCGATCTTTACAGTCACCTTCTTACTCATCTTTCCCATCTTATATGAAGCGGTCGCAGGAGGCATTAGAAATATCCCCAAAGAGACGATGGATGTCCTTAGACTTGATGGACCAGTGTACCGACCTAATTCTCTTTTTAAAGTTGTCTTACCGATGAGTGGTCCTTATATTGCGGTGGGAGTTGTTCAATCTCTGAGTCTTGGTCTTAAGGTCACTCTTATGGCGGAGATCTTATGTGGGAACTCTCGTATCCATGGATTAGGAAGACTTATCTATCAAGGGAGTCAGATTGCCGATATGAAACAGATATTAGCGGTTGTTGTTATGTGTCTTATTATTATGGCGGTCATTGATCTTATTCTTCATTTTGTGAGAAAAGCGCTCCCAGATATTAAAGTATAGAATCATAAATAGAGAGAGAAATAAAAGAAAAAAGAACTACTAGAAGGAATAGTGCTAGTAGTTTTTTAGTAGATATAAGCCTGTGCAAACGGTGGATAACTCCCTTAAAGATGATTCTATATTAAATATATATAAATAGAACCAAAACACTTAAAGTCCTTACCCTGTAAGGCTTTTGCGTGTATTTGGTTTACATAATGGAAATTATGCGAAGTTTATTATATCAAGTATTAGAGTGGCAGTTGAGGATTAAGAGAGATCCCACTCCACTAGTGAGGAAAATGTCTAAAAGAAAATCCCCATGTCACCATGAGAATCTATAAAAGCTAATTACCAGATGTCTAATTACTCAATGTGATAACAAGCATAGCATTCATCAGTGAGAGAGTTATCAATCTCACTATTCATCTGTTTTAAGAATTCTTTATTCGCGGCTAATGTTTTCTTAAAGCCATCATAATAATCGTTTAAGCACGCCTCGATTAATTCTTGAGAATCAAATCCTCGCGTGGGTTCAATCTTATCGCTTTCAAATAAGATCATCTCATAAGCATTCATATTTGCTTTCCCTGTCGTATGACACCAAATCGCCGAGAGGATATCTGGATCCTCGATTTCAAGAATCTCACAAGCGAGATCCGCACCAATAAACTGATGAAAGACAGGATAAGGCATATCCGCATACTGAGGGTATTCTGTCTCCATTCTCTCTAAGACTTCGTCTTTATCGATATCTTTAGCCATATCGTGGATAAGACCCGCAACATAGAGTTTCCAAGGGGCAAAGATGTTATTTCTTTGAGCAATCTCAAGAGCGAGATGAGCGACACTTTTAACATGTTCCCACCTCTTGGGTTTCATCATATCTTTAATCATGGGGATGGAATAGAGTTCATTATCTTCAATATACTCTAATACCTCTATGGGGGTGTCCGCATTTCTTAGTGCTCTGATATCAGTGGAGGAGACACTATACTCACTCCCGTATATTCCTTCCATGTGATACTTTTCGATATTTTCACTATTCCACTCCTGCCCGTTTCTCGCATAAAAGATAATTTGAGCGAGCTCACTTATCTCTAGGGCGTCTTTCCATTGATCAAAGAGTTGGACATGATCATAACCAATTAAAAGATGCAGTCTGTCACTAGGATAGACTTCTTTAAAGTGTCTAATTGTCTCAATGGAATAAGTATGCTCCGCTTCTTGATTTAGTTCCCACTCATCAATGGAAAATTGAGGATACTTATCAAGAGCGAGGTGAAGCATGTTGAGTTTGTGATAATGAGAGACGCTCTCATCTTTCCACACGGAAACTTTTGAGGGCACAAAAATCACTCTCGCCTCTAACCATTCACTGGCTTTTAAGGCCATATTAATATGCCCATTATGAATGGGGTTAAAATCACCAAGGAAGAGAATAATATTACTCATAATTTATTAATCTTATACATGGGATTATCCTTGTTAGCCCGATATAAGGTAATAACTCTCCCAATGACCTGAACAATCTCCGCATTGAGAGACTGGGCAAGAACAATCGCTGTTCCGTTCGCACTGAGACTCACAGTTTTAAGAAGGCTCACTTTAATAAGTTCATGAGCTTTTAAGCCCTCATCAAGCATCTCGATCACTTGGTCAGTAATTTCATTCTTCCCAATTTGATACTTGTTTTTAAGCTTATTGCTCTCGCTTCTTAAGTAACTCTTTTGTCTCTTATTTAACATCTTAGCCTAATCTGCTCTTGGCTTCTTTGACCGCGGCTTGATGGGGGAGTCTCACTCTGATAGTTTGGCCCATCGCCACAAAGGTGACCCATCCTAAACCTTCAATCGCGATATCGTGTTTATTCCAATCATCTTCCATTTGATACTCAAAGAGATCAAAGTCCATGAAGTCGGTGAGTTTCTCACTGACTGGTCTTACCTCTCTCGTATGTAAGTTCTTTTGAAAGATGGATTCATATTTATTCCAAGGCACCACTTTAATCTCCACTCCCTCAGAAACGTACACTCTAAAGGAGGTCTCCTTCCCTTCATAGAGGGCAAAAGCAGCGAGACCACCGAGCATGAGGCACTCTCCAGGTTTGAGTGTTTTCGTGGTCACCTTGACTTCATTCTTTGGAGTAATCATCCTCTGCACTTCTTTTTCTACTTTTGCAAGCACAGAGTAGTTTCTACTAATTCCTGGTAGTTCATATAAGAAGTTTGAATTCGAGAGAGGAATCTCTAAGACCATTTCATTAGTGCCAGGATAGTACTCTCTCTTAATCTGCCACTCGGAATTATTCTCATAAGCAAGAAGACATCTATTGATGAGAGTGGTCTTTCCACTACCAACCTCTCCAATGAGATAGACATCTCTCCCTTTTCTAAAGTCATTAACAAAGTTAATGAAATCGGCGGCTTCTTTATTATCTCCCTTCCCAACGACTTTGACATACTCTGGGGTAATACCCGCTTCAATAAAGCGGTCTTGAAGAAAGACAGAGAAAGGAGCGGTTAAGTCAGTTTTAGAGTGGAACAAATCCACTTTTGTCCCCACTACCGCCACAGGAAGATGTTTGACTTTCTCTATCACCGCGGGAGAGAGGATTCCTGAGAAGGTAAAGAGATTGACAATCCAGATAATCGCGGCGTCAGTGGCCACCGCGTCATCAAGCATTCTTAAAATATCTTCATCGACAGAGGTATCAAGTTCACTTTTGTTCAGTCCTTCGATGGTGTCAAAGCATTTTTGACAATATAAAACGTGAGTGGATAAAACCTCACGTGAAAGCACAGATGCAGGAATGTAGCCGGGTTGTTCGGGGTTCTCGGACTGTAATACAGTTCCACATCTATGGCAACGGAATAATCTTTGTGCGTGTCCCATAGTTAGACTGACCTCCAGTTAATTAATTTGTTTTGCTTTGCGAGCTTCGCTCTGTGTCTTTGATCTCGCCACCTATTAAAGCAAGAGATAAGTTGATCTTCTTCAACGATTGGTTCGGTCAATACACAGCGGACATGATGTCTACTAGAGAAGTTCACATCTGTATAAACCTGATCTCCAATAACGAGGGTTTCCTCGAGGTCAATGTTATTCTCACGAATAAATTTTCCTAATTTCCACAACCAAGGTTTAAAGGCTCTTCCTATATACTTAAAGCCTTCTAACCCACTCATGTAGACTCTCACTCTCTTCTTCGAGTTATTCGAGGTTATATAGACATTTAAACCTTCGTCTTTATAGGTATTTAAGAGGGCTACTACTCTTTCACTAGGAGTCTTTGTGCGACAACTATCTAGTGTATTATCAATATCTATAAAGAGATTGGTCACCCCTATTTTTTTATAGAATGCGGAATCTATCTCAAATATATCTTTAGCGACATATGTGGGAACCAATTCTCTCTTCATATTTTTATTTTAGCATACCTAAAAGAAAAATTAATACTTTTAACTTTTTATCAACCAATAAGAGAAATTATTCTTTTAGAAATCGTCGTCAAAATCATCAAAGATAGAGATCTGTTCCTCTTTAACATCTTTTGTGGAAGCATCTTCTTGCTCTACATCAACAGAGGGAGTTTTAATGACTGGGGTCTTTTCCACAATAGGATGAGAAACATTATTCTGATCAATTCTTTCAAACTCGAGACCAAACACTCTCTCCACTTTATTCTTCGTGGGATAGGAGATGTTCTTTTTCATGTTCTTTCCGCTATCGGTGAGATAGTAATCTTTTTGAGTGTAGTTCACTAACTTCCCATCATTAAGGACAATCACTAAATTAAGAGGATCTTTCTTCGTCACCTTTATGGCGGCTACTAAATGGTGGATATCATTCTTAAAACAAGTAAATAAGACTTGAGGTTTCGCTAGTCGTTGAGACTTAGTAAAGTGAGAGATATCATCCACTCTCGCACACCCTCTATTCGTGATGAGAAGAATTTTATTCTTCTCGTTTTCATCAAAGGAGAGAAGAGAGACAATAGAATCCTTAGCCAAACCATTCATGGATTTTACTCCTCCCGCTTTAGAGGAGACGATCGTTAATTCATTCTCATTAAAGAAGCTACACTTCCCGTTCTCACTCATGACAAAGAGGTCACTATTACCAGAGAGAAGCGCGATATCCACAACTTCATCACTAGGAGAGATCTTCATGATCCTTGTGGGTCGAGAGCGCTTCGCGCAATCGAGTTGATTGAGATTCATTCTCTTGATTTGTCCGAGTTTAGTAACCACCGCTAAATAGAGGTCATCTCTAATCCCCTCCACTATTAAGCCCTTAATAATCTTTTCTCCGCTACTAAAGGTAAAGAAGTTATTGAGGTGACTACCTTCATCTTTCCACTTGTTCTCAACGAGTTCATGGATAGGAAGACAGATATAGTTTCCAAGATTAGTAAAGGCCATGAGATAATCTGTGGTAAGGGCCCTAGCATAACCAATAAGGCTATCCCCTTCTTTAATACCAGGAAGAGGATTATCCCCACTAGATTTATAAGATTTAAGAGAACTACGCTTTGCGTAGCCATCTCTTGTAAGAGAGAGAACAACCTCTTCTTTAGCGATGAGTTCTCTCTTATCCACCGCTTTAACTTCACCCTTTTCTTCAATCACTGTTCTTCTCTCATCCCCGTATTCTTTCTCAATTTCTTTAAGGTCAGAGCAGATCTGACGATTGAGTTTTTCGGGATCATCAAGAAGTTGGTGACATTTATCAATGGAGGTTTCAAGTTGTTTCTTTTCGCTCTCTAGGGCAATCTCATCAGTGTGAGAGAGCTTATATAAAGGCATAGTGACAATCGCTTCCGCTTGCTCATTAGAGAGATTATAAGCGGCGATTAAATTCACTTTTGAATCCGCTTTATCTTTAGATTTCTTAATGATGTCTACGACATCATTGATATTTAAAGACGCGATAATAAGACCATCGACAATATGAAGTCTCGCACTAAATTTATCTAAATCGTATTTGGTTTTTCTTGTGACGACCTCCACTTGATGAGCGATATAGGCATCAAGATATTCCATGATATTAAGGGTTTTTGGACGTCCATTAACGATGGCAACGATATTAGCGGTATAGCTCGTCTTCAGAGAAGTCTTATTCATAAGATAGGTTAAAATTAAGTCCGCTTTCGCGTCCTTCTTGATATCCACCACAATCTTAATTCCGGAGATATCACTCTCATCTCTGACCTCTAATATTCCATCGATAGCTTTGGAGTGACGAATCTTATCGATCTCATAAGCGATGTTAATCTTTACAACCTTATAAGGAACTTCACTGATAATGATTTGTTGGATATCCTTTTGTTCGACAATCTCACATTTTGAGGCAATCTCAATTCTTCCTTTGCCCGTGGTATAGATACTTCTAAGACCTTCACTCTTATAGACGATTCCCCCTGTAGGAAAATCTGGTCCTTGGATAATATTTAAGATATCCTCTATCGTCGCATTTTTATGTCTGATACGATAGATTGTCGCTTCAATCATCTCCGTGAGATTATGAGGAGGGATCTCCGTGGCAAGAGCCACAGCGATACCTTCCGCGCCATTAACAAAAAGATTAGGGAAACGAGAAGGTAAGACAACAGGCTCAAGACGAGTGTCATCATAGTTAAGTTGCATATCGACAGTTTCTTTCTCTAGGTCTTTTACAAGTTCATTAGAGAGCTTAGAAAGACGAGATTCTGTATATCGATATGCTGCGGGGCTATCCCCATCAATGGAACCATTATTTCCTTGAAAATCCACTAATGGGTAGCGGAGTTTCCAATCTTGGCTCATTCTTGAAAGGGCTTCATAGATACTCGAATCACCATGAGGATGATAAGTCCCCATGACCGCTCCGACAGTGTGAGCACACTTTTTTGTGGGCTTATTATAAAGATTTCCATCTTGCCACATGGAGTAAATTATTCTTCTCTGAACCGGCTTTAAACCATCCCTCACATCCGGGATAGCGCGGTCTTGGATGACATACTTCGCATAGGTCGCATACTTATCACCCATGACCTCTTCAAGAGGCTCTACTGAGATGTTCTCTACGATTTCTTCTTCTACTTCACTCTCAGTTTTTTTCGTCATGTTTCACCTCTTTGATGAATTTATCTTCTTCATTAAAATCGACATTTTCTTCCACCCATTGTTTTCTCATAGAGGAGTCATTACCCATAAGGATTCCCACTCTCTTCTCCACTAAAAAGGGGTCTTCAATATTGATTTGAATAAGTCTTCTACTCTTAGGATCCATGGTGGTTTCTTTTAATTCCACATCTTCCATTTCTCCTAGTCCTTTATAACGATTAATCTTATAACCTGGACCAACTTTCTTCTTCGCCTTCTCTAAATCTTCATCATCCCAAGCATATTCTTGAGCGGTCGTTTTACTCCCGTTTTCCTTATAAACACGATAGAGAGGAGGAACCGCGACAAAGACGTGACCACTAGTAATTAGTGGTCTCATATAATGATAGAAGAAGGTTAAAAGTAATGTCTGGATATGCGCTCCATCACTATCGGCATCACTCATGATGATGATCTTCCCGTATTTGATACTATCGAGGTCAAAGGATTGACCATAACCCGCTCCAATAGTGTTAATTATGGTGGCAAATTCTTCGTTTTTAAGAAGTCTTTCAAGAGAGACAGAATCCGTATTTAGGGGTTTTCCTCTTAGTGGGAGAATCGCTTGGTGGACACGATCTCTTCCTTTTTTAGCACTTCCACCGGCAGAATTACCCTCCACAATAAAGAGTTCATTTTTCATGTAATCCTTACTTTGAGCGGGTGTTAATTTATCACTTAAAATGATGTCTTGTTTGACTTTTTTATTACTTCTCGCTTCATCTTTGGCTTTTCTCGCCGCCAATCTGGCATTTTGACTATCAATGCATTTTTTGATGATGTTAAAGGCCAATTCTTTGTTTTCATTCAAATAATAGGTGAGTTTGGTGGAAACGATATTCGCGGTGATATTAAAGGCTTCATTCGTGCCAAGTTTTCCTTTAGTCTGACCTTCAAATTGAAGGTATTTTTCTGGGATTTTAAGCGATAGAATCGCAGTTAAACCCTCTCTTACATCACTACCTTCTAGGTGCTTTCCCTTGTTGAGTTTATTAGCTTCAATAAAGTCATTAATAGCCTTAGTGATTCCTGTTTTAAAACCACTTTCATGGGTTCCACCATCACCGGTTCTGGCGTTATTGACATAGGAGATAAGAGTTTCGTTATAGTCGTTATTACAATACTGCATAGCGATCTCTACTTCGATTTGAGTCTCATTATCAAAGTCATCAAAATACATCACTGGAGAAAGAGGAGTTTTATTCTGATTCACAGTCTCGACATACTCCACTAAACCATTGGGGTAGTGATACTCCGCACTTTGGCCAATTCTCTCATCAATCAAGATGAAAGTTACATCCTTCATCAAGAAGGCATATTCTTGTAATCTATTACTCACCGTGTCCCATTTAAACTCAATTGTGGAGAAAATTGTGGGATCAGGAAGGAAGCGCACTGTCGTGCCGTGTTTCTTTGTCGTCCCGATAACTTCAAGAGGAGTTTCAATCCTCCCACCATCCACAAAATGCATATGAGAGATCTCCCCATCCCGATACACTAAGACATCGAGATAGCAGGATAGGGCATTGGTAACAGAGGCTCCCACACCATGGAGTCCTGCAGCGGTTTTATAGACTGAATCGTTAAATTTTCCCCCGGCATGGAGTTCACAGAAGACTAATTCAAGAGCACTTCTTCCCTCTTCATCATTGATTCCTGTAGGGATTCCACGACCTTCATCTTGAACGGAACAACTTCCATCTTTATGAAGGGTGACGATGATACGATTTCCATATCCACTTAAGGCTTCATCTATAGAGTTAGTGACAATTTCCCACACTAAATGATGGAGGCCCGTCGCATTGGTGCTTCCAATGTACATCGCTGGTCTCTTTCTTACTCCCTCAAGACCTTTGAGCACACGAATGTCATTTGCGGTATAGTCACTCTTGGTTGCCATGGGTTAAATTATATATCAATTAACATTGAAATTTTAAATAATTTTACTAGAATTATTTAGAGAAAGACCCAGGAAAAAAATGAATATTGTATACAATATTATCGCCGCGATTGGATGCCTCATTGTGGGCTATTTAATTGGGTCAATTTCCATCTCCATTTCCATAGGAAAGGGTGTTTATCACCAAGATCCAAGAGATTATGGCTCGGGAAATGCTGGAGGTACGAATGCCTCTCGTCTCTGGGGAAGAAGAGTGGGTACGATCGTCGTAATCCTTGATATGGCAAAGACTTTAATCCCCCTTTGGGCATGTTGGGCTATCCTCGCTTTCATTAAAGTGGATGGGACAACGATTATGGCAAGCGCTAGAGAAATGCTAAATGGAGAAACCGCAGGCCATATCGTAGAATGGCCTGTTTACTGGTTATGTCTCCTCGGAGCGGAGATTGGACATGTTTATCCAGTGTACTATAATTTCCGTGGAGGAAAGGGAGTCGCTAACTACTTAGGCGGACTAGCGGGAACCAACTGGGCACTCTTTATCATCAGTGGAGTGAGCTTCATGAGTGCTCTTGGAGCGAAAAAATACATCTCACTAGGATCGATTGTGTCCGCGATTGTGGGGATCATTTTTACCTGGACTTGGGCGATATTACTCCTCACTGTGGACATGGGTAATTGGGGACTGTTTGGGACCTGGGGAATCACCATGTATTGCAATTGGGTCTATGCGATTGTCATCACCCTCATGGGAGGACTTTTACTTCTCAAACACCGCGAAAATGTGAAGAGAATTAAACGCGGTGAAGAAGATAAAGTGACATGGTTATAATTAAATTAGTAGTTTTCTAGTAGTTTTATAAATAATTTAGTAATTTACTCAAAAATAAGAAAATCTCTCATCGAGAATAAGAAAAAAGCTCCACGTCTGGAGCCTTTTCTTTTCCGTTTTTATCTCAACTTTTACTTGTTTTGATTCTTCATTGAATTCATGATTTCACGGATCTTTGCTTCACTAGGAGTACGACCCATTTGCGCGTAAATCACTCGAATCATTTTCTCGTTGATAGGAGGATTATCGGCGAGTTGTTTCTTAAAGTACCATCTGGCGATAAAGAAACCAATGACCCCTCCAGCGATGACACAAACGACAAGAAGTATAATCCAAATCCATGTTGCCATTATTTCATTCCTCCTTATGCTCTTCCGTCATATTCACCAGTGTCAGTTCTAACGAGAACTGTCTCACCATTATTGATGAATAGAGGCACTCTAATTCTAATTCCAGTCTCACATACCGCATCTTTTCGGGCAGATGTCACGGTGTCTCCTCTCACCGCTGGCTCACACTCCGTGATTTGAAGTGCCACTTTTGCGGGTAAGACAACGGAGAGTATCTCTCCGTTGTAGGAAGCAATATCGACGATTTCATCGCCTTTAAGGAATTGCATTTCCCACTCAAGACGAGACTTAGGAATCTCTATTTGCTCATATGTTTCTTGATCCATGAAGACGAGGCTATCCCCGTTATCATAGATGTATTGCATGCTTCTCTTATCGAGACGAATAGTCTCAATCATATAACCACTATTACGAGAGAGCTCACTAATCGCTCCACTTCTCACATTCTTCACTTTGACTTTAGCAATCATCTTTCTCATCGCGGTTTTATTGAGAAGAATATCGAGAACTTGGTACATATTACCATCTTCTTCAAAGTAGTTACCGGGTCTTAATTCTGTAACATTAATCATTGTTTCTACCTCCTAAAATAAAAGAAAGAAATAACAAGTTATTTCTTCTCTCTATGTAGAGTCTTCTTTTGACAACGAGGACAATACTTCATAACTTCGAGTCTGTCAGGATTGTGTTTTTTGTTTTTTGTGGTGATGTAGTTTTCCTCTCCACATTCTGTGCACTTAAGGGTGAAGGAAATACGATCGTCTTTCTTTGCCATAGTTTTTCTCCTCTTGTTCCGGTTAATAATTCTATCATTTACCACTGATAAATAAAACATTTTTATTTATGGTCAAAGAAAGGGAAAGAATATGATATAATCAACCTATGCATAATCGAAGACAAACTAGATCTATAAAAGTGGCCAATCTCACTCTTGGAGGGAATAATGATGTCATTATTCAATCCATGTGTGACATTAAGACTGAGAATGTCGAAGAAGTCGTTAACGAGATTAATGAGTGCGCATCAATTGGTTGCCAATTAATGAGGATCGCGATTAAGGATGAAAAAGACGCTAGGGCGATTCCTCTTATCAAAAAGAAAGTCTCTCTTCCTTTGGTCGCGGATATCCACTTCGACTATCGCCTTGCTTTACTAGCGATGGAAGAGGGCATTGATAAAGTGAGGATTAATCCCGCAAATATCGGGGGCAAAGAAAAGATTAAATTAGTTGTGGAAAAAGCCAAAGAAAAAGGGATTCCCTTACGACTTGGTTTTAATGCTGGAAGCATTGAAAAGAAGTACACTAAAGAGTCTGATAGAGTGAAAGCCCTACTCGCCTCTATTAAGGATAATGTTAAATATGTAGAATCCTTTGGATTCTACGATATCGTATTAAGCGCAAAATGCTCAAGTTTAGAAGAAACCTTAAAGGTTTATCGAGCGCTTGCAAAAAAGTATAAATATCCCCTTCATCTTGGAGTAACCGAAGCGGGGATAAGTGATGTCTCCCTCGTACGAAGTAGCGCTTCTCTCGCTCCCCTTCTTTTAGAGGGGATTGGATCCACGATGAGGATCTCTATTACGGGAGATGTCAAAGGAGAGGTAATTGCCGCGAAAGAACTCCTCCATGATGTGGGGTTATATCCTAACTACCCCACTCTTATCTCCTGCCCCATATGTGGAAGAGCCACTATTGAGGTCAATAAACTCGCTCACCAAGTCTATGACTATCTCCAAACCATTAATAAACCCATCACTGTCGCGGTTATGGGATGCGTTGTTAACGGCATAGGAGAAGGAAAAGATGCTGATATAGGAATCACTGGAGAGGGTGATGATATCATCATCTTTAAAAAGGGTGAACAAGTCGCTAAATGCAAAGAAAAAGACGCTTACAGCGTCTTTATGAAAGAAATCGAATCTTTATAAGTTATAGATCTTTTTGCCAGTCTGGATCGTATTTTCCATTGACAAGCATCTCAATCTCCTTCTTATAAGGAGGTTTTTCCCCTATATAAGGAGTTTCTAAGATTTTTGGAATCTTTGTGAGTTTAGGATGGGTGACAAACTTTTCAATGGTCTCAAAGCCAATCTCTCCAAGCCCAATATTTGAGTGGCGGTCTTTATGCGCGCCTATGGGATTCTTCGAATCATTGATGTGAACCACTAAGAGTTTATCAAGACCGATGACGCGGTCAAATTCTTCAAGGAGTCCATCAACATCATGGACATCATAACCCGCATCATTCACATGACATGTATCAAGGCATACACCCACACGCTTGGGATACTCTACTCCATCAAGGATTTGCTTAATCTGCTCAAAGGTCACTCCGATTTCACTCCCTTTACCCGCCATGGTCTCAATAGCGATTTTGACATCCGTTCCATCTTGACTTAAAACTTCGTTAAGAACATCGATGCACGATTGGATGCCCGCTTCTGGGCCCGCACCTACATGAGCGCCTGGGTGAAGAACAATCATCGAGACATGAAAATCACTCACTCTTTTAAGTTCACTTAAAAGGAAGGACTTGGCGAGATCAAGAGTTGAGGGATTAATTGTATTAGCGGGGTTAATGATATAAGGAGCGTGACACACAATCGTAGCTTCATCGATGCCACTTTCTTTGATTAAAGCGCGTCCTTCATCAATCTTAAATCTCTCCGTGGGGATTCTAATCGTATTTTGGGGAGCGCCTGTATAAAACATGAAAGTCGTCTCTCCATAACTAAGAGCTTCTTTCACAGTTCCAAGATAATAGTCAGGTCCCGCAAGAGAAATATGGGAACCAATAATAATTTTTTCTTTTGCCATGCCTCTATTATACAAAATGTATAATCTTAATGCATGAAGAGAATGAAAATGATACTATTTTGATATGAAAATAGACTTAGTTAACCCTTATGGATATTGCCAAGGTGTCGCTATTGCGGTGGCTTTAGCCCGCAGTGCAAGAGATGAGAATCCAGATTCTAATGTCTACACCTTAGGACCTATTGTCCACAACAAAGAGACCATTGATGAGCTCGAAAAAGAAGGAATTCAGACCCTGACATCTAATCGTGTGGATCTTATGCACCTCTTAAAGAGAGTGAATCAAGAGGATGTAGTAATCTTTGCGGCTCATGGTCATCACCAGGATTTAGAGAAGTATACAATTAAGCATAAAATCAAGACTTACGATGCCATCTGCCCCATTGTCAAAAAGAATTTTGACGCCATCAGAAAAGAGGTAGAACAGAAGCACGAAGTCATCTGGATTGGGAACCCTAAACACACCGAAAGTAAAGCGGCCCTCTCCATTTCTAAGCATGTTCATCCCTTTGGTGACTACCTACTAGAAAACAACCATTTATTGACTGATAAGTCTCCTTTTGTCTTAAATCAGTCCACTTTGAATGTCGATGATTTACAAGAAATTTATGCCAAAATTAAAGAAGCTTACCCCAAATGTCGCATTAATGAAACTGTCTGTAATGTCTCTAAAGAAAGACAAGAAGCGGTTAAGAATTTACCAGATATTTACGATGCCATTATCATCGTTGGGGACTTAAATTCCGCGAACTCTAATCAACTTACAAGAGTGGCTCAATCCTCTCATCCAAATGCTTTGGTTATGCAGATCTCTGGGGTTAAAGATATCTCCTTAAATCAGCTTAAAGATAAAAAACACATCGCTATTGCGAGCGGTGCGGCCACTCCGATTAAACTCGTGAGTCATATTTATGAATACCTTGAAGCGAGATTAAACTAGCTCTGGTAATTCTTCGTGATCATAACAGACAATATTTAAAGAACTATCAAATCCGAGAAGGATTTTTTTCATCGTGGGCATAAAGATTCTCTCGATTTCATGGGGTAAGTCTAAATAATTGAAATTATTTAGAACGATATCTCTTCTCATGTGATGAGGAGCGTCACCAGAGATATAGATATCGCTGCCGTTAGCCATAGCGATATTCCACTCCCGGCTTCCCCCACCCGCGATAAGGGAGACTTGCTTGACTATGTCACTACCACTATGAACGAGTAAACCATAGGGAAGATGAAGTTTCTCTTTGACATATCTCACAAACTCATGAACTTCCATCTCTTCTTTTAGTCTTCCCACTCTCATCATGGGTTCCGTTTCATCTTGGTGGATATCTTCCATCTCTAAAGCTTCCATTAATGCGTCATTCATTCCCCCTTTTCCGGTATCAAAGGGAGTGTGGAGGCTATAGATTGGAATATCTAACTTTTCCATCTTATGAAAAAGTTCTCTTTTAACTGGGTCATGTTCTAAGACATATTTTTTCGTCCCATAAATAAAAGGATGATGGGTGAGAATAAGATCAGGCTTTGATCCATCTTTCATCATCTTTTCATAAACGACATCATCAAAATCGAGACAGAGAACAATCGTTTTCGTCTCTTCTTTGAGCTTCCCACACATTAAACCGACAAAGTCGTTATTCTCTTTGGCAATTCTTTTAGGGAACTGTTTTCCAAGCTTAGTGACAAGTAATTTAGTTTTCATTCAATGACACTTCTAATCTTTTCTAGTTCACTCTTAAGCGCGGCGATCCTGGCTTCAGGAAGAGAGTGAGAATCCATAATCTCTTCGATCTGTTTCACTCTTCTCTCGTACTTTTCTTTAAATAAGATCCCCTTCTCTTGTCTTAAGATGGGGCCGTATTCAAAGTCTTCTTCACTATAGATTGCTTGTTCACTTCTCGTAAACTTTACTATTTCATAGTAAATATCATCTTCTTTGACAATCTTTTCATCAGAGATGACATAACCATTCTCGCAGATAAACTCTCTCACTTCTTTAATCATCGAGTGAGCGTCCACGATAATGGTGGTCACATGGTGAAGCTTCTCTGGATGCTCATTTAAGATATCAATAATCGTCGCACCCCCTAAACCCGCGAGCACAACAGTGGAGACATCAGGGGGAAGTTCACTGATTCCATCCGAAAGAAGAGGGGTAATCTTTTCAAAGAGCCCGCTCTTACGGATGGCGTTAAGCATCGTTGTGTAGGGACCTTTCTTATTCTCGATCGCATAACCCTTAAGGGCCACTCCATTCTCGACAAGAGAAATAATGAGCTTCCCATGGTCACTTCCAACATCGGCAACGACACTTTTGGGAACCATCTCAAAGATTGCTTGTAATCTCGGACTGAGTTCGATCATGACTTGATATCTCTATAATCTCCTAAACGACGACTTCTCGTCGGATGTTTGAGCTTCTTAATAGCTTTGGCTTCGATTTGACGAATACGCTCACGAGTGACTCCGAACTCTTTCCCAACTTCTTCAAGAGTTCTTGGGCGGTTATCATCAAGACCATATCTGAGTCTAATGACTCTCTCTTCTCTTTCGTTGAGTTCGTCTAAGACTTTATATAACTCTTCTTTTAAGAGTTGCTTGGTCGCGTAGTCCACAGGAGACTCACTCTCTTTATCTTCGATAAAGTCTCCTAAGTGAGAATCATCTTCCTCTCCAATAGGAGATTCAAGAGAGACAGGTTCAATCGCAATTCTTTGAATGTGTCTAATCTCTTGAGCGGATAATTCTCCTTTCATATCATCAGAGATCTCTTCCGCTGTGGGTTCTCTTCCAAGTTCTTGGATAAGTCTTCTCTGACTTCGAGTAATCTTATTAATGGTTTCCACCATATGGACAGGAATACGAATGGTTCGTGCTTGATCGGCTATGGCTCGGGTAATCGCTTGTCTAATCCACCATGTAGCGTAGGTTGAAAACTTATATCCTTTCGTGTAATCAAACTTCTGCACCGCTTTCATAAGACCGATGTTTCCCTCTTGGATGAGGTCCACAAAAAGCATGCCTCTTCCGACATAGTGTTTAGCAATATTTACCACGAGACGACAGTTAGCGTTGATGAGCTTGGCTCTCGCTTCTTCATCTCCCTCTAAGATCCTTTTAGCGAGTTCTGGTTCTTCTTCTGGTTTAAGGAGTTGATACTTACCAATATCTTTAAGGTAGAGTTTCACAGAGTCGTTAATCTTGACATCACTAAAGGTGACATCATTATCATCGATTGGGACTTCTTCATCGGCGATGAATTCATCATCGACATCTTCATCAAAGTCAGGATTCTCTTCAAGATTGATGTCTTCCTCTTCAAGGTTATCGAGAGAATCATCTTCTTCATCTTCTTCATCAGTCTCGATAATCTCAATATCACTATCTCGGAAGTAATCCATCATCTGCTCAATCATGTCATCTTCGAGTTCGTAGTGATTTAAGATATCATAGATTTCACTTTGTAAAATCTTATTGTCATTCTTCTTCGCTTTTTGGACAATCTTCTCTTCAATTTGTTCCAAACTTAAAAGGTTCCCGTCTTCATCGTAGACTGTGATGATTTTCGTCGCTTTCTTCTTTTTCGCTAAAGTGGGAGTTCCTGGTTCCCCTTCAGTTTTTGGGGGTCTCCCTCTTTTTTTCACTTCTTCTTCTGGCATCGTTATTTACCTCCTTCTCGATGTTTTCCGTTTTGGACATTTGTATAGATACGTGATTTCTCACTTTCACTCTTTCCTCTCGTCGCTTCGTGGACGTAGTCATTGAATCGACCTTTAGTCATCTCGTTTTCTCTCGTCGTTTGTAAGTCTTGGATTCTCTCTTGACTATACTTGGGAGAATAACGAGTGGAGTTCATGACATCAAGCGCTTGGGCGATGAGAGAGTCTTTTCTTTTTTCATCAATATCACTTCTCTCAATAAAGTCCGCGAGAGAAGCCTCATCAATCTCGATCCCTTTACTTCTCATATCTAAGAGATACTCCGCTATCTCCCTTAATGTCTCATCAGTAAAGGGATTGACTTTATCTAGGTAGTATTCTCTTGCTTCTTCGTAGTGCATCATAAGATAGAGAATCTCATTTTCTGTGGCAAGGAGTCTTCTTGATAATACTTTATCCGGAGCGTACTTCTCCATTAACTCCTTAGGAGTTACTTGCTTCTGCTCCTTCTTATAATTCTTGACTAAGTCTTCAATGGTCTTCATCGGATAGGCCGTGGCCTTAGAGAGTTCCGAGATATACTTAGACTGATCAAGCATATCGAGATCCACAAGAACAGGAAGGAAAGATTCAATAAGTTTCTTTCTCTCGTCATTTGTCTGTAAGGGATTAGTCTTAGTGTAGTAGTTAAGAGCAAAGTCTAAACGATCAAGTAAATTAGAGACGTGGGCGAGGAGAGCGTCGTTTCCCTCTTGCTTAAGGATTTCATCAAGGTCTCTCCTTTCGCCCTGAGAATCGACGATTCTGTAGCGTAGTTGCCCACGAGAGAGAAGATTAGACGCTTTGATGCTCGCTTCTTGACCCGCAACATCTCCATCAAGGCATAATCTCAATTCACAATTAAGGCTTCTTAGCAGTGGGATGTGATTTTGTGTAAGAGCGGTACCCATCAAAGCTAATGCACAATTGATCCCCACCTTTTCTAGGGCCAAGACATCCATGAAGCCCTCAACGATATAGACATAACCTGTCATCTTGCTACTATCCCGAGCGTTGTGATAGTTATATAAGATGCTACTCTTATGAAATAAGAGTGTATCTGCAGTATTGACATATTTTGCCTCATCATTATTTTTGAGGTTTCTTGCACTATAACCGACGACTCTTCCATCAGGATCACAGAGTGGGAAGATAACTCTTCCCCGATTCTTATCCACAGGTTGACCTCCAAGCATCGTAGAGACCCCACTATCTTCAATCACTTTAAGAGAATGACCACGTTGTTGAAGGAAGAGACAAGTGGCGACCCCGTCTTCAGGAGCAAAACCAAGTCTAAATTTCTCTCTGATATGACTATCAAGGCCTCTCTCTTCAAGATATTGAAGAGCGGCTTCCCCTTCTTGTGATGTTAAAGCGAGTTGATAATAGCTCGTTAAGTCTTCAAGACACTTATAGAGAACTTCTTTATTCTCATCCACAGGTTTAGTGACAACATGTTGTTCAAGTCTTTCATCATGAAAGTCTGACATCTCTGCGACTTTATGAATGGCTTCGGGATAAGAAATCTTTTCGTATTTACTGACAAAAGAAATCGCGTTACCACTCGCTCCACAAGCGAAACAACGGAAGATTTGTTTCTCGGGAGAGATAGTTAGTGAGGGAGAAGTATCGTCATGGAAAGGACACACAGCGACATAGTTTCTTCCTTTCTTCGTCGTGGGTAAATATGAAGAAATAATCGAGACAATATCTGTGTGTTTGAGAAGCTCATTAACGACGGCATCATCAATTCTACCTGGCATAAACTACCTACTACTTTCCTACTAGTTTTCTACTAAATTAGAAGAATACTTTCACTCTAAGGTATTCTGCGAGTTGGTCAACAGGGAGACGAATTTGCTTCATAGTGTCTCGATCTCTAACGGTGACCGAGTTATCATTAAGGGTATCAAAATCAATGGTGACACAGTATGGTGTCCCTATCGCATCTTCTCTTCGATAGCGTTTTCCAATGCTTCCTGTATCATCATAAATACATGACATATAACCAGATAAGATAGTGTTAATTTCTTTAGCTTTATCTTCGAGTTTTTTCGAAAGCGGTAAGACCGCAACTTTATAAGGAGCGACGCATGGATCAAGGTGCATGACGATTCTTGTCTCTCCATCTTCTAAGACTTCTTCATCATAACTATCGCATAAAGTCATAAGGACTAAGCGGTCGAGACCGACACTAGGTTCAATACAATACGGAACATATTTTTCATTGGTGTCGGGATCAAGATACTCTAAGGATTCACCAGAATACTCCATGTGTCTTTTTAAATCGTAATCAGTGCGATCCGCAATTCCCCAGATTTCACCCCATCCCCAAGGGAAGAGATATTCTATGTCTGTGGTGGCCGCACTATAAAAGGCTAATTCTTTGGGATCGTGGTCACGATAACGAAGATGATCTTTCTTAATACCTAGTTCGCTGATAAATGTTAAGCATTTATCTTTCCAATAAGAGAACCATTTAAGGTCATCTCCTGGCTTACAGAAGAATTCCATTTCCATCTGATCAAACTCTCGGGTTCTAAAGGTTAGTTGCCCAGGGGTAATCTCGTTTCTAAAGGCTTTACCAACATTACAGATTCCAAGAGGGAGTTTCTTTCTGGTGGTGCGGAGAACATTCTTAAAGTTCACAAACATTCCTTGAGCGGTCTCAGGACGGAGATAAACCGCACTAGTGGCATTCTCAACCACTCCTAAATGAGTTTTAAACATCATGTTAAACTGACGGATGTCTGTCCACTCCTCTTTTCCACAGTTAGGGCACTTAACATGATGCTCATGAATGTAATTCATGAGTTCTTCGTTACTTAAGCGCTCCGCATGAGCATCTTTATCAATAGCATCAATTAATTCATCCGCACGATAACGCATTTTACAAGACTTACAATCAATAAGAGGATCGTTAAAGGTGGAGACATGTCCAGTGGCTTCCCATACTTTAGGGTTCATTAAAATAGCGGCATCCACTCCCACATTAGTGGGGCTTTGTTGGACAAATCTCTTCCACCACATATCGCGGATATTCTTCTTAATCTCCACTCCAAGGGGACCATAGTCCCAGGTGTTAGAAATGCCACCATAAATCTCACTTCCTTGATAGTAGTATCCTGAGGTTATGAAGTGATTGGTTAATTTATCAAAATCAAACATGATTATTTCTCCTACACACAGGAAAATATATTATGTCTAATACTATTTTTTGTCAACCTAATATGAGTGTTATTTTCTTCCTTTATGCAATTATCAGATTGCATATAGTTTTATTGTTCTCTTCAAGTAAGAAGGTTTTATTAAGCCTTCTTCATCATCTTAAAACTATTAATAGTTACT
The DNA here is from genome assembly GCA_021203905.1 of Coprobacillus sp. GTDB lineage: Bacteria > Bacillota_I > Bacilli_A > RFN20 > CAG-826 > JAJQAP01. Next base: position 91,134 of record JAJQAG010000004.1, on the reverse strand, counting down.
CCAAGGGAATCACTCGCAAAGATCACAGCCCGATTAAGGATCTTGGTGAGAGTTTCTTTTTCAAAATAAGAGTGAGTGACAGTTTCAGTGATGTTAGAGAGGTGATTCACGATGTAGCGGATAACTAAGATTTCATCCTTCTCAAATTCTCTTTTATCTCTTTTAGAGATACAATCTTTACAAAGTAGTCCTCCTTCGTCAAATGAGAAGTCATAGATTCCTTCTTTACTTCCACAGTTCACACATTGATTAACCTCAAAGCAATAACCACTCTTTGAAAGAGCGATAAATAGATAGATAAGAGAGAGTAGGTCATAATCTACTTCTCCACTTAAAAGAGATAAACACTCCTTAAGAGGAAGAAACAAGAGATGCATCTCTTCTGGGGGAAGAATCTTTGAGCTCACCTCTCCTAAGAAAGAAATTGTGAGTAAAGTGGAGAGAGAATACTCTCCTCCTAGAGGAGAGTGAATAATGCTAAATTCTTTTAAGACGGGATGCTTATATTGTTTATTATCTAAAAAGGAAGCATCAATCTCTAAACACGGAGTGTTTAAGACGTTGTTCTCTATATTCCTTTCATTAAAGACACCCTTCGCTAAAAAAGAGAAGCACTCCTTCTCACTAATCGCGGTAATGACCGCATCTTTTTCTTTGTAGTGGTTAATAGAAAGAATTATAAGATCCATCCTATCCCTCTTTCGTATATCCGTATTTCTTGATGCTCTTTTGATTAGACCGCCAATCCTTATCCACTCTCGCCACTAAGTTGAGTTGGACATGTTTCTTAAGAAGTCTCTCGATGTCTTTTCTCGCTGCGCTCCCAATCTTTTTGATCATCTGTCCATTCTCTCCGATGACAATGGGCTTTTGACTCTCTTTCTCAACGTAGATTGTGGCGTCAATCTCTAGGGGAGTGGATTCCCACTCAATATTACGGATATAGATTGCCACAGCGTGGGGAACTTCTTCTTTTAAGTAATGAAGAGCTTTCTCCCTAATGATTTCTTTAATCTGAAAGACTTCGTCTTTATCTGTGACCTCATTCCCTCCGTAGTAAGCAGGACCTTCAGGAAGAGCGTCTTTAAGAGCCCTAATAATTTCATCAAGACCAAAGCCTTCTGTCGCTACACACTCTATCTGCTTCGCTTCGGGTAGGGCTTCTTTATATTTCTCTTTGAGTTCACTGATTTGATCAATCCTTACGGTATCGATTTTATTAAAGACAATGATGATGGGGCGGTGTTTATCCTTAATCTTTTCGATTATATAATCATCCCCTAAGCCATACTTCTTCCCACTATCAACAATAAGGAGGATAACATCTCCATCTTTAATGTGAGAGTAGACCATGTCATTCATGACATCTCCTAATTGTTGATGGGTTTCTTGTTGCACTCCGGGAGTGTCAATAAAGACAATCTCACTCTCTTCATCTCGGTATATGCCTCTGATATTGTTTCTTGTCGTTTGGGGTTTCTCACTAACAATAGAGACCTTCTCGTGAAGGAGGTGATTTAAAATTGTGGACTTACCCACATTTGGTCGACCTAAGATTAAGACAAACCCAGATTTCATCCTTACTTTAAATCTTCTCCTTTAAAGGAAGAGGGAAGGAGTTCATCAATACGGGTTTCTTTTACCTCTCCTTTAGTGTTACATAAAACGATGACACAATCTTTAGAAAGGAGTTCACTCATCACTTGACGACACGCCCCGCAAGGAGAGATGGGCTCATCTGTCTCTCCAATTACCACTAAAGTGGTAATATCCTCTTTCTTCACTCCATGACAATAGGCATTATAAAGAGCGTTACGCTCCGCGCACATACATAGGGGATAAGAGGCATTCTCAATGTTTGTGCCCACATATATCTCTCCACCTGTGGTTTCAAGCGCCGCTCCAACTTTAAAATGAGAATATGGAGAATAAGAGAGATTCATCGCTTCTTTAGCTTTATTAATTAATTCTTCTTTCATCTGTCGATCCCGCTTTCTTTTAAGATTTTATCTTGGAGGGAGAACATCTCTCTCTCATCATTACTATTCTGATGATCATATCCAAAGAGGTGTAATAATCCATGAACGAAGAGAAAACAAAGTTCTCTCTTTTCACTATGTTTATAGGCTATAGCTTGTTTACGAGCAATGGGTAAACAAATAATAATATCCCCTAGTTCCACCTCTTCACTAGAGGCAAAAATCGCGGCTTTATCTTCTTCATTCTCTAGATAAGCAAAAGAGAGAACATCAGTGGGTCTATCTATTCCCCGGTATTGTTTATTAAGAGTGTGAATGACCTCTTCCTTCACAAGATCCACACTGACAATAGGGGAAAAATTATAATCAAGCATCGAAGTAGTCTTTTCTAGAAGAGAAAGAAAAAGAGCTTCATATTCTTTGTAGTTAGAAGAAAAACTAGAAAATAGAATTTTCATAGTTTTAGTGTATCATTGTTATCTCTCTTTGTAAATGTAGAGAGAAGATGTCAATAGTTTCTCAATAAGTTAGAGTAGGTTATATTAACCAAGGATGCAAATAGAGAGAGGCGGAACGATTAACTCGCTTCCTTGACTCTGAAGTTTCGTTCCACTGATGGTGGATAGATCCGCGATAATCGAGGTATAGCTTGTATCATTTGTGTAAGTATAACTATCAGTTTTAGAAGCATTGAGAAGGATGAGAAGAGATTCACTATCACAAGTCTTCACATTGGCGGAGAAAGTGCGATCAGCGCTCTCATAGATCTCTTCAATACCGCCACTAAAGATCGCGGGGTGACTATTTCTCACCTGATTAACTTTTCTCACATAGTTCACGGAGGAGTCTTTTTTACTTAAGAGTTTCTTTGCGCTTCCATAAGGATAGGCCTCATCCTGAGAGATAGATGTGCTATTACTAACATAGTCAGGAGTGTAGCTATCTCCCCAGTAGAATGGGGCTCTGGCATCTTCGTCTTTGGTGGTTGAAGCACAGGCCATTCCGATTTCATCACCATAGTAATGATAGGTGGAACCGGTATACATCTGTAACGTTGCGTACGCAAACTTGAGATTTTGTGTCTCTTTACGAGCATTGGCCATCGAGACTAAACGACCATTACAATCGTGATTGACAATAAAGGGAGAGGGAATATTGTTCACATTATCAAAGACGGAGAGATTGTTATTAATACCACTAGCAAGGAGTCTCGCATTCCCATTAGATAAAGTTTTTAAAATATAACCGCTGGTCTTTGCGTCATCAAAGCAGAAGAAGGAATCAATCCCGCTCTCTAGATAAGAAGAGTTACTACTACTTGTTCCCCAGCTACCTTCCCCAACGATATAGCAATCAGCTTTATAACTTCTAGCGGTATCTACTAACCAAGTGAGGAAAGCGGTCGTGTCACCAGAGGGAAAATAGGAGGTCACCGCATCGAGTCTAAAGCCATCAACATCACACTCAACGAGCCAAAACTCCATGATATTTTCTAGTTCTTTAGCCAGAGCGCATTCAGGATCATCTAGAACCCATTGAAGGTTAAGTCGTGGCATCTGGGTATCCCCGCTATAGTGGCTATAGTACCAATCGGAGGAACCATATCGAGAATAGGTTCCATTATCTCCACTCCCACCTTGGTTCCAATAATAGTAGTTATAGTAGGCATTTGATGTATCTCCACTCACATGAGCATTCGCGCTTTGCTTAAACCAATCGTGTTGGGTGGAGGTGTGATTAATAACAAGGTCAAGATATACAGTTAAATCAAGGCTGTGAGCCTTTTCCACCATCGCTTTATAATCATCAATCGTTCCAAAGTCAGGATCGATAGAATAGTAATCAGTGGTGTCGTATTTGTGATAGGTGGGCGAGGGTTGAACAGGATTAATCCAAATTCCTGTAAAACCGAGATCCGCAATATAATCGAGCTTATCGCTAATCCCTTTGATATCTCCAATCCCATCTCCATTACTATCCGCAAAAGAATAGGGGAAAATTTGATAGATTGTTCCGTATTTCCCGCAATCCACTCTTTCATAAGAGGAGGATGAATCACAACCTGAAAGAGAAAGTGCACTTAAAGAAACCACAATCGTTAAGGCTAAGGTAATAACATGTTTTTTCATTGCCTTTATTATAGCAGTTTCTCTCTCTAAGTAAAGATAAGAGAGCATTTAGGGACATGTGAGGGAAAGAAATTAGGGAATAGTTCTCGTTAAAATCTATCCACTCACAACTTCTTCTTTTTTCGTGTCATGTTGATTGTGATAGATCAATGTGGAGTATTTGCTCTTGACGAGAGTGTAGTCACTAAGACTAGTGGGGAGGGAAGTTATCTTATCGATGTTCTCCTTTAGGTAGTAAGAAGTGGCAAAGTAAAGTAAGACATAAGAAAGTGAAAGAATATGTTGGAGATACATCGATAAGATAATCGCGAGGATGAGAAAGAATAATTCGATATAGTTATAAATGGAGCCTTGATAGGTATAGGAATAAACTTCAGTGTGAAGGGAAGAGAGACTCTTTTTAAACTCTTCGATGCTCTCTTGCTTAAAAAGATCATCTTCCTTATTATCAATCTCTCTCTTCTTTCTCTCCGTTTGGTGAGAAAGAAAGAGTCTTTTAACGAGGGCGAAAAGAAAAACCACACCGACAAAGATGAGATTATATAAAGAGTTATAGGCTAATAGAAAGGTGAGAAACAGGGCGACAAGCATCGCATACATACTCATCACGGGAAGAGAGATGAGTTGACTTTTATACTCCTCATAAGTCTTTAATTCTTCTTTTGTGTGTAGGGGGTGCTTCAGGGAAAGGAAAAAGAGATTATCGACTTCCTTCATCTTCTTAATTAACACTACTTGATAGAGAACTTCAAAAAGGGCGAAGAGAGCGAAGAAACAGATAGGGAGAAGAAAATAGGTCGAGGTGACAAAAAAGAGACCGAGGATGATAAAAAGAGAAGAGAGAAACTTATAGAGATAAAGGTCGAGGCCACGACCTTTAAGAGAGAGGGTGGAACAGTCATTTGGGGTAAAACGATGTCGATGTTGAAGTGATGAATTTTCGAGAAGGGATTTATTTTCAAGCAGTAAAAAGGTCCTGTCCCACCACTCTAAAAGTAAGGATGTCCTGACCCGTAGCCTTCCTATACTTGGGTCAATAATTTGACATCTCTTCTTTCCCACTTTATGTAAGATGACCGCGTGACGCCGGCCGTCTTTATTGATGGAGAGGATAATGGTTTGATCTTTAAAAGAAGAGAGATCTTTCTCTTCTGTTTGATAACCAACAAGCTCGACACCATACTCTTGTCCAATCTCTTTGACATCATAAAAGGAATAAGCTTCATCCTTTTTTCTCGCTAGATAGAGATACTTCTTCTCTCGATAACAAGAGGCTAAAAGAATCTTTAAGCAGGTAAAGAGACAGTCATAGGTGGTTTCTTGTTTAACGAAATACATTTTTTCCTCTCGTTATATATCTATTAGGGGAGAAAGAGAGAAAACTGGGAGAAAATAAAAAGAAAAATATTTAGACAGTGACAAATAACTGGATAAATAAAAAGACTAGACATCGTCTAGTCATTTTATATCTGAGTAGAGATCTTGGCGATTATTCCGCGTAGGGATAATCAAAGAGTCTTAGGGCGAGACAAATGGTCATCGCTGAGGTGATATCAATTCCAAAAACGGAGGTATCATCCTCATCAAATTCGATATCCACCATCTCAGGATAGTGCTCCATCCAGAAGGCTTCTTCAGCGTTAGCGTCCGTCTTATCTCGATTAGAATACTCATTATCAATAGCAATGTACTTCGTATAGAAGTCCACCATATCGACGAGAGCGGTCCTACTATTTGAGAGAAGGATACCAAAGATCTTTCCGGTGTTCGTCATAAAGATGGGGAGACGATTACCCGCTAACTCGCACATTAAGCCCCCATCGACATATAGAGTTCCATAATCTGAATAATACGCATTAGCGACCCAAGCAAAGTTTTCGGGGTCAGGTTCACTAGGAACTTCATCACTCGAATAGGAATAAGTATCTCCATCGAAAGTCATCGAGATATCAACGACTTCTCCACCGATCATTCCGCTTGAGGCATCATTACCGACACCTATAACATCAAAGTAGCCATCTTCATTCTTAAGGGACTTACCATAGCCTTTAGAGGTAAAACCAGGGATAAAGACATTACCGTTTCCTGTAAAGCAATTATCAATATCGGTAAAGAAAGGAATAACAGAGGAGATTCCTAAGATATCAAACCACGCTTCTGTCCCGATGAGAAGAGATTCATAATCACACTCATCTATCTCCCAACCACAATGCTGGAATTTATTGCCATAGACACTATTAAGGACGACGATTGGGCCACCGAAACGAGACATAATACTATTAGTGGTCTTATTCTTACTACTGCCATAACCAAAGAAAGGAGATCCATAGCAATCGTAGATTTTACATTTATCAACTTCAAAGGCACAGTAGCTATCATCGGAGTAGCAGCAATAATAACCTTGAAGGAAGTTCTTCGCTAAAACATTAGTCACTTTCGTATTACTGGAAGCACTTCTAAGAAAGATGAGGCAACCACTAGCGAGTTGACTATCATAGCTTGTCGCTTCTTCTGGATTAATTCTCTCTTGGTTTCCGTGAGCTTCAATATTAGTAAAGGTGGCACTATATCTTTCTGTTAGGGCACTAGGAAGTCCACTTTCACTCTTATCCGCGACATCGTTAATGGAGAAGAGAGCCGCGTGACACATCTTATAGCGGTCCGCTTTATTCGTCGCGTAGTATCTAAAATCACCTTGTTCATTATCAACCCTAGTCATGCACCACTTAAGAGAGGAGCAACGGATGGAGAAGAGATTCCCATCAAGGGTAAAGTCTTCACCTTGGAGATAATGAGTATAGATATACACTCCATCCTTAACGGAGTTAAGGACATCATTGCTATATAGACTGGGGTTTGGTTGAGCGTTGATCTCTTCTTGAGAGACGATAAACTCACTGGGAATATCATCAATGGTGACATTGATGTCATCGTGGAGATATATCGCACTGGTATAAGTAAGATCATCTCTTCCTTTACTAGTAAGGAAGTTTTCCCAAATCTTATAGTTGTATTCATTATAGTAGCCACGAGAGGAGTCCCAGAAGATTCCGGCGACTTCCTTTTCGTTCACTTTGGGTTTTGCGTACTCGTAGTAGTCAATATATGGTTTATACTCATCACTAAGAAGATTGATTCTTCCAAGATCGATGGCGTTATTGACATTCCATCCTTTTTGAACAGTCACCGTGACACTTTGACTTTCAAGGACATACATTCCCCAAATGGAAGTAAAGTCTCTTGGAGCGATGGTGAGGGTAAAGGTCTTACCAATAGCCGCTTCAGTGAACTGGAAACCAAAGTCTGTCTCATCAAAGGAGACATACTCGTTACTTGAGACATCAAGCGCCGTCCCATCAAGGGTGACAGTCACATTTGCCGCATAGCTCTTTGGGAAGGCATAGACATCCGTGGTGTTTTTAGTGTCATTCGCGCTGATCTCTAAAACTGGGCGATAGATAAAGGGATTATCACAACCCACTGTGTACTCACTCTTGCCTTCAATGAAATTACTCTCATCTTGACTAGAGGAAGTATCCACTCTCGTTTGATTTCTCTCCCAGGTAATAATTGATTCTGGTTGGGAGAAAGATTCCGCTTGAAGGAGAGAGGTGACATTAGAAGTCACGTAAACGGTAAATAGTTTCGCGCTGTAGCTTGTCCCTTCATATTCGAGGGAATACGAAATCGGATAACTCCCTTCAGGAATCGTGTTTTGATTGCTGGTATATGTGTAGAGACCAGAAGTATCAAGAGTGAATTCCGTTTCACTCTTACTCTTACTGGTGACATCAAATTCTCCATGATGGTAATAAGTCTCTTCCACTTCTAGATAGATACTATCCCAATCAATCTTATCCGTGGGTAGATAATATGGTTGTAAACCATAGACTTCCACACTAACAGTCTCTTCTTCCACATCTTTGTTTTTCTTTTTATTACATGAAGAGAGGGAGAAGGAGCATAATGCTAATGCTGCGGTGGTGGCTAATAAAAGGGCTTTCTTTTTCATATAACTTACTTCCTTGTTATAATACCATTTCCTATACTCAATCATAGTTATTATATAACTAACACTTTCTTTCAATAAAGAAAAAAAGTATTGTAAATATTTTTTTACGTTTTTTCCTTCTTTCGCTACCAAAAAAGGACCACGAGGTCCTTTTCTGTATTCATTAGTAATTTCTTAGGTTATTCACTAATAGTGTCGTAGAGAGAGAAGCAAAGGGTTAAGATGATCCCTCCAATATTAAGATACATAAACACCGTGTCATCCTCAGGATTAAGAGAGGTAAACTTATAGTCTGAAGCTGAACTAGAATCTTCCTCACCACGATTGTAATAAGCCTTAAGATCAAGAAGATACATACTTAGTGGGACGCCAAAGAGTTGTGTGCCACTAGCAAGGGCAAAGACCTCTCCAGTGTTAGTCATAAAGACAGGGAGAGTTTCTAAAGTAAGATAGCCACTGAGATCCACACATGAGAGACTTGTATCATCAATAAATTTATTCACAAGATAGGAGAAGCACTCCGTATCTGGTTCAAAGCCTTCAATGTCAGTGAAGTAGAATTGCTGACCAGTATGAGAGAATTCTTGTCCGTAGTGGTTATTATAGGTGTACTCCACTCCATTATAGGTAATCGAGGTATTGATCTGATATCCACCATTAATCTTACGGTCGAATCCCCCAGCGATGAGATTAAAGTAATCTCCATCACTTCTTTCAGGATTAAAGAGTGTCTTACCCATGGAATTAAATTCGTAAAGATCAAGGAGTTTGCCACCGCTAAAGAGAACATCAAACCAGTTGAGATAAGTGATATATGATTTGATATTGTAAATATCAAACCATGACTCACCACCATAGAGGTTAGCCTCGCAATCGACATCACTGGTAAATACAAATCCCGCTCGAGAGTAATCATAACCACTATGAGCGCTGACGCCTTCACCACTAATAAGGACGACCACTGGTCCTCCAAAACGTCTTAAGACGGAGTTAGAGATAATGTTATCAGCGGAGAAGCGAGCGTATAAAGCGGTTCCATAGCAGTCATAGATCTTCGAGTCACTAATATCTAAGCAGGTCACTCCCGCAATAGTGTAAAACGCATAGAAGGAAGTAAGGAAGTGCTTCACGATGACGTTATTTACCACCGCGCTCCCAGCACGGCTTTCAAAACAGGTCATACAACCACTGGCCTTAGAGGCATCCTCATTCTCATCCGCTTGATCATAATTCCATTTTCTCTCTTGGTTACCAAAGAGCTCGACATTCTCTAAGGTATAGACCTTCTTATTCTCACCATCGTGAGTGGCTAAGAAGTCCTCTTTAAGGTAATCACCATCATCCTCTTGGGTAAAGTGATTATCCGCATAGAGTAGGACATTATGACCTTCGTCATAAGAAGTATTATTCTCAGCATAATATTCTATTTCTCTTCCAGATTCATCATCAGAACCATCATAGCCATGACGAGTCATCGCCCATTTAAGGTTGCTCGCATCAAGAGCGAAGAGATTACCATTAAGGGTAAAGTCCTCTTCCATCTGATGATCGTAGATGGCGACCTCATCTCTAAGAGAGCCCACCATATCGTCGTAATCCACTCCAAAGAACTTGGCTTCTTCTTCACTAATGACAAATTCACTAGGAATATCGTTATTAGTAATCACCATGTCATCGTGTAAGAAGATGCCGTTAACCGCGGTTAAGTCAGTCTCTCCACGACTTTCAAGGAAGTTATACCAAGTCTCGTCATATTGAATTCGTTCAAAATGGACTTGCTCGGTGTCTTCATCTTGAACAAAGAGAACTTTTGATTCGGTGACATAGTTAGAGAAGGGAACATAGTAATATCCCCTACTATTGACTCTGCTATGATTTTCCTCATCAATGTAGTAATCCTTTCCACTTGAAAGGGCCATACGACCTAAATCAAGAGGTTTATAAACGTTATATCCATCTTGAACAGTGACCGTTAAAGTCTGGGCTTGAATAGCAAGACCAAACAAATCTTGACTGAAACCTCTTGGATAGACGGAAAGAGTAAAACTCTTTCCAATGGCTTCACTAGTGAATTGGAAACCAAAGGTCGCACTATCAAAGGTCACATATTCATTATTATCAAGATCTAATTCTTCTTCGTCTTCTCCACTAACATCAGTGACAGTGACATTCACTGGATAATTAGTGGGATAGAGGTGAGTAGCGTCCTCCTCTCCCGTGGGAATAAGTTCGAGGGTGGGACGATAGATAAAAGGATTATCATCCCCAACCACATATTCATCGACATAGTCGATGAAATTGCTTTCACTCACATCGTCTTCACGATCCACTCTCTGTTGATTCTGAAGGAATTTAATAATAGTGTCTGGTTGCTGGAAGGCCACTACTTCATAAGCCGCAGTGAAGTCATAGGCCACCACGATAGAGAAAGGACTACCGCTATAGACTTGTTCATTATAGGTAAAATAGTAGGTAAGGGGATAGGTCCCTTCCGGAATTGTATTTTCATTAACACTATTAGTGTAGAGACCAGAGGTATCAAGAGCAAACCCGCTTTCCTCACTAGTTTGCTCAATCACATCAAACTCTCCATCAGTAAGAGTAAAGTGATTGACTTCTTCTTTCTTGTTGAAGACTGTCACATCGAGATAGACACTCTCCCAATCGATTGAATCAGTGGGCGAATAATAGGCATTAAGTCCATATAACTCCACACTGAGAGACTCATTTAATCTTTTTTCTATTTCTTCACATGAAGTTGTCGTCACACACCCCACTGACATCAGAGCGATACACGACATTATAAACATTCTTCTTTTCATTTTTTGCGCTTTTTCCTTCCATCATTCACCCCCGTAGGGGTCCCCTTTTGTCTAATCGCGTTTATTATAAATATCTTTTTCTAAAAGATAAACTAATTTTAAATAATTCAGCGTTTTTTATTTTAAAAAAAAAAAAAACGAACATTTGTGCCACAAATGTCCTCTATTTCCCTAAAAAGAGTAAAACCGAATAATAAGAAAAAGGGAGATTTCTCTTCCCTTTTCTCGTATTGGTTTAAAAGAGATTTGTCTTTGTAAGAGCTAGTCACAATCGTAGAGGGAGAAACAAAGGGTTAAGACAATGCCCGCAATGTTAAGATACATAAACACCGTGTCATCCTCAGGATTAAGAGAAGTAAATTTATAATTTAAAACATTTGAGGACTCGTCCTCACGATTGTAGTAAGCCTTAAGATCAACAAGATACATATCAAGGGGAAGTCCAAGTAATTTTGTGCCACTAGCAAGGGCAAAGACTTCTCCAGTGTTAGTCATAAAGACAGGGAGAGTGGTTAAGGTGAGGAAACCACTGAGATCCACACTCGACATACTAGAATCATTAATGAAGGAGTTCACAAGGTAAGAGAAGCACTCGGTATCGGGCTCAAAGCCATCGATATCAGTGTAGGTGTAATCGGGGTTGTCGGGATCATCAGGATCACCATCCTCAACATAACTAAATTCTTGTCCGTAGTGGCTGTCGTAAGTGTAGTCCACTCCATTATAGGAAAGGGAGGTATAGATAGGATATCCACCATAGACACGATAATCAAATCCTCCACCGATGAGATTAAAGTAATCTCCATCGCTTCTCTCAGGATTAAACATGGTCTTACCCATAGAAGGGAAGGAGAACATCCCAAGGAGACTACCACCGGTGAAGAGAACATCAAACCAGTTGAGATAGGAGATATATGATTTGATATTGTAAATATCAAACCATGACTCACCACCATAGAGGTTGGCCTCACAATCGACATCACTGGTAAATTCAAATCCGACTTTCGAATAATCATAACCACTATGAGCACAGATTCCCTCTCCACTCATCATGACGACAACGGGTCCTCCAAAACGTCTTAAGACAGAATTAGAGATGACATTTTCTGCGGAGTATCTCGCATAAAGAGCGCATCCATAGCAGTCATAGATTTTTGAGTCACTGATATTTAAGCATTTCACTCCACTGAGAGTGTAATTAGAATAGAAGGAAGTAAGGAAGTGCTTCACGATGACGTTATTTACCACCGCGCTACCAGCGCGGCTTTCAAAACAAGTCATACATCCACTGGCCTTAGAGGCATCCTCAGTTTCATTCGCTTGATCAAAATTCCAGTTTCTCTCTTGGTTACCAAAGAGTTCCACGTTCTTTAAGGTATAGACTTTCTTATTCTCACCATCGTGAGTGGTTAAGAAGTCCTCTTTAAGATATTTACTATCATCTTTCTTGGTAATGTGGTTATCAGCGTAGAGTAAGACATTATGACCTTCATCATAAGAGGTATTATTCTCGGTGTAATAAATCAATTGTCTCTCACTTTCATCTCCCTCTAGTGGATCATCGTTTAAGTGGCGAGTCATCGCCCACTTTAGATGACTAGCGTCGAGATCAAAGAGATTACCATTAAGAGTAAAGTCTTCTTCCATTTGGTGGTCATAGATAGTGACTTCATCTCTAAGGGAACCCACCATATCGTCGTATTCCACTCCAAAGAACTTCGCTTCATCTTCTCCAATGATGAATTCACTAGGAAGATCATTGTTCGTAATCACCATGTCATCGTGTAAGAAGATGCCGTTGACAGCGTTGAGATTAGTCTCTCCACGACTTTCGAGGAAGTTATACCAAGTCTCGTCGTAACGAATCTTTTCAAAATGAGCTTGTCCGGTGGTTTCATCTTGAACAAAGAGAATATTCTCTTCGGACATATAGTTACTAAAGGGGACATAGTAATTCCCTTTATTATCTGTTCTCGTGTGATTGGTTTCATCAATGTAGTAGTCCGCGCCACTAGAAAGGGCCATACGACCTAAATCAAGAGCCTTAAACACATTGTATCCATCTTGAACAGTGACAGTTAATGACTGGGTTTGAAGAGCAAGACCAGACCAGTCCGCATTAAAGTCTTTTGGAAAGACAGAAAGAGTAAAACTCTTTCCAATGGCTTCGCTAGTGAACTGGAAACCAAAGGTTGCGCTATCAAAGGTCACATATTCGTTATTATCTAAATCTAATTCTTTTCCGTCGTAAGTTACCGTCACAATAGCGGGATAACCATTAGGATAGGAGTGACGAGCGCTGCTATCTCCAATGGGAACAAGATCGAGTGTGGGACGATAGATAAAGGGATTATCATCTCCAACCACATATTCATCGACATAGTCGATGAAATTGCTTTCACTCTCACTATCTTCACTATCCACTCTCTGTTGATTCTGAAGGAATTTAATAATGGAATCTGGTTGCTGGAAGGTTTCCGCTTCAAGGATGCCAGAGAAATTGCTCGCCACAGTGATAGAGAAAAGACTATCACTATAGACCCTTCCGTTGTAATCAAGAGAATAAGAAAGGGAATAAGTCCCTTCCGGAATCGTATTTTGATTTATGGAATTTGTATAAAGACCAGAGGTATTTAAAGCGAAGTCGCTCTCCTCACTAGTTTGCTTACTAACATCAAACTCTCCACTAGTGAGAGTGAGATGATCAATCTCTTCTTTTTTATCGTAAACAGTGACATCGAGATAGACACTATCCCAATCAATAGAATCGGTTGGATAGTAATAGGCATAAAGCCCATATAACTCCACACTGACAGACTCATTCTTTCTTTCATCTTTTCCTTTACAAGATGTCATCGTCACACAGCCCACGGATAGTAGCGCAATGCATGACATTAAAAATAGTCTCTTTTTCATATCTTATGCCTCTTTCTTCATCCCTATATCCTTCTCACTAACTATATTCTACACAATAACCACTGAAAAACCAAAAAAATTAAAAATATCGCCGTTTCGTTGATAAAAATGACTTGAAAAACACGGAATTTATAAAAATTGTGCCGTTTTTGGCACAATTCATATTTTAAGTATTTTTCCGTAAAAAGTCCACTAACGGCAAGTAATTCTCACAGAATCGACGAGGTTACTTCCATCGGTTGTGGTCACGTAAGCGGTCACCATTCCTCGACGATGGAAGACCACTTCTCCCTTCCCATCGATATCCGCAATAACGACCTCTTCACCAGTGTCCGCTAAGATACCAGTGTTACCATATAAGGACCACTTCACGGCGTCACTATCGGTCGCATCTTCAGGAAGGAACTCATAGTGAAGGATGATTCCGCCCCACCCTTCATCATCATTAAAGGTAATGTTGATATTACGAATGTTATCGCTGCCAGAGACAATTTCTGATTCATTGCTAATCCAAATATCAGACATATAGACTTTGTATTGATCCATCTCAATGGACTGACCAAAGAATGTAATGGCGACAATTGACACAATATAGATAATAACAATCAAGAATAGAGATGACTTTTTCATATTTACTCCTTCCCTCCTTCTTGTTTATTTAATGCCTTTCCCTTCAGACAGAAGGAAACAATACGATATATGAGGAAGATGGCGGCAAATAATAGCACTCTTAAATACATATAACTAGAGCTAATGAGTAAGAAGACTAAGACAAGTCCCATGGTAATCGCGCTTAATCCAAAGGAGAGACCAATACTCTTGGCTTCGTTAGGGTTAGAAGCAGCGTTACCACTAGTTTCATATAATTCAGGTTTTGGATGCGTGAAATCAATCTCCGCACTCCAAAGGAGATGACCAAGACAGACGCATAATTCTATAAGAATTATCCATAGGATATCCCAACCTCCAATCCCCTGCAGGATCGTAAAGATAAAGGTTGAAGGGAGAACCGTTAAAACGGTCACTAAAGCGGGGAGGACAAGTCTCGGGAAGAGAGTCTGCCCATAGTTCGTGGGGAAGGTTCTTGCCATCACCAGGGCATTCGCATCTTTTGAATAGATAGATGACACCCACACATTCGAGGAGGTGGTAAACAGGACAATAACTAAGATGTTAAAGCAGACAATGAGATAATCACCCATGAGTCTGGTCTTCATCGCGGCATAGATAAGATTAAGTAAGATAATCATCAGTGGAAGGGCAATGACCACAGTGATCATCGTCGCTAGCTTTCCTCCATAGGAGAGGATTCTCTTACTCTCGTAGTAGACTCCCGCTCCAAAAGATGAGCGGGCGACATTATTCTTGACCTTGTGCTCTTTTTGGGTGGTCTCGTTTTGTCTCATCGTAATCCTTAAGTATAAGTACTTAGAGATAATGATATTGATGACAAAGAAGACGAGGATACAACCGATGATAATAAGAGGAACTGACCAAGAATAGTTGGTGAAGAAGATGATGCTTGCCCCTTGTTGTTTCCCCACAAGGAAAGTCGTAAAGGCATAGAAGATATACAGGTTATCCGTGCACCACGAGAGGAAAGCACGTAACCACTCACTCACTGCGGACCAAGTCCTTATGAGGTTGATGTTACTGGGAATGATACTGGCAAGCCACACCACAAGGAAGATGAGAGCGAGCACAAAGACCACCGCAAGGACAATCTTTACCCAGTTGAAGTGGTTAAAGAACCTAATAATATAGTAGACAGGAAGGGCTAAGATGCCCGCGAGTAATATTTCAAAGAGTGTAAAGAAGATAAACCAGAAGAGAATCCAGAAGTAAGCGTAGACCGCTAGTCCCGCAATCACTGCGTAGGCAAAGAAAATTGGGACATAGAAGATAATCGTTCTTCTTACTTCCTTCACTACCGCTACCGCAAGCTTAGAGAGATAGATATCATTAGCCTTCACTGGATAGGTTTCAAGAACGACATTATCTTTCGCCTTAAACAGATCTCTTGAAAGGCTAATCATACAAGAGATGATGGAGAAGAGGAAGAGAACGATGAAGACAACGTTCATGACGGAAGTGGGAATAATGCCAAGAGGGGAGAAGAGACCGAGATAACGGCAACCCCAAAGAATTCCATAAGTAACCGCCATGACGATTGCAAACTCGGCGAGAAGGACAAGCCCACGACCAAGAGCTTTCTTGGCACTCTTTAAATATGAGAAATCAACCTTTTCTCTGACCTGCATGCGGTAGAGTACCGCGACATCACTAAGGTCAGTAGCAAAGACAGAGGCCACGGCGTGCCACACGTGAGACATTCTCTCTTTAAAGCTCTTCTTTTCCACTACTTGCTCATCCATAACTTTTATTCCGCACTAGTTTCTTGACTTTCAGCCTTTTCCTTTTTCACTTTGACCTTCTTTTCTTTAT
This sequence comes from Coprobacillus sp., assembly GCA_021203905.1. Taxonomy (GTDB): domain Bacteria; phylum Bacillota_I; class Bacilli_A; order RFN20; family CAG-826; genus JAJQAP01. Next base: position 74,831 of record JAJQAG010000004.1, on the reverse strand, counting down.
CTTCTGTTTTAAAGAAGTAAGAGTCGTTAGGTTCTCCTTTAGTAATTTTCTTAAACTCTTTATCATTGACCACTCTTCTCTCTACGGGCGTGGCATTGACATCGAGATAGAATTGCTCGAGGTCAGAGTGTTCCGCTTCAATATCCGCAAGGGGTTCAGAGAGAAGGATGTGACCTTCTTTAATCATGATGATACGATCACAGAGTTTCTCAACGACATCGATTAAGTGAGAGGAGAAGAAGACAATGTTACCTTTAGCGGCGTGCTCTTTCATACACTCCTTCACTTCATAGATTGAGGTTGGATCAAGACCCGTGAGTGGCTCATCGAGAATCCAGAGTTTCGGCTCGTGGATTAAGGCGGCCATAATCGCGGTCTTCTGCTTCATACCATGAGAATAGGTATTAATAGGATTATCGATAGCTTTAGTCATTGAAAGATTATTGCATAATCTTTCTAATCGCTCATCTCTATCTTCTTTACTGACTTTATATAAGTCAGCGACATAGTTAATATATTCACGACCGGTGAGTTTTTCATATAAGGCATAGTGATCAGGGACGAAGCCAATCTGCATCTTGGCCTCTTCAGGTTCTTTAGCGATATCGTAGCCATTGATTTCCACACTTCCACTTGAGGGGGGTTGAATACCAACGATACATTTGATAATTGTGGATTTACCCGCGCCATTGTGACCGAGGAAGCCGAGGATCTCTCCCCCTCTCACCTCAAAGTTCGCATCTTCGACGGATAAAACCTTGCTACGAGAGTATCTCTTATAGAGATGCTTAACAACGAGTTTGTCGACACTTTCTTCATTCATAATCTCACCTGCCTTTTCACCGGGATGTTCTTGCATTTTCATATATTCATCCACGCGGATTTTATGATTAATATTTTCAATGTTTGTAAAGTAGTCTTGGACGGAAAAGATCCAGACAAAGAGATAATAGACAATAACTGTAAAGACGGCATAGACGCCAAAGTATGCTAAGACATACCAGTGATGGATGGAAGTCGCCACCTCTCCAAGATAGAAAGTCCACACATTGTTATTAAAGAAGGAGGTCATTCCAATCTGAGAGGCAAGGTAGGCACTATTGAGATAGGCAAAGTCGCACTCTCCATATAGACCGCTGAACCACCCAGAGAGAAAGCTTGCCACAATGACGTAGGCGGCTAAGACTCCTATAGTCACTCCTAAATCCTTACTTTGTGGTCTCTCGTACACTCGACACATCACCATCAAGATGGGGAGAGTAAAGACCGCAATCTGAGCAATCCAGAACTGCATCGTCTCCGCATAGAAGAAGCCATAGTTCGCACTATAGGAGGGCATAAACATCATGACGAAGGCTCCTACACTTCCCACAAGGAATGTAAAGTAATACAGCCACTTACACTTCACCAAGAGACAGAGGGGAATAAGGATCATACAGAGATCAATAATTCCAAGAGGATATTCACTAGGAGAAGCGAACCAGTTAAAGTCTTTATCGAAGAAGTATGCTGTCAGCATACTTAGAGAGACGTAGAGCAACATCATACGAATAAATTCCCGATCCCTCTTCCTGAGTAAGAAATACATCCCAATAACGATAACCACCGCGGCATAGAGATAGACACGATGATAGAAATCAAAGTCCACAGCGCGGTATTGACCAAGGTTTCCAGTTAGGGGTTGGAAGAAGAAAAATGGGATAGAAAAAAGAAGGATTACTGGAAGATAGATACCCATTTCCTTTCCTTCTTTTTTAGAGATTTTATACCCATCCTTTTCGGAGTATGGATATAAACAAAGGAGTGTGACAAGGGCTATCTCTATCGCGAGCATCACACTGGTAAGGTTTAAAGCGTAATCTCCTGTAAAGGCAAAGCCGCTCCAACGAAGGAAGACAATGTTAAGGACACAGGAGAAGAGACCGAGATACTTAGCGTAGTTCATAAAGATGGGGTATTTGTTCATAAAGAAGGGGTAGAGAACCACGATGATCACCGTCATGAACTCAAACCACACACAGATATCCGCCATCACACAAGTAAAAGAGGAAGAGAATTGTGGATTTTCTTCACTCGATTTCATACCAAAGATTTCTGTAAATAAGGTCGTTCCTGTCGAGAAGTATCTGACGATAAAGACACCCAAAGCAAGGATAGCCAATGTCCTTAATAACCAAACGATTCTTTCCTTAGTGAAGATCTTTGTTAAGAATCTAAGGATTGAATATATTCCCCCAGGGATGACAATAGTTAATAAGCAGATTAAATAGGTCATAGTGTACGCTCTCACACGTATCTTACGTATTATACACACATTTATGCGCATATGTGAAGAGAAAAAATAAAAACAAATAAGTGACTTTAATGGGGGTATTGTTAGGTATTTTAGCGAAAAACGCAAAAATTGACAAAAACCCCACAAAATAATCAAAAATCCGGTTAATTTTTGGTTAATACACGCAAAAAGGGAGTTTTTTTCTCACTCCCTATTTTATTTTTTAAATGTCTTCTTATATTTATCGTAGACATTTTCAGAGGTCGCACTCTTATACTTTTCTAGGGCCTCTTTTTGCTCTTTGTTTAGGCTCGCTGGAGTCTTGATATTGACGTGAACATATTGATCACCAGGCTTTTTCGTCCTGAGGTTTTTAATGCCTTGTCCCCGCATTCTTAAGATCGTTCCGGATTGGGTTCCCGCGGGGATGGTAAGGGTGACATCCCCATACACTGTCGGAACATCAATTTTACATCCGAGACACGCATCCGCATAGTCGAGAGGAATATCGAGATGAATGTCATCGCCCTCTCTTGAGAAATAGGGGTGCTTTTTAATGGATACCTCCACATAAAGGTCTCCATTAGGGCCTCCATTAATCCCTCTTTCACCTTTTCCGGCGACTTTAATCTGTTGACCATCATTAATACCCACAGGAATATGTAAGACTTGGTCAACTTTGCTTCTAACGTAACCTCTTCCACTACAATTGGGACATTTATCTGTGATAATCTTTCCAGTGCCACCACAATTGGGACATGGTTCTTGACTCTCCATGACCCCAAAAAGACTTCGTCTTTGACTACGGACATAGCCTCGTCCACCACAAGTGCCACAAGTGTGGATATCGCTTGGGGATTTGGCTCCAGTTCCACCACAACTACGACACTTCTCATCAACATTGATGGAGAGAGTCATATCCTTTCCGTTGACGGCGTCCATGAAGTCGATAGAGACTCTTGAAAGGGCATCTTGTCCTTTCATTGGGCCGTTTTGAGTTCTCTGGGTTCTCGCACCACCCATCCCTCCTCCAAAGAATGAGGAGAAGAAATCATTGATATCCACGTCTTGGTTCGAGAAGCCCCCAAAACCACCACCCCCATTAAAGGGGTTAGCGCCTGGGTTGGTGCCCGCTTGCTCAAAAGCGGCGAAACCAAACTGATCATAGGTCGCTCTCTTGTTATCGTCATATAAGATATCGTAAGCTTCTTGGACTTCCTTAAACTTTGCTTCATCGCCCGTCTGTTGATTATCAGGATGATACTTTTTGGCAAGTCTTCGATAAGCGGATTTAATTTCATCCTTGCTCGCGCTCTTACTAACTCCTAATACTTCATAATAATCTCTTTTTTCTGCCATGGTTAATACCTTGTATTAACCACCAAAAGGGGTATCAGATACCCCTCAGGTGGTAGTTATATGATTTAAGCAGCCATCATTAAGCGTTTCCTTCACTTCCTCCAGTGAAATCAGCATCGACAACATCGTCAGGATTACTTCCTGGGGCGGCACCACTGTCACCAGAATTGTCTCCGCCATTATTTGCCCCATATTGCATATTGGCCATGAGGGATTCAAGTTCGCTGAGTTTGTTCCTTAAGGTGTCGATGTCGTTATTGGCAAGGGCATTCTTAAATTCATCACGATAGGCTTCAAGCTGTGACTTTTGAGTGGGATCCATCTGATCACCTTTCTCATTGAGTTCAAGATCGACTTGAGCAAGGACTTCTTCCGCTTTATTACGAACTTCAATTTCATCCTTTCTCTTCGCATCGGCTTCAGCGTTCTCTTCCGCTTCTTTGACCATGCGGTCAATATCCGCTTTAGAGAGACCATTAGAACCAGAGATGGTGATATCTTGCATCTTCTGCGTATCGAGGTCTTTAGCGCTGACTTTGACAATGCCGTTGACATCAATAGAGAAGGTCACTTCAATTCGAGGTTCACCACGACGAGCAGGTTTAATTCCTGTAAGTTGGAAATGTCCTAAGAGTTTGTTATCCGCAGCAAGAGGTCTTTCACCTTGATAGACCATGATATCCACGGCGGGTTGATTATCACTCGCAGTAGAGAAGATCTGACTCTTCGTTGTGGGGATCGTGGTATTTCTATTGATAAGTGGGGTCATGACACCACCTAAGGTTTCAATTCCTAAGGTGAGCGGAGTGACATCGAGTAAGACGACATCTTTGACATCTCCTGAGACCACACCCCCTTGATAAGCCGCACCGATGGAGACAGCTTCATCAGGGTTTACAGATAAGTTAGGAGTCTTTCCAGTGAGGCTCTTGACGAGTTCTTGAACCGCTGGCATACGGATGGAACCACCGATGAGTAAGATTTGATCAATATCGCTCGCAGCCATCTTGGCATCCGCTAAAGCGCGTCTCACGGGCTCTTCACATCTCTTGAGTAAGTGACGGGTGAGCTCTTGGAATTTGGCTCTCGATAACTTTGTTTCAAAGTTAACAGGTCCCGCACTGGTGATGGAGATGAAGGGGAGAGAGATGGTTGTCTCTAACATGGAGGAGAGCTCAATCTTGGCTTTTTCACTGGCCTCTCTAATACGTTGGAGAGCGCCTTTATCAGTGATTTCCACTCCAGTTTGATTCTTAATTTCTGAGATAATCCAATCACCGACAACGGCATCCCAGTCATCACCACCGAGATGGTTATCACCACTGGTCGCAATGACCTCGAATGTTCCATCACCGATATCAAGGATGGAGACATCGAATGTTCCACCACCAAGATCGAAGACTAAGATCTTTTCACTCTTATCGGTTTCAAGGCCATAGGCTAAAGCCGCAGCGGTTGGTTCATTAATAATACGGACAACATCGAGTCCCGCAATTTGACCAGCATCCTTAGTGGCTTGTCTTTGAGCATCATTGAAGTATGCAGGAACGGTAATCACCGCCTTAGATAATTTTTGTCCGAGATTCTCTTCCGCATATTTCTTCATATAAGCGAGAATCTTTGCGGAGATTTCTTGAGGGGTGAAGTCCTTATTAATGCAATTAATGTGGACCTTCTCTCCGCTACCCATCTTTCTCTTAATGGAGGAGATGGTATCAGGGTTAGTCACCGCTTGACGTTTGGCGGCATTACCGATAATCTCTTCCCCATTGCTCTTAAAGGCCACCACTGATGGAGTGGTCATAGTGCCTTCAGGATTGGGAATAACTTTTACTGTGCCATCTGCTTGGAGATAGCTCACAACAGAGTTTGTGGTACCAAGATCGATACCTAAGATAATTTCTTTTGCCATAATTCTTTTACCTACCTTTCTTTTTATTTAGTTTCTTCACTAGAATCATTGGTTTCTAATTCTTTGGGTTTGGGGACGAGAGAGACCATCACCGTTGCGGGTCTAATCACCCTATCGTGGAGATAGTAGCCTCGAGAGTAGACTTTCTCTACAATGTTTTCTTTCTCTCCTGGGCAAGTTTCTATCGCCGCCATGGTCGTGGGATTAAATTTCTCTCCCACCTCTGGAGCAATTTCCTTCACGCCTTCATTTTCAAGGACATTGACCAGATTTTTATAGATGTATGAGAATCCTTCAACATAGTTTTTAATCTCAGGATTTTGTGGGGAGGAAGCAAGGACGAGATAGAAGCTATCTAGGATAGGAAGGAGTCCTTCAATGAAGCCCTCCGCTCGATACCTGATGGCCTCTTGATGATCCTTTTCAAGGGTCTTACGGAGATTCTGGGTATCGGCATAGGCTCGATAGTATTCATTCTTCCAGTGGTCCCTCTCTTCTCTGAGTCGCTCAATTTCTTCCTTTACATCTTTTTCTTTTTTATGAGAATCTTTCTTCTCGGTACTTTCTTCTTCTTCTTCCTCGGCTTTAGCCTTATCTTCATCAAGCTTCGCCATCACTATTTCCTCCTTCATCATTATTTACGTCTTCGCCAGAAACGAAGTATTTATTCAATTCATCAGCGAGATACTCAATCGCGGAGACCGCTTTATCGTAATCCATACGGGTGGGACCAACGAGAGCGATGGTATTCTCTCCTTCCTCTCCAATCTTGATTTTAGCGCTCACCATGGAGATATCGGGGTTATCGACAATATCACCGATGTGAATCCCCACATCTTTATCTTGGTCACTGATTTCTTTAAAGGCACTAGAATCATTTAATAGTTTTAAGACGCGTGTGAGTTTATCAGCGTCACTATTGAACTCTGGATTGTTGAAGAGTTCATCTCTGCCATAGAGTGATAATCGATCAGAGGCAAATCTCACAAAGGTTTCAAGAAGTGCTTGATAGATAGCATCATGGTTAATGACATACTCTTCAATAAGAGGTTTGATTGCTTCCATCTTCTCAACGAGGTCACTCACAGCGGTCCCCACAAGGCGATCATTGATAATCTTCACACAGTTGACGAGATCTTCACTATTGAGGCCTTCCTCAACAATGAAGGTCTTATTCTCGACATAACCTTTATCGGTAACAAAGACTGAAGTCACAGTTTTCTCATTGATTTGGATGAGTTGGACAGATGCGAGTTTCTCATTCTTCTCATCAGGGCCAAGAACCACGGAGACGAGAGAGGTCATATGGGAGAGAATCTCACAACTCGCTTGGAGGGTTTCCTCAATGGATTTTCTCTTATTTGCAAGTACCTGGGCGAGAGAGTTCTTTAATTCATCATCCACTTCTGTGTTTCTTAAGTGATCACAATAGTATCGATAACCTTTAGAGGAGGGAACTCTTCCAGAAGAGGAATGGGTCTTTTCAATAAAGCCCTCTTCTTCTAAGTGCATCATCTCATTTCGTACTGTCGCACTGCTATAGGGGAGATTATAGAGTTCAATCAAGGTTTTAGAGCCCACGGGTTCTGCATTCTTAATGAAGTACTCGACAATGTATTTAAGAATTTGATCGCTACGATTTAGGCTCATGTTTTTCTCCTTTTTAGCACTCTACCTCTCCAAGTGCTACAAATATTATCACAAATAAAAATTAGCACTGTCAACACAAAAGTGCTAAAAATTTTATTTTTTGATATTTTGTATGTCTTAAAGACTATGTCTTTACCTTTTTATTTTTTTAATCCATTAATTTTAAAAGAACAGAATTTAAGGCTAATAAACCCCGATTAGTGCAGGTGATGTTGTGGCGGTTTTTCTGGTATAAATAACCATTATCCACCATCTCTTTAATCTCTTTTTGCTTAGTTTTAATAAGATTTATGCCAGTCACTTTCTTATACCTTTTATTATTTAATCCCTGACATGTTCTTAAGGGGAGCATGAGCTCGTATTCTTTGATATCTTCTTCGGAGAGATCTTCACTACTATCGAGATACTCTCCACGTAAATACTTTTTCATATCAGTGGTGTTTTTATAACGGGTATGAGAGAGATATCCGCTAGCGCCGAGTCCACACCCATAGTAATGCTCATTCATCCAATAGGTGAGATTGTGCTTTGATTCATAATGGGGGAGAGACCAATTGGAGACTTCATAACGATGAAAACCACAAAGGGTGAGGACGGAGTCCACAATATGATATTGGTTATAAGCGGTATCCTCATCCATCTCCTTAATCCCTCTTTTTGCAAACACTGTCCCATCGTGAATCTCAAGGGAGTAGCAAGAGATGTGTTTAGGATGAAGGGAGAGGAGATTATCTATGTCTTTAAGAAGCATTTTCTCTGTGACTTCAGGAAGCCCTAAGATGAGATCAAAACTGATATTATTTAGTCCCGCTTCTTGTAAAAGATGGGTGACATTAACGACATCATTAAAGGTGTGCTTACGATTAATCTTCGTGAGTATCTCATCATTAGATGACTCTACTCCTAGTGAGATACGATTCACTCCATACTCTTTTAAAAGAAGAATCTTCTCTTGGGTGAAAGATTCAGGATTAGCCTCAAAGGTATATTCCTTCACTTTCCCGCGGTAGGGTTCTACCATCTTGAGGAGAGTCTCAAGTTGATTGACATTTAAAGAGGATGGGGTGCCCCCTCCAATATAGATAGTCCTTAATTGCTTAGGTTTAATATTATATGACTCAATTTCTCTCTTAAGAGAAATAAGGTATTCATCCACGCGAAGTTGGTTATAGATCTCTTTAGTGAAGTCACAATAAAAACAGAGATGATCACAAAAGGGAATATGAATATATAAGGCTTGAGATTCTTTATTATTGATCTTTGTCACGATCAAGGTCTTCTTGTTCTTCTTCTTCCTCTTTAAGGGCGTACTCACTCATCTCTTTGAGGGTTTCTTCATCCTCAATAGGGGTGAGGAGGCGATCTAGTTCTTCTTGAGCCACTTCTTCTTCACTGGGTTTATCGTTTTTGAGTTTTGGTCGCGTGTAACGATAAACCACATAGGCGATGATACCAATCACCACCGCCGCGGCAAGAATCGAGACTAAGATAATGACAGTTGAATTCGCGTATAGAGGAACAAACATAGTTTTATTGCTTTCTTTCTATAGGAGTGTACACACTCTTATTCTTCACCATTTCTCTCTTATAATAGCCAAGTTCAGTTAATCTTTCCATAGTTTTCCTGGCGGTCTCATAAGCGCATTCAAGATACCTCTTGCACTGCTGAATGGTGTACTTTTTACCCATGGTACAATGACGAGCATAGAAGGCCGCTTCTCCACGATGCATGGTGGGATCAAGTTCAAGGAGATGCTCTTCAAGTCTTTGAGCTTCTCTCTCATCTAAAGCGGGTGGAAGATAAGTTGCAATCACAGATTGATTAGGAGCATAGGCCACTGAACCACTGCTTGTAGGGGCGGGTTGAGGCTCAGGTATAGGTTGAGGGGCAGGTTTCACAATAGGTGTGGGTGCGGGTTGCACAATAGGGGTAGGAGCGGGTTGCGGCGCTGGGGCGACGACTTTCTCCACAACTGGGGTGGCCTCTGGCTCCACAATAGGAGCGGGAATAGCCTCTTCACTCACCTCGGTCACAATGACAGACTCTTCACTCACTTTGGGAGTGGGACGAGGAGTCTCTACGACTCTAGGAGCAACTTCTGGCTCGGCTTGAGTTTCCCCCATTCCGTAGTATTCTCTTTGAATAGCGTCCGCTTCAAAGTTAGATTGACGAGATGAAATAGAATCAAAGGCACTATTTAAAATGGGGATAGTAACATTGACATAGTAGGTAATATCTTTTGTGGATTGGACTTCTGTAAACATCTTCTTAATGTTGTCGTTGTTGGTAGAGAGGAATTTCTCTAAGGGGATAATGACAGCACTCGCTCCATACTCTTTAACGAGAAGAGCTTTCATAAGAAGAACAGAGATCTCACTATTTAGAGCGGGGAAGGGTTTAACATAACGAACGTAGAAACTGATGACGAGAGCTCTGACAAAACAAGAGATACTCGTATCCTTAAGGAAGGTAAACAGAGCTTCCATCATTGGTTCAATCATCGCTGATGGAGCGGAGTTATAGAGTTTATTAATAAGAGTTCTATTAACTTCATCTTCCTCACGATAGAAGGAAGTGAGTTCACTAGTTCCCGTAAGACGGGAATAGATCTCAGCGAGAAGATCGATATCGACATTCTCCCACTGCTCAGATTCAATGTATTTTAAGGCTTCAAGGTAATTAGTGATCTTATCAGCGGCTTGGGTGGTGGCTTTAGGATGACCTTTAACAATGGCTAAGAGTTCTTCATCGCTGATTTGAAGGTTCTCGACATTAACGATTTCTTTTAAGCAGTCACAAAGGGCGAGATTTCTAAAAGCATCATAGTCCCCTCGAGCGTGTAAGGAATTAATCTTATTAAAAGTTCTGGTCGCTAAAGAATCGACATTCTCGAGTTTAGCGAGAATAGAAGGACAATAGCAAATAGAGAACTGTCCCCCACTAATCAAATGGAGAGAAAGGTAACGAACATAAGTGTTACGATAAGAAAGGATTCCCTTCCAGATAGATTCGACATAACCGATTTGTAACTCTGAGGAAACTTCGCCTTGAGTCGCGTACATTTCATCAGTGAATCTGACCCCTAATTCATTTGCCATAACTAATACCTCTATTGACCACTATTATAATAGATTATAATCTCCCATACAAGAAAATACTAAAAAACTACTAGTAGGATATTAAAAGACTGGTTCCAATCATGGATTTTTAGTCGTCATCTTCATCTTCGTCGATAGCGAGGATTGACATAAAAGCTTCTTGAGGAACATCGATATTTCCAATCGACTTCATCCTCTTCTTCCCCTCTTTCTGTTTCTCTAAGAGTTTCTTTTTACGGGTAATATCCCCTCCATAGCACTTCGCTAAAACATCCTTACGAACAGGTTTAATATCCACTCTCGCAATGATCTTTCCACCAATCGCTGCTTGAACAGGAATGAGGAATTGATGACGGGGAATCACTTGTTTTATTCTGCGAATAATATTAAGTCCTCGATGATAGGCATCAGGACGATAGACAATCGCACTTAAAGCATCCACACTAGTGCCGTTAAGAAGGACATCAACTTTGACAAGATCTCCAGGTTTATAAGAGGAGAACTCATAATCTAGAGAGGCATATCCTTTGGTGTAGCTTTTAAGCTTATCAAAGAAGTTATAGATAATCTCATTGAGAGGTAATTCATAGATTAAGACACTTCGTGTCTCATCAAAGTATTGGTTATCGATAAAGATTCCTCTTCTCTCATGACAGAGTTCCATCACCGGACCAATATACTCAGGAGGAGTCATGATGCTCGCTTTGACATAGGGTTCTTCAATGGTTTTAACACTCGACATATCAGGTAAGTCTGATGGATTGTTAAGTTCTATCATCTTCCCGTTTGTAAGTTCTACATGATAGATGACGCTTGGAGCGGTCAATATAAGGTTGAGATTGTATTCTCTTTCAAGTCTCTCTTGAACGATATCCATATGAAGGAGTCCTAAGAACCCACATCTAAATCCAAAACCTAGGGCTTTAGAAGTCTCAGGGGCAAAGACGAGACTGGCGTCATTAAGAGAGAGTTTCTCTAAAGCATCTTTAAGGGGTTGATAATAGGCGCTATCAACAGGATAAAGACCACAGTAGACCATAGGAGTTAAAGGTTTATAACCAGGAAGAGGTTCACTCGCTGGGCGAGAGACTGTAGTGACAGTTTCACCTGGTCTCACATCTTTGACATCTTTAATCTGAGCGCATAAGTACCCCACTTCTCCCGCACAAAGTTCATCAACTTTTACTTCATTAGGAGTTCTAATTCCAAGTTCGGTAACTGTATAGGTTTTTTTACTCCCCATAAGGAAGATTTCATCTCCCACTTTAATAGTTCCTTCCTTGATGCGGATAAGGATAACCGCGCCACGATAAGAATCATAGTAACTATCAAAGACAAGAGCTTGAAGGGGAGCACTACTATCTCCTTGAGGGGCGGGGATTTCGTGAACAATTGCTTCAAGGAGTTCGTGGACATTCTCTCCTGTTTTAGCGGACACACTGATAGCGTTAGTACAATCAATACCCACTCTGGTTTCAATCTCGTGTTTCACCATCTCGACATCCGCACTAGGAAGATCAATCTTATTGATAACAGGGACAATCTCAAGATTGTTATCGATGGCAAGATAGACATTAGCGAGGGTTTGGGCTTCCACTCCTTGAGTGGCATCAACCACTAAAAGTGCGCCTTCACAAGCAGCGAGGCTTCTTGAGACTTCATAAGAAAAGTCGACGTGCCCTGGAGTGTCAATCAAGTTAAAGGTATAGGTTTCTCCATCATCCGCTTTATAGGAAAGAGTGACTGCATTGAGCTTAATGGTAATTCCTCTTTCTCTCTCGAGATCCATGGTATCTAAGAGTTGCTCTTTCATGTCTCTGGGAGCGACCGCTCCGGTCTGCTCTAAGATACGATCCGCTAAAGTGGATTTCCCATGATCTATGTGAGCAACAATCGAGAAGTTTCGTATTTTACTTTGATCTAGTGCCATAACTTATGATTATATCATATCCCCTATTCTTTAAAGAAATCTTTCACGATGGCTTCTATCTCTTTGGCGCTTCTTGCCACCGTAGTGTTTTTCCATAGAGAGGTGATGATATCTCGATATCCTCTTTGAATATACCTTTCATCAATGAGGAGTCCCACTCCCCGATCATTCTCGCTTCTAATCACTCTTCCCATGGCTTGCATCACTTTATTAATTCCAGGGTTTTTATAAGCATAGGCATATCCATCCATCTCGAGGTCATTGTAGTTGGTTCTAATTAAATCACTCTCGTAATTAATACGAGGGAGGCCCACTCCGACAATGGCCACGCCGATTAAGCGGTCATAGGTAAGATCAATTCCTTCTGAGAAGATGGAGCCCATGACCACAAAGGCCACGGTGGTGACTTCTGGTTCAAAGACAAAGCGAGATAAGAATTCATTCTTCTTCTCTTCATCCATGTCCTTCTCTTGGACATAGAGTTTAATATCATCTCTAATGATCCACCGATTGACAATCTCATTCATGTATTCATAACTAGGGAAGAAGATAAAGTAGTTACCGACTTTTCCTATAACAAAGGAGAGAATGTATTGCATGACACTCTCATAACTCTCCGCTCTCGCTCGATACTTTGTGGAGATATTAGGAGCAACAATCACTTTGAAGTGAGATTCTGGGAAGGGAGAAGGAAGGGTTAAGAAGTCCGCACTATCACCTCCTCCAAGAAGATTTTGATAATAGTCATGTGGGGTTAAGGTCGCGGAGAATAACAATGATGAATGAAAGAGCTTTAAGCTATCGCTGAGGAACTGACTTGGATCAAGGTCAAAGATGTGAACTTCAGTGGTGTTATCACTAAAGGAAACATAGTAATGAATGTTTCCGTAGTAAGTAATCTCATAGATTCTAATGAAGCGATAAACTTCAAGATATAAGTCTTTTAATTCCTTTGGAATTATCTTTGCATTTTCTTTGCTTAAATCCTGATAGGCATTAATGAAACGATATAAAGGTTTAGTAACCTCTTCCATGGAGATAGAAGAGAGGGCGACATACTCTTCATCCCCTCCAAAGAGGCTCTCAACATCAGTGTAGAATTTCTTCATCCGGTTGACTAAGCGCTTCACTCTCTGATCAGTTCCTTTCTTGAAGTAAAGAGCTTTATTTAAGGTTTCAAGAGAAAGGGTCGCACTATACATGTCGCGACTTCTCTCGACAAGGTTATGAGCCTCGTCTACGAGTAAGAGATAGTTTGCCTCCCCTTCATCAAAGAATCTCCTCAAGTGAGAGAGAGGATCAAAGACGTAGTTATAGTCACAGATGATGATGTCACAGAAGGTTGATAAATCGAGAGAGAGTTCAAAGGGACAAACTTCAAACTTTTTCGCAAGTTCACTGATATAAGAGTAGTCATACATATCTTGGTCAAGAAGAGCGAAGGTCTCCGCTTCCTTAATCTTAGAATAATAGTTCTTCGCAAAAGGACACTCATCAGGATTACAATCACAACCCTTAGAGAAACATATCTTCTCTTTCGCGGTGAGAATCACAGTTTTTGTGATAAGCCCACTATCGGAAAGAGTTTGAACGGCGTTTTTTGCGGCTTCTTTCCCAGAGTTTTTCGCTGTTAAGTAAAAAATCTTCTTATCAAGGTCATTCTCAAGATACTTGATATAAGGGTAAAGTGTGGCCATGGTCTTACCAATCCCGGTTGGGGCCTCACAGAATAAGATGCCTCCAGTCACTGCAAGTTCTGAGGCTTTATCCATGAGTTCTTGCTGACCTTTCCTCAAAGTGGAATAAGGGAAAGAGAGTTGAGAAATAGATTTAGCTTTCTCTTCCCAATGATTAGTAATAATGCGATAGAAGTTAAGATACTCACTTAATAGTGAGTAGACATATTGTTCTAGTTCAAGATATGTAAAGACATATTCTCTTGTATAGGATTCATTTGCCCCTTGCTTGATATAGGTAATGTTCACTCCAATCTTTTCTATAGCATTCTCTTTGACAAACATATAGGCGTAGCACTTAGCTTGACCAAGGTGCCACTCACCATCGACCTCTTCAAAGTCTTTGAGCTCCCCGTTTGTGGTCTTAATCTCATCAATGATAAAAAGATTGCCTTTTTTAAGGATGCCATCCGCTCGGCCTTCTAGGACGATGGTAAAGTCTTCAATGACAAACTCTTGTTTGAGATAGTATTCAGTGTAGTAGTACTTTCCTAATTGACTTTGTCTTAAACCATGGAGGCGAGTGCCCTCTTCCATGGTTTTTTCATTATAGACACGATCATCAATGCTTCCTTTTCTGAGAAGAAAATCCACTAATTGGTGAACGGAAAGAGTCAATTTTGTTTCCATATTATGAGAGATACTCTCCCACTAAATAAGGATGACCATTAACGAAGGAGAGATAGTCCATCTTCTTCTTTCCTTCAAGTTGTAAAGAGAGAAGAGAGATGACTCCATCACTTCCTTGAACGAAGAATCCATGCTTATCCGCTTCTATGACATATCCTAAGGGATATGAGGTAGTCTTATCGACGAGCTGGGCGTCAAAAACTTTTAATTTTTGGTCTTTGTAGATGAGGTATCCTCCCGGGGTAGGACTAAGAGCGAGAATCCAACCGACGAGTTCATCCACACTCTTGGTTAAATCAAGCTTCTCTTCACTACTTTTGACAGTGTAACAAAAGGTTGCGTCCTCTTCTTTTTGCTCCACTCCAACAAGTTCGCCTCTGAGATATTTATCAAGATTCTCTAAGATAATTTCTTTCGCAAGAGTTTCAATTTTAGCAAAGAGAGTTTCACTATTATCCTTGGGATCAATTTCACATTCTTTTGTCGCATAGACACAACCGGCATCCATCTTGGCACTCATCTCCATTAGAGAAACACCAGTCACCTTCTCTCGATGAATAATTGCCGCTTGAACGGGGGAAGCACCACGATATTTTGGTAAGAGAGAGCCATGGATGTTTAGGCATCCCACTCTTGGAATATCAAGAACTACCTGAGGAATAATCTGACCAAAAGAAAAGGTGATAATCGCATCAGGATGGGCTTCTTCTATAAAGGAATAATCGTCTTTTAATTTTACTGGTTGAAACACGGGAATGTGGTGAGCAAGGGCGACTTGTTTGGTGGGCACTACTTCTCGTTTTGCACTTCTACCTACCTCTTTATCAGGTTGGGCCACAACCCCAACAATGTTATAGCCGTGATCAATGAGTGTTTCTAGGACTTCGGCACTGATTTTTGGAGTGCCAAAATAGATAAGGCGTTGCTTTTTTTCTTCCACTTTTTGACCCTCCTTTTTGCCAGTAAACTAATCACATTTTATTCAATAAATAAAACATAAACAATTTTTATTGCATTTTGGAGTGGGTTTTGGTAAATTAACTAACTGAATTAAGAGGAAGCAATATGGCGAATATTAAATCATCTAAGGAAAGAATCAAAACTAATGAGAAAGCCAGAGTGAGAAACGCCGCAATCCGTTCGAGAATTAGAACTGAGAGCAAGAAGGTCAGAGTAGCGGTTGAGAAAGGCGATTTAGAGACCGCTGAGGCACAACTCAAAGAAGCTTTCAAGTATATTGATAAATCCTACAATGATGGTGTCTATAAAGCGAACACTGTGGCGAGACAAAAATCTAGTTTACAAAGATTGGTCAACGCTCTTAAAGCCACAAGTGAAACCACCGCAGATTAATAAGTAGTAAAGTTGATAAGAAATAATTCAAAAGCATAAGAATGGTCGACAAGACCATTTTTTATGTCGCTGTCTAGGTGATATAAATTATCTAAAACGACATTAATCTTATTCGGAGAGATGCTTCTTAAATTTCCCCTAAGGATTTTCGCTCGCACAGGATTAATACCTAAAGTCGAGGCAACCTCCTCATCACTTTTTCCTTGCTTGGCAAGATAATACACCTGATTAAGGGTACGGAATTGATTTGCGAGCATGGAAATGATAGAGATGGGCTCGGTGTTAGCGACCTCTAAATCTCGATACACACTAAGAGCGAGATCGTTCTGGTGGCGGAGAAGATAATTAAAGATTTGAAAGGTATTTTCCTCTAGAGGACGGGCCACCATCAGGCAGACATCATTAAAGGTGATGTTATTGGTATAGAGAGCAAGTTTATGAGCGTTGTTTTTAAAACACGCAAAGTCATTGCCCACTCTCGCACAGAGTTCTTTTAAAGCATCTTGTGTGATAGAAACCTTTAATTTTGTGGCGAAATAATTCTTCGCATAGGAATAGAAATCATCCTTACTTAAATCCTTTACTTCAACCTTTTTTGTGCCTTGGGTGTTAAGGATGATTTTCACAAATTCATTGTTCTCATCGATGTTAGGAGCGACGACACAGAAGAGGGCAATTGTCTCATCACAGGGGTGGAGTAAATACTCTTTAAATTTATCATACATTTGCTCTTTTTCAACCGGAGCTTTAGGCTTGGGTTTAAGGAAGAAATAACAGTTATCAATAATGACGACTTTCTTATCTGTCCCAAGGGGGAGATAAGCACAGTCTTCAGCGATATCTTGTATGGGGGTGACGTTAGCGTCATATCTCACAAAGTTAAATTCATCCTTTTCATAAAGATATTCTTTAACGATATCGTTTTGCTTTCTTTTGATTGTTTCAAACTGAGGTCCATAAATGAGATAGAACATACTTTTATTATACAAAAGTATGAGACTGACTACCACAAACAAAGTTTATAGTAGCGGATGGAACCTTCTAAATCTGTACGACGGATATTAACTCCCGCTTCATAGAGAGTTTCTAGTGTCTCACTAGCGGGATGACCATAACGATTATTAAGACCACAAGAGATAATCGCTTCTTGGGGAGAGAGATAGCTCACCCACTCTGGAGAGGTGGAGGTCTTTGATCCGTGGTGCCCCACTTTTAAGATATCACAATCGATGTGGTCGTATTTCTCCATGATTTCATATTCAATTGTCATGGTTGCGTCCCCCATGATGACAAAATCCATGTCCATAATGTTAAATCCTAATACTAATGATTTATCATTCTCCTCACTATTCATATAGCCTTCATCATTATAGTTATAGTAAGTCACCCCACCATAAGTGACTGGATAATTATCATAATAAGACATGACATTTTTGACCGTGAAATTCTCACACAAAGAATCACACGCTCCATCATGATCAAAGTCATCATGAGTGAGAAAGACACAATCAAGAGAATAGATTTTTTCCTTCTTAAACAAGGGTATCAGGATATCAGTGGCGACATCTGTATAGTAGAGTCCTCCAGTATCGATTAGAACTGCAGAGTTATGACTTCTCACTAATGTCGCATCCCCTTGACCAACATTGATAAACATCACTTCACAAGAGAAGGTATTATCAAGAGGAGTGATTAAAGAAATCACAAAGAGAGCAAAGACACTCCCCGTAATTTTTAGCATGGGTCGATGCCTAATTAAGAGGAAATAAATAAGGACAAAGAAGAGAACAAAGTAGATAATTGTTCCCGCGACTCCAACCGGGGGAGCATAAGCGCTGGGATTAACCTTCATTAACCCACTACATATATTATCTAAAAAGTGGGTATATCCGTTCACTGCGGAGTAGATTGGCACTCGATAATAACTCAGTAGTGTGAGCAGGGAAAGGATGACAAAGAAGGGCTCTAAAAGGATTGTAAGTGGATAGGTAAATAGATTGACAGAAGAATAGAAAGACATCTCAAAGGGGATAAAGAAAATCCCAAAGATCAAAGTGGAAACCACTCTTCTTTTCACTCTTCCTTTAATCCTAAAGGAGAGATTATTGATCACACTATAGGCAAGGGGAAGAGAAAATCCAAGGATGAAGGAATCTTGTCTCGCGAGATAATGATTAAGTAAGAGACAGACGATTCCCACAATCGCTGTGGTCTCAATAGTTGAGAACCTCTTATGTAGGCAATACTCATTGATCAAGCGAAAGATGTATAGAGAGCAAATCCTAATGATGCTAAAACGGGGAAACAGCAAAATGAAATACGGCAGTAAAACCCCAAAAGAGAGAGCTTTGGCCCACTTCTTTTTCATAAACATCCCAAAGATGAAACTAAACAGTGACAGGAAGGGATAAATATAGACTCCAGAAGCAGAAGCAAAGCGGGACAGGTGCAGATTAGTAAGACTAGTGCTGAGGTTACTATCCGCACTTGTGGAGAAGAATAGTGAGGAGATAAAATTTTGAGTCTCCTCGTCGAAGTGGGAGAGGAAATTCTTTTTCAAAGAATTTATTCTAATAGGGAAGGACCACTTCACAGTAATCTCGTTGGCGTTTAAAGCGTTATCCACTCCTTTCTTATTTAGATAGGCTTCAAAGTCAAACTGTGATTCTAGTGTGGTGGACGAAAATGTTTCCTTACTTCCACTAATAGAAAGGAAGTCTCCCACTTCGTAGGTATTATCTTGGTTGTAGACATAGACTCTCTCGAGATTCGTGTAAAAGATAAAATAATTATCTTTGCTTTCGATGACAATCCCATTATAGATCCCATCCTCTTTGGTAATATCAAAGTCGACGAAGGAGTAGCCTATTCCCACTCCAATAACAACGAGAAGGATGCATCCAAATTTCTTTTTATATCTCTTAAAGGCATAGATGAGTAGGACTAAAACTACAAGGACGAGAACAATGGGATAATAACGAATGCAAAGAGCAGCCCAGAGAACAAGAAAGATTAATAAGAGCTTCACGCGTGTAAGACGATATAATCACGTACTTTGGTGTAGGTCGCGTTACCGATGCCACTAACCTCTTGAATAGATTCAAGAGTCATGAAAAGTCCGTTAGTCTCACGATACTCAACCATCTTCTCACTGACAGATGTTGAAATTCCATTCACAGTGGCTAAGATTGTCGCGGTGTCAGTGTTAACATTCACTTTACTGATCTCTTTGACCGAACAGTAATCATCCACTGTATAACGAGAAGGGATGTAGTAAGTCATTCCACTTGTTAAGAGTGCATCAGAATAGTAGGCACAGCTATCAGCATCATCGGTGACACCACCCGCAGCGGAAATAAGATCACTCATCATCGCATTACTAGCAAGGGTATAAGTCCCCGGGGAAACAACTTCTCCCTCAATAGTGAATTTGACGGATGATAAAGAACTTTCAAAGGTATCCGCAGTGGCACTAACCGCACTGGCACTGGAATTGTTAGAGAGTAAAACGAAACCGACAATAGCGACACAAGCGACCGCAAAGACGGCAATAATTACTTTAACCATTGAAAAAACCTCCTTTGTCTATATAACTATTAGGGAGGTTTCTTTCTAAAGTTGGAGAAAAATATCTATTTTTTTACTGACTAGTCAGTAGTGATGGAAACGATCTTAATCTTATAAGGTTTAGCGACCTCAATCTCCACTTCATCACCGACTTGCTTATCCATGATGGCACGGCCGACAGGGGAATCATTAGAGAGTTTGCCTTTACTAATATCACTCTCCACAGTTCCAACGATTAAGAATGTTTGGCGGGCATGAGTAGAGAGGAATTCAATCTCAACTGTGCTACCAAGAGCAACTTTGTTGCTCTTTCCCTTAACAATCACGGAATTAGCAAGATTATATTCAATAGTTTTAATACGATCTTCAATTTCACTAAGTCTATTACGAGCGGCATCATAATCAGCATTCTCACTTAAATCACCTTGGCTTCTCGCCTCGCTGAGTTGTTCTTTAACTGCAGGTTGCTCCACATCAAGAAGTTGACGGAGTTCCGCTTGAAGATTATCATAGCCTTCTTTCGTTAATTGGATTTTCTTTTCATTTGCCATAAGCATTTCCTCATTTATTGCGATATATAGTATATCACAATAGGAAAGAAAAAATATATTTAATTATGAAGAAGTTTCTAATAAGATAACTACATATGAAAAAAGGTAAATGGAAAAATCTTTGGTTATTATTTATCTCATTTTTTAAAGTGGGGATTTTAACTTTTGGTGGGGGCACCGCAATGATTCCCTTGATCCAGAGCGAAGTCGTTGAAAAGAGAAAATGGATTAGCCTTGGAGACATGCTTAATATCATTGCTGTCGCGGAAGCCACTCCCGGTCCTATCGCTATTAACGCCTCGACATATGTAGGTTATCAAGTATCCGGAGTATTAGGAGCGATATGTGCCACACTAGGAGCAGCCCTTCCTTCCTTCATCATTATCTTAATTATTTCCTTCTTCTATGAAGCATTTATGAGTGTGACCGTCATCTATAATGCTTTTAAGGGGCTCCGTGTCGCTGTCATTCTTCTTCTTATTATTGCGGTGGTCACCCTTTCAAAAGCCGTTCCCAGAAACTGGGTTTCGCTTGTTTTATTTATCATTGGATTCTTAGGAATGACCCTTCTAACATGGTTTGATTTGACCTTCTCATTCCTTTCTATTTGCTTTATCGTTCTCGGTATTATCGTTGGGGTGGTCTGGGAAGCCCTAAAAATTCGTAAGGAGAAAAAGAAGAAATGATATACTGGGAACTCTTCTATGTCTTTTTCCTCATCGGTCTCTTTACCTTTGGTGGTGGCTATGCGATGATCCCCATGATCCAAGAAGAGACCATCGGTAGAGGGTGGCTCACTCAAGGAGAACTTACAGATTTTATTGCGATTAGTGAAGTGACACCCGGACCTTTCGCGGTTAATATTTCCACTTTTGTGGGTAGTCAAACCGCTGGCATTTGGGGAGCGGTTTGCGCCACGCTCGGCGTCATCTTACCATCGTTTATCATTATTCTTATCATTGCTTTTGTCCTCGCGAAGGTAATGAAAAACCGCCTTGTGAGGGCGGGGCTTGATGGGATTAAACCCATTGTTGTGGGTCTTATTTTATCCACAGCATTCTTCTTCTTAGTGCAGATAATCTTCTTTGCGGGGGAATCCGTACAATCAGATTTTGTCTTTGATATCAAGTCACTGACTCTGCTTATTGTCTTAGCAATTTTGTATCTGATGTATTATAAAATTCGAAAGAAGCGAATGAATGTCCTGTGGATTCTGTTACTCGCAGCGCTACTGGGTATGGTTATCTACTCCTTTTAAGCATCGTCTTCTTCGACAAAATCCCCACCATTTTCTTCAAAAGTGTTTAAAACTTCCTCAACTTCATCGAATTCTTCATCGCTTTCGATGTCATATAAGTGCCCCTCATCATCATATCTCATGGCAAAGATATTGTCAGGATCATCAGGGGCAAAGAAGAGAACATAACTCACTCCTTTTTCCTCGTTATCGTAGGTAAAAAGTATTTCAAAGGTGGCCTCATTTCCTTCGTCGTCAATAATGGTGATTTGGTTATCATCCATTTTTTTATTTTCCATATCCATTTCCTCCCTTTAGATAAGTTTCAAGAATGATGCAAGCGGAGACTTGATCCACATAGAGCTTCCTCTCTAACTTATCCTTAAATTTCATTTCATTAACCTCTTCATAGGCTTGTATAGTGGTTAGTCTTTCATCCTCGTATTCAAACTTTAAATCTGGGTATTTCTGATTAACTTTCATAACAAAGTTATGAACATATTTAACCTTTTCTCCGCTTCGATCATTCATATTAAGGGGGAGGCCAATGACCAAGGTCTTTATTCGCTTCTCTTGGCAGATGTCATAAAGCTCATCGATGATCTCAATAAATTGACGATGGTGAAAGGTGAGAGTTTTTAGGGGGTGAACAATCCCTAAATCATCACTATCCGCGAGACCAAGAGTCTGTGTCCCAAGATCAAGACCGAGGTATTTCTCCACTACTTAATAACCTCTTTTCCTTTGCTAAAGGCATAATCAATGGCGGTAATATCCTTACCATTTCCGCTAGCGGCGTCGTTCTTGCCTCCACCTTTACCATTAAGGTAAGAGGAGACAATTTTAAGAATTTCTCCAGCATTGGTCCCACTATTGAGGGGTTTTCCCTTGACAAATGAGACAATGGGATATTCTCCGTTTCCATTATCACCCACCAAACATAAGACATAGTCTGGATAACGGCTTCTAAAGAAATCCGCTACCGAAGAGAGAACATCTCTTGGGGAGCTTTTAAGATAGGCAAAGATAACAGGATAACCATGACTAGTATCTGCATCTTTTAAGAGAGAGGTGGCAATACTCGCTCCTATCGTGGCGGTAAGTTCACCCACGACTTTTCTTAAAGCGTCTCTCTCAATGACGAGAGAATTAAGTCTAGGCATAATCTCACTGAAAGAGGTGGCTCCGAGTTTATGAGAAGCTTGAAGTAAAATATGACGACGAGACTTTTCAAGATGATAGCCACCGAGAGATGTTCGCGCACTAATACGACGGACTCCCGCGGCAATAGATTCTTCGCTTTCAATGTAGAAAGAACCAATATCTTGAGTGTTCTTGACATGAGTGCCACCACAGAATTCTTTACTGACTTCTCCAAAGGTCACTACTCTCACGATATCGCCATACTTATCATTAAAGAGAGCTCTCGCTCCAAGTTTCTTCGCTTCTTCTATCGGTAAGACAAGGGTCTTTTCTTCAATCGCGTCATTAATCCATCCATTGACTTTCTCTTCCACAAGAGCAATTTCTTCATCACTCATCTTGCTATAGTGAGTAAAGTCAAAGGTGAGGAATTCATCACAGACAAAAGATCCCGCTTGAGCTATGTGATCTCCAAGCACTTCTTCTAGTGCCGCTTGAAGGAGATGAGTGGCACTATGATTTCTCATAATCTGATTTCTTCTCTCTTGCTCAATCTTAAGAGTGAATGTATCTCCAACTTTCACACTACCATATAAGAGAGTAATGTAGTGTAAATGTTGTTTGTTAGGAGCATTCTTTACATCCGTGACTTTAGCCAGACATGTTTTATTTGAGATCTCTCCTAAATCCGCGACTTGACCTCCCATTTCTGCGTAGAAATTAGTCTTATCAAAGATGACGATTCCCTCCTCAGAGAGAGAGTCAACTTTCTCTCCTTTGAGATTAAAGAGAGCCACAACTTCCGCTTTTAGGGGTTTGATTGTGTCATATAGGAATTCGCTTTCAACAGTGCAATCGAGTAAATCTTTTGATTGTTTAGACATGGATTGATATTCATTTCTCGCTTTTCTTGCGGTTTCTTTTTGTTTGGCCATCTCTTCATCAAAGCCACTTAGATCCACACTCACTCCATTCTCTTCACATATCTCCATGGAGAGTTCTTTAGGAAAACCAAAGGTATCATAAAGACGGAATAAGTCTTTTCCAGAGATCACTTTATTCTCACTGATGAGTTTTAAAAGTAACGATTCTCCATTCTCAAGCGTCTTAAGGAATTTCTCTTCTTCGGCGTGGATAATGTTTTTAATAAACTCTAATCTCTCACTGAGATAAGGATAGAAATCTTTATAGATAGAGTAAACTGTATCCACTAAAGTGGATAAGAAGGGATGATTGATCCCAATCTCCCTTCCATAACGAAGGGCTCTTCTAAGAAGTCTTCTTAAAACATATCCTCTTCCTTCGTTAGAGAACATCTCTCCATCACTAAGAGCAAAAGTAAGCGCCCGAATATGATCAGCTATGACTCGATAAGCGGTGTAGTTATCTTCATACTTCACTACGGCAATCTTAGAGATGGCTTTAATAAGAGGAGAGAAGAGATCGGTATCAAAGTTTGTGGGCACATCTTGTGAAATACACGCAATTCTCTCTAAGCCCGCTCCGGTATCAATATTCTTTGAGGGGAGTTCTTTATATTCTTCTCTTGGGACACCACTCACTGCGTTATATTGGGAGAAGACAATGCCCCAGATCTCGACATAGCGTTCATTCTCAACTTCGTTAGTAAGAAGCTCCACTCCTTTATGTTCGGGATCATAACTCTCACCTCGATCATAAAAGACTTCCGTATTTGGACCACAAGGTCCCTCACCAATCTCCCAATAGTTATGTTCAAGAGGGATAATATGAGTGGGATTAATACCACACTCTTCCCAGAGTTTTTTCGCTTCTAAATCAGTAGGATGATAAGTTACAAATAACTTATCAACATCCATATCAAACCATTCTGGAGATGTTAAGATTTCCGTGGCATATTTAATAGCGTCACTACGGAAGTAGTCTCCAATAGAGAAATTACCAAGCATCTCAAAGAAGGTATGATGCTTAGAAGTGTGACCGACATTATCGATATCGTTGGTTCTGATGGCTTTTTGAACATTACAAATTCTTCTTGATGGAGGAATCTCACTCCCATCAAAGTATTTCTTAAGCGCGGCTACACCAGAATTAATCCAGAGTAAAGTGGGGTCATTCTTTGGAATGAGACTGGCGCCTGGTTCCACTCGATGACCTTTGCTCTTAAAGAAATCAAGCCACATATTTCTGATTTCGTTTCCTGTTAACTTTTTCATCTTTCTTCTCCTTAAACATAAAAAAGTTCCTAATCTAAGGAACGATTATTTAACCGCGGTACCATCCTTATTCGTTATCTCTTGTGAGATATAACGCTCTTAATTAGACATTTACGGAGTCTTAACCGGCGAGGATTAGTCGCTCTCAGGAAGTGGCCCATCTAACTTCTCCTATAGTGCTTCCAGCCACCACTACTCTCTAAGAAGAGAATGTTAGATTTCTTTTCCCTCATCGAATTGCTTTTATTTTATCAAAATAAAATATAAAGATAAAGACATTAAGATAATGTATTAACCACTCCCATAAAGAGTGGTTCTCCATTTATAGCGGTTAAGACATACATAAAGGCATGATCAAGGATAAAGTCAAAGTAGACCTCTGTATATTCACCAACAGTAGCACCGCTACCCGCCATGTCAAGGATAGAGACTGCACTTCCTTCAATCCCTTTCTTAGTGACTTCAAGTTGAGTGACATGCTCTACTTTAGAGCAGTAGACATGACTATCAGTGAGATTAGACATATCACAGTTTGTTTCACTAAAGAGATCATTAATCCCAAACTCACTTTTTAGGATCCCGCTGACATCACTATCATAACTCGCACTGAATTCGGGGAAGATACTTCTGGTGTTGTATCTTTCCATAAGGGTATCGTCTTGCCTGATATAAGTGGCATTCATCGCCTCATTAAAGGTTTCTTCACTATAGATTTCACTCACTGTGTAGCCCTCATTAGGTTTAATAAAGGTGAGACGATAACCGCTATAGGTAGAAGCATAGAAACTCGTGAAGTTTGTGCCTTCATATGGCTTTCCTGTAATGTAATTTCGATAGTAAAGAGGAACACTCACTGTAGTGCCATCCCCTTGAGTAAAGGTCTTTTTTCCATAGGAAGAGATATCATTTCCCTCTTCTCTCCAGACATCTTTTAAATACAAAGTATTTAAGAGCACAAATAAAGTGGAGACATCAAAGTCAAAGTCTCTCTCAATTAAGCTATGAGTGTGTTTCTTAATAAACTTGGTAATCTCATTATTCGCACTGGTATTATTACCATTAAAGTCCACTCCTTGGGTATAAGTGTAGAAGTTATTTGATAACTCTTTCACTGTGGATTTATTAACCTCAAGATCCTTTTGTAACCAAAGGGAATTAGTAAGGTCTAGCTCTGATCTTAGATCTCCTTTATTAGAATAGGTTTTCTCTGTGACATCGTTATATAAAATCTCATAACCTGAGACAAGAGTAGAGTAGTCCACTCCTAAAGCGGAGAGAATCTCGTCTCTCGTCTGAGATGAAGCACAACACGCGGCTAACGCTAAAGCGGAGTATAAAGAGAGAGGAGAGATGGCGACATTGGTGCTTGTCCCTTGATAGCAACAAGACGCAAACTTCATTCCAAAAGTATCAAGAGCACTTAAGACCTCTAAATAAGCCTCACTACCTTCCTCTTCATAGGAAAGCTCTCTTGTCTTTTTGGGACTTCCATAAACTGTTGCCCCAGAGCAACCAGAGAGAGAGCAAATACAGACACAAGATAAACTTATGATAAGTTTAGAAAACTTTTTCATACCTTTAATATACTCCTAGAGGAAGAAAACACAATAATTTCGACAACGATGAAATCTAGTTTTCTCCATCATTTTAAAAAGTGGGAATAAATATAATTTATTTATGAGGCGCTTTTTTGTAAAATATCTAATTAAGGTGATTAGTTATGAAAAGCGATAATATTAGCTGGGATGAATACTTTATGGGAATTGCTCTCCTTAGCGCTTTAAGGAGTAAAGATCCCAATACCAAAGTAGGAGCGTGTATTGTGGATAAAGACCACAAGGTCGTCTCCATTGGTTACAACGGAATGCCCTCAGGAATAGATGAAGAGAAAGTCTCATGGAATAAAGGTGAGGGACTTGATTCAAAATATCTCTATGTCTGTCATGCGGAACTAAATGCCATCTTAAATGCCAGAGATGGAAGTGCTCTTAAAGATTGCATCTTATATGTCACTCTCTTCCCTTGCAATGAATGCGCAAAAGCGATTATTCAAACAGGAATAAAAGAAGTTGTCTATATGGAGAATAAATATCCAGACACCACAGAGACCCAAGCCAGTGTTATCCTCCTCTCTCTCGCCGGAGTCAAGACGAGAGTGTATAACGCGAAAGTCCCAAAGATTAAATATTAAGGAAATAAGTATGGAAATCGTTGATTATGTAAAAGAAGAAAAAGAGAGAATTAAAGAGCAAGTGGCCACTCTCCCATCCGCTCCATATTTTGTTATCATTCAAGTCAACGATGATGAAGGAAGCAATATCTATGTCTCAGGAAAGATTAAGGATGCCAGCGAACTTGGGATCAGAGTGAGACATATTAAACTTGAAGAAGACACGAGTGAAGAAACACTTTTAGAGTTGATTGATGATCTTAATAACAGTGCGGATGTTCATGGAATTATTGTGCAATTACCAGTTCCCAAGCACATTGATCCCACTCATGTCAAAGCGGCTATTGCCCCAAATAAAGATATCGATGGTTTTAATCCCTTCTCTCATTTTGAAGCTTGCACTCCTAGAGGGATAATCGATTACTTAAAAGAAGAGAATATTCAAATAGAAGGCCAGAACTGCGTGGTTATTGGAAGAAGTGAGATTGTGGGTAAACCCATGGCAAAACTCTTCCTTAAACTCAATGGTAATGTCACTATTCTTCACTCTAAGACCAAGAGAGAAGATATGGAAAGATATGTGGAAAATGCGGATATTTTAGTGGTCGCTACCGGTCGTAAAGGACTCATTGATCACACCTTTAAGTTTAAAGAAAGTGCCGTGGTAGTCGATGTCGGCATTAGTCGTGTGGATGGGAAGCTCTATGGGGACTGTGAGCCAGGCTTACCTGTCAGACTTCAAACTCCCGTTCCTCGTGGAGTGGGTCTTTTAACCCGCTTAGCACTCATGGAAAATGTATTAGAGGCCTACGAACATGAATTTTAATATTATCAATACTGAAGTCTACGGACTCGATAAATCTATCAAAGCCTCAGGTAACCCGATGAGAACTTCTTTTGACCGGACTGAGGTCACCGATAAAGATTATAAGAGAGCAATTAACCTCGGAAACCAACGTAATGGTGAGGGCCACGATAATTACCTTAAAGGGATCATTGTCCAGATGGATGTGACCGCTCCACTATATTGGTGGAAACAAGCGCAGAGATACCATTGGTTTGATTTCGTCTCTTCGCAATCGACGATGCACTGCCTCATGAAATTTGATGTCGCCAGTCAATGTGTGGATGAGACTTCTCCTAAAGCAATCAGTGTGGTTCAAGACTTAATTAGTGAATATAACGCTATTGAAGACGCTGAAGAGAAAGCTCTTAAATGGAGAGAAGTTGTTGCCTCGCTACCATGTGGATTCTGTCTAGGAGCGACGATGACCACTAACTATCAACAACTTAAAACGATGTACTTACAAAGACGCTACCACAAACTCAACGAGTGGCATGTGTTC
The DNA here is from genome assembly GCA_021203905.1 of Coprobacillus sp. Taxonomy (GTDB): domain Bacteria; phylum Bacillota_I; class Bacilli_A; order RFN20; family CAG-826; genus JAJQAP01. The sequence goes on along the minus strand of JAJQAG010000004.1, from coordinate 46,678 downwards.
TGTGCGTGGTGTGAACAACTCCCCCACTTCATAGAACTTACAGGAGTGGATAAACTATAAGATGAAACTTACAACCCCTAAGGGAAGATCAACATTAACCTTTTTACTTGCAGTCCTTGTCTTAGGGATTGCTCTTTTCTTTATCTTCTTCTCCCGTTTTGTCTCACCTGAAGATGGACATTGGGATTGGAGTCAGTGGACCATTATTGGGGTGTGGTTAGGTTTAGCCCTTATCTTTTATCCTTTTACCATCTTCTCTAATTATTACCTTGTCTCAAAGACTGAAGTGGAGGTCGTCAGATTTAGAAGAAAGACCCACTACCGCTTCGATAACATCATCTACATTGATCAAGACCTCTCCCAAAGAAAAAAGATTGTCTGTTTCTTTACCAGAGATGGATTTAAGAAATACATCGCCTTTGATAAGAAGGGGAAGCTCTATCCCATTATGCTAAAAGAGTGTCACAACCTCATGAGTCAAGATGAGTTTATGATTAAATATCCTAATGTAAAGTTCTAACAAAAAGAAAATATTGCAAGTTATCGTTCCTTTGTGATAATATCACATAGGAAAATTCAAGAAAGGAAGAAGCGAATTATGTCAAGGAAATGCCCAGTCTCTGGTAAGGGACCACAAAGCGGGAACAAAAGAAGCAAGTCAATGATTGCGACAAGACGTAAGTGGAACACCAATCTTCAGACCCACACGATAGTTGTGGATGGAAGAAAAGTGAGAGTGCGTATGAGCGCTCATGCTTATCGCTCCCTCCTTAAGTCTCACTAATTGATAGATTTTTAGTTCAAGAAAAAGCCATCCAAGAAGGATGGTTTTTTCTTACTATTCATCTATGTGATTATGAAAGATAGACAAAGTAGAGAATCATAAGAGAGAGGAGCGTTCCAAAGTTTACGATAATGGTGACCCACTCCATAGTGGCGAGAGCAAATACTCTTGGTCTTTCATAGCTCACTGTCCCATCAGGATTAGTGACTTCATCGAGTTTAAAGGGGTTTTTACTGATAAGAACGAGAAGAAGAGCAAATAGCATCGCTAAAGAACAGAGAATGGTGATGATAAGAGAGATGATCGCTTCAGTGTATTGTGAAGCATCACCACTCTCTTTATAGAGATCTCCATAGTAAGAGATAACACTACTATCCTTAAAGATAAGAAGAATCGCGACAAGGAATCCGAAGACAAAAGTTAAAAGAGAAATGACAAGATGGGCCAGACTATATCGATAGGGAAGAAAGAAGAGCACTAAAGAGAAGAGAGCGAGAAACGCCATCCCAAAGACAATGACGTACATTGTCGCATTACTATCGTAAGTAAAATCAAAGAAAGCACAGTAGATTATCTCTAAGACAATAGAGAGAAATAAAAAGATGTTCCCTGTGGTGTTCTTATCATAAGCAAAAGGATCGTTAAACTCGTAGGGAAAGGTCTGTAACATACGATGAGGGGTATGATGAATCTTCTTATAGCTATAGCGAGAAAAGATAATCGCGATAACAAAAAAGACGATGACGAGGATAGGAATATAGGCCATCACTTGATTTGTGGTCATCGTTTTATCCTTTCAAGCTTCTAATGGCTTGTTTTTTATTAGCAGAAAAAATGTAGTTACCCGCGACAAGAATATCCACACCAGCATCGGTGCACTCTTTTGCTCTCTCTTGGTTAATTCCCCCATCCACTTCAATGAGAGTGTTATAATGGCCTTTATCTATCTTTTTGCGGAGAGTTTTAATTTTATCAAGAGAGGAGGGGATAAACTCTTGTCCCCCAAAACCTGGTTCCACACTCATAACAAGAACAAGATCAAGACTATCTAAATAAGGAAGGACAACATCCACTTTCGTCTCTGGTTTAATGCTAAGTCCCGCTTTCGCGCCTAAAGCATGAATCTTATCAATAAGAGGTTGGATCTCTTCTTCCTTTACTGCTTCGTAGTGGAAGGTAATGATGTTTGCTCCCGCATGAATAAAAGCTTCAACATAATCACTAGGATTGAAAATCATGAGATGAACATCGTTGGTCATATGATGAATATGAGAGATTGATTCGAGGACTGGCACTCCAAAAGAGATGTTATTGACAAAGTGACCATCCATGACATCGAAATGAAGATACTCGCAACCAAACTTCTCGACACTTACTATCTCTTTGTGAAGGTTTTTGAAGTTACTAGCAAGAAGAGACGCCGCAATCTTAACATCACTCATAATTCATTAATCTCATCTTTCATCTTTCTATATATATCATACACTAATGAAGGAATTTTTCCTTCATTTATTAGTTTCTTGATTTCACACTGGGGTTCAGAAATATGACGACAATTCTTATAGTAACAGGAGAGATATCCAGGATAAAATCCTGGAAAATAATGGGATAATTCTTCCTCGCTGAGACGAAGCTCAAGAGAAGAGAATCCTGGAGTGTCTGCGATATAACCATCTAGGAATGGGAGTAGCATCGTAGAGGTTGTCTTGTGCTTTCCTCGATTGAGAGAAGTTGAATACTCCCCTATCTCTCTTTCAAAAGTGGGATCTAGAGAGTTGAGAAGAGAGGATTTACCCACTCCAGACTGGCCACATAAAACATTGAGATGATGAGAGAAGAGGTTATGAAGTGTCTCAAGTCCTTCTCCAGTTTTATTAGAAATAAAGTAATGCTTAATATTTAAAGTGGTGAGAAATTCATCCACTTCCTTAATAAGAGAGGAATCCACTAAATCAGTCTTGGTGAGAATAACTTGTGATTCAATCTCTTGCGAATTGGCGTAAGTCAAATACTTACAAAGTAAGTAGTAAGAGAAATCTGGTTCTTTAAGAGACATGACGATGACGAGTTGATCAATGTTAGCCACCTTTGGATGTCTTAACACTCTCTTTCTCTCATGGATCTCATAAATTGCGAGCGTGTTCTCATCAAACTCCACGACATCTCCCACCATAACAGAGAGATTGTGAATCTTAAAAAGACCCCGAGGGGAGAGACGATAGATGACCTCGTCCGCTTTGACATAATAGATATTTGGTGCTTGTCCAACTACTAAACCCGTCATTATTTAAAACCAAAAATTCTGGACATAAAGCCTTTCTTTTCATCAATATCTTTATTTTCTTTGACCTTGATAAGGTCATCATGAAGTTCCATTGCACTTTTATAGCGGTCTTTCGGTTTTTTCTGACACGCTTTTAAGATGATGGTTTCAAGAGAGAGAGGACAAGAGGGCATATACACTCTAGGAGAGGGGAAGGGTTGTTCGACATGAGCAAGGGCAATCTTTACAGGGGAGGATCCATTAAAGGGAGTGTGCCCTGTAATCATTTCATAAAGAGTGCAACCAAGAGAGTAAATATCACTCTGTACACTGGCACCTTTTCCTTGAGTAATCTCTGGAGCGAGATAATGAACACTTCCTTGAATATCATTCGTCGGAAGATTTTCTGCAGTGACACCTTCCGCTGTGGCAATCCCAAAATCACCAATCTTTACGGTTCCATCAGTCTCATAAAAAATGTTATGAGGTTTGATGTCACGATGAACCACTCCCTTTTGATGGGCGTAGCTTAAGGCCTCGGTGACTTGAATCATAATGTCAAGACACTCGGGAATGGATAAAGGAGCGCGAATATCTAAGATTTCTTTTAAGGTTGATCCTTTGATAAGTTCATTGACAATATAGGCTCTGCCGTCAACTTCACCATGGTCGTAAACGGCGACAATGTTAGGGTGATTTAAAGAGGAGGCAATCGCCGCTTCATTTTCAAAACGCCTGACATTTTTAGGATTTTTCATCGTATCTTCACGAATGAATTTAAGAGCGACGGGGCGCTTATGTAAAACATCGTAGGCTTCATAAATTTCCGCCATACCACCACGACCGACATCTCCCGTGATGCGGTAGAGGTCATTTATCATTTGGCCGGGTTTTAGTTCCATCCTTACTTACTCTCCCATAACACAACGGAGAGATTATCATTGGAATTATTACTGTTTGCACTAGAGATAAGCATACTCGCTTTAATAGAGAGCCCTTCATTGCATTGAAGAATGTTTTTAATGTCATTAATTCCAAGATTATTATACAAGCCATCACTACAGAGAAAGATACCTTCTCCATGATATGGTTTGGTGGATATTGCAAGGGATAGGGAGGGGAATGTTCCTAAAGCATTAGTGAGAACATTTTTATTTTGGTGGGTTATTTTTTCTTCTTCAGAAATTTGTCCTGTTCGATAGTAATATTCAACAAGAGATTGATCTTCTGTCACTTGTTCAAGAGTATCAGAGGTATAAGCATACGCACGAGAATCACCAATTTGAGCGTAAATTGCTTTGTTTTTCATGACCACAACGCAAGTTAATGTGGTTCCCATCCCAGAATAATCTGGACCAGAGATGGATTTTTCATAGACGAGTGTATTAATTTTCTTAATATTCTTTTTTAACCAATGGTGCATACCATTTGCAGTGTAAAATCTTTTGCGAGCAAGAAAGGCTTCTTTGAGATAGTCAATAGTCATTTGTGCGGCTAAATCACCTTTGTTATAACCACCCATTCCATCCGCCACAGCGAGTAAGACATCATCGTAACTGCTCATTAAAGCAATACAACGATCTTCGTTGCTACTTCTGACAATGCCCTTATCACTTTTAAAGGCAAAATCTCCATGAAGTCCTTTTTCTTTGCTCATTGCATTTTCCCTTCTGCTTTGGCTTTGAGTTGCCCACAGGCGGCATCAATATCACTGCCAAATTCTTTTCTGATCGTGACATTGAGTCCGTGTTGTTCAAGGTAGCCACCAAAGGCATGAATACGATTGTTACTACTTCTCTTATAATCCGCAAGATGGGTTTCATTATAAGGGATGAGATTCACGTAACCTTCGGTGTCACCCACGAGATCCACTAACTGTTGTGCACACTCGAAACTATCATTGACATCTTGGATTAAGAGATACTCATAGGTCACTCTTCGATGAGCGATACTGATATACTCTCTCACCGCTTCCATTATACTAGATAATGGATAAAGGTGATTAATGTTCATTAATTTATTTCTGATTTCATCGTTTGGAGCGTGTAAGCTTATCGCAAGATTAGTCTGTAGTCCTTCTCGTGCGTATCGTCTTATTCCTTCACTAATCCCACAGGTAGAGACAGTGATGTGTCTCGCTCCAATAGAGAGACCATGTTGATTATTGATAATCCGAATAAAGTCCATGACATTATCATAGTTATCAAAAGGTTCTCCTGTACCCATTAAAACGACATGAGTCACTCTCTGACCTTGTTTCTCTTTTTCAAGTTCATTATTAAGGCAGAGGATCTGCCCCACCATTTCTTCAGGAAGAAGGTTTCTCTTTTTTCCAAGGAGTCCAGACGCACAAAAAGAACAACCCATGGCGCAACCAACTTGACTCGAAACACAGGCGACACACCCATAAGAGTAGCGCATCAAGACCGTCTCCACTTTCATCCCATCTTCCATCTCCACAAGGAGTTTAATGGTTCCGTCAGTGGAGAGCTGACGAGTGTGAATCTTAGGAATAGTAAGGCAATATTTCTCTTTAAGAGTTTCTCTAAAGGACAACGAAATATCACTCATTTCATCAAATGAGGTCGCCTTCTTTTGATAGATCCATGAATATAGTTGAGTGGCTCGATACTTCTTCTGCCCCTCGTTAATCATCACCTCTTCTAATTTAGAAAGTTCAATGCCGTATAAATTAATCACTTCTCAGTTCTTTCTTTCGCCAATATAGCGTAATACAAAGAGCAATTATACTCTTCATCAATGGGGAGGAATTGATTCTCTTCCACGAGAGAGAATTCCTCGTGATTTTTGAGAAAATCACTTACAAGTGTCTTCCCTTCCTTGTGGGATATGGTGGGGATGACATAAATAATTTTACCACCCTCTTTGACAAGAGGGGCAGCTTCTTCTAAAGATTGTTTCTCATTCTCAATGAGAGCATCAAGAGTATCCACTTTAAAGTGGAGAGCATAATCAGGAGATAATCTAAATAATTCAAAGTTGGAGTTTTTCGGAGAAAGGAAGAAATAATCAACGGGTTCACTAATACAAGTGATGAAACTTGATGGGCTCGCGGTATAGAATCTCATATTCTCAATTCCATATCCATGTATTCCTTTTGTCGCCTTATAATAGTCCGCTCCAGACTCAAAGATGACATCAATCTTATTGAGATTGCTCTTTAATCTCGTCGCCAGGGAGAGATACAAAGGGGTAAGAGAGGAAGAGAGAGCGGCTACAGTATCAGTCTCTTTAATATCAAGGGAATCTAAAACCTTCTCTAAACCAAGAGTGGTCGAGAAGAGATGACATTTATTAATCGCGACATTGGTGTCTCTTTTAGAGACAGGCTTTTCAAGGCTAGGATAAACAACATTATCCACTCCACAATCGTAGCAGAAGGAATCACCATACGTTTCTTTAAAAGTGGCTTCATCCATCTTTAAGGTATTAATGCGAAAGTATTTCGTAATCGAACGAGAGAAAACCTTAAAGAGATGATAAGCGGTGTTTCTTCCAAGAGACTTCATCCACATCTTCACGATAGGAATCGGTAAGTTATAACGATAATGGACATATTCCACACTGGTTTGATCGACATCCTGGGGGATGAGAACCGGGTTGGTCTTCATATAGTCCACAAGAACATCAAATTGTTCTTCTCGATATTCCACTTTATTGTTTTTAAGAGTTTCTTTCACAAACTCGATGACTTCACTATTGTCACCATCTTTATTAAGGAATCTAACCTCCGCCATCAAAATGTAAAACGCACAACGAGAGTAAACGTCAAGATCAGGGAAATATCGAGAGATGAGTTCATCAAAAATATAGTAGTGACGCAAAGCGCACCCAACGATGACCGAAATCTCATTTTTTTCCTTCGCACTATATTTCTCTTGACTGAATAAATGCTTCAATGCTAAGGAAAAGGAGACGTCCTCACCAACGATGGATTTAAGAGCCTCGTAGCTAGTTTCGAAAGGTTTCATAATTTCATTATAGGAACAAAAAAAGGAGTTTTAAACATAAAAAATGTTTAACCTAGATAGTATTTATTTATATGGAACGGAACAAAATAAAAAAACGATATTTATGCGAAAAAATAGAAAAACAAAAATAATTTCTAAAGAAATATTCCTAAAATAGCGAGTTTATGAAAATTATTCGATTCCGTGTTCTTTAAAAACATCGCCGTCATAGATGTCGTCGAATTCATCGTCCTCCTCTTCATCTTCGAGGCCTAAATCATCAAGATCATCTAACTCGTCATCGTCTTCGTCTTCATCATAATCCGCTCGAGAAATGGGGGCTTCGATAAAGCGATCGAATTCATTATTAAGATATTCATAGCGGTGAGCTTCTTCATAGTATGTAAACTCAATGGCCACATTGATAGCCACTTCTTTTATGGCCGCCATAAGGATGTCCGCAGCAAAGGATTCCACAGCCTCGCAGCGGTGTGGGGCTTTAACCTGCACAATGCAGTTCCAAAGACTTTGATCCACTCCATTATGAAATAGCATCGTATCCCTTGGGGCCACGAAGTTTATTTCGCTCTCACTTGTTTCATATACCTTAGCGAGATTAGGGGTCAATTTCTTTGAAAGGTCCCCAACATCAAATTGATCTAAACCAATAATTCTAATCGTTATCATGTTTTTATCTCCTTTTATATTTTAGAAGTCATAAGGGTCAAAATCGATATTTATTTCAATGTTTCCCCTGATAGTAAGGGCATCTTTAATTTCTCTAATGGCATCCTTTACCACTTTGTTATCTCGATACTTCACCAAGATTGAGCGGTAATACTTCCCGTCATAGTAAGAAACATAGGGAACAAGGGGCCCATAGAGAGAGGCTTTATCCTTAAGGATTTGACTTAGAGAATATTTTATATTCTCTCCAAGTTCCACAATGGTCTTTTCACTCTTTCCACAGATCTTAATCGCACAGTAGAAATAGAAGGGTGGATTATGGAGCGATTTTCTCTTACTCATTTCCAAGCGATAGAAGTTCTCATAGTCTTGTCTCGCTGCATTAGTGATAGCGTAGTGGCTCGGATTATAAGTCTGAATAATGGCTTCTCCTTTCTTCTCTCCCCTTCCACATCTGCCAATGGCTTGGGTGAGAAGTTGGAATGTTCTCTCACTATTTCGATATGAGGGAGCACTTAAACCTAGATCCGCATTTATAACTCCCACAAGGGTGACATCCTTAAAGTCATGACCTTTGGCAATCATTTGAGTGCCAATAAGTATATCCGCTTGATGAGCGGAGAATTCATCGATAATCTGTCTCATGACATTTCTCTCTCTGGCGGCATCACTATCGAGACGAAGGACACGAGCGGTGGAAAAGAGTTTAAGAACTTCTTCTTCTACTTTCTCTGTCCCGTATCCGAGCTTCATGAGTTTGCTACTTCCGCACTCTGGACAAACCTCGGGAACGGCTTCTTGATAATTACAGTGGTGACATTTTAAGGTTTCGTCTTTCTTGTGATACACAAGGGGAACCTTACAAGTGGGACAAATAAATGTATAGCCACACTCTCGACATGTAAGAGAGGAGAATCCTCTCTTATTAACTAAGAGGATCACTTGTTCACCCTTCTCTAGTCGTTGACGAATTTCCTCAATTAAGGAAGCAGTGAATAGGGTGGATTCATTAGAGAAGTTCGCTCGATTACTCATTCTAATAATGGTCACCTGAGGAAGGGGCTGATCATTAATTCTCTTGGATAGAGTTAAAAGATGATAGACACCTTTAGAAGCTTTAGCTCTACTCTCAAGAGAGGGGGTAGCACTTCCTAAAATAACTTTAGCGTGGTGTTGATTCGCTCTAAAAAGGGCAACATCACGAGCGTGGTAATATGGATAGGAATCTTGCTTATATGATTCAGTGTGCTCTTCATCAAGAATGATTAATCCAATATTAGAAAGTGGGGCAAAGATTGCAGATCTCGCTCCAACGACAATCTTCGCATCTCCATTTTGGATACGACGATATTCGTCATATCGCTCAGCTTTAGTGAGAGAAGAGTGAAGAATGGCAACGTTAGAGTGAAAACGATTAAGGAAGAATTCACTCATGGATTTAGTGAGGGCAATCTCCGGGACAAGAATGAGGACACTCTTACCTTGTTTTAAATACTCATCACAGATAGAGAGATAGACCTCAGTCTTTCCACTACCAGTCACTCCTTCAAGAAGATAGACTGAGTCCTTACTATTATTAAACTCTTTAATGACCTTCTTCTGATCATCGGTAAGGGTGACTTCAGGATAGACTTCATTCCCTTCTATTTTTAACCTTCTTTTCTCTTCCTTGATAATCTTAACTTTGTGTTTATCAATAAGCGCCTTACAGATAGCGGGGCTAATGGTGTTTTTTAAGACTTTCCCGTTAGCGTGGATGAGCTCATAGACTTCTTTTTGCTTAGGAGTAAGACCATCACTATGATATTTACCACTGATGGTAAGATATTGATCGTAAGCAATTTTAGGAGCGCTTAAAGCGCTTTTTCTAATATTAAGAGAGGGTGGAAGCATACATTGTAAGATGGCCATTCTCCCACAGAGATAATAGTCACAAAGGATATCCACTAAATCTAAAAGGTCTTTATTTAAAATAGGTTTTGTATCAATAACATCAATAACCTCACCAATCTCAAATCCTTTTTCGTTAATTAATTCTTCTTTTGTTTTTTCGCTTTGGGTCACTTCAATGACATAGCCCACAATTTCTTTCTTATTAAAGGGGATGAGGACACGAAAACCCACATCGACCTTTTTCTCTCCTAGATAGACATAGGTAAAAGATCTATCAAGGGTAGATTGGGTGTATTCTATTAAGACATCGAGGATAACCATATCTAGTATTATAAATTATAAACAAAATAAGAGTAACACTCTTATCGTTTTCATAATATGATGACAAAATTTTAGTCTCTCACTTCACCAACGAGACTTTGAACTATTTCGTAGCGGATAATAGAGGCAATCTCTTTCGCGCTTTTCTTCACAGAAGCATTAAAGACAACATGTTGATAAGACTTAGAAGCATTGATCTCACTAATGCCTTTTTCAATTCTCTCTCGAAGGGTTTCTTCACTTTCACTTCTTCTCTTTCTGATCCTCTTTTCCAAAGCTTGAGGATTAGGGGGAAGAAGGAAAATCGAAACAACATTATCAATCCCTTTGACCTTTTCAAGAACTTGACCCGCTCCATCAACCTCAATCTCAAGGATGACATTGTGGCCGGCATCTATCTCTTGTTGAATCTTTTCTTTTGGGGTTCCGTAGCGGTGACCCACAAAGGTTGTGTATTCTAAAAAGCCCCCATTGTTAATCATCTCATCAAAGGTTTCATCACTGACGAAGTAATAATCCACGCCTTCAACTTCCCCTTTTCGTGGTGGGCGAGTGGTCATAGAGACAGAGTAAATTAAATCAAGAGAGTGATCTTTCATAAGTCTCTTTCTAACGGTTCCTTTACCCACTCCACTGGGACCAGAAATAATAATAAGTAAACCTTTTGATGCCATAAAAAGATTATAACATGTAAGTTAATTTAAATATAATAAATTATATTAAATTGGTTATTATCGTGAAAGATAAGGGTTAAATCAATAATAGTCGGTTCCGTACCAAGTATTATTAGAGACATCATGCCCATTAGCTTCTTCGATGATCATTCGCGCGGATATTTCCGTGCCACTAAGAGCTCTTCGATAAGTAAGAAGAAGGGACTTGAAATCAAGGGTATTTTTATTGTAATCAAGAGAGATCGTATATTGCCCTCCATTGTGGACAAAGTTCCAAGAGACATTACTATTTTTAATCTTTCCTTTGGAGATAGGATTCTCATCACAATAGGAAATGATTCCCCCGAGAAGAGTGTCATTAAAATAAGAATTAAAGCCACTAGCAAAGTCACTATATGATCTTACTGGTTCACTTGGACTTGTCGGAGAGTGATAAGTTGTTTCGGAATTAACACCATAATAATAGGCAACACTACCACGATAGATATAGAATCCTTCATCAATTCTCTGATCAAGATAAGGATCATCACTATAAGTCACTATCACATTTGCTCCAGTGGCATAGAGATAATCACCATTAGCATAAGAGAAGATATATTCCTTCTCCGCTAAATAATCCATAAAGCTATAACTAATCCCCGTCTCAGGATCATCGTATGGCGCAGCCCCATAAGCATAACCATAATAGTCGTATCCTTCCCAAGAGGAGATATCAAAATTGATCTCGTTAGTGAGTTTCTCTCTTATCTTCTCCCAAGAAGAAGAGCTACCACAACCAGAAAGAGCACTCCCGAGGGAGAGGGCCACAAAACTTAGGGCAAGAATATTTATCTTTTTCATCTTTAACTTGGATCCACAAGAATGAAATGATCACGGAAGTAACCAATGTAATCGGTAGTTCCAACAGGGAAAGGTGTTTGTTCATAAAAGATGTAGACATATGGAGTGGATAATTCTTCACCCCAAGCAGGGAGAGCATTATAGTTGTCCTCTCCTAACATGTATATCGTCGCATCGTAAAGATAGGTATAATCCTCTTCTGTCACACCACTTACTTCATAGAAGTAGATATCAACAGATTCAAGAGCGCAGTAATCACCAATGTTCTTTATCGCTGTCGTGCAGGTTGAACAACCAACACTCTCTCCAATAAGGACAACGAGGGTCTCGTTATTAGTAATTGCTCTCTCGTAGACCTCTTCTCCTGTGATATCAATAAGATGTCCACCATTAGGGTTTCTCTCAATATAAAAATAAAACTCCGCTCCACAACTAGAGAGAACAAAGAGTCCAACAAGAGGAAGAATAGTTAAAGCTTTGAATTTCATTTCTTTTCTTCTTTTAGGAAGTTTTCTCCTTTTATAGTTTCATGAGTCGCTAACTCATGAAAACCTTGTTGGCGAAGAGCTTCATAGATAATAATAGCGACACTGTTTGATAAATTCAAACTTCTTGCATTTATTTTCATTGGAATACGAAGGAGTCGATCTTCATGTTGTCTTAAAATTTCATGAGGAATTCCACTGCTCTCTCGTCCAAACATGAAGTAGTAATCTTCTTCTACTTTAGAGAAATCACACTCACTATAGACTTGATTTGAGTAGCGGGTGACATAGTAAATATCCTTGTCGTGGTGCTCATCAAGAAAATCCTCGTAACTATCGTAATAGTAGTACTTTAGGTTAGAGAGGTAATCAAGACCCGCTCTCTTAAGCGCTTTATCATCTAAAGAAAAAGAGAGAGGTCCAATGATATGAAGGATACATCCAGTCACTGAACATGTTCTCATAATATTACCCGTGTTTAAGGGTTTCTCAGGTTGATATAAAATCACATGGATCATAATAGAGTTATGAAAAGAGAGGAATTAATAACCTCTCTCTTTTCTTTCCGCTTTGATTTTTGGAGCGATATTTTTTTGATATGACTTTAAGGCTTTCTCCACCATATTTCTCGCTTCCAACACTCCAAAGGATTGCTCCACTGCCGTGGGCTTACCTTCTAGTTCTTTATACACAGTGAAGAAATGCTTAATCTCATCCATGACATGACTAGGAAGTTCACGAAGATCATGATAAGCATTATAGAAGGGATCAGAAACCGCGACAGCGATAATCTTGGTGTCTCTCTTGCCTTGATCCACCATGTTAAGTCCCCCGATAGGACGAGACTTCACTAAACTAAGAGGAAGAACTGGTTCACTACTAAGAAGTAAGACATCAAGGGGATCACCATCATCTCCTAATGAGAGAGGAATAAATCCATAGTTCTGGGGATAGATTGAAGAGGTATATAAAACACGATCAAGCACTAAAAGACCGGTTTCTTTGTCAATTTCATATTTTGTTTTTGTGCCTTTAGAGATTTCAATGCAAGTCACAAATTCCTCTGGACTCACTCTCTTAGGATCAACATCATGCCATGCGTTCATACTTTAAATACTCCTTGATAGGTAAATTATAGATAATTTATTATCACTTCCCCTTTATTATACAAAAAAGAGCTTATAAAGAGAATTAAATAATTCTTATACCTGTTATAGCGGCATTCTCTATTCAAAAATCAAAACAAATGAAATTAAAACTATGCAGAATTATAATATTTGTGATGAAAAAGAATCGAATTCTCTCTCTTATATTAATAGCCCCTCTACTTCTCTCATCATGTAGTGATGAGCAAGCGATACACGACATCTATAACTATGATATCGCCTCAAAAGAAAGCTACTACATTGATGTCAAGGCGACAGAGCTAATTAATCTCATTGATAGCGGTAATCAGATGACAATTTTTATCTATAGCGAGGGTTGTAGTCACTGCCACGAAGCGATGCCAGTGATGGAGGAAGTATTAGAGAAATACCCACACTCTCTATATAGATATGAATTTGGCTCAGATTACCAGTATTTGATTGATTATAACGAAGATATCTTTTCAAATTACGTCACCACTCCCGCACTTTTTACTGTCAAAGATAAACGGTTATACACCACTATAGACGCCTCGCGTTTAATGTATAAAACTTCATTTAAAAGTAGTATAAATAAATACGCGACTTTCTCAAGTATGTATTATGTCTCGCTCCTAGAGAGTTACACTCTCTTTAAACAAGATGTTTCCAGTGATTTTATTCTATTCACTTATGACTCATCCTCTCTTGATTCATGTAGTCTCTATAAACAAGTTTTTGACATTGTCACAAATTATGAAACTCCCACCTTATTTGTGGACACTAATAAATGTGAAGATCCACTCCTTGAGCAATTAGAAATAGAGGGAGTAGAAGTAAAGGGGAACACTCTTTGCTATATCACTGCGGATGGAGTAAAAGAAAACCTTGAACAAGTAACCGCTCAAGGAATTACAACTTTCTTAGAAAATTACCACTAATTTTATTTATTTGAGGCCACTTTTAAGCGGAAATTCGCTAAATCGAGGTCTTTTTGTATACTTTCGCGCTTCTTATCATCATCACAGGAATGAAGAAGCGTGAGAGCCTCATCACGAGCTATAGTAGCGCTAGCAACATCAATCTCACCTGGAGCTTCTATACTATCCACAAGGATTGTGGTCTTCTCTTTATCGACATGAACCATTCCGCTAGAGAGGGCATAATGAAAGACCTCTGTTTCATTACGAAGGATGAGTTCGCAAGGAACAACATTAGAAATCATCTCCTGATGTCGGGGAAGAATTCCCAAACGAAAGTTCTCACTCTGAAAGGAGATAAAGTCCACATCAGTAGTGAGATACTTTTTATTAGGAGTGTAAATTTCTAAATGAATTTTTGCCATATTTTGTATTATAAATGTTTGGCCTTTTCTCTCGCGTCTTCAATAGTTCCGACATAGAGGAAAGCGGCTTCTGGAAGATCATCCGCTTCACCATTTAAAATGGCCTTAAATGATCTAACTGTGTCTTCTCGACGACAGAAGATTCCATCAATACCATTGAACTGGGTGGCGACATGGAAAGGTTGAGAGAGGAAGTTACGAATCTTTCTCGCTCTCTCCACTGTGAGCTTATCTTCTTCACTGAGCTCATCCATACCGAGAATCGCAATGATATCAGAGAGCTCTTTATATTTTTGAAGAATCTCGATGACCTTTCTTGCCACATCGTAGTGTTCTTGCCCCACTATCGCAACTTCCAAAGCATTCGAGGAAGATGATAAAGGATCTACAGCGGGATAGATACCAAGAGAGGCAATAGAACGATCGAGGACTGTTCTTGCATCAAGGTGAGAGAATGTCGTTGCGGGGGCGGGGTCGGTTAAATCATCCGCCGGAACATAAATGGCTTGCACTGAGGTAATCGATCCATCTTTGGTGGAAGTGATTCTCTCTTGAAGTTCTCCCATCTCTGTAGCGAGGGTTGGTTGATAACCAACAGCACTTGGCATACGTCCAAGGAGAGCGGACACTTCACTACCCGCTTGAGTAAACCTAAAGATGTTATCAATGAATAAGAGGACATCACGATGTTCTTCATCACGGAAGTACTCCGCCATCGTAAGACCTGTAAGACCCACTCTCATTCTTGCTCCTGGGGGTTCATTCATCTGTCCAAACACTAAAGCGGTGTTTGATAAGACTCCACTTTCTTTCATTTCAAAGTAGAGGTCATTGCCCTCTCTACTTCTCTCTCCGACACCGGCAAAGACGGAAATACCATTTTGCTCACTCGCAATATTATGCATGAGCTCTTGGATAAGAACAGTCTTACCCACACCCGCGCCTCCAAAGAGACCAATCTTTCCGCCTTTGACATAGGGGCAGAGTAAATCAATAACTTTAATACCCGTTTCAAAGAGTTCGGTTTTCACACTTTGATCTTTAAAAGCGGGAGGATTTCTATGAATTGACATTTTCTTCGCTTTAGCGACATCCCCAAGAGGTAATTCATCAATGGGTTCACCAAGAACATTGAAGATACGACCAAGGGTGGCATCCCCAACAGGAACTTTAATAGGAGATTCGCTGGAAATAACTTTCATTCCTCTCACGAGTCCTTCAGTGGGGCCCATCGACACACATCTCACGACATCGTCTCCGACATGTTGGTTGACCTCAAGGACAAGGTCCTTACCATTATCGAGAGGAACTTTTAAAGCGGTTAATAATTCAGGGAGATGGACATCAGAAAATTTGACATCCACGATTGGACCCACCGCTTGAACAATGACACCTGTCACTTCATCTTTCATCTTCTTACCTCCTATTATCTATCACTACTCGCTGCCACTATCTCTGTGATCTCTTCGGTAATCTTTTGTTGTCTCGCTTTGTTGTAATCAAGAGATAGTTCATCGAGGATATCTTGCGCGTTTTGCGTAGCGTTATCCATGGCCTGCGTTCTTGAAGCGTTCTCGGAGAGTTCCGCTTCAAGGAGTCTGGTATTAATGACACTCATTAAATATGTGGGAATAAGTTGCTCCACTAATTTATTCTTATCTGGTTCAAAGATGATATCACTAACATCTGGTTGATTACTCTCTTCTCTCTCTAAAGGGAGAAGGGTGAAGGTTGTGGGATTAAAAGTAATGGAGTTTTTAAAATGAGTGTAGATAATCTTAATTTCTTTATATTGTTTATTAGTAAAAGCATCGATGAGGTAGTGAGAGAGCTTCTCCACCATCTCACTATTATCAACTGATGTATAATCACGAAAATCATCAATGACATGAAAGGGAGCCCTCGTATAGTGAGCAAGCCCTTTAGTGCCAATAATGATGACTGCGTCATCATCAGTGACTGTCTCATCAGTATAACGGAAGAGATTTGTATTATAGGAGCCACATAAACCGAGAGAAGAGGTCACTAAAAGATAGAGGGTTCCACTTGCTTCTTCATTCTTCTGCATATAGGGGGTATCCACACTAGTGCAAGAAGAGAGTAGAGCAGCGCTGATCTTCTCTAGTTCATCAATATAGTCTCTGTTAGAGAGCATCTTATTCTTCCACCTTGTCACTTTGACACTGCTGACAAGCTTCATCGCTTTGGTGATCTTAAGAGCGCCAGAGACGGATCTGATTCTCGCTTTAATACTTGTTAATTGCTCTGCCATAATCCTTATCTTTGCTTATAGATTTCTAAATAACTATTGATTGAATCACTTAAGGCTTGCTCGGTTTTTAAACTAAGGGCCTTTTCTTTTTCAATCGTCTCAAAGATGTCTTTATGTTGATTACGAGTGTAATCATAGGCACCTTCAATAATGCCGTGAATCTCTTCTCTCTTACATTCATCGAGGAAACCATTCTTTCCCATGTAGAGTTCAAAGATTTCTCTTTCAAAAGAGCAAGGCATGTATTGGTTTTGTTTTAAGACCTCTTCAAGAGCTTCACCATGCTTAATAATCTTTAAGGTCGTGGCATCAAGATCACTACCAAACTGAGAGAAGGATTTCATCTCATTGTAGTTAGCAAGATCAATCTTAAGAGATCCGGAAACTTGCTTCATGGCTTTATATTGAGCCGCCCCTCCCACACGAGAGACAGAGAGTCCGACATCAATCGCTGGTCTTTGACCGGCGTTAAATAAGTCCGTGAGCAAGAATATTTGTCCATCAGTGATGGAAATCACATTGGTGGGGATATAAGCGGAGATATCACCCGCTTGAGTCTCAACGATGGGGAGAGCGGTAATACTTCCCCCACCATTTTCCTTGTTGAGTTTGCAAGCTCTTTCAAGGAGTCGGGAGTGGAGATAGAAAATATCTCCAGGGTAAGCTTCTCTTCCTGGGGAGCGTTTAAGAAGGAGAGATAACGCTCGATAGGCGACAGCGTGCTTACTTAAATCATCGTAGACAATAAGGACATCTTTCCCTTCGTAGAGCCAGTTTTCCGCCATAGCGCAACCCGCATAGGGGGCGATGTATTGTAGGGGGGCGCTCTCACTCGCATTAGAGGAGACCACTACCGTGTACTCTAAGGCTCCAAATTGTCTTAATCTTTCTACGATTTGGGCGACGGTGGAATTCTTTTGTCCAATCGCCACATAAATACAAATGACATCTTTTCCTTTTTGATTGATAATCGTATCCACCGCAATGGCGGTTTTCCCGGTTTGTCGATCCCCAATAATTAACTCTCTTTGTCCTCTTCCAATTGGAGTCACCGCATCAATGGCTTTAATTCCTGTCATCAAGGGAGTGTCCACACTCTGACGTTTAATCACTCCCGGAGCGATCACTTCAATGGGTCGGGTTTTTGTGGTGTGGATGGGTCCAAGACCATCAAGGGGGTAGCCGAGAGGATTGACAACTCTTCCGAGAAGTTCATCACCCACTCCGACTTCCATCACCGCACTACTCTTTTTGACTTGGTCTCCTTCCTTGATTTTTGAACCATCTCCAAGGATGACCGCGCCGACGTGATCAGGTTCAAGGTTCATGACCATGCCGTAGACGTTGTTAGGGAAGAGTAAAAGCTCTCCGAGCATGGCTTGTTCAAGACCATAGATAAGGGCGATGCCGTCGCCCACAGAGATGACGGTTCCGACATCAGCGTTTTCCACTTTGTGCTCGTAGTTTTTAATCTGCTCTTTAATTAACGCACTGATTTCTTCGGGTTTAATATCCATTACGACCTCCCTCCTAATAGACTGAGTTTCAGACTATTGAGTTTATTCTTGATACTGCCATCGTAGACTTTGTCCCCCACAAGAACCTTAATTCCCCCAATAAGGGAGGTATCGATAACATTTCTTAACTCCACTTTGCCTTTCTCAAGTTTGGAGATAGATTTCTCCACTTCACTAAGCTCTTGTTCAGAGAGGTGATAGGTGGAATAGAGCAAACCTTCCTTAATTCCAATCTTGTCATTAACCGCACTAATGAAGTCATAGAGAATATCATCAATATAGGTCATACGATGATTGTCCACCACTAAGGAGATAAAAGAGACCATATAGGGATGAAAGTCTTTTAATGTGGAATTAATAATCTCATGTTTCTCACTATTAGTGAGAAAACGAGAGTTAAGAGTTTCCACAAAGTCTGGATTGTCACTAAAGATGGTGCGGAGTATTCTCGCTTCTTCTTTGTAGTCGAGAAAATCACCCTCATTTTTAATGAGGTCAAAAAGACCATAAGCATATCTTTTTGTTAACTCACTCATCCTTATTCTCCATCTCCTCTATGAAGTCTTTCACCAAGCGCTTGTTATCGTCATCGGAGATATTGCGCTTTAAAAGA
Organism: Coprobacillus sp.; assembly: GCA_021203905.1. Taxonomy (GTDB): domain Bacteria; phylum Bacillota_I; class Bacilli_A; order RFN20; family CAG-826; genus JAJQAP01. The sequence goes on along the minus strand of JAJQAG010000004.1, from coordinate 27,889 downwards.
GCACTAGAGGCATTAAGAGCGACATCCACCATCTCATCATGAATGGCTTGACGGCTTTCTTCCTCTTTTTGCTTAATCTCTTCTTCGGCAACTTCTTTCATCTTCTTGATGTTTTCTTTGCTCTCCTCTTCAATCAGGTGAGCTTCCACAATGGCTTTTTCTCTGGCATCGATAATAATGTCATTTGCTTCTTTTTTACTCTCAATGATAAGTTGTTCACTTTCCGTCTTATTCATTTGACTAATTCTGTTATTCTCTTCCGCACTTTGGATGTTCTCTTCAATATGATCTTGTCTCTTCTTTAGCATCTTCTTTAAGGGTTTATAAGCCACACAAATAACGACCACAATAAGGATGACAAGAGCGAGAAATTGCACAAGGAAAGACCAGAAGTTGGGAATCATCTTCTCGAGGAATGTTTCACTGTTGAGTTCATCAGTGATACCTCCTGGTGCATCCATAATATCGTCTAATAATGTTGGAAAGATCATAACTTTCTCCTTAAAAGCAAAGGTGTACTACTAGAGTACGAAAATAATTAAAATAGCGACAACAAGCGAATAGATTGCTGTGGTCTCGGTAAGACCGCAACCGAGAATGAGTGTGGTTCTAAGGTTAGAATACATCTCGGGGTTGCGGGACATCGCTTTAATGGCACTGGTGCTGATCCAGGCTTCACCGATTGCGGAGCCAAGCGCAACAAACATGACAATTGCCGCGGCCCATGCTGCTTCCATATCAATTTCCTCCTCTCAAAGATAATTCTTGTTCTATATCTTGTGGGCCTTCTTGACCAATGAGAATCATAGAGAAGAAGATAAACACTGTGGTCTGGATAAAGCCCGCAAAGAGATCAAAATAGCAATGAAGTATTGGGGTGATAATCGGAGCAATCCAAATGCTCGATAACCCCGCGGCGAGTCCGGTAAAGATCATCGCCGATAATGACTCAAGAGAACTATATAAAATTGTCATTAAGACCCAACCCGCAATCGCATTACCGAATAAACGAAGGGAGAGAGAGATAAGTGGTGACCACATACTCACTAAGTTAATCGGCATAAAGATTGGGTTGGGATCAACATATCGCTTAAAGTACTTCCAATGAGTAAAGTGCACGGAAGTAAGGTGAATCATTAAGAAAGTGGTCAGCCCTAAAGAAAGGGGGACCGCTAAATCGGTCATGGGAGAGGGTAAGCCCGTCATTCCAAAGATAAAGGCTAAAAAGAGATAGACCGCTATCGCAAGAACAAAACCTCCAAAGCCCTTAAACTTTGGACCCATCATCTTCTCCACTTGTCCATCAAAGAAGTTCACTCCCGTCTCCGCAAGAAAGAGTAAGCCTTTAGTCTTCTTTAAGGGGTTGTGGAAATGAGCTTGAATCCCCACGATGATGGCCAAAATCACAATAATCCCCATGACAATAAGAGAAGAATAGACCTCTCCTGAGATATCAAAGTCCATGAAGTGGCTGATTCTCTCGTTAAAAGCATCGCTCGCGTAGATTACGGGGATCATGCTCTCTTCTCCTTGTATCTATTAACGAGGTGAATCACCACCAAAACCACGACGGAGACAAAATAGCCTCCAATAAAGGTGAATGGTTCAAAGATATGGATGTCTCTTCCATAGTAGAGAAAACCAAAGAGAAATCCTAAACCGAGAAATAAGACATATTTCACTATAAGGATAGTTACTGTTCCAACATTTCCCGCTTTTACAGTGGCGGGTTTATCAAAAAGACCAAAGCCAAAATAGGACAAAGATCCAATCAAACCTCCGAGTAAAAGACCGAGGGAATATTCACATTGACCACTAATAAGAAGGGGGATAGTAAAAAGAAAGGCCACAATCACAATGATTCCGGTCCAAAATGAAGTTTGATAGTCAATATTGAGTTTTTGATACCAATGTTTCATGTTTTTCACGTATCTACAAATATATTTTAATATATTTCAATTTTTTCCTTCAACGAAAATTGGAAAAATCGGTGAGGAGAAAAAAGAGAAAAATATATAAATATATGGGGTTGAAATATTTAGGGTGGATGTCTAAAATAAAAATAGGTTTAAGGACATAAATAAAGGAGCAGTTAAGATGTCATTTAACGTTACTTTTAATGGCGAAACAAGAACATACGAAGATCCAGTATGTCTTTTAGACTTAGTGGGAGATGATAAGAGCATCGTCTGTGCTCTTGTGAATAACACAATTAGAGAATTGACCTACACATTGCGTAATGATGCTTACGTTGAACCTCTCACTGTCAAGAATAAAGAAGCCCAGACAATCTATGAGGCTTCTCTTCGTTATCTCGTCTCCATGGCGATGCATAATATCCACCCAAACTATCGAGTGAGATATTCAATTAATGTCTCTCGTTCCATCTTCATGCAGATTATCTCTCCTGAGATTATGGTGACTAATACCTTAGTTAATGAATTAAAAAATGAGATGAATCGTCTCGTCGCTATGGATCTCCCCTTTGTGAGAAATATTGTCTCCAAACAAGCAGCGAGAAAGCTCTTTAGTGAAGAGGGTTATCCCGACAAAGTCGAGATTATGAAATACAGACCAGAAAAGACCGCTCACTACTATGAGTGCCAAGGATATAAGAACTATATGTATTCGAGGATGGTACCCTCTAGTGGATATCTTACCAAGTGGAAGATTAGATTCTATTCTCCTGGTATTATTATCCAGTATCCTCGAGCGGAGTGTGGAGGAGAGATTCCTGTCTTTGAAGACACTCCGACATATGGAAAGACTTTAAAGCACGCTCACATATGGGGAGTGGATGTCGGAGCCTCCACAGTTGTGGATATCAATAAGCATCTTGCGGAAGAGGGAACCATTGACTTCATCCAACTTTGTGAAGCCCACCACAACCGTCAACTCTGTGAGATTGGTCAACAAATCGAAGACGAACTCGATGAGATTAAACTCATCTGTATTGCGGGTCCCTCCTCTAGTGGGAAGACGACCTTTGCTAATCGTTTACGAGTGGAACTTCTCTCAAGAGGCATTGAGACCATAAGAATCTCTCTTGATGATTACTATAAAGCCAAAGAGGAGTGTCCCCTTGATGAGAATGGAGATATCGATTTAGAGAGCATTGATGCTCTTGATATCGAACTCTTTAACCAGAACATGAGTGATCTTATCTCTGGACAAGAAGTCACTCTCCCGAAGTTTGATTTCCAATTAGGACATCGTGTCAATGGAAGAGTAATGAAGATTAATCCTCACACCCCAATCATCATTGAGGGAATTCACGCTTTGAATGAGAAGATGTCCTCCTCTATTCCAAATCACCAGAAGTATAAAATCTTTATCTCTCCACAAGCGCAGGTGAACTACGATAATGAGAATCCTCTCTCATCCACTGATATCAGACTTATCAGAAGAATGGTGAGAGACTATCAATTTAGAAGCTCCACTGCTGAAGAGACGATGGCGGCGTGGGACAGTGTCCGTAAGGGAGAGTTTAAGTGGATATATGATACCCAAGAGGGCGCCAACTATGTCTTTAACTCCTTCCTTCCCTATGAGCTATGTGCGATGAAAAGATACGCTCTTCCAATGCTAGAGAGTATTGAACCCGATAGTCACTACTATCCTCGTGCGGAGAGACTTAAAAGAATGCTTAAGTTCTTTACCGATATGCCCATAAAGTGGATTCCTTGTAATTCCCTTCTTAGAGAATTTATCGGTGGGAGTTGCTACGCTGACTACGATTAATCTTTTATATATTAAAAATAAAAGCACCCTTTATTGGATGCTTTTTATTTATCTTCGCTCTTTTTATTCTTTCTTTTTTGCCACATGGTAAAAAAGTAAGTCGTCTGTCGGTGCATCATCTCTAGCTGTGGGTAGTAGACACTACGGAAGTCGATATACGCTTTCATGACACTAGGGGCAACCTTAGGGGAGAAGATAGAAGTAAAGACATCTTCAAGACGGAAGAATGATTCATAAACATTGATTAAAGTGAGATAGAAGAAGTATTGATCATCACTATAAATAAGCATCGGTGTGGAGTGGACAATCTCACTAGAAAGCTCGTAAATTTTTGAATATCTCTCTAAACCGGCAATCTTTTCGACGCCATCACGGAAGTTAAGACGATAGGTATTCTCCGTAGCGTTGCTAAATTCAGGGATATCAAACAACCATCCATACTCAATGATTTTCTTTATATCTTTGCTCTTATAATTATGACTTCTCATCTTCTCTTTAATCTCCACAAAGAGTTGGTCACACTTCTCTTGACTATAGCCTCTTCTATAGGCAATTGCATATTCCATATGACGATTATAAGAGTCAATAAGAGGGTCTCCATACTTTTGAAGTAAGACAAGGGTACACTCACACTCATGAAGAGTTCTCCAAGTGGAGAAGGCTTCGGTTTCATGTCCTTCGGAGAGGAGTTGGAGTGCCGTATGAGCGAGCTTCACACTCTTCTTAAGTAGGTCCACTACTAAAGTGGTCCTCGGGTCTTTTTGACTTAAAGATGAGAGAGTGTTAAGAAAGTAATTAAGATACACTTCTAAAGTGGAGATTGTGGGGAGATACTTATTTCCAAACTTTGGTTCTCTATACTCTAGGAAGTATAAAGAGAGGGTCTTATCTGAGATCATCGTCGCTAAAGAAGAGATATATTTAGGATCCTTCTTTAAAGTGTTAAACTCCTCACTACTATGGATTTGTTGTTCATAGATGCACTCTCCTAAACAATAAAAGATGTGTTCTGTGGGATTAAGGGAACCAAAGTGCTCGAGGAGTGAGGTATCTTTTACTTGGGCGATAATCGCACAACTAGAGGTATAGACCTGATAGAGAAAGTCAAGATCCGGTTCACTGGCTAGGTGAAGGGACTCCACTACTTTATTAAAACTATCTTGATCAACGATGACTAATTGCATATATCAACCTTCTTTAAGATTATATCATTAATGGAGAGCAAATACATGTTGATTGGCTTATTACTAAGGGTGGAAATATACTTTCGATAAGCATTAACTTGCTTCTCATAAGCTTCATCCTCAATGTTTTTGAGTTTGAAATCAATGATATCAATATGATCACTTCTCTCAATGAGGCAGTCTATCACTCCATGGAGATTATTAACTTCATCATAGTATTCATATTCATGGTGAACCATGTCATTAGTGACTCCCTTAAAGATGTCAAGGGAGAGGATACTTTCAATCTTGGCTTTGTAGTGGCTCTCACTTCCCACAAGGAAAGAGAGGTCAGGATGATCGAAATCAAGATGCTCTAAGATGTAGTGAACCTTCGTCCCTTCATTAAGAAGTTCTGGATTGTTGATCTTGACTTCTTTACTCGCTCTTTGCTCCACTACTTGGTGGTAAGTGGGTTGAATCTCACTAAAGGAGATATCATAAGAAGAGTAGGATTTACTACCTCTAATCCCCTCCTCTGAGAGAGTGACACTCCTATTTTGATAGGGAGAGGGAGAATAAGAATAATAGAGGAGAGAACCAAAGTTCTTACTCTCATCAGGGTAGATTACAGGAGTGGTAAACTTCTCTTTATCAAGGAGAAGGATATTACGATCAATCCCTCTAGTAAGAGCGACATAGATGAGTCTGAGATTCTCAAAATAGTCCGCTCTCTTTTCATCTTTTTCATCTAAGAGTTGAGCGAGAGATTTAGAGAAATAGTCTTCTTGAGACCAAGGGAAAATGAGACCTTTATCTTTACTGACATAGATATTTACACCTTTTGTGGGACTATAGTACATCTTGGTGTCAAGATAAGGAAGATAGACAGTGTGATACTCTAAACCTTTGGCTTTGTGGATGGTGGATAATATCACCGCACTATCGATATTCTCTTCACTCGGGATATCGATGGAGAGCTTGAGCTCATCAAGGTCAGAGAAGTACTTAACATATTCCATAAGAGTGAAATTAAGCTTTTCCATCTCTACGGCATTGCTGACAAATTTATCCCACAATAGGGAATTCTTATTATAGGAACCAAGAGAGAAAATACAATCCATCATCGAAAAGTTATCATAGATATAGAGCATAAGTTCACTTAGGGATAGACTTTGGATAGTTTCTTTGTCAGCGGCAATCTTAAGAAAGAGATTCATTGACTTAATCTTTTCCTCTCTCTCCTCAGGGTCTTGATATTTAAATATATGGTAGAGTTCTTCGTCATTTCCTCCCACTGCTGGAGAGCGATAGAGAGAAGCAAAAGCGTGATAGAATTCACTATCAAAGGGTAGATCACTCACGATATAGTAAATGACCTTTAAGATATTCTTAATGATCTTTCCAAAGGAGTAATCATAGGATTCTTCATCCTTTTTAACGATTAGAGGAATGTGTCTTTCATTAAAGACCTTCTCAATCTCATCAAAGTGGGTGCTACTTCTAATAAGAATAGCAAAGTCAGAGTAGTTAATCGGACGAGTGTCCCCACTCTCTTTATCGTAGATTACCTCTTGTTTATTAACTCTGTTAATAATATCATCCGCGATTAGGTGAGCTTCGTATTCGTAGCGGTTCTTGATCCCTACCTCTTCTATCTTGGGATCAACTTCCCCTTCACTCTCACTACTGCCATCTGTCTTCTTTTTGGGATAGGTATATTGATATAAGTTAAAGCCATAGTCAGAGGTATACTCGTGTGTGAGATATTCCTCTAATCCCGCGACCAGGTCATGATCATCTCGATAGTCAATTGGAGTGTCACTAGAATCCGCCATAAAAAGAGGATTCATTAATGTGGAGAAGGTCTCATTCACATGAGTGACAAGTTGAGGACGACTTCTAAAGTTATCTTTTAAGTCAATCTCCTTCCCTCCACTTTCATTTCGGTATTGATTGAATTTCTCTCTAAAGATTTCACAATCGGCATTTCTAAATCGGTATATCGATTGCTTAATATCTCCCACCATATAGAGATTGTTTCTTTCTATCGCATTTAAGACATTCTCTTGAATGTCGTTCGTGTCTTGATATTCATCCACAAAGATATAGGTAAACATCTCACTCACTTCTTTTCTCACAATCTCATATTTATCATCCATTAAAAGAGTGTTTGCAAGAGAAGAGATATCAGAGAAGTCATAAATATTATATTCCCTTTTAAAGTCACTTAATCTCTCATCCACAAGATGAGAAACTTCTAATAGAAGTTTTGCTTCATTCTTATGAGAGAGATATTGTTGAATAATCTCTCTCTCACTGGGATAAACAAAGTAAGATTTCAACTCTTTGAGTTTATTTGTAATATAGTTACGGAATTGTTTCTCTTCTTCATTATTACTTCTTGGAAGAGACTTTAAATCCACTCTTTCTAGATACTCTTTAAGAGTGTCATAGTTAATGGTGGGGTCATGGATAAAACTAAAGAGAGTGGAAACCTCACTAGTAATATCGATGTTAAAGTCAGAGGAGTGGGGTTTAGTAAGGATGGAGTTAAGTTGATGAATAGTAAAGACGACAAGCTCTCTAATAAGAGAGGTAATATAAGTCTCATCTTGATACTTCTCTTTCGCGCTCTCATAGAATTCTTCTTTATTCGCATAAGAAGAAGAGACATCAAGGATAGAGTTAACAGCGGCTACGACTATAGAATCATCCTTAAAGCAATATTTGGTGTAGAGATCTTTAAACTCTTCACTCTTACCTAGATATTCATCAATAGTCGTGTCAATAATCTCATCTTTCTTAATCTTAAGGATCCCTTCATCAATAATGGAGATATCTTTATTGATCTCTAAAAGATAGGAGTATTTCTTGACAAGCCATAGGGCAAAGGCATCAAAGGTTTCAATATGGGCTTCATCAACCTTAGGAAGAGATTCTTTGATTTGAGGATTATCACTCTCTTCAATCTTTTTTCTGATCTTCTTCTTCATGGAGTTCGCCGCCGCATCGGTAAAGGTAAGGACTAAGAACTCGTCAATAGGCACTCCCTCACCCACGAGGTTAGTGACTCTTTCACTCATCACTGTCGTCTTCCCACTTCCCGCGCCAGCAGAAACGAGAATATTAGTGTTAGGATAACCATTAATCGCTCTTTGTTGATAGGAAGAGAATTTCATCTTACTCATCTTCTTCTTCCTCCTCACTCTTAATGCGAGCGTGCCTAAAGCAAATATCGCTATAGGGGCAATAGGTACAAGAATCCCCACTATCGAGTTTCTTCGGATATTCATTAATGGGGAACTTATTCTCTCTTATAGAGGTGGCAATATCTAGATATGTCTCTCGCGCTGTGTCACGAAACTCCTTAAAACTCTCCCAAGAGGTGGTAGTTTTATATTTAGTCTTATTATCTCTCTTAAGAGAGATATACTCCCCCATATGAGGATCAAAAGCCTCAATGATACGATCATCATCCACGATCGCACCCACGAGTTTAAGATACTCATGACCACTCATATTCTTACTATCGATTTGCTTTGGTAAGAACTGAGAATAGAATAGGCCACATAAAGAGTAATCCTCTAACTCTGGACAATAGGTAGAGAGTAAGTCATAAGTCGGGAGTTGGAGAGAGGTTCCCTCACTAATCTTATCGTACTTTAAGATTCTTGGAGAGGACTTATAGTCAACGATAAAGAGATATTTATCATCAATAATCTTCGCTTTATCAAGACGACCGGTGAGAAACACACCACTCTCGGGTTTGATCTCGACATAGTTCACTACTAGTTCTGTGTAAGTCTTGGTTAATCTCTCTCCAATTAAAGCGTCATGCTCTTTAAAATGAGAAAGAGAAAGAGAGAGTAAGTCTTTAATACGAGAGGAGAGAAGAAGTCTTTGATGACTATTAAAGTGGGTTTTTAATTTATCTACTTCTTCTTGATACACTTTATCAAAATCAAAGTGAGGATCTTGATAGTATCTTTCAAAGGTGTTATGAGCAATCGTTCCTAAATCCGCATTAAAATTAATATCCTCGTCATTGATCTTTAAGACTTCATCAATAAAGTAGTGATAAGGACACTCAATATATTTCTCCGCTTTGGAATAGGAGAGATAGATAGGAGATTCTTCACTATAGAGAGGAAAGGGAGTGTACTGGAAATGAAAGTTTCGATAATATTCACTTTTAAAGGAAGGACACGCTAGAGCCAGAGAGACTCTTAGGGGGGAATCAAGAAGATAGTTTTCAAGCATATCTTCGCTTTTACAGTAATCTATATAAGCATAATCGAGGGAATAATAAGTGGTGACATAAGGGGGAGTTACCTCTTTTACATCCACAATATTAGTGGGATAGACATGAGTGTCATTAATATACTCTGAATAAGAGAGATGGATATTATCGCTACTCGAGATAAAGTTCTTTAGGTCATCGCTCTCTCTCTTATTGATGGTAGAGGCAAGAGGGAAGCCAATGGCTTCCTTTTCACTAGCGGAGAGAAAAGAGGTCTCTTTCACACTCTTTGGATAGTCGTTAAGAGTGGCCCCAAGGATAAAGATGTGGGGGTTAGCCTCCCCGATTGCTCCATCCTTAATCTCTATCCCCCCTTTATAAGTAGTTCCCTTAAGGGAGACTTTACTAAACTCTTTCGTAAAGATGACCTTTTGTTCTTGAAAGCTAAGAAAGGGGATCTCACAGTTATTGATCTGGTTATGTAATAAGATAAGATCAAGAGAGTCAGGAAAAAGTTCACTCACCGCCTCATAGGCTTCTTCTATATTAGCCGACATCTCATAATATTGCATAAATCTCACACAAACTGGAGTAGCGCTAAAGGGTTTCTCGATGAGATTATTGATCTTTAAGTTAAACATAGGAGCGTATTTATATAAAGAGTAGGCATATTGTTCACTCTTAAAGCTAAGATATACTTTGGCGTTTTCATCTTGACTATAGATCTCACAAATCTGGTTTAGTGTGGATAATACTTCATCATCCACACGATCAAAACGAAGAAGTGAATAAGAGGGTTTAAGAGAGATCGTGGTCTTATAGTTAACATCTTTCACTCCACACTTATCAAAAACATAGTTGAGATAGAAGTCTTCCTTTTGGTAGTAATAAACCTCTACGATTCTCTCCTTAAAGATATCTTGAGGACGAAAGGGAACAAGAAGGGGAGTGGTCCCTCTAGCATGGGTGACATCTCTTTTAAGAGAACGGAGGTATTCAATCTTTTCACTCCCGCTCTCATCCCAACGGATATCAACAGATAGATAAGGAAAATACTCCACGATTTCAGTGGCAAAGTCATAGGTTAGATTATAGGTGTGCATTAAGTAGGCAATATGAGTGAGATCATATTTCTCAAAAAAGGAATGATATACTTCTTCTCGAGAGACGACTTTGACTTCACAAAAAGGATTGTTCAAGCGGTATTTCTTTAATAAGGCTTCATGAGCGCTTCTAGGGGCGATAACAAGGTATTTATCCATATAGATTATTATATTCTTTCCCCGTTGGTTCTTTAATAACTTTCATTCCTATCTATTTAAAGAAAAAAAAGAATCAATTGCTATAGGGATGAGTTAGGAAAGAGACAATTGATTCTTTTATCGGAAGGAGAGATAGAAAGAGAAGCTTCTATCCTCTCGTTACGACATCACTATTTTCATCGTAGAGTGAGACCACTAGTCCCATCCCCATGAAGAATTCAAGTCCAAGAGCGGAGGCCATCTGCGCAAGGGTGCTACCGATGAGCTCCACGATGTTATATTCATAGTAAATATAAATGGTGGTATCTTCGCTTGTAAGAGCACTGCCAGTATCAGTAATAGCTTTCTTATCTCCTGTATCAACATAGTGTTTGACATCAAGGAGATATTCACTATAGGTGTAATTTAAAAGGCTTCCACTTCTCTCTAAGACTGGAGCAAACATCTTTCCTGTATTAGTGGTAAATAGAGGCACGGTTGTCCCAGAAGAGGAACCTCTTTCACGACACACTGATGTATCATTATAAAAAGCGCGCGCGTAGTACGAATAGCTTCCTGTATCTTCTTCTTTTGTGGGATCAAGACTCATTGAACCCCCATCATAACTAATGCTCGTATATAAAGGATTGAGGATACTTCGATCAAGCATTGCCGCGATGAAGTTAAAACTCTCCCCATTCTTTAAAAAGGTCTTACCATAGTCTAGACAAGGATAATCTCCATAGTAACCACCAGAGAGGAAACTATCAAAGTCTTTAAACATGGTGACGATAATCCCACTTAAATCAAGGTCAAGGTTAAAGTCTCCAAGATTTCCTAAACTAAGAGTGTACTCAATAGAGAGGGTATTAATAAACCATGGTTCGGTGCCACTGACTTCACTCTCAATAATGACATCACTAGCGATGTCGATGCCACAATACTCATAACCAGTGACGTAGTCTGTCGCACTGGTAAGTGCTATCGCACAGCCTCCAAATCTCTTAAAGACAGAGCTAGAGACACTATTGTTAGCGCTACACCAAAGAACTATCGCCGTGCTATAGCAGTCATAAGTCTTGACACGAGAGATCTCAAGAGCTTGTTCATCACTTCTTGTCTTCTCACTTTGATAGGCACCACGGAACTCTTTACAGATAATATTATCGATAACAGTGTGTGCCCCTAGAGATTTACAGAACTGGATGGATTGAGAATCCATCTCGGTGAGATGCTCTTGTGTGTAAGGTGTTCCACTTTCATCAACCTTACCCGCATAGGCATTTGGATTAGCGTTACCCACCGCTTCAAGATTCTTAATTGTGCAAGTGGGTTTATTTGGATCATTTCTATATCCATCAACACAGAATAAGACACTACTACCTTCCATCCAAGTGTTTGAGGTATGAGTCTTATAAGTAAAACCAGAAGAATCACTATCGGTCATTCCCCAGTTAAGAATGGAACAATCAAGTTTAAAGAGGTTACCATTAAAGGTAAAGTCATCCTCCATACAGTGATCATATATTGGGGTGTCATCTCTTAGAGAACCCACCATATCACTGACATTATCCACGCCATTAGCCTTCGCTTCTTCTTCACTAATAGAGAAGGCTTCGGGGACATCGTATATGGTTAAGGTAATATTATCGTGTAAGAAGATACCATTGACGTTTGTGGCCCCACTAATACCCTTACTTTCATAGAAGTCTTCCCAGAAGTAATGATATTGGGTGGCTTCGTAGTGCCACTGTGTAACATTACCATTACTATCATATTCATCAGGGGCAAAGAAGGTGGCGTTTCTTCCACTTCGATTGTTTTCAAAGTTTGACACACTAGTGTTACCAGAGACTAGGCTCATTCTTCCTAAGTCAATAGGATCATAGACGTTATAACCATCTTTAACTAACACCGTGAAGGTGATAGGCTCAATGGGGTTGTTCACTATATCACTATCAAAACCCTCAAGGGTGAGAGTAATCTCAAATTCTTTATCAATCGCTTCACTGGTGAATTGAACACTGAAACCAGAGAAAGATGCATATTGGTTACTAGCCTCTAATTCCTCTCCGTTATAGGAGACACTAATACTAGTGTGGTAGTAAGTAGGAAGTTCAATGTTTTGGGTCTTCTTATTCCACAACCATAAGGTTGGGGTCAAGGTAAAGGGATTATCATCTCCCACTTCATAGGCACTAGGAGAGGTAATAAACTGATTCTCTCCACCATTTTCTAGATCACTATTAACTCTGGTGAGATTATATTCATAAGTCGTAATTAAAGAGGGCTTTTCAAACTCCATCACTGTATAGACCTCTGAGGGGAAGAGAGTGACAGTCACCATCAGAGCGTAACTCTCGTAGTGGTCCTCTTCATAGTCAAACTCATAAGAAAGATAATAAGTCCCTTCAGGGATTAAACCTTGTTGACTAGCACTATATAAACCATCGGTGTGGATAATCGCTTCAGTGTCTTCTTTTGTGGCTTTATCAACATCAAATTCAACATGGGTGAGAGTCACCACACTTTTATCTTCAAAAGTAAGGGTGAGCGTAACCTCATCCCAATTAATGTTATCTGTGGGATAGTACCATGATTGGAGGGTGGAGAGAGAAACTGTAAAATCCCCGTGATCCACGGTTCCGGTATTGCCACTTTCTTCAAGCTCTTCTTTAGAGGTATTTGGTTTTCCCATACTTGAGGGATCATCTCCCACAGGAACATCATATGTCGAATCACCACTAGAGGTCTTTTTATCTGAGTCATCAAGGGATCCAAAATTACATGACGATAGAGTGGTCACACAGAGAAGTAAGACAGAAGCTAAGGTTATAAATTTAATTCTTTTCATGATAATAAAATACGGTTGTCCTTCTTTCTCATTCTTGTTATGATACTACAACATAAAAAAAAAAAAAACGATTTTTTTTCATTTTTTTTATTTGTCCTAGAGGTGGTCATAATTTGATACATAATGACACCACCAAAAAAAGAAAAAAAAAGAACACGACTGTGTTCTTTTTACTATCTATGGATATATCTATTTATGAGGCGTAGTCATAAAGATGGAGGACAATACCAAGATAGGTATCACAGAATGAATAATCTGATACCGCAGCCACGAGATCGAGAATCAACTCAAACGTACTCCAACTATTGACACTTAACCCATCTTGTAAGCAAGGGAGCACTATTAAGCACTCGGTATCTTCTGATGATAGAGTGCTCGCTTTCACAGCGCTACTTTGCGCATCTGACGCTATAATATCATCCAGCCGATAACTAGAGCTGGTGATTTTACTACTATCATACCATCCTAAGATCTTACCGGTATTAGTGATAAAGAGAGGAACGGAATACTTACTACCAATTAATCCCCCCAACACTGTATTATCCTCCATTACGGCATAATTCTCGATATAGTATTGCATGGTTTTTGTGTCGTCTGTATCTTCGCCAGTGTCGTTAGAGTTAATCGCATAGCTACCACCTGTCGAAGTGGTGATTCCTGTAAAGAGATCATGAGTGCCACTTAAGATATACATCTCATCCATAAAGAGGGAGGTGATATTCATCTTATCATCACTATCGACAAGAGACTTACCAAGAGCATTGAGATAGGTATCATAACCTTTAACTTGGGTCACTAGTGTGCTGGCGTTATTTAAGGAGAACCAAGATTCTGTTCCTCCGACTGGGCAATCGATAATGCAATCATCGCTAAAGGAGAGTCCAGAATACTTATTTTCGGTATCATAGGGGTGACGAGTGGAGTTAGAGGAAGAGCACGCTCCACTAATAAGGATAGAGGCGGTGCCACCGAATCTCTTAAACTCGGAGTGGCTGACTTCTACCACACCTCCTAACCAAACATAGAAGGCAGTGGTATAACAATCGTAGACTTTAGAGTTAGTAATCTTTAATGGAGTGTAACCGCTACGATTAGTCTGAGACCAGAAAGCAATATTCGCATTCTTGACAATGACATTATCGACAAAGACTTGGGAGGAGTGCGACATTAAGAAGGAGAGAGAACCACTAGCTCTTTCACTATCTGTAAGAGCGGATTCAGAGGAAGAGTTATTACTTCCACTTTCAACATAACCCTTAGAGTTACCCATAAACTCCACATTCTTGAAGGTGCAATCAAAGATATCATCTGCATTATTAAGATTTCTATTTTGATCAAAGACAAACCAACAGGAGTTACCTTGAATAGAGAATTTAGCACTTGTGGGGTAATAACCATTGATTTGTGCATAGAAGACATTATTCATGCCCCACTTAAGGGAGGAGCCATTAATCTTAAAGAGATTACCATCAAAGAGGAAGTCGTGATTCATGTGATGGTTATAGATATAGCTGCGATCACGAACCGCGCCCACCATTTCATCGTAGACATAGGGATCACCCTCAGTGGGGAATCCAAGAACAGAATCAACGAGAGTTTCAACCATACTATCAAATGAACCTAGATCACCAATCATATCCACGATGCTAGCGCCAACTTCAGGTCCTAAATAGTAAGCCTCATCAGCGGTAACAAAGAATTCTGGTGGAATAACGTCTTGAGTGATCATAAGATCACTATGAATAAACATACCATTTACAGGTTGTAAGTTTTCTCTTCCCTTCTCTTCAAGGAAGTTCTTCCAATAGACATCAGGTTTGACCATGTAGTGCCAATATTCGCAAGCATTACCGCTTGTCTCATAAGAATTGTCATGGGGAGCAGTCATCCAATCCGTTTGACACCAAGGTCCAGCATAGGTAAGGGAAACATGTAATTCGTAGTTCGCGGGATCCGCTCCTTCAGGAACTTCATCATAAGCGACATATTCATTACCGCCATGACTACAAGTTTCGGTTGACCCATCAGGTAATGTTAGGGTGTAGTATCGATGTGGCCAAATACGATAGCCACCTGGACCAGCAGATTCAAAGTATTCTCGCCCCATGTGGTCATAGCTTGTATCAGCGTTGGTACCCGAGGAATAGACAGACCATCCGTCATCAAAGTCATCAGGAACAAGATTTAATCTTCCTAAATCGAGAGCGTCATAGACGTTCCATCCATCTTGGACTTTGACAGTAAAGGTAATAGGTTGGATAGGATTACTAGCAATATCTTGGTTAAATCCTACAAGCTCGACGACAATGGTAAAGACCTTACCAATAGCTTCTTCGGTGAACTGGAAGTCAAATCCAGAGACAGAGACATATTGATTATTATCTAAATCAAGTTTAAGATTAGGCACTTCAGTGCTCTCACCAAGATAGACACTTTCATTCACATGATAAGAAGAGGGGATCTCAGTTTGACTTGTAGTCTTATTATATAACCAGAGCTCAGGTTGGAAAGTGAAGGGGTTATCATCTCCCACTTCATAGTAATCTGGTGCCACATAGAACTGATTCTCCGCACTATTATCCATATCGTATTCCACTCTTTGGAGGTTCTGCTCATAAGTAATCTTTAATTGGGGATCCTCAAAAGAGAAGACATCATAAACTGATGTTGGGAGATAGGTCACAGTGACAATAAGAATATAACTAGAGTATTGGACATCATCGTAGGTAAAAGCATAAGAAATAGCGTAGGTACCTTCCACCATATCGGTGTCTCTTTGACTTTGAGCGTATAGTCCAGCTGTGTTAATGATCGCTTCTGTCTCTTCATTCTCCGCTTCATCGACATCAAATTCGAGATTACGAAGTTGAACTTCGGTTAAATCATCATACGTAAGAGTGAGACTCACCCCACTCCAATCAATTTCATCATCAGGATAATACCAAGAGTTGAGACCATTGAGTTTCACAGTGAAATCACCATGACTGGTTTCACCAGTGTTACCACTATCTTCAACATCCTCTGGTTCTTCGTATCCTTTCGTGTCATCTACAGGAATCTCAAAACCGGTTTTCTCATCACTGCTCGTGTTGTTGTTATTGTTGTTGTTGGTTTTCCCACTATCACCTTTTGTGTCATCAAAAAGACCACAGCCAGTGAGACAACCAAGAGAAACGGCAAGCAATCCTGTAAATGTGAGAATCTTGTACTTTTTCATAACGCATTCCTACCTACTTCTTATGGGTTATTTATTTACTAATCTTGTATGCGATAAGTTAATTAAGTATTTAATACTTAGACACCATTATTATAATTCCAAAAGGTCGAAAAAAAGAACTTTATTTTCTTTTTTCTCCTTAGATTGGTTAAATGGCACAATTTCTCGATGATTTTATGAAATTAATTGTCTAGTTATGTCCTGAAATATGTATCTATATATATGTATATATATTTATTCAAGAGCGGTACACACCACCATCATGGAGTCGGATAATTGACTTCCGTCCGTGGTTACAACGTAGACTGTGACCACCGCGGGTTGCCAGAATAAGAGCTCTCCGTTAGCACTGATCTGGGCATAGGTAGTAACCTCTCCAGTCTCACTATCTGTGTAGGTATCACCAGTAAGATAGAACATCACACTTCCTGGTTCGGTAGCATCATCAGGAGTCCACTCATACTCCACAAAGAAGGAATTGAATTCCTTACTATAGTCAAAATAGAAGTTCATCATCTTAAACTCTCTTCCCCCAAGAATTGTGGGTTCAACATTAGTGATGGTAATACTCTCCATGTAGACTTTAAATTGTGACATCTCTATGGCTTTGCCAAAGAAGGTGATGACCACCACCGAGACTAAGAGAGCGACAATAAGAATAAAGATTGATGACTTTCTCATACTTTTATTATACCTCCCGATAAGTGGTTCTCGCTTTAAAGATAAAGATAATTACTCGATAGATAAAGAATATCGCAGCGATAATTAATATTCTTAGATACATCCATGTCGTCGTATACATTAAGAAGAAGAAATATAAACCAAAACAAATAAGGGATAAGACCAAAGAGGAGACAATAGATTTAGCTTCATTAGGATTAATCGCTGCGCGCCCACTAGTGGCAAACAGGTCAGGACGAGGATGAGAGAAGTCAATCTGAGCACTCCAAAGCAGATGTCCAACACAGACCAGACACTCAGTAACCATCACAAAAATGGCGTTCATCGTATTGATGTTAGCCCGGGTCAGGAAAATAAAGGATGCCGGTAACACTGTGAGGAGGGTGGCAATAAAAGGAATCGTCAATCTCGGGAACAAGTTCTTACTATAACCGGTAGGCATAGTTCGACTCATCGCTAAAGCGTTGGCGTCTACGGAATATAATGATGAGACATAGACATTAGAAGAGGTCGTAAATAAGACGATGATAAAGACATTAAAGCTAATGGTGAGATAATCACCCACAAGTCGAGTGGAGATAGCATCATAGATGCTATTGAGGAGTAGGGCAATCAGGGGAACAAGGATTAAGACAGCGATAATTGAGGCCAGGTTATTGTTACTCTTAAGAAGTCTTATCGAGTCGTAGTAGATATTAGAGAAGAAGCCTCTTCTCCTGTGATTCTTATGTTCTCTTCTCTGTTTACTCGTTCCCTCATGAGAGGAGAGGGCCACTTGAAGATAAGCGTAACGAGAGATAACGACATTGATGAGAAGAAAGACGACAATCGCTGCGGCCATAATCGCAGGGACGAGCCATGTATAGGTGGATAGGAAAGTATGATCAATACCATCAAATCTTCCCACCAGGGAAACTGTCAGTCCATAGTCCATCGCAAAATAGCGTCTAAACCAATCCAGGAAGTCTCTGAGGACTTGAGAAACTCTCGTCCAACTCGTAATCAAGTTAATGTCTTCTGGGATAAGAGAAATAATCCAGATGACAAAGAAGATAAGAGCGATGACAAACACTAAAATAACAATAAGCTTAATCGATAAATATCGATTAAAAGCCTTTAATATATAGTGAACAGGAAGGGCTAAGAAACCACAGATCAATACCTCCACAATGGTAAAGATGAGTAGCATCAGTATGACCCACAGATAGATATAAAATGGGAGCCATGACAATAAGAGATACGCAAAGATAATCGGCACAAAGAAGAGAAAGATCTTCTTCAGTTCGTGAATATACGACATGGCAAGTTTGGAGATATAGATAGAACCCGCACTCGTGGGGAAGGTCGCTAATATCCTATTGTCGTTAGCGGAGAATAAGTTCTTAGATAGCGAGACCACACAAGTGATCATCGAGAAGAAGATGAGTAAGAACACCACCACACTCATCACCCCTGTAGGGATCACCTTAAGGGGAGAGAATAAGTTGAGGTAACGACAGAGCCATAAGACGAGATAAGCAAGTAACATAATCCCAATAAACTCCGCGACAAAGATAAGACAACGGACAATTGTCTTTCTCGCACTGTGCAAGATTGAAGTATCAAACTTCGCTCTAAACTGCATCATGAAAAGGATCCAAGTCTGTTTCCACCAGTGCTTGAACTTTTGCCCTGTGGTCATATTGTCAGGGTCAATTGCGGGAAGGTTGAGGTTGCTTGCTTCAGCCATAGTTATTCAGCTCTCGCTTCTTCTCCTTTCTTGTGTTTTTTCTCTTTGGTCTTAAAGAAGTAGCTTTCCGCTTCTTGTTCGGGGACTTCTTCTTTCGCATTACTCCTCTTAATCGGAGTGTTCATCATATCGAGATAGAACTTCTCGAGGTCTTTATGTTCTTTTTGAATCTTACCAAGATTCTCATGGATAAGGATGTGTCCCTCCTTAATGATGATAATCTCATCACAAAGCTTCTCCGCGACATCAATAAGGTGAGAGGAGAAGAAGACAATATTACCCTTAGCGGCGTGGGCTTTCATACACTCTTTCACTTCATAGACAGAGGTCGGATCAAGTCCTGTTAAGGGTTCATCAAGTATCCATAATTTAGGGTTGTGGATAAGCGCACTCATAATGGCAATCTTTTGCTTCATGCCGTGAGAATAGGTAGAGATGGGAGAATCAATAGATTCTTCCATTGAGAGATTATGTGTGAGCTCTTTAAGAGTGGCGTCTCTCTCTTCTTTCGGGACTTCATATAAGTCCGCGACATAGTTGATATAATCTCTTCCAGAGAGTTTTTCATATAAAGCATAGTGATCAGGGACAAAGCCTATTTGTTGCTTGGCTTGGACTGGTTGTTTAAAGACATCGTAACCATTGACTTCGACCTGTCCACTACTAGCGGGTTGCATGCCCACGATGCACTTGATAATTGTGGATTTACCCGCGCCATTATGACCGAGGAAGCCGATAATCTTACCCGCCTCGACCGTAAAAGTAGCATCTTCCACTGCGTAGACCTTACTATGTCCATACTTCTTATAGAAGTTCTTCACCACGAGTTTATCTTTTGTTTCTTCATTCATAATTTCCCTTAACCTCCCTTCATGGTATTCCTGTTTTAAAGCGTATTCTTCTACGCGCATCTTGTGGTTCCTCACTTCTAGGACTCGGTATTGTCTCACCACCGAGAAGATCCACACATAGATGAACCATAACACCAGTGTGCCAATAGCGAAGGCCAGCATATAGAGAACCTGGAAAACAGGATAAATATTAATTTCATAACTGCCCAGTGTGAAGGCCCACACTGTGTCATATTTGAGATTCATTCCCCAAGTACCGAGAATAGAAACGATATAGTCAGATTGAGTATAGAAGTAATCCACTGAACTAGACCAGTTAGTAAGGAATGCTCCTAAGAAATCGATGACGATAAAGTAGATGACATAGATTCCTAAAGAGACAAGGTATTGACGGAAACGAGGTCTCTCATAGATTCCCACAATCGCCATTAACATCGGAACGACAAAGGCAAAGATTCGGCTGAACCACCAACTCACGACACTCGCATCAAAGAAAGCCATCTTACTCCCGTAGTCTGGGAAGAAGAGGGACATGAAAGCGGCAAACGCTCCAATAAAGAAAGTAAAGTTAAAGAGCCACTTACATCTTACAACCAGGCAAATTGCCACTAAGAAGAGGGTGAGAACAGAGAGAGAAAGTGGCCATAATGCAGGATAGGTGAAGCTCTCAAAGTCAAAGTCATATAAGAGGGTCACTAAGACTGACAGGATGACATAAAGGAACATCATCCTATTGAATTCTCGACCTCTTCCTCTTAATAAGAGGAACAGGATAACAAAGACCGCAATCATAAAATAGAGATAAATACGATGATAGAATCCAAATCCACTGACTCCTGAGGTAGAAACCTCTCCCCAACAGGTTCCAAAGAAGTATGGGGGAAGAGAGACGAGGATGACGATAAAGGCCATCGCTAACATATCGAGTCCTTCATGCTTAGAGATACGATAGGAATCCTTGCTCTCAAAATAGGGAAGGAGACACATAAAGAAAACAAGTCCCACTTCTATCGGCATCATGATGTTAGTGAGATTGACGTCGTAAGAGAGGGAGAAGGAATAGGATGTTTCACTAAGGAAGATGATATTTAAGATTGAGGAGACAAGTCCCACAGTCTTTGCGTAGTTACGAAATAGAGGTTGCTTATTAAAGAAGGGGTAGAGAAGGACAAAGCCCACAGTCATAAACTCAAGCCACACACTGACGAGGGTAAAAGCGGCGACTGTGGCATTCTCAAATTCTGGATCATACTTATTGAGAGTGAGATCAAAAATGGAGGTAAAAATAGAACCACCACTAGAGAAGAATCTTACAAGAAAAATCACACCAACACCAAGAGCGAGACCTCTGAGTCCCCAGACGCCAGCTTGAGGAGAGTGTTTGGTAGCGAATCTAAGAATGAAATATATTCCAATGCAAAGTGCAAACGCAATGATGAAAATGTAATAATTCATCGTAGACCCCTAATAGTGTTTATTATAAACACAAGTTTATTAAATAAAAAGCAATTAAATGTCAAAATCCTTTTGTTATCAAAAAGGGGACAAAAACTAAATAATAATGCCCAATTTAGCGAGAAATCAAAATAAAAAGCCACTTTTTGGTGGCATTCTCGCTATTGGCTTTATCGAGGTTCAATCAGTGTTTTTTAAACACTCGAGAAGCCTTAACCGCAAGTTTCCAACCAGAGTAGAGAGAAGCGACTTCTTTTCTTGTCATCTCTGGTTTAAAGACCTTTTCAACTTCATGGATGGAGGAGATTTCTTCTAGGCTTGGAAAGAAGCCTGTGTATAGACCAGAGAGATAGCACACTCCTAAAGCGGTTAACTCTCGACAACTCGGTCTTTCAATGATTGCGGGTAGGATATCAGATTGGAATTGGAGGAGATAGTTATTTTTGGTGGCCCCTCCATCCACTCTTAAAGACTTAAGAGACATGGATGTCTCTTTCTTCATCACTTCTAAGACATCTTTACATTGATAAGCAATGGCTTCAAGACATGCTCTCACAAATTGGTGGCGGTTGCTATCTCTTGTTAAACCAAAGACGCTTCCTCTGACTTCATCATCCCAATAGGGAGTTCCTAGTCCCACGAAAGCGGGAACCACATAGATGCCATTAGAGGACTCACAACGATTGGCTTCCACTTCACTCTCATCGCTTGTGTGGATCATCTTCATCTCATCGCGGAGCCATTGAACCACCGCTCCTCCAATAAAGACACTCCCTTCTAGCGCGTATGTCACTTTATCCCCGATTTGCCACGCTATTGTGGTGAGTAATCCCTGTTTAGAGTAGATGGGGGCATCTCCAGTATTAAGGAGAGCAAAGCATCCTGTTCCATAGGTACACTTAATACTTCCTGGGTTAAAACAGGTGTGACCGAATAGGGCGCTTTGTTGATCACCCGCCACTCCACAGATAGGAACACTATCACTAAAGAAGGAGGCAATCCCATAATTAGAGGAAGAGGGACAGACCTGGGCTAAAAGACACTTAGGGATGTTAAATAGCCTAAGTAAATCATCATCCCACTTCATCTCATTGATGTTATATAACATGGTTCTAGAAGCATTACTGACATCGGTTTTAAATACCCTACCTTTTGTCATTTTATAAATAATCCAGGTATCAATGGTGCCCGCCATAAGAGAACCAGATTCCGCTCTTTGTTGACCGTTAGGGATGTGATCGAGAATGAAACGAATCTTCGTCGCGCTAAAGTAAGGGTTAATAAGTAATCCAGTCTTTTCATGGATATATTCTTTCTTATCCATGTATTGTTCACAGATCTCTCCACTTTGTCTCGATTGCCAGACAATCGCAGGATAGACTGGCATCCCACTTTCTTTTTCCCACACCACTGTGGTCTCTCTCTGATTGGAGATTCCTATGGAGTCTATATTAGCAAAGCTAATATTAGCCTTAATAAGAATTTCATTAATCACTTCAATGACACTGACCCAAAGGTCAAGGGGATCAGCCTCCACCCATCCACTTTTTGGATAAGAGCATTTGACCTCACGAAAACTATCAAAGCACTCATGGCCTCTCTTATCAAAAAGGATCGCTCTTGTGGAGGTGGTTCCCTGATCAAGAGAAAGGATGTATTTTTCCATAACTTTTATTTTTTCGAAGACATTAGTCTCTCAATATCTTTGATTTCTTTCTTCACTGTGGGGGAGAGAACTTCACAACCTACTTTAGTGATTAAGACATCATCTTCAATTCTCACTCCACAGGCAAGCTCTTTAAAGTAGAGACCAGGTTCTACGGTGATGACGTTTCCAGCTTCAAGAGGTTTATCTCTAAAGCTCGCATCATGGGTATCAATCCCTAAGTGATGACTGACACTGTGGTAGTAATAATTCTTAATCTCATCGGGATCAGAGATGAGTTTAAAGCGTAAGCATTCATTGGTTAAGAAGGTAATTGTGTAGTCATTAAGTTCTCTTAAGGTAAGTCCTGGATGGATGTATTCAATGACCGCTTTATTACAATTAAGAACGGCTTCATAGATCTTCTTTTGGGTATCTGAGAAGGTGCCACTTAAGGGGTATGCTCTTGAGATATCCGCACAATAATTCTTCTCTCTATAGCCCACATCAAATTGAAGTAAAGCGTTCTCCTTTAAGGTGTCGTTTTGTTGGGGATAATGTAAGATGGTGGCATTCTCTCCACTCGCGACGATTGAGGGGAAAGATAGTTGTGTTCTATCCATACTTCTGCCAAAGAACTCAAATTCATCTGCGACATGCCACTCCCACATCTCAGGTTTGGCTAGGGCGAGACAATGAAGGATTCCTAAGTTAGTCTTTTCTATCGCCGCTTTAATAAGAGAGACTTCATAGTCACTCTTAATCATCCTGAGGGAGACAATCATATCATAGATATTAACTAGCTCTAAGTGTGGGAATTTATTGACAAGAGATTTTCCCACTTCTTTCGTAAAGACGGGTTCTCTTCCTTCTCTCTCATAGACTTTGAGTTCATTAGAGAGATCCATGTAGAGAGTGTTAATCTCTCCATACTCATTCCCATCTTTCACTAAAGCGAGATTTAAGATGGCTTCAAAGTTATTAAGAGTTAAGACATTATCAATAGAAGATATCTTCTTAGCTTCTGAGATGGTTAATCTCTTTCCTGTCCACTTCACTTTATTAGGATCATTAGGTTGGACGAAGAGATATGTCGCTTGAGTGCCCGCTCCCTTAATGAGAAGTAAGACTGAGTCTTCTTGACTAATCTCCGTCAAATAATAGAAGTTCGAGTTAGGATAAAGGGGTAGGTCTTCATCTTCACTACTCACTTTGACGTGTCCGCAGTATAAAAGCGCGACACTTCCTTCTTTCATAAGGTTGAAGAGTTTTTCTCTTCTTCTTTGTAATTCGGTCATAGATATTTCCTCCTTTACTCTTTCACAAGGTCATCAATAACCCCATCAATTTCATGTTCCACGACTTGTTCCACAAGTCCGCTATCCACTTTTTTAGCGTTTTCACTCTTTAAGGGGATATGAGTGAGAACCTTCTCTTTGAGAGAGGTGTTATCACTCTCTCCATAAAGATTAATCCTCTCTCCACAGTGGGGACAAGAAATATAACTCATATTTTCAATGATCCCCTTAATGGGAACATTCATCTGATTAGACATGTTAATCGCTTTATTGACTATCAAGGTTACTAAGTCTTGAGGAGAGGTCACAATATAAAGAGAGTCAATAGGTAAGAGTTGAAACACTGTGAGGGTGATATCCCCCGTTCCTGGGGGCATATCAATAAGGAGATAATCAAGATCTCCCCAATAGACATCTTCATAGAATTGTCTCACAAGACTAGAGAGCATCGGTCCCCTCCAGATAATGGGATCCTCCACGTTTTGGAGTAAGAGATTAGATGACACCACTTTAATGCCTAAGGTTGTTTCCGCGGGTAAAAGGTGACTCCCATCACTATAGAGCATCCCACTAAGTCCAAAGGACTTAGGAATAGAGGGTCCCGTGATATCCGCATCCATAATACCCACACTGTAGCCACGACGAGCGAGGCCCACAGCGATTAAAGAGGTGACATAGGACTTACCCACTCCTCCCTTACCAGAGAGAACGGCGACGACATGCTTAATAGAAGAATCACTATTAAGTTTGGCTTTACTTATCCTTGAGTCACAATTCTCGATATTACACGCTTCACAATTATAATCACAATCTGGCATACTACATCTCCACAAATTCACATTGATTTAATAATTCATTCACACAATTGACATAGGTACGAAGGAGTCTTCCACTTCCGAGTTTTCTTCCTCCGTAGTAGCGGACCACGACCACTCCGACATCATCAATATCTCTCTTATAGAGAAGATCTAAGATGGGGTGACCCGCAGTGCCACTAGGCTCTTTATCATCACTGCTCTTAGAAAGAGAGTGACTGCGATAAGCGTAGACATAGTGAGTGGCTCTTTTATACTCCTTCTTGATTCCATCAAGCTTCTCTTTAAAGAGAGAAGGATCAACTAAGGGGAAGATGAGGGTGATGAACCTAGAAGAGAGAACTTCACTACTATTGGTATACTCTTTATCTATCGTCTTCATAAAAAGTCTTATTTATTATACCTAATCCCTAACTCTTAATAAAGAGTGAGGGAGTTTTTCTCCCTCTATTAAGATAGGGGAGTGTTCTCCCTATATACAGGGATAACACTTTTCTTCTTAAATAGTGTATTATCTTAATTATGCTATTTGGAAAGAAAGAATGTCAGCATTGTCATCAAGAATACGATGAGATGGAAAGAGTGTGTCCTAACTGCCACACTAAAGATCCAGATAATACTCGATACGAGAAGTTTAACAATATGGTGTGGGCCTCTTGGCCAAGAGAACTTGTTCTCTTTTTAGTGGGTCTTTTAGCGCTTGATGTGATTGCCTCAATTGTCATGGCCGCTTGCTCAGGCAATAACATGACCGATGAGGGGATCATGATGCTTGCTAATTCCCTCGCCTATGTTATCACTCTTGTTCTTCTCATTATCGTCTCTTATAAATACTTTAGAGAATACTTAAAAAGCTTTACTAACTGGAGAGCTTATGTGAGTGCCCTTATCGCCGCAATCATCTTAATTGCCTTCTCTCTTATCTATTCTCTTCTCATTAACCTTGGTTATGAGACAGATGGGAACACGAATCAGACCACAGTGAACTCACTCGTAGAGTTATATCCCTTCTTCTCTATCGTTATCTTTGGACTGGTTGGTCCTTTAGTGGAAGAGATGACATATCGAGTGGGACTCTTCTCCTTATGTCGAAGGATTAATCGCTGGGTGGCGTATCTTATTGTGGCGGTGGTGTTTGCTCTTATCCACTTCGACTTCACCACTCTCTGGAGTGGTAACTCTGACTCTATTATTAATGAACTGATTAATTTACCAAGCTATATATTCGCGGGTTTAGTGTTCTCTTATATTTATGAGAAGTATGGCTTCGCCTCTACTTTTGTCGCCCACGCTCTTAATAATCTCTTCTCTATTATCTTTATCTTAGTGTAATGGATGCGTAAAATATAATATTAGTAATATTATGGATTGGTTAAAGAACAACTGTCGATTAAGTGGATTCGTCCTTAAGGTCATCGCCGTCATCTGTATGACGATTGATCATATTGGATATTGTTTAGATATCTTTGATGTCGGGGGAGGGAGTCTCTCCACTTTAATATATATCTTTAGACTAATTGGAAGATTTGCCATGCCTCTATTCTGCTTCCTCGTTGTCGAGGGGGCATTACACACTCATAACA
This sequence comes from Coprobacillus sp., assembly GCA_021203905.1. GTDB lineage: Bacteria > Bacillota_I > Bacilli_A > RFN20 > CAG-826 > JAJQAP01. The sequence continues at coordinate 1,373 of JAJQAG010000004.1, read as the reverse complement.
CGGGGCTATATATCGCTAAACTAGGGATTGTAGGCGCTGTTGTTTTAGCGGGTCAATTAATCTGTGAGTATGTCATAGGCACTCCCTTTGCCATGGGTAATATCTTTATCGATCTTATCTTAGGAGTGTTATTTGTCTATCTAATTCGACTAAAGAATAAGAAGCTGAGATGGTTAGTGATCTTACCAATTGCTTACGCGATCTTATCCTTTGTCGTGTCCACAATTGAATACTCTAGTGCAGGTACTCTTGGTCTTACCATCTTATGGATGCCTTATTTTATTAGAACCCAATATGGCTTCTATTCTCTCCTTATTATGGTGGGCTTCTACCTCGCTTATCGGATTGCGGACTTCTACTACAAGAATAATCCTATTATGGAAGAGAGCGTGACCACAAAACTCAATAATGAAGGAGAGTGGGTGGATGTCGATGATATTAGAGAGGTTCCTATTGAAGAGACACGAAGAAGCAGTGATTACCGCGCAGTGGTTAATATCTCTGCGGCGTGTATCTTTATTGTCGCCACCCTCTTACAGTGGATTGTTGGTTGGGGTGTCGGTGCGGGTGACTACCTTAATTCCTCTTTCCAAAACTGGGCTTTACTCGCTAGTGTGCTTATCCTCTTCTACTCAGGAAAGAGAGGATATGATAATAAGGGGTTAAATTATGGTTTCTATGCTTATTATCCGCTGCATCTGGTCATCTTATATGCATTCTTTATATTACTTGTTTAAAAGGAGGTAATCGTATGATTGAACACGTTGAAAATGTTAGTCAATTCGATGAGATTATTAGCACTCATCATCTTGTATTAGTGGACTTTTTTGCCACCTGGTGTGGTCCTTGTCAGATGCTCTCTCCAGTATTAGAGGAGATTGATGAGAAGGGAGAGAGTGAGGCCACGATTATTAAAGTGGATGTCGACCTAGATGGTAATTCTGTCCTTAATGAGAGATATGGAATAAGAAGTATTCCTAATCTCATCCTCTTTAAGGATGGAGAGATTGTGAGAACAAGTTTAGGTTATATCCCTAAGAATAAAGTCTTAGAGTTTATAGGAGCATAGTCACTCCCACAAAAGAAAAAGACCCCTAGTTATCTAGGGGTTTTCTTTTAGATTGGCAGAGGAAAGGGGATTTGAACCCCTGCGAGACTTTCGCCTCCTAGCGGTTTTCGAAACCGCCCCCTTCAGCCACTTGGGTATTCCTCTACTATGTAAGTATGATTATATCATAACTTGCCTTGACCCTTGTTTTTTTTTTTTTTTGGTTAGACTTATATACCGGGGTGTTATACACATGTGACGCGGCCGACGAAGAGGGTAGTGTAGATGGCGGTGGTCGCCGGTGGATTAAAAAAAAAAGGGGGGG
>JAJQAG010000003.1 GCA_021203905.1 Coprobacillus sp. | reverse complement strand
GGTGGGCCTTAATGGACTTGAACCATCGACCTCACCCTTATCAGGGGTGCGCTCTAACCAACTGAGCTAAAGGCCCACATTTGTAGCGGTTATAAATATACAATAACCACCACTAAAATGCAATTGTTTGTTATAAAAGCCATCGCAAGGATGGCTATTATAATTTAGTGGATTAAAGAGAAGTTATCTCTTGACATATGGACGAGCTTTACGAGCGGCAAGAAGACCATATTTCTTTCTCTCTTTGCTTCTTGCGTCTCTTGTAATCATCCCGTTGCCTTTTAAGACTTTACGATCCACACCCGCTTCAAGTAAGGCGCGGGCAATGCCGAGACGAATCGCGCCGGTCTGACCAGAGAAACCACCACCTTTGACATCACAGGTGACATCGTATTTACCTTCGGTTCCAGTAAGAGTAAGGGGTTGCTTTAAATCCATGACTAAAGTCTCAAAAGGAAGATACTCATGAACATCTTTACCATTGACGGTAATGTTACCTTTACCTTCACTAATGTACACTCTTGCAACAGAACTCTTACGTCTGCCAGTTCCATAATACTGTACTTTTGAACTTGCCATACTCTTTCTCCTAGAACTTTAGTGTGATGGGCTCAGGTTGCTGGGCTTGTTGTTTATGCTCGCTACCGGCGTACACAAATAATTTCTTCTCCATTGCGCGACCTAATTTGGTTTTGGGGACCATCCCATGAACACATCTTTCAATTAATTCAACCGGGTACTTGTCAATCATTTCTCTCGTGGTACGAGTGCGTAAACCACCCGCATATTGAGAGACATTGTAATACTTCTTCTGATCTAATTTTTCACCCGAAAGACTAACTTTCTGTGCATTGATGACCACTACATAATCACCACAATCAACATTGGGGGTGTAGATGGGTTTATTTCTTCCTGTAAGGATCATCGCAATTTGTGAACACATGCGTCCTAAAGGAAGATCAGTGGCATCCACCAAATACCACTTTCTTTGGATTTCGTCTTTTTTTGCAATAGTTGTTTGTCGTTGCATTAACTTAATCCTCCTTTAGCAAACAAACTAGTCTTTACCGGGGACTTGTTTAGAATTCTGTGCCGATAGAGATATTACATGAATTAATAATCGGTGTCAATTACTTTATCAAGTAATTTCTCTCAGCATTTATGACATTATAGATCAACATTGTGATAGACATTCTGCACGTCTTCACACTCATCTAATAATGCAAGCAAATCATTGAATTTGCGAAGGTCGTCTTCGCCAAGAGTGATTGTCTCATTAGCGATAGGCGCGACTTCAGCAGTTTCAAATTCTTCATAGCCAAGGCTATTAAGAACATCACGCGCCGCTCCAAAAGCATCGGGAGCGACAATAACTTGAAGATAATCTTCGTTTTGGTTTACTTCTCTGACATCGACATCTCCAAGGATAAGAGCTTCTTCCACTCCATCACGATCTTCACTCTTGAAGATAAAGATACCACTATCAGTGAAGTTCCATAAGACACTACCTAAGTGACCACCCTTACGAGATACTGCTGTTCTCACAGCGGTAAAAGCACGATTAGAATTATCACTTAAGGTGTCAATGATGAGATAAGAATCCCCAGGACCAAAGGCCTCATATCGACCCGCCTCATAGGATTCAGCATTTCCGCCAGCGGCTTTCTTAATCGCACGATCGATAACATCTTTAGGAACAGATTGTCCTTTCCATTTCTCGATTGCACTTCTTAAAGCTAAATTACTATCTGGATTAGGATCACCAGACTTCGCTGCCATATAGATTTCTTTTGAAGCACGCATATAGGTCGCGCTCTTCTTCGCAGCGGTTTCCGCGTATGATTTTGCTCTTACTTCAAAATGTCTTCCCATTTTTATATCACCTATCAATTATTGAGCAATATATTGCTCATACCTTTCATATTTTAATTATTGCTATCTATAATAGCAAACTTTTTTTAAGTAGAGACCTTGAGGTTGGGCTTTATAAGAGATAATGCATCTCTCACCATCACTATCAAGTCTCTCCTTTATAAAAGAGAGTGGAATCTTTCCACGAGCCACTTCTATGAGTGTGCCAACAAGATAGCGGATCATATATCTCATAAACCCATCACCTTTAAAATGAATGGTGTAAATACCATCCTTCTCACTAAATTTTATTGAGGTAATTGTTCTTATAAAATTGTTCTCGTCTTCTTCCTTAGAAGTGAAGTTCATAAAGTTATGGGTACCCACAAATAAGGAGGCTGCTTCCTTCATGAGTTTGATATCTAAATGATAGGGACAAACATAGACTAAATCACAGTTAAGGGGATCCTTACTGGCTAGCTCAAATTTATACTCATACTCTTTAGAAGTAGCACTGTATCGGGCATGAAAGTCATCATTAACATATTTTAAAGAGATAATATTAATTTCATCATTTAGCATGAGATTTGCGGAGATTTTGATTTTTTGCAGTGATTTTTTACCACTGGCGTCATAATGAAAGGTTTGACCAAGAGCGTGCACACCTCGATCTGTTCGGCCGCTTCCATAAATAGAAATCTTCTCGTCATAAAGTTGACTAAGAACTTTCTCAATCTCTTCTTGGATTGAAGACTCATTAGGTTGTTTAGCCCAACCTGAGTAGTGAGTTCCTTTATATGATACCACCCCCATCACCCTCATAAGACTTCCTCCACTGCCTCCACAATAAAGATGCTATTTGTCTCCACACCAGAAAGGAGATTAATAATATCAATAGGGTTATTTCTATCAATGATATAGAGAGCAAGGAAGAGGCCAAAGAATGCAAGAATTATTAATGTGGCGTATAGATCCACACTATGAAGTGGATACTTTCTATATCTTGTTCTCTTCGCATTAGGATCATATCCTCTTGCTTCCATAGCGTGAGCTAATTCATCACTTCGAGAGAAGGCAGAATTAAACAAAGGAATGATAAGAGCGATGATTGCTCTAAATCTTCTACCAAACCCACCATGGGAGAAATCAATACCTCGAGATTCTTGAGCTTTTAAAATTCTAGATGACTCTTCAAGAAGAGTGGGGATAAATCGTAGAGCAATAGAAAGAGTCATTGCTATCGCATGAGAGGGGAAATGCACCACTTTTAGTGGTGCCATATACCACTCAAAAGCATAGGTAAGGTCTGTATTCTTGGTTGTGCATGTTAACATCATCGCAATAGCGACAATTAAGAAGAGCCTAATAATGATGTAGAAGCATTGATACACCGAATCCCAGTAGAGTGTATATCCACCACTAAATTGAACCATGACGATATGGTAGCTAGAGTTCGGAACAAATAGATAAACGACAAGAAGGAACAATATGAGGAACCACATCGTAGACAGGCTCCTAAGCAAGGTACGGATCTTTGTGCGGCTCAATGCAGTAATAAGGAAGAAAAAGATGAGAAGAATTGCCACCATAATCATATTTGTGTACCAGTTCGTAAACTTAAAGAAAACAGGGACAATCAAAATAATCATGAGAATGATCTTTACTCGGGGTTCGATTCTATGAATCGGAGTGTCATAGTTCGTGTAACGGCCAAAGATGGTGTTATCCATTTCTCTCACCTAGCCTTTCCACTATCTGACTCACGAGTTCACTAACATTGGTAATCTTACCTTCTTCTATGTTAAATCCTCTGTCGTTGAGTTTATTTATCATGGAGTAAATTGTGGGTATCTCAAGCGCCATCTCATCAGTGACATGGGAGAATAGCTGCTCTGGGGTCCCAGTGTAAATAAGATTCCCTTGATGTAAGGCATAAACATCATGACAATACTCTAGGACTAAATCCATGTTGTGGGTCACTAAGATAATTGTGGTGCCCCCATTATAGAGTCTCGTTAAGAGAGACATAATTTCATTCACGCCATTGGGATCAAGACCCGCAACTGGTTCATCTAACACTAAGATGTCAGGTTTAAGTGCTAGGATACCAGCGATAGCCACTCTTCTCTTTTCACCACCAGAGAGATCAAAGGGAGAACGTTGATAGAATTCCTCTCCAATCCCCACTGCAGCGAGGGCTTCGTGCGCCACTTGTTTGGCCTCTTCGTCAGTGGCCTTAAAGTTCTTTGGCCCCACCATGACATCCTTTTCCACAGTGGATTCAAAGAGTTGATATTCAGGGAATTGAAAGACAAGACCCACTTTCTTTCTAAGTTGCATGAGGTTCTTGTTCTTTCTCTTATTAGAAGTCACCACAAAATCATCAATATACACTGTACCGCTTGTCGGAGTGGCTAAACCATTGAAGTGTTGGACTAAAGTGGTCTTCCCGCTTCCTGTCTCTCCCACAATCGCCGCAAAAGCATGGTCAGATATTTCAAGATTAAGACCATGAAGGGCTTCAAAGACATTAGGAGTCTTTAAACCATAGGAATAATGGAGGTCACATACTTTTATTGACATAGTTTTTCTACGACCTCATCGACATTCTTCACATCCCCTAAATCGATGTTATATTTCTTAAACTCATTCTTGAGTTTATAGATAAAGGGTTGATCTAGTTTAAGTTGTTTAATAACCGATTCATTTGAGAACACCTCTTCAGGTGTCCCATCAAGAATAAAATTACCATGATCCATGACCACTACTCGATCACTGTTATAGGCTTCCTCAACATCATGGGTAATGGAGATAATTGTTAAATCAGGATCCTCTTTTTTCATCTTGTAGATAAGTTCAAGGATTTCTCTCTTCCCTTTAGGATCAAGCATTGAAGTGGCTTCATCTAAGATGAGAAGCTTTGGACCCATAGCGAGCACTCCCGCAAGAGCAACTCTTTGTTTTTGACCTCCACTAAGAGAGGAGGGTTCGGTGGTGAGGTAATCTTTCATCCCAACCTTTTCACTAAAGTCTTGGACAAGACGATGCATCTCCTCATAAGAAACATTTCTATTTTCCAAACCAAAAGCAATATCGTCTTCCACTGTGGAACCCACAAATTGATTGTCTGGATTTTGAAAGACAATTCCCACTTGTGATCTAATCGCACTGACATTGTCATGGTTTAAAGGCATATCAAAAAGGCTAATGCTTCCAGAGTCCGCTTCATACAACCCAATGATGAGTTGAGCAAGTGTGGATTTCCCGGAACCATTATGGCCTACAATTGAAACAAATTCTCCCCGCTTAATTGTCAAAGACACATTATTAATAACGGGTCTATTTTCTTCATAGGAAAATACAAGGTTATTAATGGTCAAAATGTCCATGAGAATGATTATAGCATAATTGCCATATTAGTGGTGATTTTTAACTACGGTTAGTTTTCTCTTTATGGACCTGATAATACTTTGAAAACGCGTCTTATCAATGCCAAGGATTTTTAGTATCTCTTCTACTGGATAGTTATCCACTAAAAGTTGGATGAGATCCTTTTCAATTTGACGGAATGACGCACCACTTTCTGCCATACGGGTAAGATAATCATTTCCATAGTTAGCGATGAATTCGTCGTCAACTCCATATTCATCACCAAGAGTGGTATTTTGCTTATCTCCGATATAGCGGTCAAGTGAATCAATACCCGCAAATTGTTTAGCGTTGCCTTCATATGAGTTTTCATGCATGTAAGCTTTGATAGCATTCTCCGCAATGGTGTACCAATAGGGATAGAATGTTTCTTTTCCAGAGTACTTCTTTAAAGCTGTGAAGAATGCTTCAAGGGCCACATTATGAAGGGCATCAAGAGAAATTCCGCTTTCAGGATAAGCCACAACAAAAGCTTTAGCTATATAATAGCTATTCCTATTATATTTTTTGAACAAAGCTTTATAGGCTTCATCGTCTGAAAGACGGATTAAATCCACTAACTCGTCGTCGGTTAGAAATTTAACCGGCATGAGTCCTCTTCCTTTCTAAAAATAATTTCAGTTAGGAAGTTCGGATATGAGCGAGTAATACTCCGGTAGCCACGCTCGCATTAAGAGAGTTCACACTACCAAGCATCGGAATACGAACGATATAGTCAGAGCGGGACAATATAAGCGGGGAGATACCTGAACCCTCATTCCCAATAATAAGGACAGTAGGGAAATCATACTTTAAGGATGTATAATCCGTTTGACCACTCCCATCCGCACTGACAATCCAATAGCCATTTTTCTTAAGTTCTAAGATGGCTTGACCAAGATTACTCACTCTTGCCACCTTAACAAAATTTGCCGCTCCCGCACTAGTCTTCATCACCGTGGAGGTGATAGGAACTTGATTTGTCTTTTTGACAATCACTCCATCCACTCCAAAGGCATCACAGCTACGGAGAATGGCACCAAAGTTTTGCGGATCATTTATCTCATCAAGCATAAGAATAAGAGGATGCGCCCTCTTCTTAGACTTGAGGATAATCTCTTCAAGTGAAGAATAGTTAAAGGGTTTTAAAATCCCCACAACTCCTTGATGGTTATCACTTTTGCTAAGATTCTTTAAATCACCGTCTTGGACTGTGTGAATTTCAACCCCTTCTCTTTCAGCAAGAGAAACAATCTCATCATCAAAAGAACGGCCAGACACATAAATAGACTTCAAATTTTGTGTTTTTAAGGCCTCTTTTACAGGATTTTTCCCAAAAATTATCAAATTATCATTGTTCGACTTCATTAGAGAACATCCCTAGCAATAAGTTCACTTCTTAAGGAATCTGACAAGGCAAAATCCTTATCCGCTCTCGCCTTTAAATATTGGTCATACATATCAAGAGATGCCTGATTTAAGGACTTTAATTCCAAATTGAGGCCTAAAATGTCAAGCATTTCGAGTAAACTACCATATTCATTAGCGAGTAAATCTACATCCAAATCTTTGCTTCTGAGATGGGCGTTAATCTTCTTTTCAAGATCATAGACACTCATTAAAGCATTAGAGGTATTAAGGTCATCACATAATGAATTTAAAAATTCATCAAGGAATTGCGTGTTTTTTAAAGAAAAATCACGATTATTTGTAGCGAGATAGAGCCTTGCTTGTTTAGCGGTGGCCTTGAGCTTTTTCATCTCGTTGTTCGCGTTTTCTAAGACTTCATCAGTAAAATTAACAGTCTGACGATAATGTGTGGATAAGATAACTAATCTCACAACAGGTCCGGAATATTTGGCCACTAAATCTTTAGCGAGTATCACATTTCCTAAAGATTTTGACATTTTCTCATTCTCAATATTAATAAAGGAATTGTGGACCCAATAATTTGCCAGAGCATGCCCGTTATAACCCATTGATTGAGCAATCTCGTTTTCGTGGTGGGGGAACTTAAGATCATAACCGCCACCATGGATGTCGATAAGTTGATGATTAAAGATGCTGTCCACCATGACACAACATTCAGTGTGCCACCCTGGTCTTCCACTTCCCCAAGGAGAATCCCACCTAATACCCACATCTGTCTTTTTCCAAAGAGCAAAATCAAGAGCAGACTTTTTCTCGGGGTTTTCTTCCACACGCGCGCCCACGATCAAATCTTGCTTATTAATATGACTGAGTTGACCATAATTAGGAACGGAATTAACATCAAAATAGACATTGCCATTGACCTCATATGCATGACCTTTTTGGATTAATCCATCAATATAATTAATAGTTTGGGGAATGTAATCCGTAACCTTTGGTGTCATTGTCGGCAATTTAGAACCAATACTTTTCACTGTATTCTCATACTCATTAATATAAAAACTTGTAATCTCGACCTCACTCTTCCCTTCACTAACACTTTCTTGGATGATCTTATCATCGACATCTGTGTAATTAGACACATAGGTCACATGATAACCAAGATGTTGTAGAAGGGATGAAAGAACATCAAAAACCACAACCGGACGCATATTCCCAATATGGGGATAGTTGTAGACAGTTGGACCACAGACATACATTGAAACCTCACCCTCTTTAAGAGGATGGAAAACTTCAACTTTACTAGTGAGTGAATTATAGAGTTTAAGTTCCATAGTTTTATCCGTTTTAATTTTACTCCACGAGAAGAGAAATTTCACCCCTTCTCGTAGTAGTAGATAGATTTTTTCCTTTAATTGCAATAAGAAATTTCATTATTATTAAAAACCCCCCTTAAAAAGGGAGGTTTTATTTTAATTTTAATGATAGAGATTATTTACTGGCTTCAGGGAATCTCTCTCTATCGGAAACATAAGAAGTATGAAGAAGTTCTTCAGCTTTCTCACTCCCTGGTTTTTTAAGATACTCACTATAGAGAGTCGTAATATCAGGATTATTATGAGATTGACGGACGACACATCTCTCATCTTCACTATAGAGAACGCTCGCTCTCTTCTGGCAATATGTATCAATGATATCAAGGTCTTCATTAGGAAGAAGTGAGGGATGGACATAAGGTTGACCACCACCATTAATGCAACCACCTGGACAACACATAACTTCCACAAAAGTATAGGGAGAAGTACCCGCTTTAATCTGTTCAAGAAGTGGTTTGGCATTTCTCATTCCAGAAGTCACTGCAACTTTAACTTTAGTTCCATCAAAGTCAACTTCTGCTTCTTTCACGCCATCAAGACCTCTGACATCAGTGAAGTTAATGGCTTGATATTCTTTACCAGTCATCCAGAAGTAGGCAGTTCTAAGAGCGGCTTCCATGACACCACCGGTGACACCAAAGATGACACCCGCACCAGAGTATTCACCAATGAGATCGCTATCAAATTCTTCTTCTGGTAACTTACTCCATTGAATACCTGCTCTCTTAATAAGTTTTGCAAGTTCTCTCGTGGTTAAGACAGCATCCACATCATTTGGCATCTGACTACGTTGTCTCTCATATTTCTTCGCAGTGCAAGGCATCACTGAGACCACAAAGATATCTTCGACAGGAATATCATGCTTCTCAGCATAATAGGATTTAATAATCGCCCCTTCCATCATGTGAGGAGACTTACATGTCGAGACATGAGGAATGAGTTCAGGATAGTAATACTCTAAGTAGTTAATCCAACCTGGAGAACAAGAAGTAATCTGAGGAAGGACTCCTTTATGTTTGATTCTCTCAATGAGTTCATTAGCCTCTTCCATGATGGTGAGATCCGCACCAAAGTTGGTGTCAAAAACACGATAGAAGCCTAATCTATGGAGAGCGGCAACCATCTTCCCAGTACCACAAGTACCAATCGGTTCACCAAACTCTTCTGCAATCGCACTTCTCACCGCGGGAGCGGTTTGGACAATAACTTTCTTGCCCGCTTTAAAAGCGGCATCCACTTTATCAATCTCACTGTGTTCCATGAGAGCACCCGTGGGGCAGACATTGACACATTGACCACATTGGAGACATGGAGACTGGGCAAAGCTACGATTCTCAAGTGGAGAGACAATGGTGTTGAAACCACGATTCTCAAAACCAAGGATAGAAATGCCTTGAGCATTTTTACATCTTTCGATACAACGACCGCAAAGGATGCACTTTCCGGTGTTTCTGGTTAAACCAGGAGCGAGGGTATCGATAGTTACGGGTGTCTTTTCACCTTCATACATTCCATCTCTCGCGCCCACTAGTTTGGCAACCTCAAGAAGTTCACAATGTCCATTCTTGTCACATTGTAAGCAATTCTTTTGGTGATTAGATAAGATTAGTTCAACACTGGCTCTTCTCGCTTCCGTGGCTTTTGGAGAGGAGATAGTAATCTCCATTCCCTCATTCACAGGATAGACACAGCTAGCGCATAAGCCTTTTGCCCCTTTAATCTCTACGAGACAGACACGGCAAGAAGCAAGCGAGCATTGACCATGATTAAACGAACATAATGATGGAACATTATATCCACATTGACGACAAGCCTCTAATACGGTTAAGGAATCATCGACTTGATAATGCTGACCTTCAATTGTGATATTAACTAAAGCCATTTCTCATCTCCTCCTTATTATATTTTCGAGATGCAACCAAATGGACAACCTGAGAGACAGGTGCCACACTTGATACACTTGTTAGGATCAATAACGAATGGGGTTTTACCCACTTCACCGGTAATGGCATCAACTGGGCATCCTCTCGCACATTTAGAGCATTTCTTACATTTCTCTGGATCAATCCAGTACTGAATGAGTTTCTTACACACATGAGCGGGGCAAGTTCTATCTTGGACATGGGCTTCATACTCATCACGGAAGGACGCTAAAGTGGAAAGAATGGGGTTAGGAGCGGTCTGACCTAAACCACAGAGAGAGTTTTGACTCACATAGTGCGCTAAATTCTCGAGTTGGACGAGGTCATCTTCAGTTCCTCTACCTTCAGTTATCTTTTCAAGGATTTCAAGTAATCTCTTGGTGCCGATACGGCATGGTGAACACTTACCACAACTTTCATCACAGATGAAAGTCATATAGAACTTCGCGACATCCACCATACAGTTATCTTCATCCATGACGATGGCACCACCAGAACCCATCATACTCCCACGAGCAATGAGGGAATCGTAATCAATTGGAGTGTCCAAGTCTTTAGCGGTTAAGCAACCACCACTAGGACCACCAGTCTGGATGGCTTTAAATTGTTTTCCATTAGGAATACCACCACCAATATCATAGATGAGTTGTCTTAAAGTGGTTCCCATTGGAACTTCCACAAGACCGACATTATTGACTTTACCACCAAGGGCAAAGACCTTGGTCCCTTTGGATTTCTCTGTTCCAATAGCAGCGTATTTCTCCCAACCTTCCTTGATGATATAAGGAACATTGGCAAGGGTCTCGACATTATTGATAACACTAGGTTTACCCCAGAGTCCTTTCACTGCGGGGAATGGTGGTCTTGGACGAGGCATACCTCTCTTCCCTTCAATAGAATTGAGTAATGCGGTCTCCTCACCACAGACGAAGGCACCTGCACCTAAACGAATGTGACAGCGGAAGGAGAAGTCCGTTCCAAGAATATGATCACCGAGTAAACCCACTTCTTCACAGAGTTTAATCGCATGTTGTAATCTTTGAACTGCGACAGGATACTCCGCACGAATGTAGAAGTAGCCATTCTTCGCTCCGATAGCGTAACCCGCAATCATCATTCCTTCGATAACATTCATTGGATTTCCTTCAACAATGGAACGATCCATGAAGGCACCTGGGTCACCTTCATCACCATTACAGATGATGTATTTTTCATCATTGTGTTCATTATAAGCGAATTGCCACTTTCTCCCAGTGGGGAAGCCCGCGCCTCCACGACCACGAAGTCCAGACTTAGATACTTCATCAATGACTTCTTGTTGAGTCATATGAAGGGCTTTAGCTAAACCAACGAAGGTTTCATATGCTAAAGCTTCATCTAAGGATTCAGGGTTAATCTGATCATTACCCTTCAAGGCAATGTCTCTCTTTTGTAATTTGTAGAAATTAATCTCATGTTGAGATTTGACTTTTTCTTTAGTGACAGGATCAACGAAGAGAAGTCTCTCGACAATTTCACCTCCAAGAATATCCTTCTCAAAGATTTCTTTAGCGTCACTAACTTTCACTTTTGTATATAGAGTTTCACCAGGCCAAATCTTCACAAAGGGGCCTTGAGAACAGAAACCGAAGCAACCCACGACATTAACGGTGACTTTGTCTTCGGCGTGATTCTCTTTAATGAGTCTCTCAAACTCGGTGATAATACCTTCACTATCAGAGGAAAGGCATCCAGTACCACCACAAACGACGATGGCCTTCTTTCCATCTTCGCCTTTAAACTTTTTATTTAGGCAAGCCGCACAATGGGCGACTCTTTCGTGAAGTTCTGCTTCACTAGTAATCTTTTCTGCCATTATGCACTAGCCTCCTCTTGTTTCTTTATCTCATCAATAATTTGCTGACATTGACTAGGCTTCACGAGAGGATGAACTTTATCGTTCACTCTCACAGCGGGAGCAAGAGCACAGGCGCCAACACATCTAAGGACATCTAAAGTAAAGAGTCCATCTGGAGTGGTTTCACCTGGTTCAATACCTAATAATTCGGAGAATTTATCTAAGACTAATTGGGAACCTTTAACATAGCATGCGGTTCCAAGACACACACCAATATCATATTTTCCTTTGGGTGTGAGCGAGAAGAATGAATAGAATGTCACCACACCATAAATCTCACTGACAGGAACACCAGTTAAAGAAGATACTAACTCTTGGACTTCAGGGGGAATATAACCATATTCCCTTTGAATGTCAGAAAGTATCATCATCAATGGAGTGGGTTCATCTTTGTACCTCTCGCAGATTTCTGTTATTTGTTTAACAGCAGCGGGTTGTAAATGAGCCATAGGAATCCTCCTTGTTTATCATTTTCTAACTACTTTATATTCTATGACTAAGAATGGACTGGTTCAAGTTATTATTAAAATAATAAAGAGAAAACTTGAGCATATCAAATGACAAAGTGTCATTATCTCGTTATACTTACAGTATGAAAAACAAAGTGCGTAATGTCGCGATTCTCCTCATTGGAGGGCAAGGAACACGTTTAAAATTTGATGATGAATTAAAGCAGTTTCACCTTGTGAATGGGAAGCCGCTTTTTATGTATTCATATGAAACTTTAGTGGCCAATAACTATGTAGATGAGATTATAATTGTGACCGCGAAAGAAACAATTGATCTTGTGCACGAGTGCATCGCGCAGGTTAGTAAACCTAAAACCACAATTATCGTAGAGGGTGGAGCGACCCGCCAAGAATCATCCTTAATAGGATTATTAAAAGTTAAAGATTTACATCTTGATGAAGATTTGAAGGTTCTTATTCATGATGGAGATCGTCCTCTCGTGAGTGAGGAAATAATCAATCAAAATTTTGAAAAAGTCTCTAAATCTCACTTTGTTTGCACAATTTTAAAAATAAATGACTCCATTGCCAATATCGATAATGACACCAAAAAGACCCACTACTTAACAAGAGATGATGCTTATCTCATCCAGACACCACAGACCTTTGCTAACCTTAACCAGCTCGTCAGTGCTCATCTCTACGCTAAGAAGCACAATAAAGTGTATACAGATGATTGTAGGTTACTTCTCGATCGAGGGGGAAAGGTTGAATATGTAGAGGGTAGTCCAAGAAACTTCAAGGTGACCACCAAAGAAGATCTGAACCTACTCGAGGAGTTATTAAGTAAATAAAAAAAGCGATGCTCTGCACCGCTTTTAAATAGTTAATTGATAGTTACTCCACCCAGCAAACCATCACCATCGGGGCGTTATCGCCACGACGATTTTCAAGTTTGTATTGATGAGTGTATCCACCATTTCTTGTGGCCATTTTTGGACCGATCTCGTTGAAGAGAACATCAAGAGCGCTCACTGTCTTTTCACTATCTCTAAAGACATGACGGACGAATCTCGCGGCTTGACGCTTAGCATTCATCACATCTTCCTTCTTTGTAAGAGTGACAAGACGATCAGCTTCTTTGACGACATCCTTACTTGTGGCTTCGGTGACACGCACGTGTCCGTGAATGATTAAATCAGTGACGACATTACGAAGCATGTTTTCATATTTAGACTTCGTATAGGCCGCTTTGAAACGGACACCAGCTTTACCATGGACATTATGTCTACCTTGTGCTGCTGACATGATGACCTCCTTTAATCGAAGCTACGGAATGAGAGTCCACCATCAGGTAAAGCGGCAAGCTTGTCCTTAATCTCTTTAAGAGATTTCTTACCTAAGTTCTTGAACTTCATCATTTCTTCTTCAGTATGATCAGTTAATTCTCTAAGAGTGGTAATACCCGCTCTCTTGAGACAATTATAGCTACGGACAGAGAGATCAAGATCCTCGATTGTGAGGTTCTCATACTTGTTCTCGATGATTACCTCTTCATCTTTTTCAATCTCATTGATGTCTTGTGTGATCTCAGAGAGATCAGAGAACTTCTCAAGATGGAGAATAAGAATCTTCGCTGCAAGAGCGAGAGCATCTTGAGGAGTGGTACTTCCATCGGTCCACACTTCAAGGGTGAGACTATCGTAGTTAGAAGAGTTCTTCACACGAGTTTGGTTCACTTCATAGTTCACTCTTCTCACTGGGGAATAGTTGCTATCAGTGCAGATAACTCCAATAGGAAGATTTTGATGGATGGCCTTATTACCCTCCGCAGTGATATAACCACGTCCATTACGAGTGTGTAATGTCATCTTGATGTGACCGGTCGCGGTTAAATGACAAATAACTAAATCAGGATTAACCACAGTGACACCGGTGGGACAAACAATATCCCCTGCAGTAACTTCACAAGGTCCCACCTTATCGATACTGAGGCGGCGGACATCATTACCTTCCGCGCTATCAATAGAAAGAATTAAATCTTTAAGATTTAAGATAATTCCAGTAACATCTTCTTCTACCCCTTCCATCGCAGTGAATTCATGACGAACTCCTTCAATTTCAATCGCGTAGATGCTCGCACCTGGAAGAGAAGAGAGAAGAACTCTTCTTAAAGCATTACCTAAAGTAAGACCGAAACCTCTTTCGAGAGGTTCAATAGTGAAACGGCCATAATTCTCCGTGCTATCATAATCCGCACTGGTGATACTAAATTGTTCAAAGGCATCAACAATTTTACCCATTAGTAATTACCTCCTTATTATCCTCTAGGTTGTTTTGGTGGACGGCATCCATTGTGGGGCACCGGAGTGCAGTCCTTAATCGATGTTACTTGTAAGCCTGCGACCGCAAGAGAACGAATCGCTCCTTCTCTTCCCGGTCCAGGTCCTTTAACTTCCACATCTATGGTACGAATCCCTTGATCAAAAGCGGCTTTAGCCGCAGCTTCAGCGGCTTGTTGGGCCGCGAAAGGTGTGGACTTCTTACTGCCCTTAAAACCAAGAGCACCCGCACTAGACCAAGTAAGAACATTACCACTACTATCGGTAATGGTCACAATCGTGTTATTAAATGTGGCGTGGATGTGAGCCACTCCATGGGTGAAGGAGCGTTTAATTTTCTTTTTTCTGGTTGTTGTTTTTGTCGCCATAAATCATTCCCTCCTATTACCTTGGTGCACTCTTCTTGTTAGCGATGGTCTTTCTTGGACCTTTGCATGTTCGTGCGTTAGTCTTCGTTCTCTGACCATGACAAGGGAGTCCTTTACGATGACGGATGCCCCGATAACAACCGATTTCATTTAATCTCTTAATGTTAAGGGCAACCTCTCTTCGTAAATCACCTTCTGTTTTGTATTTTGCAATTTCCAATCGGATAGCGTTGAATTGTTCATCCGAAAGGTTCTTGACACGAATGCCAAAATCGACGTTCGCGTCACGACAAATCTTTTCCGCAGTACTTCTCCCAATACCATAAATATAGGTAATAGAGATACCTACAGGTTTGTCATTAGGAATATCAACACCTTCAATACGTGCCATGTACTTTTACTCCTTTTTAACCCTGTCTTTGTTTGTGTTTCGGATCACTACAAATGACCATCACTCGACCGTGACGTTTAATGACGCGACACTTAGAACAAATAGGTTTAACTGATGCTCTGACTTTCATTAGTCATCCTCCTATACACTTATTTATGACGGAATGTGATACGGCCCCGTGTTAAATCATAAGGCGAAATTTCCACAGTAACTCTATCACCTGGAAGAATGCGAATGTAATTCATTCGGATTTTTCCAGAAACGGTGGCCAATATTACGTGGTCGTTCTCAAGCTTCACTCTAAATGTGGCATTAGGTAAAGTTTCTGTTACGATCGCCTGAACTTCGATAAAGTCTTGTTTCGACATTACCTATTCCTCCTCAAGGGTAAGAATCTCATACCCATCTTTAGTAACAACGACTGTATTCTCGTAATGAGCGGACCATTTTCCGTCTTTCATCTTTGTCGTCCACCCATCACCTAATACACGGACTTTATTCTTGCCTTCCGCGACCATGGGTTCAATAGCAAGGGTCATACCCGCTTTAAGGATAGGACCCACTCCTTCTTTCCCATAGTTAGGAATGGCGGGATCTTCGTGAAGATGGGCACCCACTCCATGACCAGTGTAATCACGTGGTAAGGAGTAACCTCTCTCTTCACAATAGACTTGAATAGCGTGACAGACATCTCCTAGTGGAGTGCCGTCTTTAATTAGTTTAACTGCGTTAAAGAAACTTTCTTGAGTCACTTGCATGAGTTTAGTAGCGTGTTCCATACAAGTTCCCACAGCAAATGTTCTTGCCGCATCCGCACAATAACCCTTATAGGTCGCTCCAACATCAAGGGAGACGATATCTCCTTCTTTGAGGATGATCTTATCAGAGGGGATGCCGTGAATGAGGGTTTCATTCACACTGACGCAGATAGCACCAGAGAAGCCTCCGTAACCAAGGAATGTTGGAGTGCATCCATGACTACGGATAATTTCTTCCGCTTTTTGAGAAAGGTAGAGAGTGCTCACTCCAGGTTTACAAAGAGGTTTTAACTCCTTGAAAACAAGGGCAATGACCCGCCCTGCTTCTCTCATTAAACTAATTTCACGTTCGCTTTTAAGAGTTATCATAATTACTCACTAAGGAATTTGACAATCTCCTCATATAGAACGTCAGCGCCAACCTCAGACTCGAAGTTCTTTAAGAGTCCAAGCTTGTCGTAGTACTCAAGTAAGGGTTGAGTACTTTCATAGTAGTGACTTAAACGCACTCTAAGGGCCTCTTCATTATCATCTGCTCTTTGATAGAGTTCTCCACCACATATATCACAGACCCCTTCCACTTTTGGTTTCATGGTTTCAATGTGATATGGAGCCCCACAATTTCTGCAGACTCTTCTCCCAGAGATACGTCTCACAAGTTCCTCTTCGTCGCAATCGAGATTGATGACAGCGTCAACGGCAAGAGGAGTGCCATCTGTGAAGCCCTTAAGAGCTTCCGCTTGATCTATGGTGCGGGGAAATCCATCAAGGAGGAATCCATCCCCAAGATCACCTTTTGAAAATCTTTCTTTGACCACGCCGATGGTCACCTCATCAGGGACCAAATCTCCGCGGTCCATGTATGTCGCCGCAAGTAAACCTAACTCTGTTCCCGCACTTTTGGCGTCTCTAAACAT
Source organism: Coprobacillus sp. (assembly GCA_021203905.1). Taxonomy (GTDB): domain Bacteria; phylum Bacillota_I; class Bacilli_A; order RFN20; family CAG-826; genus JAJQAP01. Next base: position 256,960 of record JAJQAG010000003.1, on the reverse strand, counting down.
ATCTCCTGTGGAAATATGAGAGAGATGAAAAGTGGATTGAAGTTTCTTGGCGACGGTCCCTTTGCCGCTTGCGGGAGGACCCATAAGAATAATGTTCTTTTTCATAATCTACTCCTTATCTTCCTCCGGTCGCGACCACTTCATCGTAGGATTTACCTGCCAGCAAGCCATCAATCTGGTTAGAGAGCTCCAGACAGACACCGACGATAATGATGACTCCTGTACCACCAAGGACAAGAGAAGTGTTCTCTCCAAAGAGTCCACTGAGAGTCAAGATGGATGGTAAGGCCGCCACTAACATCAGAGCCATAGCGCCAATGAAGGTCACTCTATTTAACACTTTACGGACATATCTTTCAGTTTCGTTGCCTGGACGAACTCCTGGGATATAACTTCCATTCTTCTGGAAGTTCTCCGCAAGTTGTTGAGGATTAATTTGAATATTTGCGTAGAAGAAGGCAAAGGCGATAATCAGGACGATATAGATTATCAGTCCCCACGGCATATACCAATAGGTATCTCCCACACCATTCATTCTAAACATCACTGAAGTATCAAAGATATTTAACCAGTACCCCGTGCTCGCTTCACTACTGACGAAAGCGGTAATGATCGAGGGAATCATCATCACAGAGTTGGCAAAGATGACAGGAATCACTCCTGCAGAGTTAATCTTTATAGGTAGATATGAGGCTTTTGCCATGGACTGAGTTTGTCCACCTTTTCCAGAATGCTGGACTGGGATCTTTCTCTTAGAGAGTTCAATAAAGGTAACAAAGGCAATGATGACAAGGAAGGCGACAATATAGGCAATAAACTCTAAGACCCCTGTCAGCTCATTTCCTGTACCAGCGCTACCAACAACCCAGAGAGAGAAGCTATTCACAATTTGACGAGGGAGAGAAGAGACAATACCGGCAAAGATAATCATGGAAATACCATTACCGACACCTTTTTGCGAAATCTGATCACCGAGCCACATCGTGAGTAAGCTACCCGCAAGCATAATGACGACAACATAGATATAAGACAACCATTCCGCACTACCAGTATTAAAGGAGATGTAGAGATCATATTCTCCATTATTCATCATTTGGATAATACCATAGGCTTCCACCGCACCAATGAGTAAGGTGAGGTATCTGGTGGCCATTTCAATCTTCTTTCTTCCATATTGTCCTTGACGCTTCAAATCTGTTAAAGCGGGAAGAACATCAGTAGAAAGCAAGTTAATAATAATTTCAGCGGTAATATAGGGGGAAACACCTAGGGCGAAGATGGAGAAGGTTTGTAGGGTTCCACCACCAAGCAAATTCATCAAAGAAAGGGCATTATTTGCCTCCAAAGCGGCAGAAAGATCACCCTCAACCGTTACCCCTGGGACTGTGATTTGACAGCCCAATCTAAAGACAAAGAGAATCACAATCGTAAAAGCGATACGTGACATGATTTCTTTGTTCTTAAGTACGGCAACGAATTTCTTCATCTTAGATTACCTCAATACTGCCACCTGCATTTGTGATGATACTTTGTGCACTCTTAGAGAATTTATTCGCTTGAACTTTGAGTTTCTTCTCTAAAGTGCCATTACCAAGAATTTTCACACCATCATATTCTTTTTTCACAAGCCCGCACTCACATAATAACGCGGGCGTGACTGTCTCGCCATCTTTAAATCGATTTAAATCTGAAACATTGACAATCGCATACTCAATATGATTGACGTTTTTAAAACCACGTTTTGGGATTTGACGATAGATGGGCATCTGGCCACCTTCAAATCCGAGACGAGTGCCACCGCCACTACGAGCGTTCTGGCCCTTGTGACCCGCACCGGAGGTCTTGCCGTTACCGGAACCAATTCCTCTGCCCACGCGGTATGATTTTTTTCTACTTCCAGGAGTAGGGGTTAGAGTATCTAATTTCATTCTTCACTCCCTCCTTCATTTACTTTAACTTCACTTCTTAATGCCTTCACTTTCCTATAGGAAGTAAGTCTAGAGAGACCTTCATCTGTCGCTTTCACGACATTGACCGCTGTTCGACTTCCATAGATCTTTGAGCAGACATTAGTAACACCCGCAAGCTCAAGAAGGGCTCTCACTGGACCACCAGCGACAATACCAGTACCTTCTGGAGCGGGTTTAAGTAAGACTTTAGAAGCACCGAAGTGACCAACAACTTCATGAGGAATCGTATTCCCTTTCACAATGGGGATGGTGTGAATATTCTTCTTCGCTAAGTCTGTGGCTTTCTTAATCGCATCAGGGACTTCTCCAGCCTTTCCGAGACCAAAGCCATATTTACCTTTGTGATTACCAATGACCACTAAAGCGGTGAACTTCATTCTTCTTCCACCTTTAACGGTCTTAGCCACACGGTTAATAGCAACAGCTCTCTCTTCAAATTCTTTTGGTTCCTCAGGACGAGGAGCATTATTACGACGACGCATCTTATCGTTACGTCCTCTTACTTCGCCTCTTGGACGACGTTGTTGGCCACCTTCACTAGGAGCAGCTTTTTCTTCCTTTGTGGGAGCGCTTACTAAAGCAGTATCCACTGCCACTTCGGGTTGAGCATCTTCCACAACTGGAGTATCAATGACTTTTTCTTCTTCTTCCATTGCTCACTTCTCCTTTAGAATTTGAGTCCCGCTTCTCTCGCCGCATCCGCAAGAGCCTGGACTCGGCCATGATAGAGATATCCACTTCGATCAAAGACCACAGTGGTAATCTTCTTCGCTAAGGCTTTCTTCGCTAAATCCGTTCCAACTTTAGAGGCAGCTTCACAATTACCCCCATTCTTGAGCTTTAAGGTCATTGAAGAGGAGGAGACTAATGTGTGTCCCACAGTATCATCAATAATCTGGGCTTCAATGTTCTTATTGGAACGATAGATACATAAACGAGGAGTGGTCGCGGTTCCACTAATCTTTTTTCTAACACGAGCGTGTCTTCTCTGACGGGCGTCATTACGAGATTCTTGCTTTATCATCTGACCAATCCTCCTTATTTCTTCTTACCAGCGCTGGCACGCTTACCCTCTTTGAGACGAATGACCTCACCCTTATAACGGATACCTTTACCTAAGTAAGGTTCCGGAGGTTTGATCTCTCTGATTCTCGCCGCGGTCTGACCAACAGCTTGTTTGCTTAAGCCCTCGACAATAATGTCTGTAGGGGACTTAAGAGAGATAGTTACTCCTTCGTTAGGTTTGATGGTCACTTGGTGACTAAATCCCACCCAAAGAGTAATATCAGGGCCACTCATCGCGGCCTTATAACCAATACCTTTCATCTCGAGCTCTTTCTTAAAGCCTTCGCTGACACCAACGACGGCGTTATAGAGATTCGCTCTTGTGGTCCCATGGTTTTGCTTCACTTGCTTGGTTTCATTTTGTCTAGTCACAGAAACATCTGTGCCCTCAATATGAACATCAATACCATGATTGATGGGGCAAGTTAAGGTTCCCTTAGGGCCAGTAACAGTTGCCACTCCGTTAGCGAGTTCAATGCTTACTCCAGCGGGAAGTGTAATATGTTTATTTCCAACTCTTGACATTTTTCCCTCCTTTACCAGACATAAGCGAGAACTTCACCACCGACCGAGAGCTTTCTCGCTTGGCTATCAGTCATCACCCCTTTAGAGGTAGAGACAATGGCAATACCAAGACCTTTTAAGACTCTAGGGAGTTTCTCACAACTTGAAGTTACTCTAAGTCCTGGTTTAGAGATTCTCTTTAAACCAGAAATCACTCTTGTTCCATCAGGAGTGTACTTAAGAGTAATAGTTAATTCTTTTTTGACATCGCCCTCGACTTTATAGTCCACGATAAAGCCTTCCTCTTTTAAGATTCTGGCGATTTCCACTTTTATCTTGCTTGAAGGGAGAGACACGGTTGGGTGTTTCATCGCATTTGCGTTGCGGATTCTTGTAAGCATATCCGCGATTGGATCACTCATCATACTTTCTTCCCTCCTTTACCAAGATGATTTCTTCATACCAGGAATCTCACCTTTATAGGCAAGCTCTCTAAGGCAGCATCTACAGAGATGAAATTTCGAATAGACAGCGTGGGGACGACCACATCTCTCACAACGTGTATACTCTTGGACCTTATATTTCTTTGGTCTGGCACATCTGATTTTTGCACTGACTTTTGCCATGTAATGTCCCTCCTTATCTCGCGAAAGGCATACCTAATAAACTTAATAAGGTAAATGCCTCTTCATCTGTTTTTGCCGTGGTGACAATCACAACATCCATTCCTCTGACCTTATGGACTTTATCATAGTCAATTTCAGGGAAGATCAATTGCTCTCTCACACCAAGTGTGTAGTTACCTCTTCCATCAAAAGCATTCTTGCTCACTCCACGGAAGTCACGGACACGAGGGAGAGCGAGAGAGACGAGTTTATCATAGAATTCATACATTCTTGTCCCTCTTAAAGTTACCTTACATCCGATAGCTTGACCTTCACGGAGTTTGAAGGAAGAAATAGATTTTTTCGCTCGGGTCACAACTGGTTTTTGACCGGCGATTAATGTCAATTCATTGACAGCATCTTCAAGACGCTTGTTATCTTGAACAGCATCACCCACACCCCAGTTAATAACAATCTTATTAAGAGCGGGGATCTCCATCACGGAGTGATAGTGATACTTTTCCAATAGCGCACCTTTAACTTCACTTTCATATTTCACTCTCACACGAGGAATATAGACATCTTGTTTAGGCGCCGCTTTTTTAGCGGGGGTTTTCTTAGGAGCTTCCTCCACGACTGGGGTCTCAGTGGCCACCTCTTCTTTTACTTCTGGCTCAACTTTCACGGCAGGTTTTTTCGCTGGTGCGGTGGTTTTTGCGGTTGTGGTTTTTGAAGTAGTTTGCTTAGGAGTTGCAGTGGTTTTGGTAATAGTTGCGGGCTTTTTGCTACTACTTGAAGATGTGGTTGTAGTCTTTTTTTCTTCTTCTGCCATAAACACCTCCTAATTAAAGAGTGGTCCCGCTCTTTTTGGCGTAGCGGACCTTTTCCCCTTTCACAACTGTATGTCCAATTCTTGTACGAGCCTTGGTTTTTGGATCGACAAGCATGACATTAGATGCATCAATTGGAGCGTAGATTTCTAAAATTTCGCCTTCAGGATTAGCCTGAGTGGGTTTCTTGTGTTTCTTACGAACGTTGACGTCTTCGACCACGACTTTGTTGAGAGAAGGATAGACTTTTTGGATGGTACCAATTTTCCCTTTGTCTCTTCCAGCGATGACGACGACTTTATCACCTTTGACTAGTTTCATACCTACCTCCTTTTATAATACTTCTGGAGCAAGAGAGACAATCTTCATGTACTTGTCTCCATACTCTCTAAGCTCTCTGGCCACAGGTCCAAACACACGTGTGCCCACAGGCGAACCATCATTATTAATAATCACGCCTGCGTTATCATCAAATCGTATGGTGGAGCCATCAGGTCGGATAACCGCTTTCTTTGTTCTCACGATGACAACATGAACGATGTCACCTTTTTTGACTTTTGCGTTCGGAATTGCTTCTTTAACAGACGCAATAACGACATCTCCCACACTGGAGGTCTTACGATAAGAACCACCGAGTAAACGGAAGATCTTTACTCTTTTAGCGCCGGAGTTATCAGCGACAACAAGACTTGTTTCATTCTGTACCATACTTACTTCTCTCCTTTGCTTCTTCTCTTTTTCTTAGGAGTTTCTTCTTCACTAGGAGTTTCTTCTACTGGAGTTTCTTCGACAACCTCTTCACTAGGGGCTTCTTCCACCACTAACTCAGTAGGTGCTTCCTCTACTAAAGCTTCCACTTCTTCTTCCACTGTGGCTTCAGTGACTTCCGCCTCTTCTGCTTCCTTGGCCTCTTCCGCGGCTCTCTCTTCCGCTCGGGCTTGTTTAGCAGTTAAAGCAGCTCTCTTATCCACACTGACGAGACGGAATCTCTTAAGAGCGGACATAGGACGACACTCCATAATGGTAACAGTGTCACCAGTATGGGCTTCGTTGTGTTCATCGTGAGCGTAATACTTCTTCGCGTATTTCACTCTCTTACCGTATTTAGCGTGTTTCTTGTAGGTCTCAACGAGGACAACAATGGTCTTATCGTTCTTGTCAGAGGTAACGACACCTTGAACACTACGACGGGTATTTCTCTCTTCTGCCATTATTCATTTCCTCCTGCACCTTCATTAAGCTCTTTGTTGATGCCAAGTTTTCTCTCACTGATGACCATATTCACTCTCGCAATATCTCGACGAACTTCAGTGATATCTTCACCTCTTTCAAGACCACCAACAGCTTTCTTTCTTCTAAGATCAAATAATTGTTCTTTAAGAGAGTAAAGGGTTTCACTTAACTCTTCTGTGCTAAGCGCACGAACTTCACTAATTCTCATTGTGCTTCACTCTCCTCTCTCTTAATAACTTTACATTTAATAGGAAGCTTATACGCCGCAAGGCGAAGGGCTTCCATCGCGGTCTGCTCAGGAACTCCAGCAATCTCAAATAAGATTTTGCCTTTCTTCACGACCGCTACCCATTTCTCTGGACTACCTTTACCAGAACCCATACGCATACCTTCCGCTTTCTTGGTCTTAGCAAGTTGGGGAAAGATACAAATCCAAATCTTACCTAAACGACGAGTATATCTGGCTAGAACTATACGAGCGGATTCAATTTGGCGAGCGGTAATCCACGCACCCTCTTGGGCCTGGAGGGCATAATCTCCATAGGAGATTTTTGTGCCACCCTTGGCATTTCCTTCATATGACAAGAGATGAGGACGACGATATTTTGTTCTCTTTGGTTGTAACATCTTATTCACCCTCCTTCTCTAGTTTTGTAAATTTGTTGCAAGGAACCTCTCCACGACAGATCCACACTTTAACTCCTAAACGACCATAGGTCGTTGCGGCTTCTGCGACAGCGTAGTCAATGTCACTACGGAGAGTCTGAAGAGGAATGATTCCCTCTTTATATCCCTCGCCACGAGCAATATCCGCACCACCTAAACGACCGCTGACAAGAGTCTTCACTCCTTTAGCGCCCGCTTTACGAACACGGACAATGGCTTTCTTTTGGACGATTCTGAAGCTTTGTCTCTCTTCGAGTTGTTTAGCAATGGATTGCGCGACAATGTTAGCGTCAAGATCTGGTTGCTTCACCTCGATGACATCCACACGAAGGTTGACATCTTTTCCGACAATGGCTTGTAAATCATCTTTGATTTTGGCAATGTTCTTGCCATCTTGACCGATAACCACACCTGGACGAGCGACAAACACCATAACCACGACATTTTGTCCCTTATCTGTTTTGGTTCTTTCTATCTCGGTATGAGAATAGGAAGCATCTTTGAGAGCGGTATCTAAGTATTTTCTAATCTTGATATCTTGATGGAGAAACACGTGGTACTCCCCCTTGTCGGCATACCAACGAGAGTTCCAGTCACGGCTCACACCAATTCTCATTCCCACTGGATTAACTTTTTGACCCATACTTGCCTCCTTATCTCATCTTGACCACGCAGGTGATATGAGAACATCTTCTCACGAGATGACTCGCTCTTCCTTTCGCGCGTGGTAAATACCTTTTCATTCTTAGACCATCATTAGCGTATATCTCTGCAACATATAAGGAATCAGCATCCATTCCAAAGTTATTAGTCGCATTCGCCGCCGCACTCTTGATGGTTTTCATGACCGCGGGAGTCGCGGATTTATTGACATTGTGAAGAATCGCAATCGCTTCATCCACACTCTTACCTCTTACAAGGTCACACACAAGGCGAGCCTTACGAGGAGTCACTCTGACATTCTTTGATACCGCACGAGCACTCGTCGGAGTGGGTTTAGGAGGAACATAGGTCTCACTAGGAGTAGCTTCTTCCTCTTTCTTACGACGACGAGAGGATCTCTTTCCGGTCTCTTCGAGAGTTTCAGGAAGTTCTTCTTCGACAACTTCTGGAGTCGTTTCTTCAGATTCTGTAGCGTTCTCGACTTTTTCAGCTTCTACTTCTACAGTTTCTTCCGCTTTGACTTCTTCACTAGCTTTTTTTGCTGGCATTATCTATTAACCTCCTTACTTCTTCTTTTTCATCGCGGCGGCGTGAGCGGCCTTATCTTCCGCGGTGTGACCGGTATGTCCGGTATACTTTCTTGTGGGAGAGAATTCACCAAGTTTATGACCCACCATATCATCAGTGACATAAACTGAGATGTGCTCTCTACCATTGTAAACAGCAAATGTTAGTCCAACGAATTGGGGGTAAATGGTCGAGCGGCGAGACCATGTCTTAATGACTTCTTTTTTCCCTGATGCATTGAGCGCTTCGACCTTTTTCATGAGATGGTCATCGACGAATGCACCTTTTTTCAAACTACGTGCCATGATTTACCTCCTTACTTATCGTTTCTTCTTCTCACAATCATCTTTGTGGAAGGTTTCTTCTTATCTCTGGTCTTCACACCAAGGGCTTTCTTACCCCAAGGTGTACGTGGAGCGTCCCTACCAACAGGACACTTACCCTCACCACCTCCGTGTGGGTGGTCGTTCGGGTTCATGACCGAACCACGGACGTTAGGTCTCTCACCTAACCATCTATTCTTACCCGCTTTACCTTTATTAATAAGGCTATAATCTTCGTTACCGACGATACCAATAGTGGCTCTGCAGGTAGAAACCACTCTCCTGACTTCCCCACTGGCGAGTCTGAGAGTCGCATATTTCCCATCAAAACCTAGTAATTGAGCACTGGTTCCCGCGGCACGGACCATTTGGGCGCCATGTCCAGGTTTAAGCTCAATATTGTGAATGAGAGTTCCTTCTGGAATATCTTTTAATTCAAGGCAGTTACCAGGAAGGATATCCGCTCCATGACCAGAGAGGAGTTTATCTCCCACTTTGATTCCTTTTGGAGCAATGATATATCTCTTCTCTCCGTCAGCATACGCAAGAAGGCAGATATTCGCATTTCTATTAGGATCATATTCAATTGTTTTTACAGTTGCCGGAATTCCATCTTTGTCACGCTTAAAGTCGATGATTCGATAAAGACGCTTATGACCTCCTCCGATGTGGCGGCAGGTAATCTTTCCTTGGTTATTTCTACCACCAGTTTTACTTAAACTTGTTAATAAACTTTTCTCAGGAGTGGATGTCGTTATCTCATCAAAGGTCGAATTAGTCATATTACGACGTGATGGGGTATAGGGCTTATAAGTTCTAATTGCCATGTTTTTCCTCCTATAGTACGGATCTATTATTCTCTAAATAGATCAATCGCATCACCTTCCGCGACGGTGACAATCGCTTTCTTGTATCCAGGGATTGTTCCGTGATAACGGGTGCCTCTTGTGGTGTGCTTCGCTTCCACATTGCTAATCTTGACTCCAGTAACCTTGACTTGGAAAATTCTTTCAAAGGCAAGTTTAATCTCAGTCTTATTGGAAGCGGGATTAACAGTCACAGTGACCTTGTTCTGATTTTGTAAAAGGTCCATAGACTTCTCTGTAATTAGAGGTTTGATGATAACATCAAAGTCTTTTTCCGTTGCCTTGGGGAAACGCATCTCGCCAGGGACTTCTTTTTTCTTTCTTGGCATAAGACTATAACACCTCCTCTAATTTAGTAATGGCCGGGACTGTGGCGAGAAGAGTCTCACAGTTTAAGACATCAAAGACGGACACATTAGTCACATCCACAATCTTGACCCATGAGAGATTTCTGCCTGAGGCAAATAAATTTTCATCGATTTGATCCACGACAAGAAGAACTTTACTTCCGACGTGAAGGGCATCGAGAACGGCCACGAGTTCTTTAGTCTTCTTGTGCTCAAGCACAAGAGAATCTAACAAAATTAATCTGTTCTCTCTCACAGTTTGGGCAAGCACACTTCTCTTAGCGATGGCGTACTCTTTCTTATTTTGAGAGAGTTTGTAGTTTTGGGTTCCAGTGGGACCAAAGACGGTACCACCACCAACCCAGATTGGGGAACGGGTTGAACCCGCTCTGGCACGACCTGTACCTTTTTGTCTCCAAGGTTTTCTTCCACCACCACGAACTTCACTTCTGACTTTCGTTTTGGCAGTGGCTTGACGAGAGTTGGCTTGTTCCACTTGAACCGCGTCAAAGACGCATTGATCATGGAAGTCAGCATCGAAGATAGTGCCATCAAGCTTCAAGGTTGAAACTTCTTCACCTTGAGTGTTATAGACTTTTACACTTACGGTCTTTTTCATGACTTATCTCCTTTCTTACTCTTCACTGCCTAAGTCAGGCGCTTCTGTAACATGGGGAGTTTCCTCATCGCTAGAGACTTCTTCAACCGGGGTCTCAACGATGGGTGTTTCCTCGACAACTGGGGTTTCTGTCGCAACTTCTTCACTAACTGTGGCTTCCTCCACAACTGGAGCTTCTTCCACTGAAGCTTCACTAGGAGTCTCCTCAACTGGAGTCTCCACTGGGGTTACTTCCACAACTTCAGTGACTGGAGTTTCTACGACAACCTCCTCTGGTACAACCTCTTGTTCCACTACTGGTGTTCTATCAATAAGTGGTTTTAAGAGTTTGGGGTGTTTTTGAGTTTTAATCGCACTTCTGATGGTGACAACAGACTTACTAGGTCCTGGAATTCCTCCTCTGATGAGGATGGCGTTCTTATCAGGATAGACTGCAATTACGAGAAGATTGAGAATGGTAGCACTCTTATGACCGCTATGACCTGACATGTGCTTACCAGGTAAAACACGGTTATTCGTACGACCATTATTAGCAAATGTACCTTGTCCTCTGTGGTAACCGGAACCATGGCCTTTAGGACCAATCTTCTGATGCCATCTCTTAATCGCACCAGAGAATCCTTTACCTTTAGAGGTGCCGATAACATCAACGACATCACCCGCTTTAAAGATATCAACAGTGATCGCGTCACCAAGTTGATATTGCATCATCTCATCGCCCTTGAGTTCTCTAAGGAATTGATGAGGGACAGTATTTGCTTTTTTCGCAATACCTTTTTCAGGCATATTCGCACGAGATTCTTTCTTTTCTTCGTAGCCCACTTGGATAGCGTCATAACCATCGTGCTCTTTGGTTTTGACTTGGGTCACGATATTCGGCAAGACTTCAACGACTGTCACAGGATACATGGTTCCATCTTCAGCGAAGACTTCAGTCATACCGACTTTACGACCAATAATCGCTTTCATATCTTGCCTCCTTATAATTTGATCTCAATATCCACTCCAGCGGGAAGATCAAGATTCTTTAAAGCATCAATGGTCTCCTTCTTAGGATTGTAGATATCGATGATTCTTTTGTGAGTACGAATCTCAAATTGTTCACGAGAGTCTTTAAAGACATGTGGACTTCTAAGAATCGTATAGACCTGTTTTTCGGTGGGTAAGGGGATAGGGCCTTTGACTGTGGCGCCTGTCTTCTTAGCCGCTTCGACTATTCTTTCAGCGCTGGCATCAAGTAAAACATGATCATACGCTTTGAGTCGAACTCGAACTTTAGTCGTTTTTGCCATGAGATTTCCTCCTTATATCACATCATGTTGTTTGACATATTTTGGAATTCCCAGATACACTTTCATGACAACGAGTGTGGGTGTATCTGCAACCTCGCAAAATACCCTGTACGCAAACAACCTTGAAAAGAATACTCCTCGCATATATATGTGTCAATAACTTTTTATAAAAGTTTGGAAAAAATTCTAATATTGCTTATCATCAGGATTTCTCTCCTCATAGTCACGGAGAGAATATTCACAACCGCAGAATTTTTGGCAATATAAATTGCAATTTTTTGTAATTATGAGGCTATCTTCATAGCCGTTGTTTTTCTTAAAATCACTAAAGAGATACTTGATGTCGTATTTTTGGGAGAGTTGTTCTCCAATGTGATTAATGTCTTGGGCATTCTTATAACGAGAGATAGTCATCACTGTGCCGACATAATCAAAGTTATTTTCTTTAGCGTACTTGAAAGCATGTTCAAGTCTTTTGGTGATACAAAGACGACAACGATTATGACCCTCTTTTTCATCAGCATAAGGACGAAGATCTTCCATAAAAACATCGTGGTCTTCTTTGTCCTCAATGAAAGTTAACTTGTCTGACATATGAATTAAATCGAGATATTTCTTAAGTTCTCCAATTCTCTTATCATACTCTAGTGTAGGGTAGATATTAGGGTTATAATACATGATTGTAATGTCAAAGTAATCTTTTAAAATTCGAAATGGAACAGTAAAGCAAGGACCACAGCAAACATGAAGAAGAAGTCTAGGTTTGGTATCGCCTAGTTTCAACTCATCGATGAGGGCTAAAAGTCGTTTTTGATAATTAATTACTCTATCCATAGATCATAAGAAACTCTTTTAAATGTTAATTCTCAATATTAAAAATCAAAATAATGGCAAATCTTGATTCTTCTTCAAGATATTTCACTCCTTTTTATCCGCTAATAGATAAACATCGCATCCCCGAAAGAGAAGAAGCGATATTTTTCATCAATAGCATGTTGATATAGCTCAAGTGTCCACTCACGACCAATATAGGCACAAACTAACATAATAAGAGTGGATTTTGGAAGGTGAAAATTCGTAATAAGAGCATCCACAACCTGATACTTAAAACCAGGTTTTATAAAAATATTTGTACTCTCTCTTGTAGGTTTAATAATTCCATACTTTGCATAGTTTGCTTCTAGGGTTCTAACACAGGTTGTACCCACTGCAACAACACGGCGATGTTCGCTTCTTGCACTATTAATAATATCAGCGGCTTCTTGACTGATTTCATATTCCTCAGTATGCATAACATGTTCATCCACATTTGTAACTTTTACAGGCCTAAAAGTTCCAAGACCAATATGAAGAGTAATGTCAACGATGATAACACCTTTTTCTTGGAGTCGCTTTAATAAATCTTCGGTAAAGTGAAATCCCGCGGTGGGAGCGGCACTACTACCCACCTCTTTTGCGTACACTGTCTGGTACCGATCATTGCCCACTACTTGTTTCTTTATGTATGGTGGTAAAGGCATTTCCCCTATTTCTTCAAGAACTTCAAGAAAGATTCCCTCATAGGTAAAGCGGATATGACGGATTCCCTCATCCATTGATTTGACGCAAGTTCCCACCAATTTCCCATCACCAAAATTAATCACCGCTCCATCTTTTATAGATTTAGCGGGTTTAGTCAAACATTCCCATACATCATTCTCGCTTTCAACTTGGTGAAGGAGAAGAATTTCACACTTCGCTCCAGTGCCTTCTTTAATCCCATATAATCGAGCGGGTAACACTTTAGTGTTATTTCTTACTAAAACATCTCCCGCTTTTAAATAATCATAGATATCTGAAAAGACTTTATCTTCATAGGTATGATCTTTTCTATTGACCACTAAAAGACGAGATTGGTCTCTTACTAGAGCGGGAGATTGGGCAATCAATTCTTCAGGTAAATGAAAATCAAATAGTGAAATATCCATTAGAATCCTTTGTCACTCCCATATTTTTTAAGCCACTCATCTTTAAACTCAGTGAATCTATCTTCTTTGATAGCAGTTCTTGCTTCTTCCATGAGATGGATTAAGAAACGCACATTATGAATAGAGAGGAGTCTCTTACCAAAAGATTCATCTGAGACATAAAGATGCCTCAAATAAGATTTTGTATAGTGGGTGCATGTATAACAATCACATTCATCATCAAGGGGAGTAAAGTCAGCTTTATATTGAGCATCCCTAATATTGACACGACCATGTGAGGTCATAAGGGCTCCGTGTCTGGCAAGACGTGTGGGAAGAACACAATCAAACATGTCACAACCCTTTTCGATGCCTTCAAGAATAAAATCAATGGAACCCACTCCCATAATATAACGGGGTTTATCTTCCGGAAGATAAGTTAAAGAATAATCCACCATTTTCGAGTAAACATCTTTTGGTTCCCCAATCGAGGTACCCCCGATGGCATAACCCTTAAAATCTAATTCTGCTAATTGTTTCGAACACATCTTTCGAAGATCTTCAAATTCACCACCTTGAACAATTCCAAAGAGAGCTTGGTTTTTAGATGTTTGTGCATCTTTGCATCTTTTTGCCCATCTAATCGTTCTTTCGGTGCTTTCCTTAGCGTAGCGATATTTAACAGGATAGGGGATACATTCATCTAGAACCATCATGACATCAGAACCAATCTTTTGTTGGATCTCGATAACCTTTTCTGGGGAGAAGAACATCTTATCCCCATTCAAATGGTTACGAAATTCCACTCCATCCTCCTTAATAGAACGACGAGAAGCGAGAGAAAAGACTTGGAATCCTCCAGAATCCGTAAGAATCGGGCCATCCCAATTCATATACTTATGTAGTCCACCCGCTTGTTCAATAATATCTTCACCAGGACGAAGTGCTAAATGATAAGTATTAGCGAGAATAAAACCCGCTCCAAGAGATTTAACTTCTTCTGGTGATAGTGTTTTTACTGTCCCCTGTGTGCCCACAGGCATAAACATGGGAACCTCAACGTCCCCATGAGGGGTATGTAAAATCCCCGCTCTGGCTTTGGAGTGTTTATCAACATGAGTAATTTCTAAATAAAAATCCTTTTTCATACACCTTAAAACTTAAAATCCAAATTTTGTTTCGCCCCTAAGGTGACTAGGAATGACTTTCGCTTCTTAAGAAGCATGAATATGACATAGCCCACAATCATGACCACGAGTTCTCCAAGAGCTATCCAACCCACTGAAATCCAGAAAGGTTCACCAAGTAACCACCAACATTCAAAGCCCACAATAGCAGCATTAAAGATGATTGGAAAGAGGCAGGCAACACAGAGATGTTTCATAAACATCATACAGACACAGGCAAGGGCGGTGGCAATAGTCCCAAATAAGACATCAAAAAAACCAAGGGTACTTATAAGGTTAGAAAGGGCACAGCCAAGGATTAAACCAATCGCGTAATCTTTTCTAAAGAAGACAAGCAAAACAAGGATTTCCGCAAACCTAAATTGAAGAGCATTGTAGGACAACGGGAAAACAAGCATTGTCACCACGACATATAAAGCAGCGACAATCGCATTTCTAGCAAGAGAGGATACATAACTATTAGTCATTCTCCACCTCCAGTAGTTTCCACAATGATTAAGACAATAATAAGGATCACTAAAATACCAGCAAGGATGACAAGAGGAACCCAATTAGGTATTTGGTATCCACCATCCTTGAGGTGTTTCTTTATATTTTCGTCGTCAACAATTTGAGTTTCATCAACCTCTTCTTCGACAACTTCTTCTTCTTTTTCTTCTTCGTCAACCATTTATAGTACCTCTTTTAGAAGTGGTGCTATATCAACGACTTTATATAATGGATCTAAATCCTTTTCAATTGTATTAGCGACAATAATATTTGAGATTTGTGAAGATTTTAGTATTTTTGTGCAGTTTTCACTAATTATAGGATGAGATATAGCCACAACAATAGATTTAGCGCCGTGCTCTAATAAAAGAGAGGCAGTCTTACTAAGAGTGTGTCCAGTGGAAATGATATCATCAAAAATTAAACAGACTTTTCCCTCCACTCGATCATGGATAATAATCTTCTTCACAGAATCAGATTTATCTCTTTGCTTAGAAAGAGCAATTGAAGTACAACCAAGATCATTTGCGAGTTCCTTTGCTCTTATGGTGCCCCCATTATCAGGAGAGACCACGACGACATCATTAAGATCAATATGCTGTTTCTTAAAATATTCACGATAATATCTCCCAAAAACAGGGTAGAGAGAAACGTTCTCTATTGGAGTGGCAAAGTGGGTTAAGTTATTATCAACATGAACATCACATGTAATAATCTTATCCACCTTTGCGGCGTCGATGATTCCTGCGATTAATTTTGAGGATTGAGGTTCAACTTCTTTAGGGAATTCTTGTCGAAAATAGGGAATGTAGGGAATGATCCAAGTAATGGTTCTTGCTCCCGCATTTCTTAACGAATCACATAATAAAAGAACTTGATAAGCAATATCTAACTCATGGGAGGTAATGGATTGAAGAACCACAACATCCTTGCCATGGACTGGGGTCTCACTCTTCACTAAAACCTCTCCATCTTGGAAATAGGAAACATCTACAACCCCAAGTTCCGCTTTAAGAGAGGTAGCGAGAGTGTCCGCTAATTTATTTTGATTGATAGTAAAAACGACATGTTTCATGTTATCGATAGTACTGTACCACGAGTAGGACAGTCTCCTTATTGGTTAAATATTCATCTTTGAGCCTCGATTTATCTACAGGCATTCCTTTAGATTCAAGGAGTTTCACAAGTTGCTTTGAGTAGACCCAAAGATAGATGTCATTGAGTTGAAAGGCCTTAGAGTCATCATATGGAAAAACATCATACTTAAGATAATAGACCTTGCCATTGTAGAGTTTAAAATTCTCTGGACTGAAGTTAAGGACATACTTTTCCACTTTTGCGTATCTCGCTTGAAGAAAGATTCCGTTGTAGTGATCTTCAGTTAACTCTCCCTGACAGATATCTTCTAAGCAAGTGGTTCCAGGGATATATTGGGTAAGAACAAGCTTGTTCTTCTTATCCATCGCGATGACTTTAGGAACAATGATTCCGGTGATATTGATTTTTTTGAGTGTCAGCTCAAAATCAGTATACCCGCTATTAAAAACACGATAATCCCTAAGGAAGTATTTCTTGCCTTTTCTTGAGACGATGTAGTGGTGATTATCCACTACTTCATCAATCTGATAGACCTTACCTTTAACTGTGACTTCTTGCATCTTTTAGCCTTTCTTGAATGTTATTGTAGCACTTTCACTTGAAAGCGCATCAATAGTAAATGAGTAATTTAATTTTGTGCCGTCGTGCATTTTACCATTTATAAAATAATCTTTGTAGATGGAAGTAGAAAAGCTCTCTCCCTTTTTTAAAAGGCAATCGCTGGTGGCAAAATACGCACTGGAAGTCTGGAGAGCAAGAGAGGGTCTAACATTGATATTGGTAATCATTGAGACAAGATCAGGATGAAGAGTGTCCATGTCAGTTTGATAGAGGGAGCGACTGGTGGTGTTTGAACAATAGAGCTGATAGGTCACTCCAGAATATGTATTGGGGTTATCCACAGCAGTATAAACCATGCTTCCGAAAACTGAACTAGTGGGATACGCTAAACGAGAGTCAACATGAGTGACTCTAATTCCTGGCGTGGTGTAAGCATTAAGTCCTTCAGCGATATATCCATGACTAGCGTCATACTCCCACAACTCTTCAGGAGTGATGTATTCAATCATCAGGTATTCATTAAAAGCATTATCATAGAATCTGCTTGAAGCGTTGTATTTTAAGACAATACAATCTCCACTTGTGGCAAAGGGACGGATAGTAATCTTAGCATTACCTGTAACCACATAGGGCTTAACCCATCCAAGAGCATACTTTGTGTACGCACAATGATCACCAATGTTAGCGTCCATCATGTCACAATATCCCATTGGAGCGTGTTCATTGTCAGTATCGTAGTAGTCATCAAGGCCAAGAAGGTGACCAAATTCGTGGATATATGTGTGAGCGTCAATATCAATATCATTATCTCCATCATGACCTTGATCCATGAAATCGTAGCTCATCCAACAATATCCATGAGGACAATAGGGATAAACCTCTCCGGTCTCACTATCCTTAAAATACCCACCTTCATAGATAAAGGTGTAGTCCCAATAGGTAAATGCCCAATATCCATATTGCTCTCCGAGAGAGGAGAGGGGACCCCAGTTAGAATAGTTTGGGGCGGAGTAGATCAAGATAATGGCATCGACAAATCCATCATCATCATTGTCATATTTGGCCATATCGATGTCTTGCTCGCTCACCGCCCAAATAAAGGCTTGCTCAAGAGCATAGAAGGTTCCATACTCACCATAGGTTCTTGATTGTTTTGCGTACAATTCACTTGGACTGAGACCAAGGTCAAACCATGGGGTGACTTCCCCGCTGATGTTTAAAGCGCCATAACTGGATTTATAGTAGTAGGAGGTCACTGATTCCCAACCAGTGGTTTCACTATCACCAAAGAAGGCTTCATTTATTCTTTCTCTGTTTTCTTCTGTGGCACTGCTCTCATAACCTTTGATGATTGTGGGGATGACTAAAATATTAACATCCCCTTTTGAGAGTACATTCTTTGTGTTATAGACATTGCTCAAACCATAGTCATAGTAGGTATAGGTGACTTGACTAGATTTATAGTAGTTATCATCAGAGGAATTACCACCAAAATTACATCCTGAGAGCGACACGGTGCTCGCAAATAATAAGGCTAACAAACTGAAGGTTTTAATTTTCATATTGTCTAACATTATATCAAAACTTTTAATATTCTATTAAATAATTTCATATAAGAGAGACAATTAGTGATATGATTAGGGGTTAAGGGTACAAAAACTATGGAATTATTAGACAATTTATTCACCTATCTTAAGATTGATACGCAAGCGGACGACTCCTCGACGACAGTTCCTTCCGCGGAAAAAGAGAAAGATCTCTCTAAACTTCTCGTTGAACAACTCAATGAACTTGGACTTAGTGATGCCTATATGGATGAGAATGGTGTGGTATACGCTCACCTTGAAGGAGAAGATGGAGTGGCTACTATCGGTCTTAACTCTCATGTTGATACCGCAGAAGAGGTCACTGACACTAATGTCAAACCTCAACTCATTAAGAACTATGATGGAGGCACTATCATTCTTAATGATGAATATAAAATGGATCCCGTTGATTTTCCTATTCTTAAAGAGCATGTGGGTCACGACCTTGTGACTGCGAGTGGAGACACTCTCCTCGGAGCGGATGATAAAGCGGGTATTACTATCATCATGGAAGTCTTAAAAAGACTTACTAGTGATAAAACGATTAAACATCACCCTATCAGTGTGTGCTTCACTGTGGATGAAGAAATAGGTAAAGGACCTCTCCACTTCTCTCTTTCTCAGATGAGAGCGGATTACTGCTACACAATTGATGGAAGTTACATCAACGACATCGGCATCAAGAACTTTGATGCTTATCGAGCGGACATCAAGATTACAGGTAACTCTATACACCCAGGAGAGGGAAAGGGGAAGCTAATGAACGCTGCTCTCCTCTATCATGAATTCTTATCTTATCTTCCAAAGAATGACTCTCCCTATAATAGTAAAGACTTTGATGGCTTCTGGCATATTGTCAGTGCTAGTGGTAACAGCGAGTATTTTGAATCATATATCATCATTCGTGACTTCCACGTAGAAGGTATCAATAAGAGAATTTCTAAAATGTATTGGGCAGCGGAGAAGCTCCGCAAGAAATACAAAGGTAACAACTTTGATATCTCCGTAGAGATTACTCCTCAATATGAGAACATGTATCAATACCTCACTCCTGATTGTGAGGCGGTCACGAAAGCTGACGCAGCGATAAGAAAAAATGGTCTCACTCCCACCTATCTTCCCATAAGAGGGGGCACTGATGGCGCGACCTTTACCAAAATGGGACTTATCACTCCAAACTTAGGAACAGGGAGTTATAACCATCACGGAAGATTTGAATTTATTGATTTAGACGAACTCAATAAGATGGTGGATATCGTCACTGATATCGTCAAAATTTAATTACTCAATATCAAGCACACCCATATATAGTGAAACATACATCTTTTGGTAAGTACTTAAGGTGATGGTTTTCTTTGGGGGTTCTTGTGGATTCTCACTTGGTTCCACGGTGACGGATGATCCAGGATCATGATAATCACTAGTGTCCGTATGAGAGAACCATTTGAGATAGAGATCATTGAACCATGTTCCAATGTCTTCAAAGAGAGTGTATTGATCCCAGAAGTTATTATTGTAGGCAACATTCGCCTTAATCTGAGGAGTCCTTGCATTGTAGAGTTCACTATAGAGACTGGAACTAATCGCGGAAGCGAGATTAAACATGCTATACATGGTAGAGAAGTATCCAGAATAGCGGACATAGATATTATCACTTTGGATGGCCACAAAGGTCGCCATCAATTGCGCGTCGTATTCTCTCATACAACCCCGAGAGTGAGATAACTCATGAAGCATCGTAAAAGGAAGAGAGGCATTGGGTTGCATCGTATTCACAATTGACTCGGTGGTAATAGAGAAGAACATTCCGGTGATTCCAATCTCACAGAAGAACCAAGGAAAGACCATCTCTTTCAAATCAAGGATGTTATTAGAGAGATAGTCTGACTCATACTTTGAATACTCTTCAATTAAGATGTCATTGAGTTCATCAAAGGTATAGGGAAGGATGACATCTCCCTCTTCGTTATATTCAAGTTGTTCACTGATCTCGTTATAGTCGTTAGCGAAGTATCTCACTATCTCTTCAAGTTCTTCTTCACTGAGATCTTCTTCATAGAGGATGAGGGGAACCTCCTCTCGGTTATACGCAATACCGGCGCTTCCATAATACCAAGCAACGGCTCCTAGAGCGAGAATGGGAATAAAGACAAGGAGGTGGAGAGCAGTTTTCCACTTCTTTTTACAAAGTTTAACAATCCCCATGACAAGTAGGACTATAAGAGCGACGACAAAGAGGACGATTAAGACTTCGGTGACGGAGAAAGGAAGCCATCTATTCATGTTTCCAAAAAGATAGAGATAATCTGAGATAGCATGCCTTGTCCACCACTCACTAGCAGCGACTGAGGAGCGGATACAAAGAAACACCACAAGGAGAATAAGAAAAAAGAGAGTTACACATAACTGCACAAAGAAATAGGTGTTATTCTTTATCCACTTTTTCATATGAAATTATTTTAAAAAAATATGAGATACGAAAAAAGCAATTTTTCAATTGCTTCTTTGGTTCTGGAGATAAAAACAGAAAGAACGGATATTCTTATTTTAGAAACCAATCTTTCAATATAACAATACACAATAACATATATGTGCTCTTGTGGGACTATTCACGGACATAAGGGGCGTCAAATTTCCTTATAAAGGCCACTCCGAGGGCCTCTGGACCGGTGTGAACCGCAATGGTCATCCCAATTTGAGAAAGAATCGTCTTTACACCAACTTTCTTTTCTACTTCCTTTTGAAACATCTCTCCCTCATCTCGGTTATAGCAATACCCCACCGAGAAAACATACTCTTCTTTTTTAAGATGATGTTTAAGGAAGTGTTCATTTACCTTTTGAATAATGGAGAGCATAGCTCTTCTTCTTTTTAGAGCAATCCCACCACTATAGATTTCTCCATGCTTAGCAATAATCAATGGGTTGATTGGAAAGATTCTCGCAATTGTGGCTGCGAGATTTCCAATCCGCCCACCATGAAGGAGATATGATAAGTCGGACACTGAGAAGATGATTCTCTCTCCGTGTTCAACCTGGCATAAGTCACAAATAGTTTCGAAGGATAGACCTTTATCTCTAAGTCGCGCAATCTCTAGAACATAGAGTCCTTGACACACTGTATTCGCGTCGGAATCAATAACTTCTATCACAGCATCGCTATGCTTTTCAAGAAGCATTTCTTTCGCTCGACAAGCGGAGTTATATGATCCAGACCACTTTGAGGAAATACATACACATAAGATAGGGGTGTGAGAAGAATATGACTCCTCAAAGTGGTCCAGATAACACTGCACAGACGGACAGGCAGTGTAAGGAAAATCCTTAGGCGAAGAGAGAACACGATCATAAAATTGGTCGGTGGTCATGTCCTTGTTTTGATAAAGCACATTCTCTTTATCGCTCTCAAAGGTAATGGAGAATGGCACGATGACAATTTCGTGTAACAAGAGAAGATCAGTGGGAAGATCACAAGAACCATCGCTTATTATTTGAAATGCCTTCATAGTCATTCCCTCCCTTTTCCTCACAATCAATTTAAACCAAATAAAAAAAGAAAAAATAAACTCTAAAATCTTTCTATTCTACATAGGAGAAAAACCACTCTACTGGCAGTAGAGTTATATTTTTTAGCCCTATTTTCTCCTACTAAAATATATACAAAAAAGACATTATTTTTTATAATAAAAGTAAGGGTAAAAAATAGGTAATGAACTGCTTCAAAAAGTTATACTACAGAACTTATCAATCTTGCTTCTATTGTATGATTCCTTTTATGCCATATAGGGAACCAAAAATTCTTAAAAATAACGGTGAGGTGGCTAAAGTTCTCGCTGATGAAAAATGTCAGAGAGTGATGATTGTGACCGATGAAAATATCAATCAACTAGGACTCTGTGAATCACTAAAAAGAGAACTAACAAGAAACGGAATCGAATATATAATCTATGACCACACAGTGGCCAATCCCACAACTGATAATGTGGAAGAAGCCTTAACTTTATTTAAGGATCATGGGTGCAGTGCTCTTATCGCCGTAGGCGGTGGTAGTCCCATGGATTGCGCTAAAGCAGTGGGAGCAAGATATGCTAATCCAAAGAAAGACTGTAACCAGATGAAAGGGCTATTACATGTCCATCATAAACTTCCCACTCTTGTGGCCATCCCCACAACTGCGGGCACTGGAAGCGAAACCACTCTCGCTGCAGTGATAGTGGATTCTAAAACCCGTCATAAATACGCAATTAACGACTTTCATCTTATTCCAAACTACGCAGTTCTCGACTATAAATATACTATAAATCTACCAAAGCATATAACTTCCACTACTGGGATGGATGCTTTAACTCATGCGGTGGAATCCTTTATTGGGCGCTCCACAACAAGAAAAACTCGTCAAGAAGCTCTCGAAGCCACAAAACTAATCTTTGCTAATCTCCCCGTCGTGTATAACGAGCCCACAAATAAAGAAGCAAGACAGAATATGCTAGAGGCCAGTTATCTTGCGGGTCTCGCTTTTACAAAATCATATGTCGGTTATGTCCATGCGATTGCCCATTCTCTTGGGGGAAAATACGATATCCCTCATGGATACGCTAACGCAATCATCCTTCCTTATGTCTTAAAGATGTATGGAGGGAAAATTAATAAAAAACTTTATCAGCTTGGGGTCTATGCTAATCTCTTTAGTAAAGACACTCCACTTAGTGAAGCGGGTCCACTATTTATTAAGGCCATAGAGGAACTCAATGCTTCGATGGATATCCCTACAAAGATCAAAGAAATTAAAGAGGAAGATATCAGCGAACTTTCTAAAACCGCTATAAAAGAAGCTAACCCACTTTATCCTGTTCCAGTGCTTAAAGATGCTCAACAATTAAGTGAGATTTATTACCAGATAAAAGAGTAGAGAAAAAATCAAGGAGTGGAGAAGAAAAAGGCACCTCTACTGGGCGCCTTTTAATTTGGTTTATTAATAGTCAATTAGTCAACAGATACAATCGCATCCACTAACTCTTCGATAGACTTTTTACCGAAGACTAGATGCTCTTCATCAATGATTAAGCAAGGGACCGCCATAATGTTGTACTTCTCTTTAATCTCAGGGAATTTAGCAAGATCATACATCTCAGCTTCTAGCTTATCGGAGACTGAAGCGAGCTTCTGAGTTCCCATAACAACATCAGGGCAATTCGTGCATGTTAAGGTGGCCATGACTTGTAATTTGTGAGGCTTCTTTAAGTTCTGAACCTTACTCACAAGTTCATCAGAAATGGCTTGTCCTTTACCCCCAACATTATAGAGAGCGATGACAAAGGAATTAAACTCGTGACCGCCCGGAATAGAATAGTATCTAATCCCACTTCTCCCACTCTCAGTTGCAAGCTCAATGTAGGAGTGAGAGACGCTCTCACTCATGGTTTTACTGACAACGTTTTTGTGGATGGTGGCAACTTCATTAGCAAAGCCTTCAAGACCCACTGCTGCGGCATCACTCCCCTTATGAACTTCAAGAGTAACCACTTTATTGAAGCCTTCGAGAATCTGAGCGACCTGGGCTCTGATATCCGTGGTGATGAAGCTATCATCAATGACTTCAGCCTTCTCTTCATTAGGAGACTCATGAGGTAGTTCCGTCGTTCCTTTGATTTGTCTAAACTCAGGAAGATGAAGTTTCTCTCTCGTCTCAGAAACATGGTGTTCGAGAGAGGTTGCCGCAATAGCACCATCACTCACTGCGGTCACTACTTGTCTGAGATTCTTAATCGTGACATCTCCCGCGGCATAGACTCCCGGAACATTAGTGCACTTATTAACATCGGTGACAATATAGCCCATCTCATTCACTTCAATCTGATCTTGAATGTGTCTGGTGGCGGGTTCATATCCCGCGAAGACAAAGACACCAAAGGTATCATTGTTAGGGGCGGTGTACTCTGTCACTTCACTAGTGACATTATTCTTTAGTTTGGCGTAGTTCACTGCGGACTCACCTTTAACTTCCACTAACTCAGTATTGAACATTACAGATATGGTGGGATATTCACTAAGCTGATCCACAATACTTTGTGCACAGGTAAAGGCTTCGCCTCTAACTAGGATTGTAACTTTTGAAGCATACTTGGTGAGAAACATCGCTTCTTCTGCGGCGGCAAAGCCACCACCGACAACAAGAACTTCCTTCCCGGTAAAGAATTCTCCATCACAAGTAGCGCAGTACGCTACCCCTCTTCCTTGGAAAGTCTTCTCACCGGCGAAACCAACCTTTCTTGGAGAGGCTCCAAGAGCAAGGATGACTCCAAGGGCGCGGTATTCCACGCCAGTGTCGGTGACAATGCGTTTAATATCATCAGTGAGATAGAACTTCTCCGCTCTGGCTTTCACAAACTCTGCCCCGAAATCTCTCGCTTGGACTTGCATCTGATCGGTAAGTTCCTTACCGCTCATCTTCTTAGTTCCAGGATAGTTCACGATTTCATTGGTGATAAGAATTTGACCACCGAAGGTGTTTTGCTCAAGGATGAGAGTGCGGTATTTGGCTCTCGCCATATAGATACCTGCACTTAAACCAGCAGGTCCACCACCAACGATAATCACATCATAGAAATTTTCATAGTTTTCCATTATAAGCGACCAACTAAATCAAGAGAGGGTTTAAGAGTCTCTTCTCCTGGTTTCCATTTTGCGGGACAGACTTCATCCCCATGCTCCGCGACAAATTGTAAGGCTTGAACTTTACGGAGGAGTTCATCAGCATTACGGCCGACATTGCCCGCGTTCACTTCATAGGCCACAATACGACCTTCGGGGTTAACGACAAAGGTCCCACGCTCAGCAACACCATCTTCAGGAATTAAGACCTCAAAGATATTGCATAATACGTGAGCGGGATCCGCGAGCATTGGATACTCAATCTTTGCAATCTTCTCACTGGCATCTTTCCAGGCTTTGTGGACCCAGTGAGTGTCACAAGAGACTGATAAGATTTCACAACCAATCTTCTTGAAGTCCTCATACTTGGCTTGGAGATCTTCAAGCTCTGTGGGGCAGACAAATGTGAAGTCTGCGGGATAGAAGAAGAAGACATTCCATTTGCCTTTGGTCTTTTCATCAGACCAGGTTGTTCTTTCGCCTTTGTAGAAGGCGTCGACTTTGAACTCGCCGATTTCTTTGTTGATTAATGACATAAAATTTCTCCTTTCGTCTTCGTCATTATTTATGATTTGTTTAAACAATCATCACAGATATAGTTAATCGTTAAGTCGTAAGAGTCGATACTATGGGGATCCACTCCCACTCTCTTCGCTAACTCCTCTGTGAGATCATCAAACATGACATCCTTGATAGAGTGACACTTCACACAATATAAGTGGGAGTGTTTCACCATGCTGTCATATCGGTCGGCATGACCATCAATAGAGATTTTTCTAATCTTGTTCTCATTCACTAATTTATTGAGATTGTTATAGACTGTCGCCATAGAGATATTGGGTTCCTCTTCCTTTGCTAAAAAGAACACTTGCTCCGCTGTGGGGTGCTCATGACTTGATAAGACGATGTCTAAGATGGTTTGTTCGTAGTGAGTCATAAATTTATAATTAGAATAATTCTATTTCTAACTATATTATAAAGTATCCTTATATAAAATCAAGCATCATGCTCTCTTGTTTAATTGATTTTTTACCTAGATATTTATAATATTGTATTTACTGGGCCTGTAGCTCATCTGGAAGAGCGCGTCGTTCGCAACGACGAGGTGGAGGGTTCGAGCCCCTTCAGGTCCACCAGTAAAAGAAAATCAATATATTACGATAATACAAAAAAGTCACTTATTGTTAAGTGGCTTTTTCTGTAAATACTTCTCTGAGGGTTTTACTCTGAATCTATTTCCACACTAGGAGTGGTTTCCTCTATTTCAGGGATTTCACTATTATCAATAATCCCAAGTTCTCCTTCTTTAATCTTATCGAAGTTCTTGGTAATGTTTTCTGTTCTCTTAGAGATTTTACCTGCGTCGTTGTGGAGTCCTTCAATACGATTAGAGAAAGTTGACCACTCATTAGAGAATAATCTAAATTGGGTTCCGAGTTTATTGAGTTCCACTGTTAACTGCTTCGCAAGCTTATTTCTCTTCTCTTCTTGTTTGAGCATTCTAATTTCTGTGAGTAAGGGTCCAAGGACACGAGGAGAAGCAAGAATGACATTAAGAGAATAAGCATAGTCCACGACATCTGGTAATTCGTAGTGGATAAAAGCATCAATCCCATCATTAGGGATAAACATGATAGCTTGAGGGAAGGTCTCTCCTTCAAGGATGTATTTATCACTGATATCTTTGATGTGCTTTTTGACCGCTCGCATAAAATCATTCTTATATTTCTCTTCCTCTTCTTTGTTCTCAAACATTCTTTGATAATCTTGAAAGGGGAATTTAGAATCCACACAAACATAGAGGTTATTGGGTAGAAAGACGACCGCGTCCGCTCTAACATCGCTTCCATCTTTAGCCTTGGGCATCTTATATTGCTCTAAGTAGGTACCTTCACTAGGTTCATGGAAGTAGCGTTGTAAGATGGAAGAGAGTTGCATCTCTCCATATTGGCCTCGGGTTTGGTTACCTTCGAGGACTACTTTTAAATCCACAACATCTTTTGTGGTCTCATCAAGGGTCTTTTGGGTTTCTATGACTTTCTGAACAGTTTCATTAACTTCTTTGAGACGATTCTCTGTCTTCTCACTGCTCTCTCCGAGTTTACGATCAAGTTTTACATCCATCTCATTGAGTTGTTTATTTACTGTTTCATTAATAGATTCTTGGTTCTTCTCTAATCTCTCATTCATCTCTTTAAAGCGATTATTGAGTTCTCCGGAGATACTATCTTTAAAATCTAGGAGGGTTTTATTATCTATTTCACTGTTTCCTTGAGTGGTTTCATCATTCTTACGACGAGTGAATCTCACAATTAAAAGGGTGATAAGCACAATAATAGCCACCACTAAGATCACACCAATAACGATAAGAAAAATATCAGTTCCACTCATAATTACATACCTTCTATCATGTAGTAATAGTTTAACATTTTTTACATCTCCATAAAAGATGACAGAGACAGAAAAATGAAGAAAATTTCAACTGAATATCAGATAGTTTCTCTATACAATATTAAATATGAATAAAAGGGTAATCTGTGTCTTTGATTTAAAGGCTTTCTATGCCACGGCGGAGTGTGTGGATCGGGGTCTTGATCCTAACTCCACTCCTTTAGTCGTGTGTGATAAGGAGAGAGGAAAGAATACCATTATTCTCTCCGTTACTCCTTACTTAAAGAAACAAGGAGTTTCTTCAAGACTCAGATTACAAGATCTTCCTAAAGGGAGAGAGTATATATACGCCCTCCCAAGGATGTCACGATATATTGAACTCTCCTATGAAGTTATCTCCATTTTGCTTCGTTATGCGGATGAAAAAGATATTCATGTCTACTCTATTGATGAAGTCTTTATCGATTTTACAAAGTATCTCTCTTTCTATAAGATGGACGCTATTTCATTAGTTAAAAAGATTATTAAGACTATCAAAGATGAGACAGGTTTGATTGTCGCAGCGGGTATTGGAGATTCTCTCTTTTTATCTAAGGTTGCCCTTGATAACTACGCAAAAAGCGCTAGAAATCATATTGGAGAGATCTATCAAGAGGAGATTAAAGAGAAACTCTGGCCTATCTCTCCTCTTAATAAGATATGGGGGATAGGAATGAATACAGAAGTCAAACTCAATAAGTATGGAATCTATAACATGGGGGATTTAGCGAATTCCTCAAAGGAGTTTCTTAAAGAGAAGTTTGGAGTGGTGGGAGAACAACTCTGGGAACACGCAAACGGAATCGATGAATCAGATATTCATGAAGTCTATGTTCCAGAAGAGACATCTCTCACCATTGGACAAACCCTTATGAGAGACTACTCTAAAGAAGAGAGTAAACTCTTGATTAGAGAGATGTGTGAAGATCTCTGTGAGAGACTACACCTTGAGAAGAAACTCACTAAGTGTGTTCATCTCTATGTTGGTTATTCAAAAGCGGGAGGAAGTAGTAAACAGATGTCTCTTAATCGTGCGACAGATGACAGAGATGAACTCTATGACGCCTTAATAAGAATCCTTGATCTCATCACGGATCCCACGAAGAAGATCAGAAGATTATCCATTGCCTTTGGGAAGCTTAAACTCTTAAAGAACAGTGAGCAATTATCTCTCTTCACTCCTATTGAACAAGAGAATGAAAAGAGAGCCCTTGACTATTGTATCGCGGATATCAAAAACAAATATGGGAAGAACTCCCTATTTAAAGCCTCATCTCTCTTAGAGGGGAGCACCGCCCTAGAGAGACACAACCAAATAGGAGGACATCGTAAATGAGTGATATGAAGAAATGGATGCCCTATAAGTCCCTCACAGAGCAGAACTTTGACTATAAGAAGAAAGAAGAATTTATTGAAAAACCCACTATCTCGAACGAATTAGCGGAAAAAATCAATACTTATCTTACCCACTACGACGGAAGTGTCTTAAAAATTGTCTATTACACAAATGGCAAACGCATTACGATAGAAGATCAAATCAAAAAGATTGATGAATTTAATAAATTAATAATTACCGAACACAACGATAGAATCAAAATATCTGACTTACTAGATATTGAACAGTGTTAATAAATGCTAAATTTGCCATTAACAATAAAGCATAGTTTTTATATAATATAAATAAGGTTTAAAGGAGATTACGTTATGGCAAATTCAGTTTCCGTGCATAACAAATGGGTACAAGTAGTTTGCGGTGTTCTTCTAGCAGTCGTTGGCATTGCTGTCATCGTTCTCGCAGCAATTGATGTGGGAAGCTTAGACTGGATCATCGGCGGACTCGTTGGTCTCGTTGCTGTGGTCTATGGATTATTGCTCATCATTAGCAATATCTTCGCCCACAAAGACACCAAATTCCCCATGGCTCTTGCAACAGGCTCACTAATTATTGCTATTGGCTGTGTCTTTGGTGCAGTGATTCCTAATGTCCTCGGCGATTCCTTAACTTGGTTTGTAGGAATGGTCCTTGCCCTCGTTGGTGTCTGCCTCATTGTCCGTGGTATTTTTCTCCTCATCAGAAAGATTAAGATTGGTTGGTTCTTACTCTTCTTAATCGGTGGTGCGGTTATTGCTGCGGCGGGCATTGTCGCCATCTATGGTATCTATGAAGATACCTGGGATTGGGTGCACATCACAATCTACTGCATTCTTGGTGCCATTGTCCTTATCGCTGGTTGCTACCTCGTTTGGATTAATTGCAGAAAAAAGAAAGCAGCCTAATGCATTAAGCATTGATGCCAAATAAAAAGCTCCGCGTTGAACGGAGTTTTTTATTTCTATTTATTCAATCTTTTAGGCGAGGATATTGATTAAGATAGCGGCAAGGAAGAAGACAATGGTGAAGCAGAGAGTTAAGATGGACATCACTCGGTCACTGCCTCTTTCCTTAGTTTGGACGAACACATTTAAACCGCCACCAGTGATCGCTCCAGAGGCACCTTCGGTCTTACCACCTTGAAGGAGACAGAGGACAATGATGACTATCGCCACAACTAAGAAGATCCAATCATACCAACCTGTCATAATGCTATCCTTTCAGCAATTTAATATATTAGTGCACTTTTATAAGAAGTGCAATATTTATTCGTGAAGGCTTTCTTGAAGCTCAATAATCACATCTCTCAAAGTTGCCGCTCTCTCAAAATCAAGAGCATCCGCGGCACTCTTCATCTGAGCATTGAGATCTTTAATTCTCTCCCTAATGAGTTTCTTATCACCATTCTTAGTGAGTTTAATCGTCTCACTAATCTCATCATCGCTATTGTGAATTGGAGGATTAATAGGTTTCTCAATACTTGTGGGAATAATTCCATTATCTTGGTTGTATTTATCTTGAATTCTCCTTCTTCTCATTGTTTCGTCGATAGCGTACTTCATGGAACTAGTCATTTCATCAGCGTACATGATGACTTTACCATGAACATTACGGGCCACACGACCAATGACTTGGATAAGAGAGGTGGGGTTTCTAAATAATCCTTCCTTATCCGCATCGAGGATAATCATTAAGGAAGCTTCGGGAATATCAAGACCCTCTCTTAAGAGGTTGATTCCAAGTAAGACATCATACTTTCCTTTACGCAGTTGATAGACAATCTCCCCTCTTTCCAAGGTTTTAATCTCGTGATGGAGATACATGACCTTAATTCCTCTCTCCTTGAGATAAGAGGTTAGATCTTCACTCATATTGATAGTGAGAGTGACAATAATTACTCTCTCGTTAGCGGCGACTCGCTTGTTAATCTCTTGAATAACATCCTCGATTTGTCCACGAGTGGGTCTTACTTCAATCTCGGGATCAAGGAGTCCTGTTGGACGGATAATCTGCTCCACAACCTCATGATTGACTCTCTCAAGTTCATATTGACCTGGGGTAGCGCTCATACAAATAGTCTGAGGCATAAGAGATTCAAACTCTTCAAAGTTTAAAGGTCTATTATCGAGAGCGGATGGTAATCTAAATCCATACTGCACAAGGGTTTCTTTACGACTTCGATCACCAAAGTACATGCCTCTTATTTGAGGGATGGTTTGGTGAGATTCATCAATGATTAATAAGAAGTCTTTAGGGAAGTAATCAAAGAGACAGAAAGGCCTCTCGCCTTCATTTCGACCATCGAGATGACGGGAGTAGTTTTCAATACCAGGGCAGATACCAAATTCAAGAAGGGAATCGATGTCTTGACGGGTTCTAAGTTCAATACGCTCCGCCTCTAGAGGTTTATCATTATCCTTGAAATACTGGATTCTTTCTTCTAATTCCGCTTTGATTTTATCACAGGCTTTGACTGTTCTTTCTCTACTAGAAGCATGGTCATAAGCAGGATAGATGGGATAGGTTTGATAACTATGTTTGATCTCTCCTGTTAGATTATTAACCTCAAGAATTCTTTCAACCTCATCCCCAAAAGTATCTATACGAATAATGGAGTTAGTGGCGCTATCCATAGGAACCACTTCGATTATATCTCCCCTTACTCTGAATGTTCCCGGAGCGGGATCAATATCATTCCTCTTATACATCGCTTGCACAAGGTGAGCGAAGAATTGCTTACGATTAATCTCTTCTCCCACTCTGACTTCAAAAACTAAGTTACGATACTCATCTGGATCAGTTAGGCCATAAATTGACGCAACTGACGCAATGACAATGGTGTCTCTTCTCTCGAGAACAGAGTTAATCGCGCTTGTTCTTAACATCTCAATCTCATCATTCATGACCACTGATTTATCAATGTAGGTGTCTGTCTTAGGAATATAAGCCTCGGGTTGATAATAATCAAAGTTAGAGACAAAATACTCCACTCTGTTATTAGGAAAGAGTTCTTTAAACTCCCCATATAATTGACTCGCAAGGGTCTTGTTATGAACAAGAATTAAAGTGGGTTTCTGCCATTTCTCAATGATATTAGCCATGGTAAAAGTCTTACCAGTTCCAGTGGCGCCTAGAAGAACTTGAAGGGGTTTTCCCTCTTTCAAACCATGATAAATTTTCTCAATCGCTTGAGGTTGATCACCTGTTGGTTTATAGCTAGAAACAATCTGAAATT
Organism: Coprobacillus sp.; assembly: GCA_021203905.1. Classification (GTDB taxonomy): domain Bacteria; phylum Bacillota_I; class Bacilli_A; order RFN20; family CAG-826; genus JAJQAP01. Next base: position 224,856 of record JAJQAG010000003.1, on the reverse strand, counting down.
CTTGACTATTTTTCATCTTTTTCCTGCAAATCTTCGTTATTTTCTTCTTTTTTAGCTACTTCTTCTATCTTTTTTCCATAGGGGACAGTTCTCTTATTAGACTTAAATCCCTCTCCATAGGCCGCACTAACTTGTGTAAAGGTCATAAAGGCACTTGGATCCACTGAAGCAATATAATCTCTAAGTCTATTTAATTGAGTGGAATCAATAACCACACGAAGAATGGTTCTCTTTTCTCCTTTATATCCCCCTTGGGCGGGAATGATAGTCGCCCCTCTTCCCAGTTCATCTTGAACAAACCGCGATATTTCTTCCCAGTGATCTGAGATAATATCTCCTTGATAGGATGAGCCTCGGCGATTGTAGATAACCTCCACCATGGCGGCACACAAGAATGCTGATAGCAGACCACACAGGCCATTAACAACATTATCAGGGATAAGGGTCATACCTAATATGACAATGATAGCGTCAAGGACAAAGCAAGTAATGGATTCTCTTATACCGACATACTTTTGAAGGATGAAGCAGAAGACATCTAGACCTCCTGTACTCCCTCCTCCTAAGAAGGTCAGGGCCACACCACCACCGACAAAGACTCCACCAAAGATAGCGCATAATAAAACTCTTCCAATCTCTCCATCTCCCGCAATAGACTCCGCCATATTAGAGAAGACATTTACACGGAGAAAAAGCGCAAGGGCAAGTGGATAAATAAGCGAAGAAAGGAATGTTTTTGCGGCAAAACCCCTTCCAACGAAGATTAAACCAATAACCCAGAGAACCCATGTCGCGATAAAAACGACAATATCAATAATCTGGGTATTAGGGAAGTGAGCCTGACAGATAATACCAATTCCCGCTAGGCCTCCAGAGACGATATTTAATTGTGTGAGAAAGATTGCGGTACCAAATGCTAAGACGACTGATCCAAGAAAGACTAAACTTAATCTTCCAATCGATACCCGCCACTCATGAGCGGTCATGTTTTTTAATCGATTAAACATTTTCTTTGGCCTCCTTTTCTAGGTATGCGTATAAGAAACCATCAATCTCTCCACCCATAACCTTATCAATATTGTATTCCTCATACCCTGTTCTATTGTCTTTCACAAGGGTGTAAGGACAGAAGACATAAGACCTAATTTGAGAACCCCACTCAATATTTTTCTTCTCTCCGATGATGTTATTAAGTTCTTCTGTTCTTCTCTCTTCTTCTAGGACATAGAGCTTCGCTCTAAGCATGTTCATTGCCATCTCTTTATTGTCCATTTGGGTTCTCTCTACTTGGCAAGAGACGACAATCCCTGTGGGGAGATGAGTAATTCTCACAGCGGTCTCGACCTTGTTGACATTCTGTCCACCCGCTCCACCACTACGATAGGTATCAATCTTAAGATCTTCATCCCTAATTTCGATATCGATATCATCGTTTTGAAATTCAGGAATCACCGAGACACTAGAGAAGGAGGTGTGTCTTCTCTTGTTCGCATCAAAAGGAGATATTCTTACTAGACGATGTACTCCTTTTTCGGACTTTAAGAGTCCATAGGCATGCTTACCACTAATCTTAAAAGTACAAGACTTAATACCGGCTTCTTCACCCATTTCCATATCCATGACTTGGACTTTAAATTTGTGAAGCATCGCATAGTTACAATACATGTTATAGAGCATGCTTGCCCAGTCCATGGCTTCAGTGCCGCCCGCTCCTGAATGGATTTCTAAAATCGCATTACAATCATCGAATTTCCCTTTAAAAAGGACTTCAATTCGAAATTCTTGAGTTTTTGACTTTAATTCTTGTAGATGAGTGTCAAGCTCATCAAGAAGACTATCATCGTTTAATTTTAATAACTCATCGATATCGTTATAGAGATTGGAGATATAAGAAAAACGTTCGAGTAAGGAGCGGTTATAATTAGCCTTAGATAAAACATCTTTGGCGTGATTCTTATCACTCCAAAAATCTTCTTGTTCGATTTCTTTGTCGTATTGATTAAGTTCGCTAGTTAATTTAGCGAAGTCAAAGAGAAGACCTTAGTTGGGACAAGTCCTCTCCAACTTCAAACAACTCTTGCTTTAGTAAAACTAAATCTTTCATTATTTGCCTTCCTCTTTTTCTTCTTCTGGGTTTTCTATAGGAGCATCCGTAGGAGCAGTTTCTACGGGTTTCTTTTCCACTTTAACATTCACAAGGTTTAGGACTGCATCAACAGAAGAGAGGTTTAAGCAGTCATTAAAGAGAGCATATCCCTCATTCACATAGTCTTGAAGTGGGTTGACGTTAGCGTAGCTTCTTAAACCAATGGATTCTCTAAGTCGAGACATCGTATCGATGTGCTTTGTCCAGTTATTATCAATACAGCGTAAGATAATGCTTCTTGTGACCTCATCCACAGCATCTTGTGGCCAATCTCTCTTTAATCTGTTCCAGCGGTCATAGATGACCATTCCTAAATCTGGACCCACATCCTCCACTGGACACTCATCATAAAGTTGCTTACTGATAGAGTTTTCTTCAAGGAATCGGGGTTCAACATTCTTAATAAGTAACTCCGCGCTGACGAGATTATTAGAGCTACCTACAGGAACAGATCTCTGAGCTAAGAAGTTACCTGTGGTCACAAAGATATCATCAATGATATCACTGATGTCTTGACCAAGGATGATACGATCACGACGATCATAGATAATTTGTCTCTGCTTCGCTAAAACATCATCATAATCAAGAAGGGTCTTACGAGTATCGAAGTTCTGTCCTTCGATTCTCTTTTGAGCACTGGTGATGATATTAGAAACCATCTTGGCTTCAAGAGGTTCATCACCAAAATTCTTCTCAATATAATTTCTCATGTTATCCGCGGCAAATCTCACGAGAAGAGTGTCATCAAAGGAAACATAGAAACGAGAGAATCCGGGATCTCCTTGACGACCACTACGACCTCGTAGTTGGTTATCAATACGTCGAGACTCATGTCGCTCTGTTCCAAAGACGCAGAGACCACCAAGAGCTCTCACTTCATCGTTAATCTTTATATCAGTTCCACGTCCTGCCATATTAGTGGCAAGGGTGATTTGTCCTTTTTCGCCAGCATGAGAGATAATCTCTGCTTCTCTAGCGTGGTTCTTCGCATTAAGCATTTCATGCTTAAGACCCGCTTGAGTAAGGAGTTCAGAAATCTCTTCTGAAGATTCAACAGAGACCGTACCAATAAGGATGGGTTGTCCTTTCTCGTGTCTCTCTTTCACTTCTTTAATAAGAGCGGCAAGTTTAGGTCCTTTATGGGCATACACGAAATCGATAGCGTCCTCACGAATACATGGCATGTTCGTGGGCACACAGACGACACGCATGTTGTAGATTTTTCTAAACTCTTCTTCTTCGGTTTTTGCGGTACCGGTCATACCCGCGAGTTTCTTAAAGAGTCTAAAGAAGTTTTGATATGTAATTGTGGCCATGGTCACAGTTTCGGTCTTAATAGGAACATTCTCTTTAGCCTGCACCGCTTGATGGAGACCATCAGACCACTCTCTTCCAGGCAAGACACGACCAGTAAACTGGTCGATGATCTGAACTTGTTGATTAGCGTCGACGAGATAATCAACATCTCTCGCCATAATATAGTTCGCTTTAAGAGCATTCTGGATTCTATGAACAAGGTCAGCATATTGAGGTTCATAGAGGTTTCTCACTCCAAACGCTCTTTCTGCTTTCGCGTTTCCTTCATCTGTCAAGTTGACTGTCTTCTCTTTGACATCCACTGTATAGTCTTTCTCCCCTTTGAGGGTTTTGACAAAACGATCCGCAACAGTGTATTGACTAGGTGAGGCCTTCGCTCCACCAGAGATAATAAGAGGAGTCCTTGATTCATCGATAAGAATGGAGTCCGCTTCATCAACGATGCAATACTCAAGTCCTCTAAGGACACGTTTTTTAGCGTCCACCACCATGTTATCTCTTAGATAATCGAAACCAAGTTCCGAGTTGGTGGTATAAGTAATATCACAATTATAGGCATCTCGCTTTTGACTGGTGGTGAGTTCACGAATGTTACAACCTACGGTTAAACCGAGGAATGTATAGATCTGACCCATCCACGCTGCATCACGTTGGGAGAGGTATTCGTTCACTGTGACGATATTCACTCCTTTACCCGCAAGAGCATTGAGATAGACCGCCATCGTAGCAGTTAAGGTTTTACCTTCACCAGTTTTCATTTCAGCGACATCACCATCGTGAAGGACTAAAGCCCCCATGACTTGGACTTTAAACGGGAACTCACCAATAGTTCTTCTCGCGGCTTCACGGCACACCGCAAAAGCTTCAATCTTGATGTCTTCAAGGGTCTTACCCTGAGCGAGGAGTTCTTTAAAATAAGGAGTCTTGGCTTTTAGCTCTTCATCACTGAGAGCTTTCATCTCATCTTCATAAGATAAAACCATTGAGGCTTCTTTTTCATACTTATTGAGAGCGCGTCGATCAAAGTATCCCATGACATCTTCCTTTCGTCTGTGTTCGCGTTTTATTAGTCTACCATTTAGGATGGGCTTTTTCCATTGTTTATTATAGAGAATAAATTATTTTCTAAAAAGTAATTTATAATTCATTTTCTCGGCTCTTGGTCCTTGAGATGACGAAGATCTTAATTTTACGAGGATGATAAGTCTCTAAAAGATTTATCATCGCTTTAATAGTGCTTCCAGTGGTATAGATGTCATCTACGACAAGAATTTTCTTCCCTGTAACTTGACTTCCATTAACTACTTCTAGTTTATCTTTGACACCCTGCCTATCTTTTGCACTTAATGAAGATTGCTTGAAGTTATATTTCTTACGAACACATTTTGTTAGTTTGAATCCACAAGATTTAAAGATCTCCTCTACATGGTTAAACCCTCTCTCTTGGTTAGATTCATCACTACTAGGAGCGGGCACAATGAGATAACCAGAATAAAGTGAACGCAGATACCATTTATACCGGCGGATAAAGACATCCTTCAGTTCATAGTCACCACAGCCTTTGAATTTATAGATTAACTCTCTGATCGCATCATCGTATTCATAGATGAATAAAGCGGGGTATCCGTTTATTTTTTCTTTGTGCCATGTGGGTTTTAGTTTATTTAAACACTCGTCACACAGAGGAAAATTGCTGACGATGTTATAAAGAGTAAACTCATTGGCTTTGTTAAAGCACACTTTACACGTGAGCGTTCTTCTCTTCGATTCCTTCGATGCTGGTGACGATGGCATTAGTCTTCTCCTCTGCGATATAGATAACCTCTCCTTCAGGAGCACTGGCTTTTCGTCCCACTCTCCCAGAGATCTGAATTAAGGTTTCCTTGCTATAGATGGGATTGTCCGCATTAAAGATGATGACTTGGAGATTCTCCACAGTAACACCCCTTTCTAGGACTGAGGTTGTGATTAAGTAGTGATATCTATTCGCTTTAAAATCATCAATAATCTTCTCTCGATTCTCTCTTTTGGAGTGGACGTAGTCCCCTAGAGAAAAGAAATGCTTTACGAGAGAATAAATAAACTCACATTGATAAATAGTGGGGCAAAACACTAATAGGGGTTTATGTGAGTCAATAATTCTTTTCATTTGCCGGTATAGGCAGATGTAGTTAAAGGGCTTCCTTCTCACTTTTAATTGGGGAACAGGAAGAAGATGCCCATGAAAACGGGAATTGAGGGAGAGAACTTGATAACCAGGTTTATTAAATGATTCAAGCATCTCGTCGCTCGCTGTCGCGGTCATAAGAACATAGTTCTTACTTACGGAACTTTCAAAGAAGAAATTTAACAATTTGTTGTTTTTATAGGGAAAGGCATCAATCTCATCCATTATCAAGAGATCGAAGTAGTTCTCATACCGGAATAGTTGGTGGGTGGTTAAGACAATAATGTCTCCAATGAGGATGTCATTATGCCCACCATAAACAGAGATAACCTCATTCTCCGTAAAGATATCTGTCAGTCTTTGAGCAATCTCAATAACGACATCACGACGAGGAATGGCAAAACCCACAGTCATATTGTGATAGAGGGCATAGGAAATAACCTCAAGGATAATTTCTGTCTTACCCGCTCCACAAACAGCATCAATCAATGTATTAACACCATTCATGTAGTTTTCTAAGACTTGATGACTAATCTCTTCTTGTTCCTTTGAGATTTGATATTTGAGGTGTGGTTTGTAACCGCTGATCTTGCGGGGGCTCTTCACTACCGACTCTCCCTTAAATGGAAGACAAAGACGACAATAAGGCACACCATTGATATAACCGATAGAAGCGGGGTCACTATTTCCACACCTTGGACACTTATAAGAAAAACTCTCCATCGTGTATATATTCATTAGGGGAGTTTTTTCTAATATTGGGAGAATTTATTCAACTTTTATTTTTTTAGCAAGTAACAGCAAGGCGATGACGATACAAATAATGAGCACTCCGGTGTCCGCTAAATCACCTACCCACATAGGGAGATTATTTGTCGAAGGAAGAAAGGTAAGGACAAGGGCAGCGATAAAAACAAGACCTTTTATTGTGAGAGCCACTGCCACCACCCACTTCATTTGTTTGACGGTGTCCTTAGCAATTTCAATAGTTTCAAGTACCTTGCTTGGATCATCGTTCATGATGACAACATCCGCATTTTCGACAGCAGCATCCGAGCCAATAGAACCCATAGCAAAGCCAACATCAGATCTAAGGATAGCGGGGGCGTCGTTCGCTCCATCACCGACATAGGCTACATAATGGGGAACCTCATCCATCATTCTTTCAAGATGCTTAATTTTGTCTTTTGGTAGTAAATTATATTGAACTTCATCTATTCCGAGTAGGTTACCCATATACTCCGCACTTACCTTTTTAGCACCAGATAACATCGCAGTTTTGATTCCTCGTTTTTTAAGCCCCTCAACAGTGATCTTTGAATTGGTTTTTGGAGTGTCATCTAAGGTGAGATATCCACAATACTCACCATCCACACTAAGATACAATAATGTGAATTCACTCTGGACATCAGGATGCTTGACATTATTGTTCGATAAGAGTCTAGAATTACCAATGAGAATATGGCTACCTTCATAGTCATATGTGAGGCCTTCTCCTGGAATTTCCGTGTAATTCTTCACTTTTTTGTTAGAAATTCCTAAAGAGTATGCTTTCGCAATACCTTGACCAATAGGGTGCGTGGATAAGGTTTCACCAACATAGATATAATCACGGAATTTCTCAAGAGAAATACCGATGTTGTTTTCTTTAACTATAGAGAATTCTCCAGTGGTTAGTGTCCCGGTTTTATCAAAGACCACAACAGATAGTTCGTTGATCTTATCAAAGAATTCTCCACCCTTGACAATTATTCCATATCTTGACGCTAAGGTAATACCCATAAAGTAAGTTAAAGGTATGCCTATCACCAGTGCACACGGGCACGCAATTACAAGAGAGGTTAATCCAAGATAAATATAATCAAACCAGGTGTTAGACATGCTCCAATCATTAGTGGTAAAACCAACAACAACTGAAGGAACAATAGCAAGGAGAATTGCCACTACAAATACACATGGTGTGTACTTAAGACAGAATCTATGAATAAAGTTTTCGTTCTTTGATTTCTTCTCTCCACTCTCCATGACAAGCTTGAGAATCTTTGCGGTTGTGGAATCCGAGAATGTCGTTGTCGCTTTAATGGAAAGGACTCCCTCTTGGTTTGTGGATCCTGAGTAAACGCTATCTCCTTTTTTAACTGGTCGAGGAGCAAACTCACCAGTTATTGAAGCCTCGTCAACGAGAGATGATCCACCCACTACTTCTCCATCCACTACAAACATCTCGTGAGCCCGAACAAGAAGCATATCCCCAACTTGGACCTCTTCAGCGGGAATTTCCTTTATCTCCCCGCCTTCACAGACAAGATTTGCGACTTTAGGACGCATATCAATCGTATCCACAATCATGTTTTGACTACGATTCACAGATATCTCTTCAAATATCTCTCCTATCTGATAAAGAATCATGACAATGATGCCTTCCATGTATTCCTCAATGAGGATTGCGCCCACACTTGCGACAAGCATCAAAGCGATTTCATCAAAGAATTCATGCCATGTGAAGAGATGCAAAAAGAACTTGTAGATGCACTCTGCCGCTACTAACAAGAAAGCAACCATATAGAGATTAACCGCTATCCACCAATTAGTTTCTGCAAATTTCTCTGCAGTGGAATGATACTCGATTAAGTAATCGCTAAAATAAATAGAAGTAAAGATAACTAAGGCAGTTGATATTGCGACACGGGCAATAAGAGCAATTACCCTAGGAGAAACAACCGTCTTTTTGTACGGATTCATATATTTTGTTTGAGAAGTTGCCATTCACATCACTCCATTACGTGTTCGCTGGCGGCATCAAGAATTGAGAATATGTGTTCATCGGTAAGGAAGTAGAACACATTGTTACCCTCTCGACGAGAATCAACAAGTTTGTAATTCTTGAGAACTGCTAATTGATGGGAAACAAGAGATTGGCTCGCACCAATCAAATCTTGGATCATCTTGACACACTTCTCTCCATCGGAGAGACATAACAAGATTCTTAATCTTGTTTCATCTGCGGCTATCGAGAGTAGTTGGGATACCTTGGTTAATGTGTCATCATCAAATGTCTTGGCCATGTGTATGAACCCCTATTCATATTCTTCCACATAAAATAATATGATTGACCATTCATATTGTCAACACACAAAAACAAAAATTATCAATATTTATTATTTCTCAATGAGATTGACTCTCTTTTGATGACGTCCACCTTCAAATTCGGTGTGGAGGAAAAGGTCAATTCTCTTAATCATTTCTTCCACTGTCATGGTTCTCGCTCCAAAAGCAATCATGTTCGCGTCGTTGTGTTTTCTTGATAAGATTGTGGCTTGGTCACTATAACCAACAGCGCAGCGAATTCCTTTAACCTTATTCGCTGCCATAGAAATACCAATACCCGTTCCACAAATGACGATTCCATATTCACAATCACCATTGGCAACATGTTTTGCGGCTTTCTTTCCGAAGACGGGATAATCACAGGAACTATGGGTATATGTGCCATAATCCTCAAAAACAAACTCTTCTTGAGTGGCGTAATGAAGCAAGATGTGAATCTTGGCATCTAAACCTGCGTGATCACACGCAATTGCGATAAATTTCATTGTCCTATCCTCGCTTTTATTTCTTTAAGAAGTTCTTTATCGCCTTCTCTTACTACCTTTATTGTATCACTAGTGACATCTAAAACGATAGATGGCTTATTCCCTTCGGCATCCCCCTCTACATAGAAGAGAGAATCCCCGAATATTTCTTTAGCCCCTTTAACTTTGGTCGCTGGTTTTTCACCAGACTTATTAGCGGAGGTCACAAACATCGGTTTCGATACCGCTTCTAATAGTTCAATGGCCACTTTGTGGCCTGGAACTCTCACTCCAATAACTTTCGTGTTATTTACAAATTTATTTAACGATGCTTTCTTTAGAGGCAATAACAGAGTTATTGGACCGGGCATATATTCATTAATAATAATCTTTGCTGTATCGTTTATTTTAGCATATTTAGAGATATCTTTCTTGTTCCATAGCATAAGGGTAAAGGGTTTATCATCCTCTCTTCCTTTAAGGGCAACGAGGTTGTCGTATGCTTGCTTATCACCCGCACAAATTCCAAGACCCATCACTGTTTCAGTGGGGAAGCAGACAATGTTATGCTCTTCTAAGGTTTTATTAATACCTTCGATATCGATGACAGGATCATTGACATCCACAAACAAGAAACGAGTTTTGTGATAGATGTCTTTCTCCACCCAGTATCGGGATGTAGGAAGCATAATCTTAACAAGATTAATTAGTTCTTTCTTAATCTTAGGGGAGATCTCAAAGGCAAGAAGGGTTCCCACATGAATATTAACAGCGTAGTTCTCTAAGATTGCTTTGTAATATTTAATTGCAGGGTCTGCAAAAAGAGCTTCATGAGGTTCGTGCTTGCGGACATTCGAATCCGCTTCTGACTCTTTTCCTATATAAGGAGGATTAGAAACAATGACATCATACTTCTTTGTGAGAGTCGAAGGTTGAAGCATATCACCATTAATAAGACTAATATTCAAACCAAGTTTTTTAGCGTTGATTTGAGCTACCTCAATAGCGGCGCTACTGATATCTAGAGCATCAACGCTTGCCGTGGGAAATTGTTTCTTCATTGCTAGAGCAATGCAACCAGAACCAGTGCCTAAATCTAAAATTGATAATTTCTTATCTTCAGGGAAAGTAATCCCCACTCTTTCAATGGTCTTATACACTAATTCTTCTGTCTCAGGGCGAGGAATAAGAACCCGCTCATCAATAAATAATGCCATAGCGTAGAATTGAACCGCTTTAACAAGATACTGGAAGGGATAACCCTTTTTAATCATTTCTCGATAATAAAAGAAGGTTTCAGTATTCTGACACTCACTATCAAACTTGTTATAAAGTTCAATAGTTGACTCAAAACCATTAACCGCACACAAACACTGAAGTATAAGAGTCTTAGTCATATACTTATCATGTTTTCCAATTTCTTCAAAATACAATTCTCTATTAGTCATTGCTATTTAACATCTTCATCTGTTGGTCATAGTTGATAAGGGCCTCGATGATCTCGTCAATCTCCCCCTCCATCACTCTATCAAGTTTATTAATCGTGTAGTTGATTCGATGATCAGTCACACGGTTCTGCGGATAGTTATATGTCCTAATCTTTTCAGAACGTTCTCCAGTGCCTATTTTTAACCTTCTTTCTTGTCCTTGTTCTTGCTGTTGTTTCTCTAACATTGAACTGTAAATCTTGGTTCTTAACATCGTCATGGCGATATCCCTATTTTGATATTGAGTCTTTTCGGTTTGACAAGCGACCACAATACCAGTGGGAATATGGGTGATTCTTACCGCAGTCTCAACTTTATTAACATTCTGACCACCCGCACCACTACTACGATAGGTATCAACTTTGAGATCCTCTGGTCGAATGACAACATCAATGTCTTCGGCTTCAGGCATAACAAGCACTGTTGCGGTGCTAGTGTGGATTCTCCCATTAGCCTCTGTCTTAGGCACTCTTTGAACACGATGCGCACCAGATTCAAACTTTAATTTAGAATAGACTGACTTTCCTTTAATTGAAAAAGAAACAAAAGAAAATCCTCCACTTTCGCTGGGATTTTCGTCCAAAACACTAATATTCCAATTCTGTTTTTCAGCATAACGAGTGTACATTCTAAAAAGGTCACCCGCGAAAATATTGGCTTCATCGCCTCCAACCGCTCCTCTAATCTCTACGATGATATTCTTCTCATCATTAGGATCAGTGGGAAAAAGCAAGATCTTAAGTCTATTTATCGCGGACTCTTGTTCATCAAGAAGTCGTTGATACTCTTCTTTAGCGAATGAACTAATATCATTGTCAGGATTGTTAGTAAGTTCTAAGGCATCTATAGCGTCTTTTTCATATTTGAGATACTCTTCATAAAGAGCAACCGGTTCTTCAATTTTTGATTTTTCGATAGAGAGACTTTTAAATTTATCGACATCTAAAAGAATGGCCTCATCAAGTAAATCCGTGTTTATTTGATTTAACCTATCTCTCATCGTCTCTAAACGGTCTCTCATTTTTGCTTCCATAGATGTCACCAAATTGTTATTGTTAGACTACCATATTTTGACCACAAAATAAAGATTGACTAGTATGACAGAACGTTAGTTTCTTCTTCCTTTTCTCTTCTTTAAAAGAGAAATCATTTTTTGTATAATTAGGAAAGGTGAAATATGGCATATAAAGCTCTATATCGAACATATCGTCCACTTACATTTGATGAAGTTGCGGGTCAAGAACACATAGTAAAGACTTTAAAAAACGCTCTTGAACGCAACAAACTTGCCCATGCATATCTCTTTGCGGGTCCTCGCGGAACGGGGAAGACCACTATGGCAAGGCTTTTAGCCAAGGCTTTAAATTGTGATGAAGGAGTCGGCCATCAATGCAATCATTGCAAGAACTGTCTTGCCATTAATGAAGGCACTCACCCAGATGTTATTGAAATTGACGCTGCTTCTAATAGTGGTGTGGATAATGTTCGTGATCTCATTGACAAAGTCAAATATGGAACAATCCTCGGTCGATATAAAGTTTATATCATCGACGAGGTTCACATGATGACTCCTTCCGCTTTTAATGCCTTACTTAAAACCCTTGAGGAACCACCCGCAAATGTGGTGTTCATCCTTGCGACAACAGAACCTAACAAGGTTCTTCCAACAATCTTGTCTAGGTGCCAGAGATATGACTTCACAAAGCTAAGCGAAGAGGAAATTTCAAATAGACTTATCGAAGTTTTACAAAAAGAGAAGATAGAGTATAACAGAGAGGCCGTGGATTTAATTGTGTCTCTCGCGGATGGGGGCATGCGTGACGCACTAAGCATCCTTGATCAAGTTCTTGCCTATTCTTCTAATACTTTGAAAGCGGAAGATATTGTAAATATCTTCTCGTTAGAAACCAAAGAAGAAAAGATATCCTTACTAAAGGATATTGCCAATGGTGATGTTGCCTCTCTATTAGAGAGAATGGACCACTACTTTAAGAAGGGGACAGACATTAAGAGACTAACTGATGATATCCTTGTCATCCTTAAAGATTTGCTCATATATAACAATACTGGAAGCACTGCTTTAATGCAGGCACTTAACTATCAAGATGCGATGGATCTTTCAAGTTATATTAGAGATAACAAAACAATGGAGTATATAGATTCTTTCATGGAAGTTACCAAGGACTATAAGAGTGTGTCTTCTATCAATCCACTCTTTGAAATATGTGTCCTTAAATTAGCGTCTAAGAAAAAACCAAAAGCAGCGGAAACAATTGTTATGGAAAAAGAGGAAGAGGAACCCAAGGTTGAAGAGCGAGTCTTCAAAGAGATTGTTATCGAAGAGAAACCAAAGCCCGAGGTAAAGATTGAAAGAAACGACGCAATAGAACAACCAGACTTAGAACATGGACAACCAAAAATTTTAAAGGGGACGAGAGAGGGTGACTCCTTTACAATCTCCACAGATAGACTTATTGAGCTCGCGGTTTTATGTAAAAACAAAGAAACAAAAAGTAATTTAATTGCAAAATGGACAGATATTTCAAAATTTGTTGGTCATCCTGAGGTAGGAAAGATCGCCACCATATTGTTGGATGGACGACCTCTAATCGCTAACAAGGATATTGTTGTCCTTGAAATGAAATCTAAATCTCTCGTAAGCAAGGTGAATTTAGTGGAAAATCAAGCTTATGTCCAAGATATTTTAAATGCGATATTTGGACGACACATGTTTGTCTTTGCTCTCTCAAGAGAGGAATCTGTTGCTTTCCAGCAACAATACACTAATAGACAACAACTCGACAAACTACCTAAACCAGGCTCAATACAAGCGGAATTTGAGGGGGAATAATATTATGAATATGCAACAAATGATGCAACAATCAATGAAAATACAAAGAGAACTCTCTAAGGCGAGAGCGGCTTTAGATGAAGAATTATTTACCATCTCCAAAGCGGGTATCGTCACAATTGAAATGTACGGCAGTTGTAAAATCAAATCGATTAAAATAGATCCTTCGGTCATGACACAAGAAGATGAAGAAATGGTTGAGGAAACTATTGCTTTAGCAATAAACGAAATTCTTGATCAAATCTCCGCTCGTCATGATGAAATTGAAGAAAAGATTACCGGAGCAGGAGGTCTTCCATTCTAATGGAAACACCAACATCAATTGAAAGAGTCATAGATGCATTAGCATCACTACCGGGGATTGGTAAAAGAGCCGCTGAAAGAATAGCTTACTATTTAGCGGACGATTCCCAAGAAGATATTGACGAACTATTAGATTCAATTGTTTCAATGAAGGAAAAATTACACGAATGCCCAGTCTGTGGTGCAATCACCGATGAAGAAAAATGCCCAATTTGCACGGATAATGATCGAGACCACCAGACCTTAATGGTGGTTTCCTATTCAAAGGATGTGACCTCTATTGAAAAGAGCAAACAATATAATGGTCTTTATCATGTGATTAAGGGTGTTGTCTCACCCTCAAAAGGTGTTGGAGTGGAAGACTTAAACATTCAATCATTGATTGAAAGAATTAAGAAAGAGGAGATTTGCGAGGTTATTGTCGCCACCAACCCAACATTAGATGGTGAAACCACCGCTCAATACATCGCCGATATCTTACAACCTCTTGATGTCAAAGTAACTCGTTTGGGATATGGTCTACAAATCGGTGGTAGTTTGGATTATGTCGATGCCATGACATTGGGTAAAGCCTTATCAGGAAGAACGAAACTATAGGAGATAAAATCAATGTTTATTACATTAGAAGGACCAGAAGGATCGGGAAAAACCACTGCCATAAAGTACGCAGTCAGTGAACTCAAGAAAAGGGGTTACGAGATTGTTGAGACTCGTGAACCTGGAGGCACTTCAATTTCCGAGCAGATAAGGAATGTGATTTTAGATAAAGAAAATAAGGCGATGGATCCACGAACCGAAGCTTTACTCTATGCTGCCAGTCGTCGCCAACACTTAGTGGAAAAGATTTGGCCGGCTTTAAAGGAAGGTAAGATTGTCATCTGCGACCGCTATCTTGATTCCTCTCTTGCCTACCAAGGAGTGGGTCGTGGTATTGGAACTAAGAATATTCTTAATGCCAACTTATTTGCGACCGAAGATACATGGCCTGATTTAACAATCCTTTTTGATATTGATCCTACTGTGGGGATGGAAAGAATTGCAGCGAATTCCAATAGAGAAGTCAATCGTCTCGACCTAGAAGAGATGGAATTTCATAAAAAGGTCCGTGAGGCCTTCCTTAAACTCGCAAAGAAATACAAGAAGAGATATGTTGTTATCGATGCTTCTAAACCTCTAGAAGAGGTAGAAAAAGAAGTATTAGATATAATCTTAAAAAGATTATGAACGTTAAAAACTATTTAGAAAAACATCAACCAATACTCTATAAAACCTTTCTTAATGCCCTTGAGAGTGGAAATGTTTCGCATGCTTATCTTATAAGCGGACAAACAGGGAGTCCACTTCTTGAAGTGGCAAAGTTTTTAGGAAAATCTCTACTCTGTGAGAACCCCACTCCTTTTGCGTGTGAAGAATGCTATAACTGCATCCGCATTGATGACGACAACTATCCTGATTTTGTGGTCATTGATGGAGAGAGTGGTTCAATTAAGATTGGAGAGATTACTAATATTGAGGCTCAATTTGACCTCAAGAGTTTTGAGGCTAAGGGAATTATCGTGTATATTATCAATCTCGTTGAGAAGATGACTATCCAGGCGATTAACGCTATGCTCAAACTCCTAGAAGAACCAAAGGATAACGTTTATGCATTCCTCACAACCCAAAATGAGAATTATGTCTTGCCAACAATTGTCTCTCGTTGCCAATCTCTTAAACTTGTTCCAATAGATCGAGAAATCATTATTAGTGAGGCGTTAGAGTTAGGAGTTAAGAGAGAAGATGCTGAAATACTCTCTTATATCTATGAGGATGCTTCTTTAATCTCTGATGTCGTCAAAAACGAAGGTGAATACACTGAATTTATTGTCATAAGAGACACTATTATAGATCTTATCGAATCTCTAAATGATCATCCCAAAGCGGTTTATAAGATGGAAACAAATCTCATTCCTTTGGTGAAAAGTAAAGAAGATGCTTCTTACGCTGTGGATATACTCACACTCTTCTTTGAAGAAGCTCTAAACATGAAAAATGGTTTATCACCATTAATCACGAGTTATGATACAATATTAAAGGATTTAATATCCTCTGTGAAACATCTCGATTCTTGCCTTGTCGAACTATTGAAAGCCAAGGTAACCCTTCAAGATAGAGCCAATGTTTCACTCCTATTAGATCATCTCATTAATGAGATAATAAGCGACTAAGGTTATGGAAGAAGACGAAGAATACATTGAAGAAGATGAAATAGATAGCGAAGAAGAGACGGAAGGCAACCTCGACCTCTCCTCTTTTAGTCATTATGTTGGAGCGAAGTTCAACAAAGGTTTAAGAACCTACTTTTTTGGGGTGAATAATATCGACCTCAAGAATGGTGATAAAATTGTCGTTGAAACAAATAAAGGCATAGAACTCGTCAATGTCGTGACTGACCTCATTGATATTAATGAATACAATCGAAATTTAGCACTTAAACCTGTTTTAAGAAAAGCCACGGCGACAGATATCAAAAACGAAGAAGCAAACGAGGCTGATGCAGAGGAAGCATTAGGAATATGTGCAACTGAAATAAAGAGACTTGGTCTTGATATGCGTCTCATTGATTGTGAATACACTCTTGATAGAGCGAAGGTCACTTTCTCTTATGTTGCGGATGAGAGAGTGGACTTTAGAGAATTGCTCCGTGTTCTAGCGAGTCACTTCCACACTCGAATTGAACTTCGACAAGTCGGAGCGAGAGACAAAGCAAAAACTGTGGGTGGTTTAGGAGTGTGCGGTCTTCCACTTTGCTGTTCGATGTTTCTCAATGAGTTTGATGGAATCTCAATCAATCGCGCGAAGAATCAAATGCTCACAATAAACATTCCCAAACTAAGTGGTCAATGTAACAAACTTATGTGTTGCCTCAAATATGAAGATGATGCCTACTCTGAACTTAAAGAGGTCTTCCCAGATATTGGGCAGACCCTTTGGATTGACCATGATCAATTTACTGTCTCATCAATTAATGTGATCTCTGGTGTGGTGGAACTTAGAGGAGAAGATAACATCCAAACCATTCCCCTTTCTAGATATGATGAAATAGTAAGTGAAAACAGGAAGAGAAAGAACAAAAATGAAGAGAGTTAAAAGCTATTCCTCTCCATACCTTCTCTATCTTATTGCCACGCCTATCGGCAATCTTAAAGAAATGAATCCAAGAGCAATCGAAACCTTATCAGATTGCGATGTCATAATGTGTGAAGATACAAGAGTTAGCGGCAAATTGCTTGGTTTTTTTAATATTAAGGGCAAAGAACTACTCTCACTCAGAGAACACAATGAATCTTCTATGGCGGATCTCGCTATCACCTTAATTAAACAAGGGAAGAAGGTTGTCTACATGTCTGATGCTGGCTATCCCACAATATCTGATCCTGGAGAGATATTAGTGAATAAATGCATTGCAAACGACATCGCCGTTTCCACAATTAACGGGAGTTCTGCAATGCTTTCCGCACTTTTAGGGGCAAATTTGTCAAAAGATAAATTCCTCTTCTATGGATTTCTTGACGCTAAAAAGGTCGCGAGAGAAAAGCAATTAAAGGAACTAGAGAATGAGCTATACACAATTGTCTTTTATGAAGCACCACATAGAATTGAGGCCACACTTCATTCTATTTACGACGTTCTAGGAGATAGAAAAGTGACGCTTTGCAGGGAATTAACGAAAATTAATGAAGAATATATCTATGGAACAGTAGGGGAATTACTCGAACTAGATTTCACAACAATTATTGGAGAAATTGTCATTGTCCTTGAAGGAAAAGAAAAGAACAAAGAGGTCCTTAGTGATATAGAGATTGAACATCTATGTCGTGAATATCTAGCAAAAGGTCTCACAAAAAAAGACGCTATAGAGGCGATTTGCAAAGAAAACCATCTTGCTAAAAACCAAGTCTATAACATTATAAAGAATCTTGATTAACAAATTATCGTTGAATAATAAAAACCATTTAACTAATATAGTTAAGGTTTTTTATTATGAAAACACGAAACATTGCCATTATTGCCCATGTCGACCATGGAAAAACCACTCTTGTAGACCAGCTCCTTAAAACAGCGGGTTTCTTTAGAAACGGCGAAGAAGTCCAGGATCGTCTTCTTGATACAAATGATCTTGAAAGAGAAAGAGGGATTACCATTCTTTCAAAGACCACTACTTTTATGTATCACGATTACAAAATTAATATTGTTGATACTCCGGGGCACGCTGACTTTGGAGGAGAAGTTGAGCGTATCATGCATATGGTGGATGGTGTCCTACTCCTCGTAGATGCCTTTGAGGGGACAATGCCTCAAACAAGATTCGTCTTAAAGAAGGCCCTTGAAGCGGGGATTAAACCAATTGTAGTCATTAATAAAGTTGATAGACCTAATATCAACATTCCTCAAGTCCTTGATGATGTCTTAAATCTCTTTATTGAACTTGGAGCGAGTGATGACTTATTAGATTTTAAAGTTGTGTATACCTCCGCGGTAAAAGGAACTAGTTCACTTGATCCTGATATTTCCACTCAAGTTGAGGGAATGGATTGCTTATTTCAGACAATTATTGATGAAATACCAGAACCGAAAGCGGAAGAAGAGGGTCCTCTTCAAATGCAGATAGCGCTCTTAGACTATAACTATTTCGTGGGAAGAATTGGAATAGGGACGATTACAAGAGGACACCTACATGTTAATGATCTTGTTGTGGTTTCTCGTAATGATGGAAGCACTAAACAGTTCCGAGTTTTAAAACTCTTTGTCACTCAAGGAATTAAAAGAATAGAAGTAGAAGAAGCTCATGCTGGAGATATCATCGCTATTGCGGGCCTCAGTGATATCAATGTTGGGGAGACCATATGTGCAACAGACTTCATAGAGCCCCTCCCACCTATTAGGTTAGACGAACCCACTCTCCAGATGAACTTTGGAGTGAACACTTCTCCTTTTGCGGGTAAAGATGGCAAATTCTTAACTGCAAGGCAGATTGAAGAAAGACTCTATAGAGAGGTTCAAAGAGATGTTGCTCTTCGTGTTGAGAGAGTCTCTGGTGCGGAGGAGTGGATTGTTTCAGGAAGAGGCGAACTCCATCTCTCTATTCTCTTAGAGAATATGAGAAGAGAGGGATATGAACTTCAAGTATCTAAACCACAGGTTATTATCAAAGAAATTGACGGGGTTAAATGCGAACCTTATGAGGATCTCATGATTGATGTTCCTAACGAATATGTTGGGGATGTGATGAAGGTCATTGGAGAAAGACAGTCACAACTCGTTGATATGGAGGCAAGTGAAACGACGACAAGACTTGATTATATTATTCCTTCAAGAGGTCTATTAGGTTTCACCACAGACTTCTTAACCCTTACAAAGGGTTATGGGATTATCTCCCATGTCTTTAAAGAATATCGTCCCTATAAAAAGACTGATATTGGAGAGAGACAAATAGGTGTTTTAGTGGCCACAGAAACAGGAAGGGCCACTCCATATGCAATTGAGCATGTTGAAGATCGTGGCACCATGTTTATCGAACCCACGACAGATGTCTATGAAGGAATGATTGTGGGTGAACACCGCTACGACTTCGATTTAGCGGTTAATGTTGTTACCAAAAAGAATCTCACTAATGTGAGAAGTTCCACAAAAGATTTAACTGTGGTGCTTAAATCTCCCCGTCTTATGTCTCTTGAAGCTTGTCTTGACTATATCAATTCTGATGAATTAGTGGAAATCACCCCCACTACATATAGGATGAGAAAGAAGATTCTTAATACTTCGGAGCGTAAAAAGTTTGATGCCCATCAAAAGATGGACAAAGAGGAAGAGTAAAGAAACCAAAAAGATATAAAAAATCTTGCCAGCGAGGCAAGACTTTTTATATGTGTAGAAATAAACTTATTCGAAATTAAGTCCCACAACATCTGTACAGGGGAGAGACATAGCAATACCATTGCCGTTAGTTTGAAGTCCCGCCACCTCATTGATAGCCTGTAGCACTGCGTCTCGTATCTCTACCTTAACAAGAATCATAATAACTTCTTTATCAGGACTTATGGCTAGTCCGAGTTCTTCGGCGGCTTCTGGGGT
This sequence comes from Coprobacillus sp., assembly GCA_021203905.1. Lineage (GTDB taxonomy): Bacteria > Bacillota_I > Bacilli_A > RFN20 > CAG-826 > JAJQAP01. The sequence continues at coordinate 204,899 of JAJQAG010000003.1, read as the reverse complement.
TAAGGAACCACGACCATGTAATATTGTCCCACCATTAGCGCCAGCACTTCTCGCGGCATTGACCACCACTTCACTTGATCCGGCATTCACAATAGCGAGAATCACTTCATATCCTTCTTGCATACTTTCTATCTCCTTTATTTAGATAAATCTCCACTTAATAATCTATAAATGTCCGCTCCAACGATAGATGTGAGGGGAACACAAAATCCCACTCCTCTATGAAATTTCGTTGCAACTAGGAAGGCATTTAACTCTTCACTAACGGTTTCAAGCATATCTTCGCCCACAAAAGCAAAGATAATATCCTTAGCTTCATCAACGTTACCAAGCATGTCATAAACGGACTTTGAAGCGGTCCCCTTACCAAAAGATAAAATCTGAAAAGTGGAATCAATAGATTGAAGAACTTTAATGACCTCTTCTCCTTGTCCGCGATTCACCACAACGACATATAAAGAGAGCTTCTTGATGTCGCTCTTTTCTTCAAATGGAATCTTACTTGCTTCGTTAGTAACCTGATCTGCCATACAATAAACCTTAATTTAATTGCACAAACAACAGACTTATAATATATGATTTTGAGTGATATAACAATGTTTGATTGACCTCTCAAGACAAAAAGAGTTGAGATTAGTGGTATTTTTTATACATTGGGTGTAAGTCCAACCAGTGTTTCTTTGTGAGTTTATATAAGACACAATCCCGGTACTCTTCAAGCTGTACTTGATAAGTATGATAGACAGTTCGGACATAGGTAAATCCCGCTTTGACAATAATTGATTTGCTTCTCTCGTTGCCCGCGTAATGACCAATCCATAAGGTAGTCTTTCCATTGACTAAGAAGGCATACTCAAGAAGCCTTTCCATGGCTTCACCAATATAATGGTTTCCCCAGTAATCACGACCTAACCAATAACCAATTTCCGATACATGAATGTCAACTGGATAATTGTACTTCAATGAAATTCCACCGATGACTTGCTGGGTTTCTTTAAGAATTATGGCAAAATCCCCGCTTGAATAGAGGCTCATGATAATTGTGGCCCGGGCTTGTTGAACGCTTTCAATGGGTTTCCACCCACAAAGTGGCCCTATTTCTGGGTCTTTTGCGAGATTGTAAAATGCCGGAGCATCATCGCTCTCCCAATTTCTTAAGATAAGTCTTTCGGTTTCGAGTACCATTTTTCTATAAAAACTCCGCTATTTTACAAGGTTTTTGAACTCAGGAGGTATTGGTGACTTAAAAGTCATTACCTTCTTACTAATAGGATGTGTAAAGGTTAATTCATAGGCATGGAGACCAAGTCTTCCAAGTGGATCTGAGGGGTTTCCATATTTATCATCGCCCACCACAGTGTGACCATTCTCTGAGAGATGAACACGAATCTGGTTTTTCTTACCAGTCTTAATACTTACATCAAGGAGAGAGTAAACACCATTAGAGGCTACAACTTTATAATCTGTCACCGCATATTGACCATGTTTATCTTTAGATGAATACATCATTTGTTGAGAATTCTTCTTTAAATAGGACGCAAAACTGCCTTGCTTTTCTTTCATCTCTCCCTTCACAACTGCATAATACCCTCTTTTAATGACAAGATTATTCCAGTCATTAATAAGAAGTTCCTGAAGTTTTGGTGTTTTAACAAAGATCATGATTCCCGATGTATCTTCATCTATTCTATGCACTATATAAATACGGTTATGCTTATCTTTCTTTTGCACATAATCTAAAAGGATTGTATATGCTGTGTCACTCTTCTCCTTGTCGTTTGGTGTGGCAAGGAGTCCCGCAGGCTTATTGATGACAATAAATTCATCATCTTCATAGATAATTGGAAGCTTTGGGGTAACTTTTTGAACAAGAGGATGATAGAGAATACCCACTCGATCTTTTGGTGATAATTTAAAATCAAATTGAGAAATACCCACCCCATTAACAGTTACTAAATGTTTAGATAAAAGAGCCTTTACATCATTCCTTCCTTTGGATGGATAGCACTTAAAAAGATAGGTTAAAAGTTCGGTGTATTCATCAACGATGAATTCCTGCTTTTGATTGTTAGTGGATGTCTTTGGTTTTGGTTTATAATTCTTGTTCATAATGTTACTACTCGACACTCTTTAAAGATTCCACCATGGGGACTTTTCTTATTCTCGTCGCCAGGATTATATTAATAATAATTGCGGTTCCTATAGTGATAATAAATGACAAAATCATCGTCCAAGCGCTCACGGTATAGAGGAATTCCACAAGAGAGTTTCTATTGACAAAGAGCACTAAAATCTCCATTGGGAAACCAGCGGCCAGTCCAATAACCGCACCAATAAGAACAAGGATCAATGATTCGTATATCAGAGTTTTGGCGATATCGACTGTGGAGAATCCAGTAACCTTTAAGGTTGCTATTTCTCTCGTTCTATCCTTGAAGTTTAGATAGGTTAAATTAAACAACACTACTACAGCAAGCAAAATTGCAAATATTTTGATTGTTAAAGTCATGAAAGAGATGGAGCTAATGATGGAATTAATGTAATCATATGTCTCTGCATATGTTGTTGTACTGGAAACAAAACTTAAGTCGTTTTTCAGCATCAGTGCAAAATCTTCATTGTTCACTCCATCCTTGACATTTATGTAAGCGGTAGAGATGTTGCTATATAGTGGAGCATACGCTTCATTAGAACTAGAAACTAATATTCCATGGAAGACGAATGTCTTATATACCACCCCGACAGTGCCAGTAAATGTTTCATCAACTGTCTCAAAGGTAATAGTGTCACCTACATCAATACCAGCATCCTTTGAAACTTTAGAAGAGATAGCGATTGTTCCACTATCAAATTCAACGTTCTGGAATTGGTGATCCATGGGTAAAACATAAAGGTTTGTATCCATCATTGTTGTGCTACCTTTATTCTCTCCAATCACCGTGATTGATGTGGAGGCCACTTCCTCCGCATATTCGATTTCATCATATTGATATAAGAGTTCCAGTTGTGATTCCGTTCCTGTGGAATAAGTCAGGGTCACATCCGCATTATAGAAATTCTTGATATCATAGTCGATTGAGTGGTCTAGGGTATCATCTATCCCATATCCACACACAAGTAGAGCGGTGCATCCTAATATTCCCACGACCACCATAACTGATTTAGCGGGGTGCAGCCTAATATTTCTCATAGCCATCTTAAAATACAAGAATTTTGGCTTTTTATCCTTGTTATCTTTAGGCCTTAATGGCTTGATAATTGGTGGTCGCATGCTGCTTGCAGGATTGAGTCTTAACTCACTACGGCAGGCGATATAAACCACAAGAGCGGTAAGAACCACTAATACACCTAATGTCGCAACAAAATACACCCACGGGAACACATATCTCATCGCAGGGAGTGTATAAAGAATTGAGTATTTTATGTCCATGATTGATGGAAGGAGTAATGGCCCAAGTATCATACCTATAACTAGACCTATCCCAACAAGGACTAACATCAGTATCAGATAAGACGCAAATATCCTTTGACTACTCATTCCTATAGCCTTTAAGGTTCCTATCTCTTGTCTTTCTTTAACAATTAACTGTGACATGGTAGTCAATATGACAAGTAAGGCGACAAAGAAGAAAATAAAAGAGAAGGCATAGGAGAGTGCAACTGCTTGATCAGCATCCGCCTGAACAATGATATTAAAGGGGGCGTTGTCTAAGTCATAGAGATACATCAATGTGGCTTCGTTTTCCCCGCTACTATAGTAGCCATTAATGTCAGAGAGAAGATTGCTAACCTTGGTGTGCTTCCCGGTTTTAATTATCATTTGATTATTCAACGAATAATCATCTATAAGAGCATCGATGATAGACGAAGATGTCCCTATCATCTCACTGATAGCGGATTTAAGTTCGTTTTTAAAATAGTTAGTGCTTACAAAGAAGGTTGATGAATTATAAGTGGAGGTAGAAACATTCTCTGCATACTCCATCATTCCATTAATAGTGAAGGTCATTGTAATAAGGCTCTCGTTTCCAAGATATGACTTCACTGTTTCTCCTAAAAGAGAGGCAGAGATAGAAACATTGACCTCAGAACCAAGAGTTAATCCAGTAAGTGATACATCAGAACCCACTAAAGCCTCATCCACAATGAAGAAGTCTTCTCCTTCATCATCAAAGAGAGAATCTACGATGTATGGAGCGTTAATCGTTGGCATTACATCAGTGGTCACCATATAAGCCGAATCTTCTTCAAAGGTGGCGGGAATATAGCCTCTCACTTCCATAGAGTCGGACTCATTTAAAAGTGAAGAGATATATTGGGTGTCTGCTTCGCTTTCCCCATCAGTGGTAATCCAGATATCAGCGACATTGCATTCTTCATATAGACGATTGATTCTATCTTTAAAAGACTCTGCATTTGCACTGAGACCCAAGAAAAGAGTAACCGCAATGGCAGTAATCAAAATAATAGAGAGAAATTGTCCCCAGTTATTTTTTATACTTCTAGTAGTTTTTCTTGCTAGAATCCCGGTTAATGTTATTTTTTTCACCAGTCAATTTCCTCGGGATCCTTTACTATTTCGTTAAATGAATCTTCAATAATTTTTCCATCCGCAATTCTGATGACACGATCAGCAACCTGGGCAATATTTGCGTTGTGGGTCACCACAATCACAGTGGTGTCGTTCTCTTTGTTAATTTTTTTAAGAAGTTTGATGATTGAGGCTCCGGTTTTTGAATCAAGGGCGCCAGTGGGTTCATCACAGAGTAAGAGACGGGGATTTTTAACTATTGCCCGAGCAATAGAAACTCTCTGTTGTTCACCACCACTTAACTCTGATGGAAAGTTATTTCTTCTCTCTTTGAGCTCAACCTGTTCTAGAACAGTGTCACTTCTTGATCCGTCCCCGTGGGCAACAAGCTCCGCAATCATAACATTTTCGTAAGCAGTAAGATTAGGCATAAGGTTATAGAACTGAAACACAAAACCAATATCATCTCTTCTTACTTTGGTTAATTCACTATCGCTTAATGATGTCACTTCAACATCATCAATCTTATAGGAGCCAGAAGTGGCATTATCCATGCCCCCAAGGAGATTTAAAAGTGTGGTCTTACCCGCACCACTAGCACCAAGAATCACGATGAATTCTCCCTTTTCTGCAGTAAAGGAGATATTATCAAGAGCCACAATCTCATTGGATTGACCTTGGTTATAAATCTTTGATAAATTGTCTACAACTACCTGTGCCATACTCATAAAATGATAGCATATATAGACAAAAAATAACACGATTTACAATCGGTTATTCTCCGTTGATATAAATGGTTTTTTATAATGTGCTATTCGTGCGAGACTTTCTTAATAACCATGTCGATAAAGAGTTTGCTCACATCAATTCTGGTAACTTTACTAAATTCATCAAAGAAAGCGTTGCTATTTATCTCTAGAAAGAGATACTTGCCTTCTTTGCTTACTAAAAAGTCAATCCCAGCATAATCAATGTCTAGCTCTTTTATAAGGGTGCCAACAATCTGTTCTAAAGTCTTATCAAGGGTATAAGGTTGGGAGGTTGTTTGCCCACTGTTGGAACGAAAATCTTCTTCCCCAATCCTTTTAATAGCACCGATAATCTTATGATCTAGGACAAGCACACGAATTGATGAATTGTCGGTTTCAATATATGGCTGAATGCATAGTGGATCTCGATAATACTGTCCATATATCTGATATAACTCATCCTTGCTATTGATCTTAAAAACTCCTTCACCAAGTGAACCATACGCTCTTTTAAGAATAAGGGGTAATCCATATTTCTCTATCGCTGAATCAATAGCGGCATAATGCTTTTCCTCTGGTTGGTGATACACAAGCGGAAGCGAGATTGTATCGACAACATCAATTCCTAAATTAGACACACGAAGAGATGAAAGTATCTTATTGTCGCAGAGAGATGTAAAGGCACTATCATTAATCACAAGATAGCCGCATTTCTCAAGAGCTACCGCAGTATAAATATCCTTATCAAGGTAGATAATAAAGTCACAAATTGGAATATGACTGATGATATTTCCATCCTTTATTTCATACAAAAATCCATCATTTTGAATGATTTTTGCAGGGATATTCCTTTTATTGAGCTCATTTAATAAAGAATTCGCCTTGGGTAGCGAATGCTTATTGTCAATGTTAGTTATAATTAAACCAGTCACTGTCTGCTCCTTATCGGTTAGAACGGAATACATAAAGAGTTGAGGTAATAAACATACTAATGAGGAAGAGTGCTAAGACCACAATATTAATGATAAGAGGGGTAACATAACTTCCGTCTAAATAAAACATGCAAATATTAGGGGTAATTAAGAAGAGAAGGGCAAAGCTTTCCGTGAACCAAAACCACACCTTGGGCATTTTATTAGGACGATTAAAGCAATACATGACAAAACCTAAAACAACGAGTATAGAGAGAGCGAAACTAATCCAATATGTTAAGGAAAGATAGAGCTCCATATCCTCGTAAAAACCCACTCCATTAAAGATTAAGGTTGGCACCAAAGCGAAAAGTATTAAGAGAATAATATCTGACAAATAGACAATATTAAGAGTGCGTTTTTTCATGCTTTTATTCTATCATATATTCCCTTCTTTACGATATATACATTAACAATGTATAATGTTGGCAATGTCTAAGAGGTTATATTAATGGCAAAAAGAATTGGGAAAGATTATTTTGGATGGGGAAAGGTTGCCAGTGTTATCTGGGCAATTATTCCAATCACCGCATGGATCTTTGGTCTCGTGGTAAAATTTAAAAACGGACTTAAAGATAAGTCTGTTTGGGAAATCGTCTGCTTCGTCCTTAGAATAATCTTTGGTTTCAATATCCTTTGGATTATTGATCTTGTTTGCATCATTGCTACCGACCACATCTTCAAATACTTATAATCGGCAGTTCAAGAGAGAAAAAAACCACCTTCAAGGGTGGCTTTTTCTTTGGTTAACTAACTCGCTCATTAACAAACTTGTGGAATTCGTCTACCTCATCTTTTGAATTAAATCTTGCCATGAAAAAGTAATCACCCATGTCCCCACTAAATACTTTAGGATATCGATCAACAAAACAAAGGTTGAAATAGTATTTATATTTTACTTCGTCATCAGTGTATTTATACTTTGTCGTGTCTCTACGGCACGCACAAGCGGCATAGTAATGAGGCTGTGACATATCTTGTCTATTCTCATCATAAGCAATAGAATCCGCATAAATCTCGTAGCAGGAAACACTCGCGGAGAAATTGATCAAATCTGGGGTGTATCCTCCAGCGGGCCTCATATTTGTTTCAAGGGCCACATATTCTCCCTTTTTTGCTAGTCCACGAATGGTTTTCGTTAATCTGAAGAATTCGCAGTGGAAGAACCTATTCTGCACATTAAAGGCTTTAATCATATTCTTGCCTATTTCCACAAGTTTGGGATCGGGATCCTTCACTGTGTAGTAAAAGATATCGTCAAGGTTCTGTAAGGCATCGCTCACCCCTTCCGAGAATTCATTAGAAACACAGAACAAGACCTCTCCTTTAGAATTAGAAATGCCATCAAAGGAGATAAGATCTCCCACTATATATTGCTCCGCAATATAAGTAACTGATAAATCTCTATTATCATAGAATTCTTTAAGTTCTTCTTCGTTGTGGATTTTGTGATTGTCCACTGCTCCCACACCAACATCAGGTTTTATAAAAATGGGATAATGGACTTTTTTCGCAAAAGCCACTAATTTTGGATATGTAGAAACAAGGATCCACTTGGCCACATTAATGCCAGCTTCCTCATATTTCTGCTTCATTAAGCTTTTATGACGGTAAAACTCAAGCTGTTTTGGTCTAGGACCATTAGGAATGTTATATAGTTCTCTTAATTGAGCATCTTTTTCGAGCCAGTAGTCGTTGTTACCTTCTATGTAGTCAATATGTCCATACTTTTCTAAAAAGTACTCCACGGCAATCTTCTCATTATCGAAGTCATCCATATCTCTGCAGCAATAATACTCGTCAATACATCCTTTAAGATCATCAGGTATTTCATAATATGGGGTGTTACCAATACCAAGACAGATAAAACCTCTCTTCTTCATCGCTTCTACGAAGCGATAGTAAGTTTTTGGAAAGTTTGGAGAAATAAAAAGAAACACCCTTGCCATAAAAATAGAATAGAACAAATCGTTCTAAATTTAAAATAATTTTATGTAGCTTAATTAAAATTTATAATAAATTATAATTATCTGAGCAATTCGAGGGTCAATAAGCATGAGCACATACAAACAAAAGAATAAAGCATCTTTAGGGTGGAAGATCCCTGTGGGTATAATTGGAAGTCTAATCGCTTTAGTGGTTGTCGTTTGGGCGGTCTTAGAAGGCGCTAAATACGCAATTTACAGCGATTATTATTCCATTAGTGAGAAGATCGATAAGATTCCTGGTTTAAATAGTGCCACTCCTCAAGGAATAAGCTATAACGAGGAAATAGATACATACTTTATCTCAAGTTACCGCCATGATGGAGAACCAAGTTCTATATATACCACCTCTAATGGTGTGGTCAGAGAATATACATTAAGCAAAAATGGAGAACCTTGCACAACCCACGCAGGTGGGGTTTCCTCTACAGGAGATAAGGTTTACCTCTGTGATGAAAACGAAATTTATGTGATGGATAGAAGTCTCTTTGAGAGCACTACCGATTTTGATGTTGATGTTGGAGAGGGTGTCCCCACAATTTCTAATGCTTCATTTGTTTATACAAATGAAAAATATCTCTTTACTGGAGAATTTACTGGTCGGGGCGAATATCATACTGAAAACTGGGTAGTTAACGGAAACGGAGATTCAACTGGAGCGATTTGTGAAATCTATGATAGAGAGACATTTGGTGAGAGTGAACCCCTCGCAATCATTGCACTTCCAGAGAAGGTCCAAGGTTTAGCCATGGATTCTCGTGGTGGTCTTCTCCTTTCTCTATCTTATGGCTTAAGCTCATCGCGCTTACAATACTATCTAGGGGACGACTACTTTTATGAAATAAGTGATCCTAATGACCGACTTAAGGGCTATGAGGATATACCAACATACGGCTTGGTGACAGATGCACCAAGAAGAAACATCGCCGCTCCTGCGATGACTGAAGATCTTGACTATATAGAAAGCGAGGATAAGTTCATTACCCTCACTGAAAGTGCTTCTAGTACATATGTCTTTGGCAAGTTCTTCTTTGCCAATAAGTTTGTCTCTTTAGATATTTCTAAACTTCTTTAACTCATCCGCCAATTTTTGGCACTTCTTATAAATTTTCTCAATGTCGTCACTGACATAGTATTTGTTTTCTCGATAAAGTATCTCACCCCTAACAATGGTCATTTTAATAATGTCCTTGCTACCCGAGAAAACAATATTTGAAACAATATCATTAATCGGCTGCATACTAGGTTTAGATAAATCAATCTCAATAAGGTCCGCGCTTTGTCCTTCCTCGACATAAAGAGAGTCGTTAAGACCAAGGGCAATTGCTCCATTAACTGTAGCCATCTCTAAAACTTCAAATGGTTTAATAATAGAGGCATCCATGTGTTTAATTTTTTGAAGTGCGACGATTTGCTTCATCTCATTAAACATATCAAGAGAATCGTTAGAAGCCGCTCCATCAGTGCCAATAGCGACCTTAATACCTTGATCAAGCAATTCTCTGATTGGGCAGATTCCAGAAGCTAATTTCGCGTTAGATCCGGCACAAGTTACAGGAATTAGGTGTTTTTCTTTGATAATTTTATAGTCATTATCACTTAACCAATTCGCGTGGTATATAGTGCCACCGTAATTGAACAAACCAAGACTATCAAGATACTCAACAGGAGTTAAACCACTATGTTTTTCTCTGCAATTCTCCACTTCTTTTTCTGTTTCGCACGCATGAACACATAATCCTTCCTTATGATTTGATAGATATTTCTTTGCGTTATCTATGTCTTGTTCATCCACTGTGTAAACAGAATGTAGACCCACTGTATAGGTAATTGGTAGGGGTTTTGCGGATTTTTTTTGCCATTTATCAATGGTTTTAATAGTGTTTTCATACTCTTTATTGCAACATACAAGATGCATTGGATAGTGATATTCTAGTGTGGCTTTTGCCATTTCTTCTGGATAGTAATACATCTCACTAGAAATAGAGATACCGCTGGAAAGATATTCAAGAATTGCAAGCTTTGTGAAGTTATAGATCATCTCCTTAGTGAGATGACTTTCTAGTGGAAAAATAATATTATTGAGCCACTCTTCAAGGGAAACCCCATCAGTGAGAGCGCGGCCAAACACCATTGGAGCGTGTCCGTGGAGATTCTTAAAAGATGGCATGATAAGATTACCGCCTATATCAATCGTCTTATCAAAAGGAGAGAAAGTTAGATAATCCTCTCCTATATAGATAATCTTTGTATCCTCTATCACAATATTAGATACATAAATCTCTTCGTTCTCTCTCATCGAGAGAATCCTACAATTCTTTAGTAATGTCTTCATGGATATATATAATAACTAGTCTTTAAGGAAGACTCCGAATCCTAGTGCCCCATTACCAACATGACATCCCACAACTGGAGAACAAGGCACTAATAAGAGCTTATCGGCATCAACACCAAGAACATTGGTAATTTGAGTCTTTAAATATGGAACTCTTTCATTGGTAGTGGCCACAATATACATCCAGTAGTCATGACCTTCTGTATATTCTTTAACTCTATTAGCCACTTCAGTTAAGGCCGCTTGAATGGTACGGATCTTCTTTGTTGCTCTAATCTCGCCATCATTTTGTACCTCAAGAAGAGGTTTAATTTGAAGAAGATTAGCAAAGAAGCCACTGGCGTTAGATAGACGACCATTCTTGATTAAGAAATCAAGATGCTCAACAGCGAAGATAATAAGATTGTGAGTGGACATATAATCAAGGGCTTCTTTGATTTCATCAAAGGATTTACCTTCTTCCACCATTTGCGCGGCTTTAAGAGCAAAGCAACCTTCATTAAAGCAGACACTCTTTGTATCATAGCTAACAATAGTCATTTTATCTTCAAGAAGAGCTGCAGCGGTATCCACAGCGTTGATTGTGCCACTAAGGTGAGCACTAATAGTGCAGACAAAGACTTGATCGTAGCCTTCATCATATAACTCATTAAAGAAATCCACTAACTCACCAACGGGTGTTTGAGTGGTCTTAGGAATAAGATCTTTATTTGCCTCTAACAAGGCATAAAACTTATCCGCTGGCATCTCGCTACCATCAGCATAGTACTTACCATCAATCTCAAGTTTAATTCGAATACTTCTGATATCGTACTTACTATCAAAGTAGTCTAAACAACCTGTAGATGTACAACAAACTATTCTTTTCCCCATATCTTATACATCACTCCTATGTGTGCTTTCATTGTATCATAAGAACTACTTAATTGCATTAAGTATAACGAAGTAAAGAAAAAGAGAAATCAATTCTCTTCTTCTTTTATTTTCTGAGCCTCTTTGGCTTTTTTCTTTTCTTCTTTCTTTCTTTGTCGACGCATTGACCTAATGATTCTCTTATGATGAGAATTTATTTCACAATTAGCGCATTCTCCATTAGTTCCCTTTTGATGGGGTCTCACAAAATAGAAGTAGATAACCACTCCAAGAATAAGAATGACAACAACTAAGATGATAATATCTGCAGTAGTCATATTATCTCCTTCCTCCTATTAGACAAATGCCATCCCAATTAAACCAATAATAGACGCTAAAACCCATGCTAATCCCGTCTGGAATCCTATGGCTTTCCACATCTGTCTACTGCTCCCAAACTCTTTTCTCATGGTAGATATAGCACCAAAACATGGAGCGGAGAAACAGGTAAAGGTCATATACGCAACCGCACTCCAGGGTGTAAAGAACGAGAACAGCGATGACTCAAAGATGGCCTCTTCCGAAGTTCTCGCAATAATAGCCATAGAGGAAATAACTTGTTCCTTAGCCACTAAACCTTGAATAGCGGACACAGAAGCGGCCCAAGATAAATTGCCACCTAGCATTGGATAGAAAATCCAAGAGATCGCTCTGCCAAGATTAGCAAGGAGACTATCATCCACTGTATAAACCACAACATCAGCGGCTTCTTCAATGGCTTCTGGATCAAAGGCTTCGATGTAGTGGAAGTCCCAGGTAAAGGAAACAAGGAACCACACGACGATGGAACACAAAAGAATAATAGTGCCTGCTCTCTTAATAAAGGCCATGGTCTTATCAAAGACATCACGACCGACATATGCTCCATTAGGAGCTTTCCAAGCAGGTAATTCTGATATATAAGCGGATGCGGTACGATTCTTTATAAAGACACGGGAAAGAACCCATGCACAAAGAATAATGACCACAATCGCGGCAATATACATTAAGAAGGTCACTAACCACGCATAAGAAGCGGGGAAGAAGAACTGCGCAAAAAGGGAAATAATAGGTAATTTCGCACTGCAAGGCATAAATGGGGTAAGAGTAATCGTAAGATTACGCTCGTGCTCATCTTCAATGGTTCTTGCGCTCATAATCGCCGGAACACTACAACCAGTCCCCACAATGAATGGAATCAAGGATTTACCATTTAAACCTATACGATGGAAGAGACGATCAAGAAGGAAGGCCACTCTTGAAAGATATCCAGTGGACTCAAGAACTGAAAGACACAAGAACAAGATTATAATTTGAGGAACGAAGTTAAGAATAGCGCCCACACCGGCAATGATGCCATCAGCGACAAGAGATTGTGCCCAACCAGAGGCACCTACGGACCCTAAAAGGTCTGCTAACCACGGACCCAGTCCAGTGAATTCCCATTCAAATTCCCAGGACGCTCCAAATAAATTAAGTTCAAGAGAATCTGTTCCATTAATGAGACCATCCATGACATCCACGGTGAGGGAGCCGACAAGCCCAACAGCGAGGATATAAACAACCGCCATGATGACTATAAAGAGTGGTATAGCGGCCCATTTATTAAGGAAGACTTTATCGAGCTTATCAGAGATAACACTTCGCTTTTCTTTTTTAAGTGTAATAGCGCTTCCTTTAACATCACTAATCCAGTCATAACGAAGAGAAGCGATGAGTTGTTCGCTATCCATATCATATTTAGTTTCAATGTTTTCAATTTCAGAATTTACTTCATCAGAAACATATTTCTCTGCATATCTTGGATCTTTTTCAATAATTTTAATCGCATCAAAGCGGTTTTCTGCGCTTGGTTCTTTCTGCACCACTCCAATGAGTGTTTCTATATCTTTAGGGAAAATCTTAAGACCTTTGTTTTTCTTATAGGTGTGTTTTTCAAGCATCTCAATAAGTTCTGGAATTCCAGATTTTGTTTTTGCGGAGATACTGACAGCGGAACAACCACAAGCTTTAGAAAGCTTTTCTACATCAACACTGACGCCTTCTCTGTCAATGATATCAGACATATTAAGGGCTAAAATCACGTCAGTTCCGGTCTCAATTAGTTGAGAAACTAAATATAAAGATCTCTCAATACAAAGAGAATCGATGATATCAATAATGACATCTGGTTTTTCATCAACAACATATTGACGGGAAATTTCTTCTTCCGCAGTATAGGGAGAAAGAGAATAGATCCCAGGAAGGTCAACGACAACAATATCAGTCCCTCTAATGTGACCCTCTTTTCTTTCAATAGTCACGCCAGGCCAGTTACCAATCTTCTGATTAGAGCCGGTGAGATCATTAAATAATGTTGTCTTGCCGGAGTTCTGGTTACCCACTAAAGCAACTCGCATTAGTCAACAACCTCCACTTCTATTTCTTCCATATCCGCTTTTCGAATACAGAGTTCATAATCTCTTAACTCGATATCAATGGGGTCTCCAAGCGGAGATAACTTCTTTATGTGAATGAGAACACCTTTAGTAATTCCCATATCTAAAAGACGTCTTCTTAAGGCTTTATTATCGTTGGTCATCGATAAGACTTTACATGTTTGTCCTTTCTTTAACTCCGAAAGCTTACAAACATCGCCCTTTTTATGAACTACTCTTGATTCTCTCTTTTTTAATTGTTTTCGGGTCATTTCTCACACCAATGTTTGCTAGTTTAGTCCAATACAAAAAATATCGCAAATAATATGCTCAACTTTTTTATTCTCGATAAAACAAAAAGCAGGCATACAGTTAGATGCCTGCTTTTAATAGTGTAATTTTTAGTTAATATGTGAGGTTGTAAGATTCTAAAAGAATCTTATATATCTCATCATGATCTAGTTGTTTGTAACCACCACCTTCTTCAGTGGAATCCGCAATCTCTCTGATAGTATCAAGACTATCCACACCAAGATCTCTTATTGATAGCACCATACCGGATTCAGAAATATATCCTCTGAGGGCTTCAATACCTTGTAGGGCAACCTCTTCATCGCTGCCTACATCAGGGACACCCCATATTTCAGTGGCAAATCTCTTAAACTTTGCTAAACCATACTTATATATGTGCTTATAGTAAGGAACGGAGATGGCCGCAAGACCCATACCATGGGTACAATCAGTAATCGCACTTAATTGATGCTCAATCGCATGTACTTCCCAGTCCTGTTGTTTGCTACGGCCCACTAAACCATTAAGAGCAACGGTAGCACACCACATAATATTGCTTCTTGCTTCATAATTTGTGGGTTCTTTAATCGCAATCTTAGTGTTTCTGATTAAGGACTTCATTAATCCTTCAATGAGATAATCAGAGACATTATCGTCTTCACCAGAGAAGTATTGCTCCATAAGATGGGAGAAGATGTCAAAGATGCCCGCTTTCATCTGATAAAGAGGAACGCTATAAGTAAACTCTGGGTTGAGGATTGCAAATCTGGGAGCGGATGTTTCAAGAGGGAATACTCTCCCAGTCTTAATCTTTAAATCTTCATTGGTGATGACAGAACCACCATTGGATTCACTACCCGTTCCCACCATAGTAAGAATTGCACCTATAGGGATAATAGGATTATCAACCGGGGCATCATCAATCCAATATTTTTTAAATGGATCAGGATCATAGCAAAGAGCGCTATTAGCGACTCCTTTAGCGAGATCGATGACACTTCCGCCTCCCACTGCAAGGATAAAATCAATCTTATGTTTTCTCACCAAAGTATTGCCTTCTTCCACTTTTTTCCACGTCGGATTAGGCATAACTCCTGGTAATTCCACAATATTTTTCTTACATTCAGTTAAAATTCTAATGACTTCATCATAGAGTCCAATCTTTTTAATTGAACCTCCACCATAAATGAGAAGAACATTGCGTCCATACTTATTGAGTTCATCCGCAAGATGATTCATTGCACTTTTACCAAAGTGAATCACCGTGGGGTTACAGAAACTAAAATCATATTCCATCTAGATGAAATAACTCCTTATAAAGCAAGGGAACCCATTGGATCCCAAGGATTAAGGTGTAAAGGTTCGCTTTCAAGAAGCGCTAACTCTTCTTCGGTTAAATACTTCTTATTAATAACAGCCTGGAATACAAATTCATCAAACCACTTATCAGAAGCCACTCCAAAACCTTGGAAACCGAATTTATCTCCCCAGGAGTTTTCAATCTTCCATCTCTCGACCTTTTTGGTCTTCTCATTGATGTTGACACCAGTGATTACCATAGCGTGGGTCATAAGAGATTCACCATAGTCCACTCTCTCACCCTTGTTGAGATTGAACTTCACACCGAGTAACTTATCAACATCAAAAGCTTCTGGGGCCATGATGCCTTCATCTCTAGTGAGATATTGACTAACATCACTTCCAAACCAGACCACTTGTCCATCTTTGAGTTGTTTTAAGACAAGCTCTTTCAATCTCTTCATTGGAAGGTTGAGATAAACAACAGGATTGCCACCTTCAACATTGTTAAGGAAATCCACTGTAATAGCGGTATTAAGGGGTCTTAAAGGTGAAGGGCAATTAAGAATAGAAACATAATCATCAAGGTTAACTTTCACACAATCTTTGAAGAATTGTTGTGGAGTTGTTCCGGAAATGCAGTGATATTTCTTTTCTTTATCTACATATTCGTAATCAAATGTTTTAGGGGGTTCGCCTAAGCAGAAGCATAAAATACGATAGACATCACAAAGCATTTTATCCTTTCTTCCACGAAGGGTTTCCACAGGAGTGCCTTTAGCTGCGCTATTACGAATCTCACAAGCATCACTTCTTAATAGAAGAGTGAGATAACGATCCATTTCCATGGACATTGCACTAGAAGCGGTTTCTGGATAAACAGTTTTTGGGACCACTCCATACTTAGAAATAAGGTTACAAATCATTGTCCATTGACCACCATCACCTAATGGATCGGTGAGTAAGAAGTCTAAAAGACGAGATCCTAATGGTTCTTCAAGAGTCCTAAGGACATTCTCTAAGAAGAAATTGGATTTCTCTAACTTATCCCAGAAGAAGAGATAGGCTTGAGAGAGTTCCATGTTGTCGATGTTAAGGTTCTTCATGACCTCCAAACGTAAAACGTTTGTAGCGGCGAACATCCAGCATCGACCACTTCTCTGCTGATCAGTAATACGGCCGGCGTCAAGGTTAATAGAAAAAGAGTCATTATAGAGTTTGTTGCGAGCTTCGGGATTAACTGAAGATTTCCCAATTCCGTTCTTAATGACTGTGTCTTGATAGATGGTATTCTTTTCTTCACTATGGAAAGCTTTAGAATATTTCTCTATGTCTTTGAGTTGAATTTCATTTGTCATAATAAAAATCCTCGCTTTCTTTGACCTTATTATACACCTTTTTCAAAGAAAAACCCACTTCTTCAACACGAAGTGGGTTTCCCCAGAAAGGAGGTGTAAAGTGGAAAACTACTTTACAAATAATTTCTCAATTAGTTAAAGAATGTGCCTCTAGCTTGTTCTTTAATTTCTTGACTAGCAATGAATGGAACACGAGTTGTATATCCGTGTTTTGCAGCGAAAATCATCTTTACAGGCCATTCATTGACATCGCGGTTCCATTGATTAACAGAATCGTTATAAACGGTTCTTGCCGCGGTGATTTCTCTCTGTAAGTAAGAGTTCTGTTGCATCGCATCTTTAATCTCTTTGTGGGCCGCTAACTCAGGATATCTTTCAAGAGCGACATTGATACCACGAGAAACTCCATCAAAAGTTGCAGCGAGATCATTTCTCTCCACATCGGAAGTATCCTTTAAAGCTTCAGGATGACCACTTCTATAAGCGGCAATGGCTTTATAGGTATCTTCATCGAGTTTAACGGCTTTCTCCACTAACTGGGCACAGTTAGTAAGAATAACCACTCTCTGCTCAAGATAGTTATCTATTTCGGAAGCATTTGCGTTAATCTTCTGCTCTAATTGACGGAGATGGTTGCCTGCCATCTGTCTTCTCCATAAATAAATGATTCCTGGAATAATTGCTAAAACCCAGAGAATAACAACAAAAACTGTTGAGCCAACGCCCACTTTAATAGGAACCTGTTTCGCAATTACGCCAACATCCTTTCCTTGTTCCATTGTTGGATTTGTTGGATCCATTTCATCAAGTGCATTTGCCATAGGTAATGTACCTCCTTCTTTTATTTTTTACCCGATTCAATAGTCTTAGCGGTGCTATCAGAGATAGATGAGGACTTTGAATCACTACTATTTGGATCATTCTTGTAACCAAAGATATCATCGATGAAGTTATCAAGCGCTTCTGGATTGTCAGATTTCATAGCATCACGGAGCATCACGATAAATCTATGGTGGAAGATGAAATTATCATCTTCCTTTAGTTTACCACTTTGGGTCTCGTTAAATCTATCAAAACAGGACTTATAGTCTGTTTTTGGTGCATTATTATTAGCGATATTAACCACACTATCTTTCTTGATTGGGTGGTATTCCACCCACTTAACGGGAACGGCATAAAGATGACCATTGCTGGCGGGCACTGTCACAGGGGTAACTCTTTCCGTACCTGTATACGAGTACGCACTGACTTTGACTTCATCATAGTTGTTGTGCTTTTTCAGAATCTTAGTCTTTAATATAGCATCTGTCGCGGAATGTGGGTGGACAAATGTCGTACGTGGAAAGGCATTAACCGCACATTCATCTTCAAGCATTGTGTAATTAGAGTCATAGCTATCTTGGTAAATAAATTCTCTTGGTTGCATCTGTTGATAGAGGGGAATAGAAATAATAGGGGCAATATCGAAATATAGACATTTAAAATAATTGTCTATATACTCAACAAAATCCTTTTTTAGTTTATCAAGATCATAGTATCCAACATACCTATCCGGTCTCATGTAGACATCAAGCATCTGTGAGTGTTCAGATGTCACATAATTGAGACACTTTCTTTTAGAAAACTGCCAGTCATCACCATAAGGATTATTGGGTGTGGTTCTCTTAAGCAACTTAAGGGTGTTCTCTTGGGCTAGTGGGGTGTAAAGCAACCTAAATTCCACCTCATTGTTTCTATTCCAAGCATGGAAAATAGTTTCAAATTCCTCGTTAGACATCGGTGTGAATTTACCGCCCTTTTTAATTGCTTTGTCTGCAGTTTTGTCTAATTTCTTTGTTTCTGATTTAACATACTTATCAATGTCTTTATCGTTATCTAGTTTAGAAATTGTCGGCTTTCTAGAGAAGGTGAGATTGGGGGCGGAGTCATTGCCATAAACAAGGAATGTTTCATAATTGTAAAATGGGGCGGGTTCTTCGAGTGTAGCGGTAAGGATTTCCGTCTTCATTGTGGTCACCCATCTTTCTCCATCATACACTCTGACAGGAACAGTGACTGGAAGTGTTCCTGTATAGGTTTTCTGACCCATGTATGTGTAGAAATTCCTCACAAAAAGAAACGGATTCCCCGCAATAGTCCCACTAAGTAAGAAAACTGTGGAGGTATTTTTATCATTATTATCACCGATGTTATACTTATGACTTAAGTAGTCATATTTCTTCATATCAAAGGTGTCGTCAATCTGAATAAGAGGCACATTTTCTCTGATGATCTTCGTGGGGATGTTCCACTCAAAAAGAGAAGTAACACGACGAACATCATCCATACATTTTTCTCTTAACTCATCTACATCCTTCTTATGCTTTGCAGCAGCTGAGTCAGCTTGTCTTATCCTACGATTCAATGCTAGGCAAATAACTAAAATAGAGGCTACTAAGACAACAATCCCTACGGGAATTAACACCGCTGCAGCCACTCCATTACTACCGATAAGAATGAATCCAGCAAGCGCAGCAATACCGCCTAAGACCGCAAGAATAATCAAGAATACTCTCCATCCACGGAGATTGCTGGCCTTTCTACTATGTAAGGCATATTTCCCTTTAGCGGCATTGTATTTCTTAACGTTTTCTCTATGAACGGCAAGGTCCACTCCTGCCTTTTCAACGCAGTCATCAAAATACTGCACACCCGCTTCATGGACATCGTGCTTGTAGGTACGGTTATATAAATCTAGAGGTTCTAAAATAGCTTCTTCTGGCATAGTGATATTATTATAAACCAAATTGTATATATCTTTTAAGATATATCGGAGAAATGAGTATAAAAAAGGCCCTAGTAAGGGACCTCTTTTATTGTTGCATTACAAGGATACAATTATTTGTTAACAGCATCCTTTAAGGCTTTACCAGCATGGAATGTTGGCGCAACACATGCTGCGACATGAACGACCGCACCTGTTTGAGGATTACGAGCGTCTCTGGCAGCGTGTTTGCTGGTCTTGAAGCTTCCAAAACCAGGAAGAGTAACTTCGTCTCCGTGAGCTAAAGTGCAAGTAATTGTGTCTAAAACAGTCTTTAAGACGCAATCGACTTCAGCTTCAGAGACACCAGTCTTTTCTGCAACAGCGGTAACTAATTCAGTTCTTTTCATTTTGATTGTCATCCTTTCGAAATAGAATTTTTTAGTAGTTATATAATATATACCACAACTGATATATGCAACACAAATTTAATAAAAATCCTTGCTGGGTAAGGACTAAGGACAAGTTTATACTCCTTTAATTAAACAATCTATCAGCGTATTCGGGATGATCAATGAAGGGATTACGATTACCTTGATATTCCTCTACACGATTGTTTCTCTGGGTCTCAAATTCATCAACAGGATCTTCATTGTTCCATCTGAGCATTGTAGAGAGAATACCATAGGTAGAACTAGTTCCAGACGCTGGATTATCTGAGAGATTTACACTATTGGAATCTCGATACATGAGATACATATAAAAGCATACTCTACTCACATCACCCCTATGATCTGTTGTGGTGTCTCCATAATTAGGATAGAAGGTGTCTGCTAGTGTAGAGTTTTTTTCATCAAAGTATTTGTCGCCTTTAGCGCTATTTGGGGAGATAGCGCACGCTCTAAGGTTATGTAAATCACTTCTGGCGTCAGTGGTGGAAGCACTTAGTGAACTAGATTCCCCTACTTTTGCTTGTGGCCAGACATGTTCTCTGTTCCATGTTGATCCTTGGTCCCATCCTGGAACAAGACTCGCTCCATCATAAACACCATAAAGATGGGATGAATCATCTACATTCTGGTCAGTATAGGGAAGACAATATCTAGCATCACCATAGGAAATCTTTGTCTTAATTGTGGATATAGAATATAAAGCGGTAAATAAGGTTTCCCCACTCATGGAATCATTAATACTGCTATAGTAGGTATTTACATCACTCACACTATAGTTTCGATCCTTAATTTCTGTGGAATAATCACCTTCACTAACATCAGTGGTTAACTCAAGAGTGGACGAGGGCAATGTATAAATAGTAAAGGCAATATACTTAAGGTAGCAGGACTTGCTCCCACCATCAGTGCAAGTAAAGGTAAGTGAATCACCAATATAGTAATTGCCACTAAGATCAAACTCAGTGACTGTCTGTGTCTTAGTGCTCACATTCCCGATGGTATAGTCGCCAAAGGTTATTTGTGCCTCAAAGGAGTCGTTTGTGGCAATGCCTACTTGGACATCTTCCAAACAAACATTTTCACCAAAATTGGTGCTAAGGGTCCAACCTTTTGTGTTACCACTGCTATTTATTTGAAGGCCACGTTGGTAATCACTGTTATCATTATTAGGATTACAGGATGTATAGGTCCAGGTTAAGCCATTCTTTGAGAATGAGCCACCACTAGTCTTACCACTAAAATCACTAGCATATGGTAAATAATAGTATCTTTGGTAGCGGGTATAACTCTCTACTTCTTCACTACTAGAGGTGTCACTAGGAGTGGGATCAGCTTCAGAAGGACCCTCTTCTTGGCTGGTGGATTCACTAACCTCTGTGTCTTCATTTACACATGCAGCGCAGAGTAAGAGAAGAGCGCTACAAAGTATAAGAGATAATTTTTTCGATTTCATGTGCCATAAACCTCCTGTTCTCTCTAAATGACTGAAATACAATTACAAGAAATAAAAAAGACGAGGTTAGTCGTCTTTCTTATTGGTGAATTACTGAGATTAGAGTCCAATCGCGGTTTTAATTGCCGCAACATCTTCATCTGTGCCATCGTTCTCTACTCTATAGAGAACTGGGCAACCATATAATTCACTGATCTTATCACCGGATTGGCAGAATGCTTCTCCGTATGCAGTATCACCACTGACTACCACACCTTTAATGTGACTACCATTCACACTTAAGAAGTCTTCGACTTCTGGTGGAATATCACCATAACCATCGGTGTAGGTGAAGAGGATGAAGTCACCATCGACTGTTTCCGAGCCAGTTTCAATTTTTAAAGCGTCTAATCCAAGATTTGTAACAATGGACTCAACGTTACCTGTTCTTGAAGCGTAAACATATAACATAATTTATTACCTCCACGCTTAATAACAATTTTATTTAAACATAGTTTAAAATAAAAAGCAAGTTAAACGCATAATGAAAGATAAGAGAAAACAAGAGAAGTGGTGAAATTTGATTTTGCATTTTTTTGATATCTTTTTTATAATCAAGTTGTTACAAAATACTAGCCACAGTGTGTTTTCTATTAAGATGTAAATCCAGCTTTGCTAGATTTATTTTTTAAAAACAGAAGACACATATGGGCGAAGAACAAGTTAGTAGTGAAACAAATAAGATGGGGAGAAAATCTATTCTTTCTCTCTTGATATCATTGGGGATTCCAACGATTTTATCGTTGGTTCTTCAATCCATATATAACATCATTGACACAGCATTTGTCATTAATATGCCCGGTGTCAGTGAAACTGGGCAATCATTAGGGCAATTAGGTAACCTCGCTTTATCATATGCCTTCCCTGTTCAACTATTAATTATTGCTTTTGGAGTGGGCACAGGAATTGGGATTAACGCCCTCCTATCAAAATCAATATCCGAGAAGAATGAATCAAGGATCTCAAAGATTATTGGTAATGGTATCTTTATGGCTCTCATCTTATGGGTCTTCTTCATAATTGTGGGACTCGTTGGATCGAAAGCCATTATCTCTTGGGTCTGTACTGATGAAGAAGCATATGACATGGGAGTACAATACCTGAGGATTATATGCTTCCTCTCTATTGGGACAATTGGGTTTACCATCTTTGAGAGGTTCCTTCAAGCCTCTGGAAAGAGTATTTACTCCATGAGCGCACAGATAACTGGTGCATGCGTTAACATCTTCCTTGATTGGTTATTTATCTATCCACTTGGATGGGGTGTTGTGGGAGCAGCGTGGGCCACAGTGATATCTCAATGTCTTTCTTTTGCTCTGGTTTTAATATTTCAATTTACAATCAATAAGGACGCAAAAATAATGCAAATTAAGCATATTTTACCAGATAAAAGCATTCTTGGAGGAATCTATAAGGTTGGTTGGTCCGCGATCATCATGCAAGGTTTACTCTCAGTCATGATGTATGGACTTCTTGCGATATTAAAGTGTGGTCCAGCGGAGATCGTTGCAGATTTACAAGGTTCATTTGGAATCTACTATAAGATCATGACACTGGCTTTATATATTGCGTTTGGCTTCTCTAACACGATCATTACCTTGCTGTCATTTAACTATGGACTGAAGGACAAACAACGAGTCAAAGACTGTATAAAGTGGGGTTTAATTATCACTATTATTCTAATGGTAATTGTCATTGCTTTATTTGAAGGACTGGCTTATCAGATAGCCTGGATCTTTGGTATGGCAGAGGGTAATGAAGCGATGACTGAAATTGTCACTAACGCGATTAGAATCGCCGCGAGCGGATATCTGTTCATGGGTATCTCTGTAACCATACAAGGCATATTCCAAGGACTACATATGTCAGTCCGACCTTTGATTATCTCAATTCTTCGCCTAGCGGCGCTTATTATGCCGATTACATACTTATTCATGTTAACAAGTGATCCACTTTCAACGTGGTGGTGGGCTTTCCCTATTACTGAGTTCGTCACAATGATTGTGTCTATCTTCTTACTTATAGATGTCTATAAGAAATTCATTAATACAATGCCAGATAAACAACACAGAATAAAAAACACTAATCTCGTCATCACCATATCAAGACAACATGGATCCAGTGGAAGACTTATCGGTAAGGCTTTAGCGGATAGATTAGGAATCAACTACTATGATAAAGAACTGCTCTCAATGGTGAGTGAAGAAACGAATATCTCAACGGAATATTTAGAAGAAAAATTTGGAGAGATCTCAAAGTTTGATTTAGAAATTGTCACCAAAGAACCTAATAGAGACGCGATTATTAAACAAAGAGAGGTGGTGAGAAGAGTAGCATCCACCTCTAGTTGCGTCATCGTCGGAAGGGCCGCTAACTACTTCCTACAAGACTATGAAGGGGTGATTAATGTCTTCGTCTACGCTGATAAGGAGGAAAGAATCAAAAACGTGATGGCGGAATATGGTGATAACCAAGAAGAAGCACTAAATCATATCAAAATTAGTGATAAATCACGTAGAAAATACTACAAATTCATCTCTAATCTCACTTGGGGAGAAGAGAGCAATTACGATCTCTTACTCGATTCATCCGTTGGTGTGGATGTCGCAGTAGAGACACTTTACGATTATGTAATGAGATTACAAGAAAAAGAAAAGACCACTCTGGAAGTGGCCAAGCAATCATAGATTCTCCATTAGGTGGAACGGATTTATAACAAAATAGATAGTTTGTTCTTTATAAAGGGAATGGTGTTATTCGTATTTTTCTAAGGCTTTCTTATGGGCCTCAATCACTTTTTGTTTGAGGGATTCTGGCTCCAATACTTTAATGCAATCACAATATTGAAGCGCCCAATACATGAGAGAAGTCTCATTACAACGAACTTTTGCAAAGATTTTATCCCCAGATGTATAGAAACTGGCGTTACTACCAAACCAATCCACAACATGACGGGTGTTCTCTTCTCCCTCTATTTCAAGTGTCGCAGTCACGGCTTCCCCACCAAAGAGATAAATATGTTCATTGAGATACTCATTGATATCAAACCCGTCTAGTTCCTCAATCTCGCTCATTTCCTTAAGCTCCCAATCTTCTTTGACTTGGATATTTCTAATATAGTCGAGTCTAAAGATGTTTAGAGGATTATATTTTGTTCGATAATTACACACTAAATAGTAGTGACCATAGTTGTTGATAAGATAATAAGGCGAAACGACAAACTCATAACCATCTCTTCTGGGTACTTCGTTTCCATCCTTATCATATGTGGTGTATTGGAATCCCACCCTCTTATGCTTTTCCATGGCTTCATGGATAACATCGATGGTATAAAAAATTTCATTATTAGTGGTTCTTGGAACTTCAGTTGTCTTCTCTAGAAAGTCGTATGATTTTCTATCATAGATTGACAAACAATTATTCACTTTCTTAGCAAGTTTTGTGGCCGCTGTAGCGGAAATAGATTTAGAGGAGAATATCGCGTCCACTAAGAAGGTAACTTCGCTTGGTTCAAATTCTCTTGAAAGGAGATAATAACCACCTCTCTTGCCACGATTGACGTCCATTCCTAATTCACTAAGCATTTCCAAAGAAGAGGCAACAGACTTTCTCTCCACACTAACATGATAGAGATCATTTAACTTCTCTATAATTTCTTGTTGTGTAAGCGAATGATTCTCATCGGTATAATCCTTCAATATCTGAAGAATCAATAGGGGAGTCGCTTTCTTTTGCTGTGCTAGATTCATGGGGTTGTTTCTCCTAACAGTTTAATTTACCTTAATGATGAAAAGAGGAATAGAATCCAAGGCTTAGCTTTATACCGCTTCTATCATACCCCAAAGGCAAAAATTTATGCCCCTAAAAATGACATTTATGTCAATTTTAAAAGAAACGTATAGATAAACTCCCCATTTTAGGACATAACAAACCGCACCGAGTTAGTGCCCACTAAACTATTTTATGATAAAAGAAACCTAAATCTCTTCGAGAATAGTCTTTGTATCTTTGACTACCACTCCATACATGTCTTGCATGAACTTTACTGCTTGATCATGATCTTGCTTGGTAAAAGCAGTGGTGGCATCTATAGCTAGGACGATATTGTAACCATTAAAATAAGCATCTGCAGCGGTATGTTGTACACAGATGTGCGTGTGGATACCACAGAGCACAATGGTTTCAACTCCAAGCTCACTAAGAAGCATATCTAAGTCGGTCTTAAAGAAGGCAGAATATCTTCTCTTATAAATCATGTAATCAGTATTAGGATTATAGTTTAACTCTTTGATTGGGGTGGCTCCCTCTGTACCCCTAACAGCATGCTCTCCCCATAATTCAAATTCTCTATCAATATCCTTGTAGTGAGCATCACACGCAAAAATGATAGGGACACCTTTGCTTCTTGCACCATTTACTAATCGAGCGGAACTTTCAACAATGTCTTTTCCTCGATCAAATTTAAGTGGTCCAGTAATAAAGTCAGACATGATGTCGATTACAATGATAGCGGTTTTCTTGCCTGCATTTTTCATACGCTTTCTCTCCTTTCGATATTTTAAACTTTTTTCTTGAGGGAAACGATTGTTTCCACGTGAAATGAGCGGGGAAACATATCTAAAGGTTGAATTTCTTGAATATCATAATCACCAATCAGATAAGTCAAATCTCTTGCAAGAGTCGCGGGGTTACAAGAAATATAAATTATTCTTTCTGGGGAATTAGTTACAAGAGATTGAAGAAACTCTGGGGTGCTACCCTTTCTTGGAGCATCCATAATCACAACATCATACCTTTCATTAGTGTGAATCAAATACTGCGTGCAATCATCATTTACTAGGGAAATGTTGGATATTTTGTTCTCTTTTGCGTTTTTAATCGCGTTATAGTGAGCGCTTTTTTCTAACTCCACACAAGTAACATGTTTGACATGAGAGGCCGCAATCATCCCTATAGTGCCCACACCAGAATAGGCATCAAGGAGATTGTCACTCTCTTTAAGAGTGGCCATTTCAAATGCCTTAGAATACAATTTTTCGACTTGAAGAGGATTAACTTGAAAAAATGATTTTGAGGAAATATTGAAATTTATCCCTAAAATGCTGTCTTTTATGAATCCTTTGCCATATAAGACTTTTTCTTTTTCCCCTAAGATGACATTAGTATCCCTGGTGTTGATGTTTTGCACAATGGTGTTAATCTCAGGATGTGAATTTACCAATGATTTAACAAAATTGTTACGTGATGGGAAGGTGTCACAATTTGTCACTAGAACCACCATTACATCAGGATAGTGGTAACTTGTTCTTATGAGAACATGACGGATAACCCCACTTCTCTTATCCTCATCATAGGGTTCAATATGCATGGAGAGCATGAGATCCTTAATTGTGGAAAGGATTGAAGTGGCTCTCTTATCTTCAATCACGCATTCCTTATTAGGGATGATCTTATGGGTGTTAGCCTTATAGAAACCATAGACAATGTCCTTTCCATTTCTTTGAAATGGAACCTGTATCTTATTGCGGTAGTAATAAGGTTCATCCATTCCTATGACATCGTTAACAGGAAAAGATATATGTCCTATTTGTGAGAGGGCATCCACAACCTTTTTCTTTTTGAAAGCTAATTCATATTGATAAGTAGCATTTTCAAAGGTACAGCCACCACAAGAAGTAGACACTGGGCAAAGTGGTTTGATTCTTTCTGGGCTTTTCTCTAATAGAGAAACTATATGAGCATAAGATATCCCTTTGCTCTGATAGTCAACTTCGGCCTCGGCCTTTTCACCAAGAAGTAAGGAGTCCACAAAAACAACTTGGTTATCAAGTCTAATGACTCCTTTACCTTCGCTACTTAGGTCACAACATATACCTGTAATATGTTCTTTTTTCATTATTTTAATTGGTTTTTGCAGTGTTTTACACTCAATCTAAGATGCCGTTTGCCTTTTTAATAGCATCAATCTCTACAGCGGGATCTAGTCTTGGGAATAGAGGTTTGCTCTCTCCAACCTTTTGACCCCCGATACACCCAAAGTCATGAATATAATCATAGTTTCTGTGATCCTGTGGGATATTGAGTTGATCAAACAAGGAATCACAACTATCCATAATAACAGGGTGATAGAGAATACCAGCGGTATATAAAACATTGACTAAATGAGACATTACCGATGCTAAAGCATCAATATTTCCTTCTTTAGCGACCTCCCATGGTTTGGTTTCATCAATATACTTATTGCCTCTATTAACTAATTCATTCACAAGCACCACTCCCTCGGTCAATCTGAGGTCATCCATAGCCGCTTCATATTTATCTATAGTTTCATTAACAAGTGATTCAATTTCCTTCTCTAGAGTGGTGTTGCTGCCTTTATATTCAGGAATTACCCCATCAAAATACTTATTAATCATCCCGATGGTTCTATTGAGTAAGTTTCCAAAAGAGTTAACCAAATCAGTATTAATTCTCTCCACAAATTGTTCTGGGGTAAAACTACCATCACTACCAAAGTTCACCTCTCTAGCGAGATAATAGCGCACACAGTCGCTTCCGTAGCGGTCTATGAGAAACAAAGGATCAATTACATTACCTTTAGACTTAGACATCTTGGAATCCTTCATCATAAGAAGACCATGAACAAACTCTCTGTCTGGGAGTCTTTCCCCTAAAGACATGAGAAACATTGGCCAATAAATAGCGTGGAATCTTGTGATATCTGCGCCTAAAACATGGATGATTTCGCAATCTTCATCCTCCCAATACTTCTTATAAAGAGAATCATCATCACTGAGATATCCTAAAGCGCTGATATAGTTACTTAAGGCATCAAGCCATACATAGATAACATGTTTCGGGTTTTCTCTAATAGGGATACCCCAGGTAAAAGAAGTCCTAGAAACACAAAGGTCCTCTAATCCTGGTTTAATAAAGGTATTAATCATCTCATTTTTTCGACTCTCTGGGAGTAAAAACTTTGGATTATCATCGTAAAACTTGAGTAATCTATCGACATATTTAGAGGTTTTAAAGAAATAGGCCTCTTCTTCCGCGATCTCCACGGGACGATGACAATCTGGACAAAGGTGCTCTGGACCCGCTTGAGTGTCGGTCCAGAATGCTTCACATTCTTTGCAATACCATCCTTTGTATTTACCAAGGTAGATATCATCATTTTCCATTAGTTTGGTAAAGATTTTTTGGACAGTGGTCACATGTCTCTCTTGAGTGGTTCTTATAAAATCATCATTACTGATTTTGAGTTTGGACCAAAGTTGTTTAAAAGATTCGCTTATTTCATCCACGAATTGCTGGGGATCTTTTCCTTGTGCAGTGGCATTCTTTTCTATCTTGAGGCCGTGTTCATCGTCTCCTGTAAGGAAATAACACTCATACCCTCTCTCGACTTTACTACGCTTAAAAATATCGCACATTGTTGTGCAGTAGGCATGTCCAATGTGTAATTTTGCACTTGGATAATAAATCGGAGTGGTGATATAAAATCTTTTCTTTCCCATAGCAATCAAATTATAAAATAAAACCTTGTTAATTAAAACTGACAAATGTCAGTTATTTCTAACAAGGTCATAGATATATCTCTAGAGTCACACAAAAGGGGCGTTGTTCGCGTCCCTTTTGAGTGAAATAGTCAAGTATAGAGATTAGACAGTGACTGTGGTAATCTCGTAAGTCATATCAACAGAATCTGGAGCATACGTGGTACCACGATTAGCACCCCATGTAGTTCCACCATTATTGAAGTCAAAGGAGAACACAATAATGATCTCGCTGAGACCGATATAATCATATCTATTTCCCCAGCCAAGGGCTAATCCCATTTGTCTATTTCCGGCATCGTCTTGGTTATATGACCATAAATGATAATTTTCATCCGTACTTTCAATATTAATACTGGGTAAGATACCGCTCATATAGTAGTTATTATCGGTTACCGCTTCGTAGTGCATTCTGAATGTTAACTCACCAGTCTTACTCACATCTTGGAATGTGTAGTAGTAATCACCATATTCCGCATAATCAGTCTCGCTAGTGGCGGGCATAGCCTGTCCATTATTAATGCTTTCGTACCAAGGACTAGCGCTTGAGTGACGAGAGAGAAAGATACCACCGGTGAGAGAACTTTCACTGCTTGCATTACTATTCTTAGCAACAATTGTCACATCCACAGTATTTCCAGCGGAATCCTTGAATGGTGTCACAAGATCAGAAGGATCATCAAACTCAAGTTCAATCACACCACCTTCATCAGGGAATGTATATTGACCAAGATTGACAGTGGCGGTGAGAGTGTGATCCTCACTCCAATCCCACACCCCAGTAGTGTTTTCTAGTGGAACTTGCACATAGATTTCAAAACTATAGTTGATTCCAGCGTATAACCCTTCATCAGGAGTGCCGTCTTCATCAGTGACAATAGGGACCTCTACTTCGTAGTAGTGCATACCAAGTGCGGTTTCCTCTTCTGTGGAGGCATATTTTAATTTTGTTTCTTCAACAGCACCATACCACTCCCAAGTGGAATACTCCGCTCCTTCAGCGTACACACCAGTGTCATAGCCATAGCCAAGGAAGGCCTCGACTTGACCACAACCTATGTATTCCTCAGCGCTATAGTTTGCATCATCGGTGTAATCAGGAAGGGTCACGCTGTTACCTTCTGAGTCTCTGAATGTTACTCTCAAAGTAACATCAGTCTTTACATCACTCACACCGACTGGTTTCTCAACATTCACTTTTAGTGAAGCAGAAAGATTATTATCTGTTGTTGCGGTGACAGTGGCACTCTTGCTCACTTCTTCTTCTGCCCAATTCTCTGCAGTGTAGACTGTAGTCATCGTTGCTGATTGAGTGTTAGGAGAAACGACGAGATCCACTAAAGAACTATCGCTTGTGGTCCAAGTAAGAGTATTAGTAGCGGTTGTGGGAATAAGGTTAGACCAGATAATGTGAGATTCACCACATCCAACAGTGATCTCTGTTGTGGCAACACTAGATCCATCAACAGAGAGAGTTAATGAGGTCGCATCGACATCCTTGACTTCCACTTTAGTCTCGTCAGTGTTACAACCAGTGACTAGCCCAATAGAAAGAAGAACGGCGACACCACACAATAAAGCTTTTTTCATATAAGCATTCCTTTCTACACCAAACGAATAGCAAAAGATACAACGTCATCTTGATTCCTATGGTGTTATTTAGATGCTCTTATCTTATATGTTAAACATATAAAATACAACACCTCGATAAACAAAAGTTGCAAAAAAAAAAAAAAGAGTCTTTTAGGACTCTTTTAAGTACATAAATTAGTAAGTGTTACTTGTTCTCGTCGGTCTTAATTCCGTACTTACGATTGAATCTGTCGATAGGACCATCCACTTGAACGTAACGTTGTTTCCCAGTATAGAATGGATGACAGTTAGAGCAGGTGTCCACTTTAATGTGATCTAAGACACTACCGGTCTCAAATGTGTTACCACAAGAGACACATGTCACAATGCATCGATGATATTCTGGATGAATGCCTTTCTTCATATCTCTTTTCTCCTTCCGCCTTGGAATTTACTTTATCCAAAGTAAGTCGCAAGAAGTAATATATCATACTTAGAGAGAAAAAACATTATTTTTTATTCCTTAGAGAAGAATAAAATATAAATATTAAAAACAAAGGGTCAATCCATGAAAGTCGTTATTGTTAGTGATACTCATCAACACACTGATTTTATCGATAAGATTCCTCCGCTTGAGAATGCGGATTTATATCTTCACGCGGGGGATTCTGGTTTAAGTGACTCCGCCTTGTTCCCATTCCAAACAGTTATGGGAAACTGTGATTATATGGATCACGACATGTACCTCACAGAATACACACCTATAGGAAAAATTCTTATGAGACACTACCCCTTTAGTGAAACCAGTGTCCAAAAATACAAAGAAAATGGTTATAAGTTCTTTGTTCATGGTCACACTCATGTCCGAAGGTATGAAGAGAAAGATGGAATCATTATCATCAATCCTGGATCACTCTACTATCCAAGAGATGGAAAAGAAGGATGTTACCTCGTATTAAACATCGATGAGGAAACAGGTAACATCGAGCATGAGTTTAAAACCTTAGAGTAATAAAAAAGCCCGCAAAAGCGGGTTTTATTATCTTAAAGTTATATGTTTACCACACTGTTGGAGTGCTATTAGACATGTGCCAATAACTATATCCAGTTGCTCGTTGTGCTTCAGTGGGTTCACTTTCACTATAGAAGTGCCATTGTGCGGACTCAAGGTTACCACTATCATCACCTTGGATATCAATACTATCCTTTAGTGATCCATCAGTAAGATAGGAATAAACATCCGCGATATTACTATCATTAACAAATGCTCCGGATTCTATGGTCTGTAGAGACGTAGGTAAGATAAGATACTCAAGACTATAGCATGACGCAAAGGCTCTTCTCTCAATAGTTTCAACCCCATCAGGGATATTGATGTATTTTAAAGCGTAGCAATAACCAAAGGTGAATGAACGAATTATTTCTATTTGAGTGCTAAGAATTGTGCAATACGCTAAATTATAGCAGTAACAGAAGGCATTAGGTTGGAGGTCTGTGACCCCAGAACCCACAACAACATTAGTTAAGTTAAAATTAGAAGCAAAGGCATAGGAACCAATATACTCCACACTATCAGGGATAACTAATATTCCGCTAATTTTACAACAATTAAAGGCAGAGTTACCAATTGTTATAACGCTTGAGGGGAGAGATAAGGAGGTAATATTGACGTGCTGGAACGCGGTCGCACCAATATCTTTTAAGCCACTACCTTGGAAGGTCACTTCAGTGAGGTTTGGACACGCACCACTCCCATTATTAAAGGCGGCAATCCCAATAGTGGTCACACTATTGGGAATAGTTAGTGATTTCACATGTTCAATACCAGTAAGAGGAGAAATCTCGCCTTCGGCAGTTTTATTGCTAGCATTAGAAATCGTGGTTACTTGATATCCTAAGAACTCTGAAGGAATAACGACTTTCTCATCATCGCTTAAAAAGCCTGTAATTGTGCACTCACGTGTTGTGTCGTCCAATATGTATGTGTATGGGAACTCATACCCACATGTTGTACATTTGCCATCTTCTCCATATGTATGATTGCTCACTTCAGTGGTATATCCACATTCAGTGCAAATCTTATAGTGATGGTAGTTATCAGTGGTGAATCCTTCATACTGATGCTCTTGTTTATTAATGACATCTTGACATCTTGAACACTCTTCCCAGTGATAGGTGCCATCAATCTTTTCTTGATAATCATGCCCGAGGGCATCAGATGTTTCAGTTTCAGTTTCCCCGCAAACCTCACATATTCTTATACTTTCACCATCCACTAGACAGGTTGGATCAGTCACGCTCCAATCACCCCAAATATGCTCTCCTGTAGCGGGGATTACCTCTGTATAAGAATCATCACCTCTAATACAAGTAAAGGTCATTACCCCATCTTGACCACAAGTCGCCTCTTTGGTGATAGTGGCGGTATATTCATGTCCAAGAGCGGGAATCGTTTCTCCTTGCTCTGTTTCATCACAAGTAGAGCACGCTCTCTCCATATATCCATCTGTAGTACATGTGGCCTCTAATCCCACGTGCCATTCATCCCAAAGGTGGACACCGGTGGCAGGGATCTCTTCGGTGTAAGAATCTTCGCAGCGTGAGCACGTGTATGTGAGTGTACCCACAGTGGTGCATGTAGCTTCAGTGGTTACCTCAGCGACATAGTCGTGTCCTAAGGGATCCATAATGTGCTCGGATTCAGAGGTACCGCAGATAGTGCATTCTCTATCTTCAGTGCCCGCTTCGGTACATGTGGGTTCAGTGTATACATGCTCTGTCCAATCGTGAGCGTCAGGATCAATAGGAATTTCCACTGTATAGGAGCCATCGCCTCTTATACATGTATAAGTTTCTTCGCCTGGATAAGTACAATTCGCCTCTTTTGTTATCTCAGAAGTATATTCGTGTCCTAAAGCGGCAATTTCATTAGTCTCCTTTTCATGACATTGAGAACAGGTTCTTGTTTCCTCACCAGGGACTGTGCAGCTTGGTTCTGTTGTGGTAACCCACTCACCCCAATCGTGTCCCCCTAAAGAGGAGATAGCTTGAGATTCTGATGCACCACAACGAGAACAAGTTCTCGTTTCAAGGCCATCTGTGGTGCAAGAAGCTTCGGTGACAACAGCCCAATCACTCCAGTCATGTTCTCCTACTGGAGCAATATCTCTTGTTTCTATAGTTCCACATCGAATACAAGTTCGTGTTTCCTCGCCACTATCGAAGCAACTCGTTTGTGTGGAGACAACCCATCCTGTAAAATTATGTCCTGTCGCGGGGATGATTTCTTTATAGGTATCTTCACATGTTGTGCAAACAAAGAGAAGGTAACCATCTTCTATACAAGTAGGGACCACATACTCCGCATAAGTATAGGAGTGCCCTAGGGCGTCATATTCATGCTCTGTATGTATATAACCACATGTTGTGCATTGGAAAACAATTAGTCCTTCCTCTGCACAAGTGGGATTGATATGCGTCGTGATTTCATAGGCATGGGGGTTATGAACAACGCTGACATTATGACCACATGTCGCTGCGTGCCAGTGATAATTATCGTCATAACTCCATTGATCTGAATAGGTATGTTCGTGAGTACTAGGATTTAAATTATCGCATCCAGAAAGGCCCACAAGTGAAACACCTATAAGTAAGATGGTTAGATACTTTAAAGACTTCGTTTTCACCACAAAACTCCTTTAAACGCTCCAAACTACTGGATTACCAGTTGTGTCATAGTGCCAGTATTGATCAAAATTATCAGCGGGTTGAGTCTCACTGTAATATAACCATGTTGCAGTATATTGTGTGCAGATATAACCTGAAGAATCATCTTCACCTAAATCAATGTTATCTTTATCTTCTTCTGTTCCTAGATAGTAGATTGTTTGAATTCCATATGCTTTATTTCCTGTTCCCATAAGACCAAAAGCATGATCTTGTAAAGTGGTAATACTTGTGGGTAAGACTACTTCTTGTAAAGCATAACAATCAAGGAACGCACTACTTTCAATTGTGGTGACACAATCTGGAATATTGATGCTTTCTAAGACTCGATCATTATAGAAACAATTAAAAGGTATTGTTGTTAGCTCTGTCGCGTTAATCACAACCTCACTAAGATTGTTTGTACAGTTCCCAAAGGCACCTTCACCAAGGGAGGTTACCCCTTTACCGATGGTAACTTTAGTTAAGCTTGAACAACTGCCAAAGGCATCTTTACCGATAGTAGTGACACTATCGGGGATAATAACCTCACTAAGATTAGAGCCCCCGAAGGCATAATTACCAATAACTAATAGACCTTCATCTGCGAAATTAATCGTACTAAGAGAGGTTTTATAAAAAGCGCTAGCGGCAATGGTCGTAATAGTCTCAGGAAGTGTGATTGTGCGGATGCTATTAAGAGCGTTTGTTCCATCTCCAAGTGTAGTGATGGTGTAGGTGTTGTAGTGGCTAGGAACGACCTCTTCATAGTTCATTGTTGATTTACGACTTATGAGTGTCATTTCATAGGTAGCATTATCCACAGTATAGTTCCATGGGAATTCATAACCACAATCATTACATATATCAGTTGTTGAATCATAGAAGTGGCTACTAGTAAGAATTAATTCTCCACATCGAGAGCATTCTTGGTAGTGGCCATCCACACCAATTTCATAACTATCTTCAATAAGGTTATGCCCTAAAGCGGGAAGGATTTCTTCTTGAGTTTCTCCGCAAATTAGGCATGTTCCGGATGCAAATCCGTCTTCTGTACAAGTAGGTGCGACGTAAACACCACTACTTTCATCATAGGTGTGAGAGGCCGCTAAAACCTCTTCATGCACATATCCACAAACATCACAAGACCACTTTTCATAACCGTCTGTAGTACAAGTGGATTCCACTCTCTCAACATCTGAGGAAACATGATGCTCTATATCACTTGGCGCTCCACAATCAACACAGATCTGGTAGTGGCCGTCTTCAGTATATCCATATTCACCTTCTGTATATGTATGACCCTTTGGTGCTATTGATTCTGTATAGGTTGCTCCACATACCTTGCAGGTATAAGTGGTTTCTCCCTCTTCAGTACAGGTTGGTTCAAGGGTGACCACACCATTATCATATTCATGCTCAGCAAGAGAAGAATATGGAACTTGAACACTATAATCACAATCTAAACAAGCATATTGTGTATATCCATATTCCACACATGTTGAATCAACATCTGATTCAACAAGATTGTGGCTCGCATGTGTGGCTTCATATCCACATTGATCACATGTATACCAGTGCTCACTCTCATCATAGGAGTTATATTGATCAAAATAGTGACCACTATAATCGATTTTTTGACTGCAATTAGCACACGCATGCCAGTGACCTTCTTCAGTAACTACCCATTGAGTGTAGTCAACATCATGATTCCCGGTGGCAGAAAGAGTTTCATCTGCTTTGGTGGAACCACAATATGGACAAGGATAATAAACGTTCTTTCCATTCTCACCACATGTTTGAGCGTAGGATTCTTCTTCATTTAAGACATAGGTACAAGATTCAATACCCCCCCCTGTAGCCCCGCAGACATCACAAATTAATCTATGATGACCAGCGCTCCAAGTGTGATAACTATATTCATGTTCTCCTGTAGCGGGTTGAAATAAGCGATACACCATTCCACAATCAACACAATAGTAATAATAGAGTCCAGATTGAGCGCATGTTGGTTCACTTGATAGTTCTTCATCAATAGCCCAATTGTGTTCCTCTGAACTAGTTGTATTTCCACAAATAGTGCATCTTTGCCAGTGATTTTCATCATTGTATTCATAAATATAAGCATGTCCATTTAAGTCATAACTAATACTTTCTTCTTGGACATAACCACAGACTGTACAAGTACGGACATAGATACCTTCTTCACTACAAGTGGATGCAACCTTTGTGTATCCACTGTCATAGGTGTGGGCCTCTATATCAGAGACAACATCATCGTGTTCACAAGATGCGGGGTGCCAGTGAGTGTGCGCATCATACTCCCACGCTGTGGAAAAAGTATGCTCGTGAGCTATAGCGATGTTATCATCACACGCCGTTAAAGAAAAAACACATCCGAAGAGTGCTATGAGTGAAACAACTTTAAATGATGATTTCATATCTTCCACATCCTTAAAAGTTATTTTACTATTTTTCTTCCTTTTTGAAAATATTTTCAAAAAAGTGTTGTTCAAGTCAAGATATATTAGTTTTAAAAACTAAGTGGTTAATTTATAATTAAATCTGCATATAACGAAGGGAGTGATAAAGATGATCAGCAAAACCTTAGCTATAGAAATCCTTAATAAAGCCCTTTCTACAGGAGGGGATTACAGCGAGATCTATGAGGAACATAGCCACACCACTTCTATAAGAAGTGAAAAAGATGAAATAGACTCAACATCCTCATCTTATCTTGATGGCGTGGGTATTCGTATCCTTAAAGGTGATCGAAGTGTCTATGGATACACAAACGATCTCTCAAAAAAGGGACTACTTAACTTAGCCACAACATTGTCTAAGTCTTTTAATGATCGACAAATCATTAGTGTTAAAGAACTAAATAAGGTCAACTACAAGAATAGAAACAAGGTAGTGCGATCTTATGATAATGTCTCTCAAGGAGAGAAGTTACACTTAATTAATATCGTCATCGACGAGATTAAGAAGAACTATGACACAAGAATCGTAAGATATAATGTGACCTTCTCCACAAATAGACAACAAGTCACTATCTATAACTCTAAATCACAATACTTTACAAGACACCAAGAATACGCCACGCTCGTCGGAGCCCTTGTGGGCATGGATGACAAGGGTTTTGAGACCGCCACAATGATAGATAGATATCAGAATGATATCTCATCATTCAAAGAAGATAACATCAGGAAGAAAACCAAAGACGCTATTGATAGAGTCATCATGCTCTTAGGAGCAAAAGAATGCCCAAGTGGAGTTATGCCAGTGGTTATTGGTAATGGTTTTGGCGGGGTCTTATTCCATGAGTCATGTGGACATCCCCTTGAAGCGTCATCTATCGGCCTTGGTATTTCGTGTTTCTGCGGAAAAGATGGTAAACAAATTGCCTCTCCTATTGTTTCCGCAGTGGATGATTCTACAATCCCACATGAATGGGGATCAATTGACATCGATGACGAAGGAAATCTTGGAGAAAAGAGACAACTTATCAAAGATGGTATTCTCACTGGTTATATGATTGATGAATTTAACGGACGAAAGATGGGTAAGAGTGGAAACGGAGCGTGTCGAAGACAAAACTACACCTATTCCCCCACATCAAGAATGTCAAATACTTACATAGAAGCCGGTGATTCCACTCCTGAAGAGATTATTAGGGATACAAAGCTTGGTCTTTATGCTGTCTCTTTCCTCGGCGGAAGCGTGAACCCAGGAACAGGAGAGTTTAATTTCTCTTGTAGCGAAGCCTATATCATCAGAGATGGGAAGGTATGTGAACCTGTAAGAGGCGCAATCCTCATCGGTAAAGGTTATGAAATTCTCAAAGAGATAGATATGGTAGGAAACGACCTTGCTCTTGAAGGCGGTGTCTGTGGCGCGGCATCCGGTTGGGTTAATGTTAATGTTGGCCAACCAACACTCCGTCTTAAGCATTGCCTTGTTGGCGGTAGAGGAGGAAAACTAGAATGAAATACGATAAGTTCTTTTTAACCGCCAGCGAAAAGGGAATTACTGATTCTCAGTTAATTATTGCTACTCACTACACGATGCGAGTGGAAGTCTTTGAAGGACAAGTCCTAGAATACCAGGTTGCGGATGGAACAAGCGTGACCGCAAAAGGCATTTATCGCGGCAAAGCGGGAACGGTTTCTCTAGATCACTGGTCAAATTCCTTAATAGATGAGGTCACAGACGAGATTATTGAAAACGCTTCAATTATTCAAAATGATGATCCGGTCTTTATCTATGAAGGAAGCGAGAAATACCACAAATTCAATGTTTACGATAAAACTCTTGAAACCATAGATCCTTCAGTAAAAATAAATTTGCTCATCAGATTAAACGACAAAATAAAGGATGCTGATTTAAGAGTAAATAGAGTGGAGGTTTCCTATTCTGAAACAAGCGAAAGCTACACAATAATCAACTCAAAAGGATTAAAACTCTCGCAAAAGGCCAATTATTTTATGCTTTATGCTGGAGCATATGTTAAAGAGAGAGATGTTGTTAAGACGGGTTCTGATTACATTATCTCAAACAAGTTCTCAGATATAGATATCGATACTCTTGCCGCAAACTGTGTCCATGATGGTCTCTCTAAACTCGGGGGAACAACATGTGAGACAAAGAAATATAAGGCTATTCTTAAACAAGATGTAGTTGCAGAGCTTCTTTCTGTTTATCTAGACCATGCCTCCAGTGAAAATATTCAAAAAGGAACTAGCATGTGGGCGGATAAGAAGGGAAAAGAAGTTGCTTCTAAGAAGTTGTCTGTTATCGATCAACCTTTAAAACACAATGTCTTTGGAAGATATTTTGATGATGAAGGGGTCGCATGCTACGACAAACCCATCATCAAATATGGAATTCTTTCAAATTACTTATATAACCTCACAACCGCCGCAAAAGATGGGGTGACATCTACTGGCAATGGTTTTGGAAGAGGAAGTAAAACTGGAATATCCACGGCTTTTATCTCTGTAAGACCAGGAAGAAGAACCCTTGATGAATTAGCGGAAAGGGTTGGAGATGGAGTCTATATTACTGAAGTTGAAGGATTCCAAGGCATTAATCAACAAAATGGTGACTTTTCTCTACAATCCACAGGATTCCTTATTAAAAACGGAAAGATTAGTCAACCACTTGATTTAATAACCATTAGTGGTAATCTCTTTGAACTCTTTAAGGATGTCTGTGAAGTTGGTTCTGATCTAAAACTCACTGATAGTGGATGTGAGACTCCTTCACTTGTGGTGAAGAAACTCCTTGTTGCATCAAAAGAAGACTAATAAATGGCGAAAGAAAGCATTATAGATTATGTGAAGAAATACTCCACCGAGAGTGTTTTAATGCAGCCAATAGATGAAAGAGATGCTCTTGTCTTTGCCATGCTTTCATATCTCTATTATGAAAGGATAGAAATCACTAAAGACTTCACTATCCAAGATATAAACGCGAATCTTAGAGAAATAAACAGGGGCACATCATGCATTTTTGCTAATCAAAGATTTGTTCCCGCTTTAGCGGACTCCCCCCGTTTTAAACACTTTATCTTGAGAGGAATAGAACATAAGTTTGATCAAGAAAACAACATCCAGTTCTTTGCATGTACATTCGTGGATGAAGTTTCTAAAACCGTAATCATATGTTTTCGTGGAACAACTTCAGACCTCTGTGGATGGATTGAGGATATTGAACTAACAACCTTAAAGATTATGCCCGCAGACAAATTAGGAGCGGAATATGCCCAAAATGTCATAGAAAACTACGGAAAGGGCTATCATTTTTATATCGCCGGCCACTCCAAAGGTGGAAATGTTGCGGCCTACTGTGCATACGCCCTAAAAAGGAAGGAACTTAAACGAGTGGAGGTCATCTATGATTTTGATGGACCTAACTTTGATAAAAAACTACACGCCAAGAAAGGAACAGAAATAATTAAAAAGTTTGTCCCGCAATACTGCCTAGTTGGCAATCTTTTAGAAAACGGCATTCCATATAAGGTCATAGACTCAAGGGCCAAAGGAATGACACAGCACGACCCCTTTAACTGGATAATGAAAAATGGACAATTTGTCTATCTGAAATCAATATCAAGCAGAGCTAAGAGTCTTAAAAAGACTCTTGACCGCTTCTTAGATGAATTTGATGAAAAAGAAAAGAAACTGCTTGTGGAACAAGTCAAATACTTTGCCGAGCAAATGGATGAGGAAAGTCTCGGTGATTTGCTTACCCGTCCAGTAAAACTTGTTCGTTCATTAATTTCAACTTACCAATATGGAAGAGATATAAACGCCAAAAAATCACTACAACTCTTTCTCAGCATCTTTAAAGAAGAGAGAAAACAAAACAAGGAATTGCTAAAAGAAGACAAGAAAAAACGAGAATAAAAACCCGCGTTTGCGGATTTTTTTATTTTTCGTCTTGATTATTGGATTCTTTTTTGTTTTTAAGTCGCTCCTTAAGTGGGGGCTTAGGATCAATGGTTTTCTTTTTGCTGACGATACCCTTGCGTCTCCTATAAGAAATAAGAAATGCTATAACCACTACTGCAAGAACGACAACGACTACACCAACAATGGTCCATATATATCCTGCTCTCGACATCTTATTGAGCCTTTACTTTCTTTTGTGCTCTTTTATTCTTAGCTTTTTTTACTTTTTCTACCTTTGGTTGTTTTGGGTGTCTGGCTAAAGCAAAGGTTACTGATATTAAAACAACCACTAAAATAATCGTGACAACGATCCCAACCCAAAATCCCATATTTAATCCCCACAGTTCATGAGTACCAAATATGTTTTCCCAGAATTCATTCCATGTTAAATAAATCGTTATCATTTATAGCAGTTCTCCATAACGCTTGATATATGCCTTCTTAATCAGCTGCGCTAGACACATGTAAAGGATGACACAAGGGATGAGATACACAAAGAACATCCCCGGTAAAGAAACAAATCCAAAGGCACTGTTTAGACCAGGTATAAATGGTATCGCGGTGCATAAGCCCACTCCTAGAAGCGTGGCAATCGTAACCGCAGAGGAGGCACGAGATTGAATAAACGGGATCTTTGGAGACCTAATCATATGAATAACGAGACTCTGTGTCCACATGCTCAAGACAAACCAACCGGCCTGGAACATCATCATATACTGGGTTTCCATACTCGCAAGAGTCTCGCCTGTATAGAATGATGCAAGCTCATTATAAAGGTGTCCATCGGAAACAAAGATTGGACAGAAGACAAAATACATCATCAAGAAGGTCAAAAAGTCAAAGATAGAGCTGACTGGGCCAAACCACAGCATAAAGCTTCCAACCGTGGAGGCATCCCATGTTCGTGGTTTCTCCAGGAATTCTTTGTCCATGTTATCCCAAGGAATAGATGTGCAGCAGAGATCATAAATAAGATTCAATAAGAGAATCTGAATACTCAT
The DNA here is from genome assembly GCA_021203905.1 of Coprobacillus sp. Classification (GTDB taxonomy): domain Bacteria; phylum Bacillota_I; class Bacilli_A; order RFN20; family CAG-826; genus JAJQAP01. The sequence continues at coordinate 163,093 of JAJQAG010000003.1, read as the reverse complement.
CATGGGCAAGAATGGTAAAAAGGCAGAAGCCACGAGAACAGAAAGGGCATTACCAAAGTTAGAGGAAGCTGTAAGCTTAATGTATTTAATCATGTTTCCATAAGTCTTACGGCCTTCAACAACACCATTCTCTAAAACCATTAAATCCTTCTCAAGAAGAATTATGTCTGCACTTTCTTTAGCAATATCAACCGCATTATCGACAGAAATACCAATATCGCTACTCTTCATGGCGGCAGCATCATTAATGCCATCACCCATGAAGCCAACAATGTGACCATTATCTCGAAGACAAGTAACAATTCTCGCTTTTTGATCGGGGGTTAATTTTGCAAAAACCTGTGTAGTTTCCACTCTTTTTGCGAGTTCTGCATCACTCATCTTCGCAATTTGATTGCCTTTTAACATGTTACGAACTTCAAGACCAACCTGCGCACATACAGTCTTTGTAACCTTTTCGTTATCACCAGTAAGAATCTTGGTGGTCACCCCGTGGGCTCTTAAAGCGGCAATAGCCTCTTTAGATGTTTCTTTAGGAGGATCAAGGAAGGCAAGAAAACCAAGGAGGACCATATCTTCCTCCTCTTCTTCATCAAATACTCCTATGGGTTTAGGATCAGATTTTTGTGCCAAACACAAAACACGGAATCCTTGTTCAGACAAACGATCACACGTTTTATGAACTTCGCTCTTTAATTCTTTAGTTAAAGGTTCTATAACTCCGTTATATTCAGCATAGGAGCAGATAGATAACATCTCTTCCATCGCGCCTTTTGTCACCATTTGTGTTTTTCCGTTCTTATCCATCACGACCGTGGTGAGACGGCGTCTCACAAAATCAAAGGGGATTTCATCCACTTTCGTATAGTTTTCAGAAAGATCGACAAGGGAATGGTCTTTTGCTTCCATCTCCTCGGTTTTTCTAATGATAGCGAGATCCATCAGATTCTTATATCCAGTCTGAAAATAACTGTTCAAATAGGCGTGCCGCAGCACACGAGTATCTTCTTCTCCGTGCACATTCATGTGATATTGTAAGATGATTTGATCTTGTGTTAAGGTGCCGGTTTTATCTGTACATAGTATGTCCATTGCTCCGAAATTCTGTATAGAATTCAGGTTTTTGACGATAGTTTTCTTCCTGCTCATCGCCACTCCACCCTTAGCAAGGCAGGTGGTGACAATCATCGGCAGCATCTCAGGGGTAAGACCCACTGCAATAGAAATCGCAAACAAGAAAGCACTAATCCAATCCCATTTTGTAAAGCCATTAATGAGGAAAACAACGGGCACCATGACAAGCATAAATCTAATTAATAGCCAACTAACGGCGTTGACACCTTTGGTAAAACTTGTTTCCACACTATCACCAGAAACATCTTTTGCCATGGTTCCAAATAAAGTGTTGTCCCCGGTAGCAATAACTATCGCTTTTGCGCTACCAGAAAGAACATTAGAGCCCATCAGGACTATATTTCCATAGTCTGAGATGCTCTTACGACCTTTCTCTTGGTCAGGAGTTTTCTCTATTGGTTCACTTTCCCCTGTAAGGGGGGCTTGAGAAATGTATAAATCTTTTGCTTCAATAACACGGCAATCCGCCGGAATCATATCACCATTAGACAAAGAGACAATATCACCCACTACAACATCATCAAGAGGAATTTCTTTCTTGCCATCTCCAATACGGGTAATAGCACATGTCGTGGTAATCATATCAAGGAGTTTAGCGGTAGCATTACCGCTTCGAGATTCCTGAACAAATCGTAAAAGAGCGGAAGCAAGAATCATAACCGCAATAATAATTGCGGTGAGATAGTCAAAATCATCAGGAGTGGTTCCCCATAAAGAGAAACTAGGAAGAATCATGTCGGTAATACAAGAAACGATTAATAATACAAACAAAATAATAGTAAACGGATCCGCAAAAGCACTTAAAAGTCTGCGAAACGCACTTTTTTGCTTTTCTTTGCTTACTTTATTGCTCCCATATTGTTCCCGGTTCTCATCAACCTGATCTTCGGTCAAGCCATGATAAGAGGTGTGATATTGCTCATATAAATCTTCGATAGGGGCACGCGCCGCTCTACCAAGGATAACATCGTTTTCTCTTCTCTTTGCGGCTCTCTCTTGAGCGAGCTTTTTATTAACCTTTTGTTTCTTCTCGCTCATTTCTTAATCACCTCACTATTATTAAGGAAGCGCTTGCTCTTTGTTAGATAGGCAAAATCCATGACTGTGATGACAACCCACCCAATCATGAACCAAATGAATAACTTGCTATAGAAGAAGGACCATAAACCTGCGGCTAGTAAGATTGCACCACAAACGAAAAGAACAAGTCCGATATTGTGAGATATGGCCTTAATATTGATCTTGCTTCTCTCTTCGAAGCTCATCTTTTTCCAAAAAGAAAAGTATTTATGGAGTTTCCCAACAAAGAAAAGGATTCCAAAGATAATAATGACCGCTCCGAACGCAAGGCAAGTAATGTTCATGAATCTCCTCCTTTATTCTCTTGGATTACACAATAAGTATAACCCCCAAAAGAGAATAAAAGGCACCCCCTTTTTTCCTTAATCAATAAATAGGTCTTTTCTTTCATAAAGAAAGGTGCTAACATAATGGCATAATAATTCATAAGCAATATAAGGTGTGTTATAAAACTCCTTTCTTGAAATAGTGGCCCTTTCCTCCTTTCTCTAATAATAATGTCATTCAAGGGCCACTATTTTTTTTGCATTAAAAAACCAATTCACTGGGAATTGGCTTTGTTTTTTAATCAATTTTCCTATTTTTTTGAAATAGATTCTTGAAGCAAGTGATGTTTAAGGTCCCAATCTGGATGAAGAGCATCCACCATCAAAAGAGCCTCGTTAAAGAGAACAAACTCGGTGTGCTTTCTTCCTTCTGGAGTTCTCTTATAGGCTTTCTTGCTCTTTTCTATCGTAAGAAGGACCTCTGATCGACTTCGATCAAGGACACCCGCCATTAAAACATACGCTCTAATCGAGGGCATTGCGTTATCTTGAGATATTTCACGACGCAAATCTAGAGGAACTTCGTTATCATAATACTCTTTAGCTTCGTCCTTGCCCTTATATGCGATGTTGATATAGATCTTTTGTGCATAGGTACGAAGATATGTCTTAGCGGATATCTTTTCTTTGTTAGCGATAATAAGGTCAAGAAGAGTTTCTGCTTCCTCAAATTGCTTGTTATCAAGTAAGACATAAACCTTATTTAAGTTTAGATCTGCGGTAAAATTCGTAATATTTTCAAAAGTTGGGATCTCAATGTTTTCTTTCCCTTGAGCAATATCATATTCGGATTTAAGAAGGGCATTATATGCTTGAGCATTCGCCTTGTTAGTGGTCATCGTTAATTTATAACCATCAGTCATAGAGTCGAGATGGAATGGGAGAATATTGTAGAAAACAATTATTCCACCGATAACCGCCACAATAAGGAGGAAGTAAACCGTGTTAGAGGCCACCGGATAATATTGTCCTTCTAGGGGTCCTTGTGAGTTATAGATGGAGAAGAAAACAATAACTAACACCAATTCAATCGCATATAAAATTGTGCCCATAAAGAGATATAAAGCAGGACGTGGTTCCTTTTTTGCGTTCTCTCTAGGAACAATTGTGGTCTCTCCAGTAAAACCATCGAAGCCGTGGAAACGGAATTTTACTTTATCCCCATCTTTATAAAGATTGAATCCTAAGATGTTGACACTGACGATGTTATACCCGCCAGCCAGTCCGCCAAGAACATGTCCTAGCTCATATAAAATTGCATTAAAAACGATGCCCACAAGAATGGCACCAATGACATACAAAATGTATATCCCTTGGTTCATGAGACTATCACCATAATGAGTGCTGATAACCGTGACACCAAAGATAATAACAACTGCGAAGATTATGAGATAGACAATTAGTCCAGTAATATCTTCTCTTTTCATTTGATTAGCCCGCCTTTCATTTCAAGTTTTGATTAATAACCAACCAATGTGTATCACTAATCAACTCGTCATGATAGCAAGTAATAATTGTATCACTTTTTATTTGAAAAAGAATAGTCATTACTAATTCTTTTTCTTAATCGCTTCCTTCACACTATCGTTAAGGAAGGTTTTATTCATGAAGAGAAATTGATTTTTCAAATCATTGAGATTTTTATTCTTGTGTGTCTCGAGATAATATTCGAAGACATTAGCGATAGCATGACTGTGGTAGCGGCAGATGGCCTTTTTTTCATTCGAGGTGAGAACCTTCTTTGAATCGTAATCATTAACGTTTCTAAGGAAGCATTGATAGATAGAGTTCTGAACAAATTCGATGAACAAGTCTTTGCCCGCGCCAATAATGGTCGCATCAATAAATCCTTTGTTTTTGCTGTAGTAATCGTAAATACTCACCAAAACATCATCTAAATTAACTGCATCATCAAGACCGGGAATCTTCTCATCAAGAAAAACCACCATCAAAAGATCATAAATATCATGGAAATGATAGTAGAATGTCTGCCTTTTGACATGACAGCGCTTAGATAAAGCAAGCACAGATATCTCTTCAAGAGGCATCTCTTGCATCATGTCTTTTAAAGCATCGATAAATCTCTTTTCAGTTTTCATCCCTACCCCCTGTAAATGAAAGCTCTATTGTTTACCTCTCAATGGAGTGTTCAGCAATGGTTTTACGTATGCTCGCATTTATTATATATGTTATAAACAGATATAATAAAGCAAAAGTTAATATAACCAGAACAATGATAAAGTAGTGAGTACCATTAAGCATCTCGTAGTGGATATTCAATAGATCACCAAGACCAAGGGCACCGAATCCCACAATGATGATAATAGCAAGGGCGATCGCGGTTACACATACACTAAAACGGAACTTTGATAGAGGCATACATGTAAGCAGCAAAATCCAGACAGATAGCAAGCCCATGACAATCGAGGCCATGCTACGCATGAGCTCAATATCAAATCCACCAGTATCGCCTCTAATGATAATGCCATAGATAAAGACTGCGCCGACTGCGGCAATCATCACAAAGGCTCCAGGCAGGGCTTTCACTAAAATATTTTTCATAAAGCCCTCTTGAATGGGCTCGTTGCTTCCTTCCAGTGCAATGAAGAAACCAGGAATACCAATACCAAGGAATTCCCAAATATACATGTTGTTTGTATAGAATGGATAACGGAGATTCGCGTTACCACTTACGAGTGGCACAATAATAAAGACAACAGAATAGAAGATGGCAAACATCGTCTTAATAAGGAATAAAGAACCCATTCTCTGAATGTTATTAATGGTTCTTCTTCCTTCATAGATAACATCAGGAAGATGACTAAAGTCAGAATCAAGCAACACTAAGTGACTAACGTTTTGTGCGGCATCACTTCCTGACTTCATCGCAATAGAACAGTCCGCTTTCTTAAGAGCAAGAATATCATTCACGCCATCGCCGGTCATGCCCACACAATGTCCAGCATCGTGAAGAGCTTCAATTAAAATTCTCTTTTGATCCGGTTGAACTCTACCAAAAACCGTGTATTCTGTGGCTAATTTTCTAATTTCTGCTTCATCGGTAATCCCAGCGAGAGACACACAAAGGTCAGCATCTGGAATGCCCGCTTCCATAGCAACTTGACTAACTGTGTTCTCGTTATCACCAGAAATAACCTTGATATTCACTCCGCTTTCTACGAGTTTTTTAAAGGTAACAATCGCGCTTTCTCTTACATGATCTTCAAGAACAACCGCTCCTAAAGCAATAAGTTTTCCTGTAGCTTTTTGATCTTTAATTGCACTTGTTCCTTGAGCAATAACTAATACACGGTATCCCTTTTTTGTGTATTCTCGAACGGATCTAAGAACCTTGGCCCTATCCTCTAAATTGAGATATTCTGGAGCACCCATGTAGTAGGTTTTCCCTTTTTCAAAGGTGGCACCTGAATATTTGTTAATGGAGTTAAAAGGAAGGGCGGTAACCACTTTTGTATTAAGTGGATAATAGAACGCATTCCTTAGTGCTTCCGCTGTATCATTGTTATCTTGTGTGGCGTTTAGAATATTTGAGATAACATATTTCAGATCATCTTTACTCACACCATTAAAGGCAATGAGATTCTTAACCGTCATATCCCCATCAGTTATTGTCCCTGTTTTATCCACACACATGACATCCACTCGAGCGAGCATCTCAAGAGCGTAGATATCTTGAACCATGACTTTCTTTCGCATAAGAGTAATAGCTCCTGTACCTAAAGATAGAGAGGTAAGCAGGTACAATCCCGATGGGATTAAGGAAACAATAGATCCTGAAAGGGAACCAATGTTGCTCTTAAACGCTTCAACACTGGATAATTCGTCTTGTAAGTAATACACCAAGCCAGTTAGAAGGAAGATGACAACGGCAATGATGCCCACAACAAGATATAGCTTGTTAAGAGACTTAATAATTACGGATGGTTTTCTCTTGGAAGCATTGGCTTTTAATCTCACGGACTCAATGTAGGAATACTTACCAACCTTCTCAACTTTAAGATAGCAGGTTCCACCAATAACGATAGAACCAGATAGGACATCGTTGCCCTCGACAGAATAAATAGGTTCACTTTCTCCGGTAATTGCAGAGCAATCAAGCTCACACGCACCCTTAACAATGCGGCCATCACAGGGAACCGAATCACCAGCACGGAGAATGACAATATCATCTAAAACAACCTGACTACTATCGATTTCCTGTTGAATTCCCTCACGTAACACCAAAACATGCGCTGGATTTAAAGACTTTAATTTAGAAACTAGATGCCTTGCTCTAATATCTTGATAGAGGGCAATAATAATGTTTGGAATTAAAACAACGAGGAAGAAAAGACCAGAGTAATACTCGCCCCAAATCATAAGAGCGGCAACAACGTAAAGGATGATATCGAAGAACGAAAAAACATCAGACCTAATAATCTCAAAGTAGGATTTTCCCACAACCAATTTAGTTTTATTGGTTAGGTGCTCATTGTGTCGTTGTTCCACCTGAAAATTGTTCAATCCGCTCTCAATATTAGGCTCAAATCTCTCTGCTTTGTCTATTGGATTATGATGTTCAACCTTTTTCACGCTCTATCTTTTGCCCCTAAAGTATGTAGTAAGAATTTCTTCACATTCCTCTTTCATGATTCCATAAGTAACTTCTGGACGATGATTTAAATTGGGAATATTAAGCAAGTTAATTGTGGAGACAATTGCTCCTTTTTGTGGATCAAGTGCCCCGATATATATGTGCCCAATGCGTGCTTCTACGATTGCGCCCGCACACATGAGACACGGTTCTAACGTGACATATAAATCACAATCGTTTAATCTCCAACGGCCCAACTGTTTGGACGCTGCTTCAATGCATCTTATTTCTGCGTGAGCGGTTGGATTTTTCTCGTTTTCCTTGCAATTATGGGATAAAACCAAGGTTTTACCATCTTTTACAAGGACCGCTCCAACGGGCACTTCGTCCTCAAGAAGAGCCTTCTTGGCTTCTTCAAGAGCAAGATTCATAAAGTGCAATTCATCATCTGTGGGCATATCTTAAACAAACCACCGCACATGAATACATCACTTAAGGCTGCTATATTCCTATCCTGACCTGGTTCGTTAATACTCATCGCGATGGCACTTTTATTATAACATAATAATCGTTTCATACCATTGCAAATTATAGAAAAAGACATCAGTAGATGTCCTTAACAATAATAGCATGAAGTTATTCAGTGTTGTTTTTTGGGGGAAATTTTAGTAATACCACCCATAAAGGGTCTAAGCACTTCTGGAACAACAACAGAGCCATCTTCTTGTTGAAATTGCTCGAGAATTGCGGGGAATAAACGAGAAGTAGCAAGACCGCTACCATTTAAAGTATGGACATACTTATTCTTTCCAGTAGCTTTATCTTTGTATCTAATCATTCCTCTTCTTGCTTGATAATCTCTAGCATTGCTAACTGAAGAAACCTCTTTATATATGCCTAAACTTGGAAGATAGACCTCTATATCATAGGTTCTCGCCATAGAATGAGACATCTCGACAGCGGACAACTTAGAAACACGGAAATGTAAACCAAGCTTTTCAACTAAAGATATGGCCTTAGATAAGAGCTCATCAAAAGCTTTATCACTATCTTCTGGTTTTGTAATGGCAAACATCTCAACTTTGTTAAATTGGTACCCACGAATCATTCCCCTCTCCTCTGTTCGATAAGATCCCGCTTCACTACGGTAACAAGGGGTATATGAGAAGAATTTTTTGGGCAAATCGTCCTCACTAAGTATTTCATTACGGTATAAATTAACCAAAGCGGTCTCAGCGGTGGGGAGCAAAAAACGCTTTGGTTCAGTTCCGTCTAACCAGAAGACATCGTTCTCAAATTTAGGGAACTGCCCAGCGGTAAATCCAGAATCATAATTTAAAGTATGAGGTGGTAGGATAAATTGATAACCATCTTTTAAGTGCTCTTGAATGAAATAATTGATAAGAGCCCACTCTAATTGTGCACCGACATCTGTGTAGATCCAGCTTCCTCTCCCCGCGATTTTACCGCCTCTTTCATAGTCCACTAAACCAAGAGATGTTGCTAACTCCATATGATCTTTAATTTTAAAATTAAATTCTGGTTTCTCTCCATGAAACGAAAGCACTTCGTTGTGGGAGGCGTCTCCTGCTGGAACATCCTCATCAGGAAGATTAGGGAGAGCAATTAAAATAGCATTCAACTCTTCTTCAACAACTTTAAGTTTTTCGTTCACTTCTGTATTGTTTTCGTTAATTTCTTTGACTTTTGCAAAGATTTTTGAAGTATCACCACCTTCTTTTTTAACTTGGGGCACGGTTGAAGAAAGTCTATTAACTTCGGCGTTGTTGGCCTCTACCTTCGCCATTAGTGTCTTTCTCTCTTCATCTAAACTAAGAACTTTTTCATAATCAAAATCCCATCCTCTTTTCGCAAGAAGATTTTTAACAAGTTCTGGTTTTTCACGAATTAGATTAATATCAATCATCTGCTTCTTCCTCCAAAACCAACAAGGTTCTTAGCTTCTTGATAGATGCGATCCAAACTGTAACTAGCCCTCTCAAATGTTGCGTCTTGAACTTGTTGCAACGCTACTCTTGTTGTAGGTGATAAGGTTCCATTCAAATAATCACAGCATTTCGAGACAAGGGTCTCAGAATACTCACCCATATAAGCATTAACGCCTTCTTGCAAATATGAGATGGTGTTAGCTTGACTCCTCATAATGATTTGGGTTTCGCTTGCCATGACATTGGCAAGAGTAAGGGCGCTGAGTGGACAATAGCTAGGGGCGATGAACAATTTGGCATTTATCAAGGCACTGATGAATATATCATCAGGTACCCCTGTAACAAATTTTACATTCTTTACGTCGTAGTGTGCAATTTTCTTTGTTAGAGCTTTGCTGTCTTGCTCTTTAGAAATATCAAAGTAGTAGAAGAGGTAACTAGGATACTTCTTGGCCACTTCGATTACCACTTCAATACCTTCAGTGCTACCAAAATCTCCAAGAGCCACAACCAAAGGCCTATTTTCATCTTCTTGGAAATAGTGATAGAAAACATGTTGTTCTCGCTTTGTGCGGTATCTAGCCATCTCCACAGGGGGTTTAAAGACTTGGATGTCCGCTTCAGTAACACCAATCTTAAGGAGAAGGTTCTTTGCCTCCATACAAGGAACAAGAACAATTGTGCTTTCATTAAGGAGATGAACCCACTTATACATGTTTGATGTATTAGAGAGGATTCCATAGAAGGGATCAGATTCACAATAAAGCGCACAGGTAACGGTTGGTTTCTTATGACTTATGCCTTCAGCGGCCTTTAATTCGTCGTCTAAAGAGAGGAGATGGAACAACTCGTTGCTTTGATCCTCAACACTATCATTAACATGGTGTTCGCCCTTTTTAAGGCACTCTCCAATCATATGAGAGAAACGACGTCCCTCTAAATTAAGAGATTGGGTTGTGCTTGCTAGATAAACTCTCATTCTTCGCTTTCGTCTTTTGAATTATAAGATTCTGTTTCTTCTTCTGTGGCAAATCTCACAACCGCTTCTTCGCCTTCGCCTTCTACAAAGACTAATACGGGGGCGTCATCAGATCCCGCTTTTGATAAAGCGTATGTAGGAATTTCACCAAAATCATCTAGTTTTGCAACGTTTTCATATTCGTTTTCGTTAGCAAAGGCTTCAACAAGATCCTCAAGAGGATCGGGTTCAATGTGATTAACAATAGCGATAGAGGAGACTTTTTGTCTGCCTTCAAGATTAATAATCTTCACACCTTGTGTGTTTCTGCCCGCAACACGTAATTGTGATAATGGGGTTCTAATCATAATGCCACCAGTGGTGACCACCATAAGGTCTTCATCACCATTAACAGCGCGTAAGGCCACAAGCTTACCAATACGATCGGTGGTGTGTAAGGTAATAACACCCTTTGCCCCTCTCTTGGTCTTTCTATACTCTGTGGCATCACTCATTTTGCCGAAGCCCTTATCAGTAATAACAAGGATATATTTGCCTTCAAGTTCGGTGGTTACACCCACCACAGTGGCGCCTTCTGGTAAATCAATACCTTTCACACCAGCGGCGTTTCTTCCCATGTTTCTCACTTCGCTCGCGGGGAAGCTCACCATCTTCCCTTCACTAGAACCAATACCCACAATCGTAGACTCCTCTACTTCTTTGACATCCACTAAAGAATCGCCTTCTCTAAGTGAAAGGGCAATCTTACCATTGGTTCTAATGGATTCAAATTCAGAGAGTTTGGTTTGTTTCACAATACCTTGTTCTGTAAAGAACATAAGGGATCTGTCAGCGTTATAATCATCCACACAAATGATTGACTTAATAGATTCGTCCTTTTCTAGTGTCTGGAAGATATTAACCACAGGTAGCCCTTTAGAATTCTTTCCAGATTCAGGAATACGATGTCCTCTAGTTCGATATACTTTACCTAAAGAGGTAAAGAAGAGAAGGTCGGTGTGGGTATGAGCGCTTACCAAGATCTCGACAATGTCGTTGTCGTTGGTGTGCATACCTCTGACCCCTCGTCCACCTCTATTCTGGGCTCTAAAGGAATCGTTAGATAATCTCTTAATATAACCACCTTGAGTGAGAGCAATAACAATGTCCTCTTCCGGAATAAGGTCTTCGTCGTCGATGTTAGAGAGATCATTAGAAATCTTTGTCTTTCTTGGATCGGCGTATTTATCTTTAATCTCAAGGAGTTCTTTTAAGACCACTTCCACTTCGTTTTCTCTCGAAGAGAGAATACGATGGTATTCCGCTATATTGGCTTCAAGTTGCGCTCTCTCGGCTTCAAGCTTTTGAGTCTCAATACCCGTAAGTCTTCTTAAGGACATGCCCATGATGGCGTTAACTTGCTCATCAGAGAAGGAATACTTCTCTTTAAGAGCAGCGCTTGCGCTTTCCGGAGTGTCGCTATTCTTAATGAGTTCGATAATATCATCGATATTGTCGTGACAAATAAGTAATCCCACGACAATGTGGTCTCTGGCTTCGTCTTTGTGAAGTAAGAACTTCGTTCTTCTTTCTATGACTTCAATCTGGAAGTCAAGATAGCTTTGAAGCATCTCTTTAAGAGAGGCAACTTTAGGCGCGCCACCAATAAGGCAAAGTTGAATAATACCATAACTTACTTGTAAGTTAGTGTACTTATAGAGTTGATTGAGAAGAACTTCAGGAATGACATCTCTTCTGACTTCAATAACGATTCTGATGCCGTCCTTATTCGATTCATCTCTTACTTCAGTAATACCATCAATGACTTTGTCTCTGGTTAACTGAACGATTTTCTCAATCATGTCCGCTTTATTAACTTGATAAGGAATTTCAGTAACGACAATTCTCTTGCCGCCTCTTTCTCCTCGATCTTGGATTTCACATTTACTTCTGATAGAGATGCTTCCTGTTCCGGTTTCGTAGGCATCTCTAATGCCACCTTTACCAAGAATAATCCCTCCAGTAGGGAAGTCTGGTCCTTGAACAATGTTAAGGAGTCCTAATGTATCAATTTCTGGATTGTGGGCCACCGCAACAATAGCATCAATAATCTCTCCGAGATTATGTGGTGGAATGTTTGTGGCCATACCCACAGCAATACCGCTTGATCCATTAATAAGCAAATTTGGTATTCTTGAAGGTAAGACTACTGGTTCTTTCTCTGTGCCATCATAGTTATCCATGAAGTCCACAGTATCGGAATCAATATCTCTCACCATCTCGAGAGAAATCTTACTCATTCTCGCTTCGGTATATCGCATCGCGGCGGCTTCATCACCATCGACAGAACCGAAGTTACCATGTCCGTCCACAAGAGGATATCTCATGGAGAAGGATTGAGCGAGTCTTACGAGTGTCTGATAGATCGCAGCGTCACCATGTGGGTGATAATTACCCATGACATCACCGACAATCTTCGCACATTTGTTGTATGGTCGATCTGGAGTGTAGTTACCTTCGTGCATACCATAGATGATTCTTCTGTGGACTGGCTTAAAACCATCTCTGACATCAGGGATAGCACGAGCCACAATAACACTCATCGCGTAGTCTAGGAAGGAGCTTTTTACTGTATCAGTAATAGGAACATCCATAAGTCCTGGAACAATTCCCTCTTCGAGGTCTTCTTCACTAACGGTTTCATCAGTAATTTCTTCCGAAATTACCTCTTCTTCTGTCTCCGCAGATTCCTCTTCATCATCAGTAAGTTCTTCATCTAATTCATCATCATCGAACAACATTTTAAACTCACCTCCTTATTAAATATCGAGGTTCTTAACGAATTGAGCATTTTCGTTAATGAACTCTTTTCTTGGTTCCACATCGTCCCCCATAAGATCAGTAAAGATTTGGTCCGCTAAAATAGCGTCATCAATACTAACGCGGAGCATCTTTCTGTTCGCTGGATCCATTGTGGTCTCCCATAGTTGTTGATAATCCATTTCACCAAGTCCTTTATATCTCTGATATGGATAACCTGGTTTAAGATTAAGTTTTCTTTTAATGACATCTAATTGCTCATCACTATAGGCATAATAGGACTTACTGTGATAATCCACTTTATATAGTGGTGGCTGCGCAATATAGACATAACCATTCTCAATTAGTGGTCTCATATATCGGTAGAAGAAGGTTAAAAGCAAAATACGGATATGTGATCCATCGACATCCGCATCGGTCATAATTACAATCTTGTGATATCTCACTTTTTCAATATCGAAGTTTGGATCAATGCCCCCTCCGATAGCGGTAATCATATTTCCAATTTCAGCGTTGGCAAATATCTTTTTGACCTGAGCTTTTTCCACATTAAGAATCTTACCTCTAAGAGGGAGAACCGCTTGGGTTTCTCGGTTTCTACCGTTTTTCGCACTACCCCCTGCGGAATTACCCTCAACGATAAACAATTCGCAAATTGCAGGGTCTTTTGAAGAACAATCCGCTAACTTACCAGGTAAGGTTGTAAGCTCAAGACCACCTTTTCTTCTCATGTCATCTCTCGCTTTACGAGAGGCAATACGAGCGTTGGCAGCCATGATAATTTTGTCAAGGATTAGCTTTGCCACTCTGGGGTTCTCAAGCATGAATCTCTCAAGTTGCTCACCAACGATTTGGCTGGTGATCTTTCTCACTTCAGCGTTGCCAAGTTTTGTCTTGGTTTGACCTTCAAATTGTGGGTTAGGATGCTTTACAGAGATAATTGCGGTAAGACCTTCTTTAATATCGTCGTATGTAAGGTTGTCTTCGTTATCCTTAAGCATCTTATTGTTACGAGCGTAGTTATTGATAACTCTCGTTAACGCTAACTGGAATCCCGCTTCATGAGTGCCACCTTCATGGGTGTTTACATTATTACAGAACGAGAAGATAGAAGATGTATAGCCATCGTTATATTGGAAGGCCGCTTCTACATAGATACGATATGTTGTATTCTCGTTGATCTCTTCTTCTCTCACGCCCTCACAATAAATAATCTCATCAAAGATGGGGTTCTTATGAGCGTTGATAAAGGTGACATACTCTTTGATGCCTCCTTCATAACAGAACGAGGCTTTCTTTTCTTCTTCGCCTCTGGTATCGGTGATATTAATCACGATTCCTTTGTTGAGGTACGCTACTTGTCTTAATCTATCGTAGATAATGTTGTAATCAAAGGTTGTGGTTTCTCTAAAGATTGTGGGGTCTGGCTTGAAGGTAACAAGGGTTCCGGTCTTTTCTATTGGACAATCTCCAATTCTCTCTAGATGACCCACTGGATGGCCACCATTCTCAAAACGGAGGAAATACACTCCACCATCTTTGTAAACTGTGACTTCGAGCCACTCACTGAGAGCATTAACAACGGACGCACCCACACCATGAAGTCCTCCAGAGACTTTATATCCGCCTCCTTCGCCGAACTTACCACCAGCATGAAGGATTGTATAAACGGTTTCTACACCGCTGAGACCGCTCTTAGCAACTTTGTCGACCGGAATACCACGACCATTATCTAAGACCGTGATAGACTCGTCTTTATTGATTGTGACATCAACTTGTGTGCACCATCCTGCTAAAGCTTCATCAATAGCGTTATCCATGATCTCCCACACAAGGTGGTGGAGACCTGGTGAACTTGTTGTGCCAATGTACATTCCTGGTCTTTTTCTCACCGCTTCTAGACCTTCAAGGACTTGAATATTCTCGGCAGTGTACTCTTTGTCTGCTTTCTCGTACTCAACTTCCTCATTGTTTAGTTCGCTGGGTTCATCGGCTGTAAGTTGACTTTCATCTAATTGATTTTCATCTTCTTCCATGGATGTTTCCTCCTATTCAATTACAAATTCTCGTGCGGCCTCTATTTCATTAGAGGTTCCGCTTATAAATACCTGATTGAGGTTATTCACTAGTTTAATAAGTCTTTGTTTGTTGTCTTCGTCCAATTCGCTCATGACGTCATCGAGAACAACAACGGGTTTCTTGTCTTCTTCTTTAATCAAGAAGTAAGGCGCTATCTTAAGGGCAAGACTGCTAATTCTGTTTTGGCCTTGGCTTCCATAGATAGCAATATCCTCTCCTCTGAAGAGGAGAGAGAAGTCTTCGTGGTGAACACCCATGTGTGTCACCTTACCCCTAATGTCTTTGTCTCTTGATTCCTTATAGGCCTCTGTGGCTTTGGTCACATAGTCATCACCAGGTTCAACAAACGGTTGATAGATAATTCTTATAGAATTATCCTCTCCCGTAAGTGTCTTCTCAACTTCCCCAAGAACAGCGTTAATGCTATTGATATAGTCGCTGCGATACTTGGTGATCTTCTCAGAGAGGGGGATCATCATCTCTGTAAGAGTGTCAAGAAGCGCTTCATCAATGTTGTCGCTTTTAAGGAGAGCGTTTCTCTCTTTAAGTAGACCCCTATATTGAGAGATGAGTTCAAGGTATTCGGGCCAAATCTTAGAGAGATTGACATCAAGGAAGGCTCGACGATTGCTGGGAGATCCTCTGAAGAGGTCAACATCGCTTGGGACAAAGAGAAGAATGTTTACAATCCCAGAGAGTTCACTGAGTTTCTTAATGGGTTTGTTGTTTACAAACACTCTTCTTCCCTCTTTAGTGATAACCACTTTGAGGTGCCTTTTGAGTTTGTCTTCACTGATGAGGGCATCGATAACGGCCTCGTCTGTGCCGTTCTTAATTAACTCCGTGGAGTCCGTTGTTAAGAAGGAGCGCCCCAGAGAGAGATAATAGAGGGCTTCTAGGATATTTGTCTTACCCACCCCGTTTGGACCGGTAAAGACATTAATCTTGTTTGAGAAACTGCATTCTAGTAACTCATGACTTCTGAAGTTTTTAATTTTGAGCGATTCAATAATCATGTTTTTTTGATGAGGTACTCCTTGTTACCAATTCGAACAATATCATCTGGATAGAGCTTGCGACCTCTTCTTGTCTCTCTTTGTGAGTTCACAAGAACGTTGTTCATAGAAAGATAGACCTTAGCCTCTCCTCCAGTAGATATCACTCCGATTAACTTCAATAGGTTTTGTAATTCGATGTACTCATCGCCCTCTCTGATATCAAAGTTAACCACTCTTAAAAACTCCTAGTTGTATTATACACTATACTAACAAAAAAGAGAATTATAAATTCTCTCTTTTCTTAGATAGCTCTATAATCAAAATTTTGGGCTAAAATGTCCTCACTGGCGTGACAACTTGGATGATGGAGTCATCTGAGGGGTTCTTGATGACAAACGGCTTCATTTCGCCCACAAATAAGAAGCTTACATCTTCGCTTCCCACGGCGTTGATGGCCTGGATGACAAAGCTCGAGTTAAAGGAGATCTTTAAGCTTTGACCTTCGTATCTAAATGGTTCAACCTTCTCTTGAGAAGTTCCTGTTTGTGAACTCTTAGAGGTGACTTCCACTCTATCTTCACTCATGGTGAGATCCACGACATTCTCTCTTTCGTCCGCGAGAACGTTCGCACGATTAATAGCATTGATAATATCCGACGCAGAGACCTCAAGAGCAAAGTTGGTCACCTTGGGGATGATGTTCTTGGTGTTAGGATATTCGCCCGCGATTAAACGAGTGGACACAACCGTGTTTCTAAAACTAAAGAGTGCTTTTTTATCAGAAATAGAGATAGCAACATTCTGGCTACCTTCCGCTAATTGTTTGACATCGACTAGGGATTTGGCGGGAATATTGGCGACAAATTGAAGATCAGAGTTCACCACAATGGTCTTTTTTGCCATACGAGCGGAGTCGATAGCAATCGCGGTTAGAATTCCGTCTGCGGCTTCTAAATTTAAAGCGGTAAGAATCTGTCTCTGCTCTTTTGTGGATGCCGCAAAAGCGGTCTGATCTACCATGGAAGCAAACTGGGCATATGTAAGTTCAAAATTCACACCATTGGGTTCAAGGTCGAACTCTGGATACTCTTCTGGACGAATACAATTGAGGTTATAGTTAGATTTGGCATCGCTGATAGTGGCCACAGTGGAATCCACAACTTCGATGGTGACTTCTTCTCCACCCATCTTACGGATGGCCTCACCCACAATCTTGGAAGGAAGTAGGGTTGCACCTAATTCATAATTACGAATAATCTCTTCCCCACTCTCATCTTGATAAGGGACTTTGGTCTTAATCGTGGTCTCGTTATTTGATCCAGTAATGAAAAGACCAGATTCTGTGAGATCAAGTTTAACATTTGATAAAACAGGACTAGCACTTTTTGAGGACACAGCCTTAGAAGCAGTAGTTAATCCCTTTAATAGTTCTTCTCTTTTGATTGTGAAGCGCATATTATCTCTTCCTTTCTATTTTATTTATTTCTTTTTATTAACAATAATAATAAGCACGGTGGATATGTGGATAATTCCTATGGTTCACGATTACAATTATTGTATCACAATATCCTTATTATTACATTCTTTATTTATAATAAAGCTTACCCCTTGATTCTTCTTGTTAGCTCATCGACCGCTTGCTTCAAGACGGCGTCAGTTTTCAACCCTTTTTCCACTCTTTCTACACCATTAATCACTGTCGTGTGATCCTTGCCTCCGAACATATCTCCGATTTTCTTAAGGGAAACATCGGTAATAAGACTTCTAATAAGGTACATGGCGATGTGTCGAGCAAGAGCAATTTGTCCAGTTCTCACTCTTCCAGTAAGTTGAGCGGGGCTTAGCTTATAGTAGTCAGCAACAATATCGATAATCTTCTGCTCGTTGATGGTGTTCATAAGGGATCTACCACCCGAGAGAGATTGTAAAGCATCCATGGCAACCTCCATGGTGACATGCTCATCTTTCTTAATGTTGACCGCATAGAATATTAACCTATTTAACGCACCTTCTAACTCTCTAATATTAGAGGAGAATCTATCCGCTACAAAATAGAGAACACTCTCATCGAAGGTGTCGACGTCAAGACCCGCTTCTTGGATCTTGGTTTTAAGGATTTCAATACAAGAATCTTTATCAGGATTCCTGATACTTACAACCAAACCCTGATTAAATCTTGTAACCAATCTCTCTTCTAGACCCTTGAGTTCGTTTGGTTGTCTATCCGAAGTAATGACAATTTGTTTACCCGCTTTAACAAGATCAGAGAAGATATAGAAGAACATCTCTTGTGTTTTAACCTTCTCAGCGAGAAATTGAATATCATCTACAAGCAAGACATCAACGCCCTTGAAGAAGTCTTTAATAGACTCTCCATCAGAATCCACTCTAACAAAACGGACATACTCATCCACAAAAGCATCTGCAGAGATACAAAGGACTCTTTGTCTAGCGTTGTTCTTGACGATGTGGTTTCCAACGGCGTTGATTAAATGAGTCTTCCCCAATCCTGATGGAGAATAAATAAATAAGGGATTATACATTCTCCCTGGATTTGTGGCGATAAGTGTCGCCGCTTGATAAGCCTCTCTATTAAATTGTCCAACGACAAAGTTTTCAAATGTTAATTCTTCGTTTAAAACGGATGAAGAGAAGAAAGCGGGGGTCTTTTGGGTTTCTTCGGACCAGGAACTCTCTTTAAGATCATCTTTAGTGACAAAATTTACTTTAACTTTGCTATCTGCAAGATCCTTAAGCGCCGCCTCTACCAACGAAGTGTATTGTGTGGAAAGAAGTTGAACCGCAAGCTGACTGTCGGCCACGACAGTAACCGCTCCATTCTCAACTTTTTCAACGTACAGATCCTTAAAAAACGAATCATAGAGCATGTCGTCATTAAGGGTTCCTTTGATGTAGGAAAGGACCCTGGTCCAGAGCTTAGTAATTTCGGATAATGATGCTTGTTCAAGGTTCATAGTCGATACCCCCAATTCCCTAACGAGCCTTCATTATAAGCGAATAATTATATTATTTCTATCCGTGTCAACAAAGTTATACACCAAAAAGGGAGTTTTCCACCGAAAAACTTAGTTAAAAGCCTTATAATATCTAGTTTTCCACCAAATCCACAAAATAAAAATGTGGATAAGTGTGGAAAAGTCATTGGTGTGAGTGTTGAAAATGTGGATAGTGCAATGCTAGGTTATAACATATATATTGCGTTACTTTGTAACGCAACATTACCTACATTGCTGACATAGTAGTTTAAAAGAAATCCACATTATTTTTTGATGGTGGATAACTATTGTTTTGGACAGTGTACAAGTTTTTCTAAGCACTAAATTTTTGTCATTTTAGAGCGGCGGTTCTTTGTATTATGAAAAGCCAATAATAATTGACTTTTATAATATAAACCCATATACTCTTTATGATTGTGACACAAGGAGGAGCGTTAATGAAAAGAACCTATCAACCAAGCAAAATAAAACACGCTCATAAAGCGGGTTTTCGTGCTAGAAGCAAAACCGTTGGTGGTCGTAAGATCTTGGCTAGACGTAGAGCAAAAGGAAGAGCAAAATTAAGCGCTTAATAAGTAAATGAAACGAGATTATCGTCTATTAAAAAAAGAAGATTATACTGACACAATTCAAAACGGTAAAACCATTACTAGTAAATCATATGTCATCCACTACAAAGAGAATAGTGGAGTGAACCATCTCCGTATTGGAGTAACAACAAGCACAAAAACAGGTCATGCTGTTGTCAGAAACAAGGTCAAACGTCAAGTAAAAGCTATGCTTGACTATAAAGTGGACTTAACTAGAGAATATGACATCGTCATCATTATCAAAAAGAACTTCTTAAACTTCGATTATCAAACAAACAGTCACATTCTCTATGATTCTCTAACACAAATCGAAAGGTTACTTAAGTAATAAATGAAAAGAGGCTCAAAAATAGGATTAGGATGTGGCATTGCGCTTCTCGCCCTTGTCGCATTATCAAGTTGTACCCAATCATTCTGTTCTGTAAAAGATGAGGCAAACATCCTCTATGCTTTTGATTATGGTGTGACTTCCTATTATGACGCGAATGAAGTCGGTGATTCTGGCATCGTTTTCCTCGCTGACGACGAGGAGGAAGGAGAGGAAGAGACCACAACCAGCGCTTCCACCACCCCGCTTGAGCTCTCTGTTACTGTTGAAGACTACATGGGTAAATCATATACATATACTCTTGATAATGTTGTGTATGTAGCCACCTATTCCACAAACGAATATCTCAGTAGTTTGGTGGATTCCGCCGTCGAAGATGGTGTACTATTCCCAAGTCTTTCGTATTTTGAAACCTTAGATAACATCGTTCTTGTTCACGCTATAGAACATGCCTTTTATGATGGGGTTATTGATGAGATTATTGAATCTTTTGGTGGCCAACCATACACAATAACCGCGGAAATGATTAGATCTGAGGATGGAATCCTTGATAAATACGGATATCTGAAGTTCGCGGACTCCTATAACGAAGAACAAGTCCTATGGACTAACTGGTATGCCTACAACGAAGAGGTGAGGCAGATTCTTAGTTATGATGAAATGCCAACCATTGATTTCTTGGATTATTACTCATCCACATTGACATCCGCCGTTGGTAACTATCGAAGCTGTATCACCCTTTACGATGGTAAGTTTGGATACTACGGCACGGGTGGTCGAGCGGCTAATATCGAGAAGAAGACCTGGAGATATGCTTGGAGTTGTGGTTTCCTTGAAGGATTACTCGTCTATCCAATCTCCGCTCTTGTGGATGTGATTTGTCAGGGATTTGAAGGTATAGGCTTAACCATTGAAAGTGGTGTGCCACAGATTCTCGCTATCCTTATTGTCACTATTGTCGTGAGACTTATCATCATGGCAATCTCTTTCAGACCCAATCTGTCAAACCAAAAAATGTCTGCATTACAGCCAGAATTAGCGGCAATTCAGCAGAAATACCCTAATTCCAATACAAATAGAAGAGAACGTGAATTGATGGCGATGGAGCAGCAAAAGCTCTACAAAAAGCATCACATCCGCCCGTTCATGTCTATCGTTGTTATGGTCATTCAATTCCCAGTCTTCCTTTGTGTTTGGGCCGCCTTACAAGGCACCGCGGTCTTGTCTAGTGGTACATTCTTAGGATTAAGGCTTAGCGATACCATTTCCTCTGCAATGTTTACGGGATCCAGTTGGACGGCTGCTGGTGGTTATGGTGCGGTCACGGCTTTGGTCATATTCCTTCTTATGGCCGCTGCACAGGTTATGCAGACGCTTCTGCCACAGTTATTACAAAGAGGAAGAGTAAAGAAAGTCTCTAAGATGGGTAAGAACCCAGGCCAGAGATCACAAAGCAATAGAATGAGAATATTCCAGTGGGTGATGCTCGCCATCATCTTAATCATGGGCTTCTTCCTAGTCTCCGCTATGGCGGTCTACTGGTTCGTCGGAGCTCTGATGGGAATTGCCCAGACATTCTTGATGGACTATATCAGCAAGAGAGAAATTCGTCGATCGAGATATCAGAAGAATACGAATAATTATTCAAAAGCAAAAGTAAAGAAAAGATAGTTTTAAGAAAGGGGAATTATTATGAAAACTTATAGCGGTAAAGATGTTGAAGAAGCCCTTGCTCTTGCAAGCGAAGATCAAGGAGTGGACGCCAAACATCTTATCTATATTACAAAAGAAGCAAAGGGTTTATTTGGAAAAAAGAGGGTTTCTGTAGAGGTTTATGATTTAAGTGAAGTCATTACCTATGCTGAAAACTATGTCTTAGATATCACTGATACACTTGGTATTGAAGCCTCTGTCAAAACCATTATTGATAGTGAAGATATCATTAGAATCACCATCGATTCTATTCACAATCCTATCTTGATTGGTAACAACGGACGAACACTAACCGCTCTTACAGAATTAACTAATGTGGCGACCTCTACAAAGTTCCGTAGAAGATTTAGAATCATCCTTGATGTTAACGGATATAAAGAGAGCAAATACCATCGTTTAGCCAAAGTTGCCCGCAATTTGGCGTTCAAAGTTAAGAAAACGCACGAAACCTATACCTTTGATGTTATGCCTGCGGACGAAAGAAAAGTTATTCACAATGCGGTAAACGGAATAAGGAACGTGAAGTCCGCCTCTATTGGAGAAGGCAACCATCGAAGAGTTCAACTTATCTATGTTGAGGAAGACCCTAAAGAGGAAAAAGAGTAAAACGCCTTCGGGTGTTTTTCTTTTATAAATATTGTTCTAAAATAAAACTATGTTTGAACCAATACTAGCCCTTGCTACACCCCCTCTTAAGAGCGCTCTTGCCATCATCCGTCTTTCTGGTGATGGTTGCTTTAATATTATAAATAAGTGCTTTTCAAGGGATATTTCAGACATTGAGAAGCGAACAATTGTTATCGGAAACATCACCTCTGATGGAACTGTTATTGATAATGTTGTTCTCCTCTTATATAAAGGGCCACACAGTTATACTGGCGAAGACATGGTGGAGATTATATGTCATGGCTCCATGCTTATCGTCGAGCAAATAGAAACCCTCCTTATTCAAAATGGAGCGAGATACGCCACCAACGGAGAATACACCTCAAGAGCATTTCTTCATCAGAAGATGGATCTTGTTCAAGCGGAAGCCGTTAACGATATTATCAACGCCACAAGCGAAGAGGCAAAAAACCTTTCAATGCTCTCTCTAGACGGCAAAACATCTGAACTTATTTATCCTATTAAGGAGGATTTAGCAGCGCTTTTATCATTAATTGAGGTAAATATTGATTATCCTGAGTACGAAGATATTGAAGTTGCCAATAAAGAAAGCGTAGTGGCCACTTGCAATAAACTTATCAAGACAATTGACAAACTTATTAAGAATGGTGAGAAGGGCAAAGTTGTTAAAGATGGTGTAAACGCCGCTATTATAGGAAGGCCCAATGTCGGCAAATCAACACTTCTTAATACTCTTCTTGGAGAAAATAAAGCTATTGTTAGCAATATTGCGGGCACAACACGCGATGTTGTCGAGGGTGATGTTAACATTGGAGGCCTCACACTACACCTTTTAGATACTGCGGGTTATAGAAAGGCCACGAACGAGATTGAAGAGATGGGAATTGAGAAAACCAAAGAGATGATTAAGAAGGCCGACCTTGTTCTTGTTGTTGTGGACGCTACACAAGGAATCACCAAACAAGATCAAGATTTAATAAAACTTACTAAAGGAAAACCGAGAATCGTTGTTCATAATAAGAAGGATTTACTTAGCGAAAACGAATTAGATAATGAGGAATTGCTATATATTTCATCTTTAACAGGCGATATTTCTGATTTAACCAAGGCCATTTTAAAGAAGTTTAAAGTGGATGAATCTGTTTATAAGACCCCAAGTTTAAATAACGCAAGACAATTGGGATTGCTACTAAATATCAAAGAGAACCTTGAGGCCGCAAAAAAGGATGCAACAAGCAATGTTCCTTTGGACTTAGTATCCACTCACCTTTATGCGGCCTATCAGTCAGTTCTAGATATACTAGGGGAAGACAACAAGGTTGATATATCTAAGGAGATCTTCTCTCGGTTTTGTGTAGGTAAGTAATATGATTATTGATTCCCACTGTCATCTTAATGAAGAGAGACTATATGTACTCCGTAAAAATATCATTAAACAAGCACAAGAGCTGGGCGTGGATAGATTTGTTGTTGTGGGTTGGGACTATGAATCCTCCTTTTTAGCAGTGGAAATTGCCCATGAGTTTGATTGCTGTTATGCTTCAATAGGAATTATGCCTACAGACATAGACTCGATTATAGGCAAAGACGAGGATAAGCTATACGAATTACTCAAAGATCCTAAGGTTGTTGCACTAGGGGAAATTGGTCTTGATTATCATTGGGAAAAGACCCCAGAGCAAAAAGAAAGGCAAAAAGAGTGGTTTATTAAGCAAATTGATATCGCAAACCAATATAAGAAACCAATTATTATTCATTGTAGGGAAGCACTACAAGACACATTAGACATTCTAAAAGCACACACCCCTATTTGTAGTGGAGTAATGCACTGCTATTCTGGCTCCCCAGAGATGGTTAATGATTTTGTGAAACTTGGTCTCTATATTGGAGTGGATGGACCGGTTACATTCACTAATGGTCGTTCTATTAAAGAAGTTGCTCAAGTTATTCCGGCGGATCGCTTATTAATTGAAACAGATAGCCCCTACCTCTCGCCCCATCCACATAGGGGAGAGATGGACTCTCCTGTTTATCTTCCTTTAATCGCTAACGAAGTTGCAACGCTTAGGGGAGTTTCATATAACGAATTAGCAAAAATGACTTCTGATAATACTGAGAGGCTGTTTAAATTATGATTGTGGACTCTAAAACTCTCCATAATATATTAGATGAAACTGGAATAGTTCCGGACAAAAATTATGGGCAAAATTTTTTAATTAACCCCGAAATTGCAAGAAGAATTGTATCAATATTAGATATTCGACCCACAGATAAAGTTCTTGAAATTGGACCGGGCGTAGGATCTCTAACCCATTTCTTTACAACCCTTCCCAATGATGTTGATGTCGTGGATGTAGACAATAATATGACCACGCTCTTGTCGGTTATTTATTCCGATGATAAAAACATCCACATTATTAATAAAGACGCCAGACAGCACGATGTATCGACATATAACAAGATTATTAGCAATCTTCCTTATAATCTAACAACTGAGATCTTAACGCATCTTATGCTCGGTGGGACAAGTGTGGAGAGAATGGTATTAACTTGTGAAGCAGAAACCTTTAATCACTTTGTCTCCACATCCGGCAAGGACTATGGACCTGTCTCAATTCTTATTCATCTATTAGGCACTATTAGAAAACAATTTACTATTGCCCCGTCTAATTTTTACCCCTCTCCGAAGTGTGAGAGCGTTGTCTTTACCATCGATGTTGATAAGAATGTAAATAGAAGCGAAGTTGTTTCTGTTTATGAAATGACCAAGTCGTTATTCTTGAACCGCCGCAAAACCATTTATAACAATTTAAAGAAATATTTAAATAATGATGCATTAGCAACAAAGACATTGAATGCTCTAGATATAGATCCATCGACAAGGCCCGAACAAATATCTCCTAATACGTTTCTTGACATATACCAAAAGATTATTGTTGGTTAGAACCATTTGTCCTGTCTTGCAACTAGACCCTTTTTATATAAAAAATGGTGCACATTTAAATTAAAATTGTGATGTTCACCACTTTATTTTTTATTATTCAACAATTAAAAAGCTAAGGGTTGCCTCAAAAGTATGTCCTTCACCCAATTTTGTTTGTCCAACTTTTGACCCGGTAACACTTGCGAATAGAGTGGTTTTCCTAGTTTGTATTTTTGGAACCAAATAATAGCACTGACTAGATGCCTTCCTACTGCTCCAATTTCGCCTTGTGGTATCTCTAGTCGTTGTTATATCTAAATAATACGAGTCATAATCGAGATGAACGTCATCATATGAAACTTCGGCGTCTGTGTAGTTATAATCTGGATCGCTTGACTCGTAATACACATATGTCTCAAATATATATGTCTCATTTAAGGACAACTTTATACTTCCATTTATTTGATTCTTTTCATTTTCTTCGTCAGATAACTCTGTGCTATATATTGTTTCGGTCATATCTTCGTTCCATACTATTGCACTTAATGGAAAAAGAACTTCTGGACTACAACAATCTTTGCGACAAGAGGCAATGCTACAACACCCACCAATTAGTAGTAGACTTAAGCACAAATATTTTGTTTTATTGTTTCTCATGATTCTACCCCCTACTCCATTACCACAAATTTTAATGTCGGATTACCACAATTTGTAGGATTAATGGTTACTATTTCATCATCGTGACCATCCGCCACAAAATAATTGTATTCATTTTTTTCGGCATCATATGCTCCTGATGTAGTGGTATATATAAAGATCCTATATCCAAGCAAAGCCACACCATGACTTTCTCCATTATAGAGCGACGCCCCATTAACACTCATATATACCGCTCGACCCTTGTTAATACTGCTCAATGCTTCAGAAATACTTGAAGTTGATGATGCTTTAATCGTTGTTCCATAACTTTCCACAACCTCTTCTAGTACATTGTCAACTTTTGAAACAGAGAATCCCTTTTCTGGTGTAAAACCCTTAGATGATGCGACGTTTCTGATGTTAACGTATAAAGCCGGCATAACTTCCAGTTTATCAGTATAGTTCTCTATCCAATAATGATATCCATCGTCCTTAGAATTACTATAAATTTTTCGTTTGGTAATATAAGTTTTATATTGACTATCGCTTTTTATGGTTTCCGATACATCGGTAGTCTTGAAAGAATTTATTCCACTTACTCTACCGCTTTGAGTCCAACTTTTAATGACGTGGTACATTGCTGTTGGTGAACAATTGCCTTCAGATTTGTAGCTTCCTGACACCTCGTTTCCATTCTTATCACAAGGGACTTTTAAGTAGTAACTTGTTTGCCGTTGTCTATAACACTCAAACTCTGATAGTAAGTCAATGTTTTCATAGCATGTATAGTCTCCTAAATTAGGGATTGCGGCATAATAGTCGGTGTCAGAAGACTCTACCTCCTCATTCGCCTCTTGGTATGTAATCTCAGATTGCGTATCACAAATCAATTTTTGGCAAACGCCGTGTTCATCAAAATAAACAAAACCATCCACTATACTATATAGTAAATCTTGGTATTCTCTGATTTCTTCTAAATCGCCTTGTGTTTTTACTTCATATATTGTTCGATTGCTTCCAACAACGGCATAACCATTGTCATCGTTAAAATCTAGGTAAACACCATAAATCTCTTTTTCAATGATATAAACTGGATTGCTATATTCTACTGATGTTGCGTTTAATGATTGTTTTTCGTCTGTTTCGGCGCCATCCGAGCTTTTTATAGCAGCATCCTCTAGATAATCTGAATCATTAAGGTCATCGACAAATGTGTTCAAATTTCTTTCTATTTCTTTTTCGACACGATTACTTTCTAGTAATGTAGAGGCAATGCTTTTGTCTTTCATCGCTTCTGTGACAGATTCATATATAGTTGAATCATCTTGAGAAGAGATGTTTGTTGCCTCAGCAAAAGGCACACTGGCAACAACAGCACAGATCATAGTTAGGTAAATAAAAAAGTTCGTCCTTTTCATTCTCAACACCCTACGATATTAATATATCTTGTTTTTTGTGTTGTTTCAACATAAAAAAGGGGGTCACGAAAAGCACTACAACAATTTGAAATGATTATTAAATAGTGGTAAATTAGCAACAGATATTTTGAGATGTTTCAGAACGTGCAAAGAAGGACTAATTAAGTATGAAAACGTTGCCTGTTAGAAGTTATGCAAAAATAAACATTGCTTTAAATGTCGTGTCCAAAGAACCTAACGGATACCACAAACTTGATATGGTAATGCTTCCTCTTGAATTACACGACTCTATTCACATTACCAAACTTAAAGAAGCTAGAGACAACTTTATTACCATAGATGACTTTTCAGTTGGCCCCGTTAAGTACAACCTTGCAACCTTTGCTATTGATGCTTTATCAAGCAAATATAAATTCCCTGACAAATTTAGGATATTTGTTCATAAAGTAATTCCACTACAAGCGGGTCTTGGTGGAGGCAGCAGCAATGCCGCCGCAACACTATGTGGTGTCAACGAGTATCTAAAATTAGGAATTAGTGAAGATGAGCTTATTGATTTAGGTAAAACACTAGGATCTGATGTCCCCTTCTTTATTAAGGGAGTGCCCGCTAGAGTATCGGGCATTGGTGAGGTTGTAGAACCCATAGTTGTAAAAAACTCCTATTACTGTCTAATAGTTAAGCCATATTTAGGCCTTTCAACAGCGGAAGTATTCGAGAAATGCGATGGTTTTAATCTTGAAACATGCGACATTGATACAGTTATTAAGGCATTAGAAGAAGGAGATGATGATTTGCTCGCCTCTTCAATTAATAACGCACTTCAGCCTGTTGCTATTTCTATGATCCCTGGTATCCAAACAATTATTGACTCTCTCCATGAAGAGGGTCTAAAGATTGTGCAGGTATCTGGCTCTGGATCTAGTGTTTTCGCTTTGTCCCAAGATAAAAAACTCTTGCAAAACACCGCCAAAAAGCTAGAAAACGACTATCGAGTAGAGCTTACGAAGGTTAGAAAATAATGGTTATTGTGGAATCGTATGGGAAAAATATATATCTCAAGGATCAGTTAGTGGGATACATTGCGAGAGATGGTCTCTATATTATGGGCAAGAAGTTTGCGGATATCACCGATGATGGAATTATTTCTATTTCTGGAAAAGAAGTTGGAGAAGTAAACGACGACAGCGATATTGTTATTAACAACAAACCCATCGGTTATATTGATAACGAAAGCAACTTTATTCTGACAATAAATAACCTAGATTTATGAAAAACCGCGCCACAACGACGCGGTTTTTATTTAAAAGGCTTTATTGTAAATCCAATTATTTGTTTCTTGGATTCTTAATGTTTGCTTGTGCGGCGGCAAGTCTTGCCACAGGAACACGATATGGAGAGCAACTCACATAATCAAGTCCAGCGTTGTGGAAGAATTCAATGGAGGCTGGATCACCACCGTGTTCACCACAAACACCCACATGAAGGTTTGGATTAACAGCCTTACCTTCTTCTGTCGCAATCTTGACTAAACGACCAACGCCCTTTTGGTCAACTGTGGCAAATGGATCTTGCTCAAAAATCTTATTGTCATAGTAGCTTGGTAAGAACTTACCTGCATCATCTCTTGAGAATCCATAAGTCATTTGTGTTAAGTCGTTAGTGCCGAAGGAATAGAAGGCCGCTTCTTTACCAATTTCACTTGATAAGAGAGCCCCTCTTGGGATTTCAATCATGGTTCCGACTTCGTAGTGCATTGTGGTCTTGTTTTCCGCGAGAACTTTCTCACACTCATCCACAATGATCTTCTTGACGAACTGGAACTCTTTAACATCTAATGTTAAAGGAATCATGATTTCAGGAGTAATCTCTTTGCCAAGATCTTTCCTTGCTTGAATCGCGGCTTCCATAATCGCTCTCGCTTGCATTCTCCCAATTTCTGGGTAGCAGACATCAAGACGGCATCCTCTAAGACCCATCATTGGGTTGAATTCATGGAGATAAGCGATTCTCTCTTTAATGTGTTGGACAGAGATATGAGAAGCTTCCGCTAACTCTTCAATCTTGTCTTCTTCTGTAGGGAGGAATTCATGTAGAGGTGGATCAAGTAATCTGACATTAACATTCTTTCCTTCCATTGCCATATAGAGTTGATAGAAGTCATCTCTCTGATATGGGAGAAGTTCCGCTAAGCAAGCTTCTCTAGTTTCCACATCTTCAGATAAAATCATCTTTCTCATATGGAATATTCTTTCAGTGTTAAAGAACATATGCTCTGTACGGCAGAGACCAATACCCTCTGCTCCGAAGTGAGCGGCTTGTTTGGCGTCTCTTGGAGTATCAGCGTTGGCTCTTACCTTGAGGTAACGGAATTCATCCGCCCAAGCCATAATTCTACCAAAATTCCCTGTCATTTCGGCATCAACTTTCTTGACATCGCCTTCATAGACATATCCAGTAGAACCATTGAGAGAGATAACATCTTTCTCTGTATAGGTCTTACCACCAAGGGTAAGAGTCTTCTTCTCTTCGTCGACTATAGCATCACCACAACCAGTAATGCAGCACTTGCCCATACCACGAGCCACAACAGCAGCATGGCTAGTCATACCACCTCTCTTTGTTAAGATACCTTGAGCACTGACCATGCCCTCAATATCTTCTGGAGAAGTCTCTGATCTCACGAGGACAACTTTTTCACCCGCTTCATTACGAACCTTTGCGTCCGCTGCACTAAAGGCAAGGTGTCCAGTAGCGGCTCCTGGAGAAGCAGGTAAACCTGTGCCAATTGGTTTTAATTTCTTTAATTCTGTCTCATCAAAGGATTGATGGAGGAGAGAATCAAGAGAGGTTGGTTCAATACGGAGCACAGCTTCTTGTGGAGTAATAATACCTTCATCCACAAGATCACATGCTATCTTAAGAGCCGCTTGAGCGGTTCTCTTGCCGTTTCTTGTTTGAAGGAAGAAGAGTTTTCCTTCTTCAACGGTAAACTCCATATCTTGCATATCTTTATAGTAGCCTTCCATCTTATGAATAACTTCGATGAATTGGTCATAAACTTTAGGCATTCTCTCGTGAAGTTCATTAATGTCGAGAGGAGTACGAATTCCTGCGACGACATCTTCACCTTGAGCATTTGGTAAGTATTCTGCGAATACTTCTTTTTCACCAGTGGATGGGCTTCTTGAGAAGGCCACGCCTGTACCAGAGGTCTCACCCATGTTACCAAACACCATGGATTGGACATTAACAGCGGTTCCCCAAGAATAAGGAATGTTGTTCATCTTACGATAGACATCCGCTCTTGGATTGTCCCAGCTTCTAAACACCGCGGTTACTGCTTCAATTAATTGATAGTAAGGATCAGTTGGGAATTCTTCATTAAAGGTCTTCTTATAGTATTCTTTATACTTACCAACTAAGTCTTTTAACTGCTCTGCAGTTACTTCAGTATCAAGCTTATAACCGTTCTTCTCTTTGAGTTCATCAAGCATGTGATCCATATCATCTCTTGGATGACCCTTGGCGATGTTTGTGTACATCAAGATGAAACGACGATAAGAATCCCACGCAAATCTCTCGTTGCCGGTCTTCTTGATTAAAGCATCAACTGTCGTGGGGTTTAAACCAAGGTTTAAGATGGTGTCCATCATGCCAGGCATAGACACTCTCGCGCCACTTCTTACAGAGAAGAGGAGAGGATCCTTTTTGCCACCGAACTCTTTTCCGGTTTCTTTTTCCACTTTATGGACATTCTTGTAGATTTCATCAATTAAAAATTGAGGAATGACCTTACCACTATCGTAATAGAGATTGCATGCTTCAGTGGTAATAGTGAATCCTTGAGGAATGGGGATTCCAGCATGCATCATTTCGGCTAATCCCGCACCTTTTCCACCTAAAATCTCTCTGGATTGACCAAAGGCTTCTTGGAAGGGATAGACGTATCGTTTTTCTGCCATGTTCTACCTCCTATTAGGCTGTTTGTTGAGATTTTAATCTCACACCGCTTTATAGTTTAACAAAATATACATTCTCTTGCAAAGTAAATTGCAAGGAATAGACACTTAGACACCATATTGTATTTGCCTTGATGTTCTTTAATACAAGAGCGATTTTTTGTAAGGTTGATATTAAGAGAATATCAATGTAAAATCTACATATTATGACAGATAATCCATTGGCCCTTATCTTTGATTTTGGAACCCAAAGCGTTCGAACTTCTTTAGTGAACAAAAACGGGGAAATTGTCGCTCAAATTAAAAGACCCTATGATCCACCTTATTATTCAAAAAAGAAGGGATATGCAGAGCAATCCGCGGATTTTTACTGGGACGAAGCTTGCCACGCTTTAGAAGAATTAGATAGTAAATATAACTATTTATTTACCAATATTGTTGGTGCGACAGTCTCCACTTTTAGAGACACCGCGGTGCTACTAGATAAGAACCATAAACCTCTTAAGGATTGCATTATGTGGTTTGATGAGAGAAGTGCGGAAGGAAAAGAGAAAACCCCATTGCTTCATCGCTTCCTATTCTGGATCTCAGGAATGAGCGAAACCATCATGCTCAACAAGAAGAGAACAGTGGCCCATTGGTACAAAGAAAACGATATGGAAACATGGTCAAAAGTTGATAAATATGTGAACATTTCCACGTATTTGACCTATAAATTGACGGGAAATCTCGTTGATTCTAGCGCTTCAATGACTGGTCACTACCCAATCAATTTTAAGAAGAGAAATTGGTATAGCAATATTAAGAGTCTTAAAGCGAGAATCTATGGTGTTGATAAATCAATGTTAGTGGATCTCTATCAACCCGGAGAAATCATGGGCACAATAAGGGATGATGTTGCTAAAACATATCATCTCCCTAAAGGAATTCCTGTGTACGCGACAGGAAGTGATAAAGCGTGTGAGACAATTGGATTAGCCGCCTTAAACAAAGATACCGCAGCAATATCTTATGGAACCGCTTCTACTGTTGAAGTTTCTAATAAGAAATATTGTGAACCACAAACCTTTCTCCCCGCTTATCCAGCGGCCTTACCTGGCTATTACAACATGGATGTACAAATCTATCGTGGGTATTGGATGCTTAAGTGGTTCTCTAATGAGTTTGCAAAAGAAGATTTAGACGCTGCTGAATTAAATAAGATGGCGGTCGAGGAAGTTTTAAACCAAAAACTCCTTCAAATTGCTCCTGGTAGTGATGGTTTGGTGCTTCAGCCATACTGGGGACCAGATCTAAAGAGACCATTAATGAAAGGTTCAATCCTCGGTTTTAGTAGTATCCACACTAAATACCACCTCTATAGAGCAATCATTGAAGGTATTGCCTATGCCTTAAGAGAAGGCCTTGAGAGTATTGAAAAGCACCAGCACCACAAGGTTAGTTCTATTAGGATTTCTGGAGGTGGTAGTCAAAGCGAGGCTATCTGCCAAATCACCGCGGATATATTCGGTCTTCCAGTATCAAAAGTGCAAACAATTGAGACAACCAGTTTGGGTGCGGGTATGTGCCTCATGATTGCAACTGGTGTCTATCCTACATATGAAGAAGCAGCTCAACACATGGTGAGAGTCACCCAAACCTTTACTCCAAATATGGAAGATCATAAGACATACGATTATCTATATAAGAATGCTTATTTACAGATGTATCCTAAATTAAAGGGCATTTATAAAGACCTTAAGAAACATAAGGACGACATCATTAAATAAAATTAGGCCAATTAATTAAGAAAAAATCCACTTTCGGTTGACTTTTTATTTGTTTTGTAATGATTTTGATACTATGTCTTAATATCTTCGATAACCTCTTTTTCCGCCATCGGGTTAATTCCAGAGGTGAATTGAGAGTTATATAACTCAGCATAGAATCCTTTCTTATCGAGCAATTCTTGGTGAGTTCCCATTTCCACGATGCTACCTTTGTTCATCACTAAGATGAGTTTTGCGTTCTTAATTGTGCTTAACCTATGAGCGATAATAAATGAAGTACGGTTTTCCATCATTCTGTTCATGACATCTTGAATGATTTTTTCTGTTCTTGTATCAACTGAGGAGGTTGCTTCATCAAGGATCATAATCTTTGGATATGTGAGTATCGCTCTTGCAATTGTAATTAATTGTCTCTGACCTTGAGAGATATTAGAACCATTCTCTTCAAGTTTAAAATCATACCCACCTGGTAGTGTGGAGATGAAGTGGTCCGCCATGGCGGCTTTCGCGGCTCTCTCAACATCCTCGTCTGTGGCGTCCCTTCTACCATATTTAATGTTGTCTCTAATGGTTCCATTGAATAGCCAAGTGTCTTGTAAGACCATACCCACAGATCTTCTGAGATTTCCACGGCTGTAATCCTTACTATTGTGGCCATCAAGGACAATTTGTCCATTCACCACGTCGTAGAATCTCATGATGAGATTCACGATTGTGGTTTTACCCGCTCCAGTGGGGCCAACAATAGCAATAGACTGCCCTTCATCGATTTGAAGGTTCATATCTTCAATTAGTGGTTTATTTATATCATAGGAGAAGTCGACATGGTCAAATTTAATGTTTCCTTTAATTGCTGCAGGATCGGTAATAGCGTCTCCAGCGTCTGGAACTTCTTCTTCCTCTCCAAGTAATGTATAAATTCTTTCACTTGAAGCAAGGACTTGTTGAGTGATTGATGAGATTTCACCAAGGTTTTGGATTGGCTGAGAGAAGATTTGTAAGTACATGATAAAGGATAGAACATTACCCACAGTACCGAACAATCCTCCGATAATCGCCACAAAGACATAACCAATGTTATTTACTAATCTAATGGATGGGAAAATAACGGATGAATAGAATCTAGACTTATAGTCAGCATCCATCATCTCACCATTGTATTTATCAAAGTCATCCATGGTGTCTTTTTCTTTGTTAAAGAGCTTAATGATGGTAAATCCGGAATAATATTCTTCAGATTTACCCTCAATATTGCCGAGTTTATTCTGATAAGTAACAAAATGTTTCTGGCTGGATCTCGCCACTAAAACGGCAATGGTGATAGAGAATGGAAGTGTTGCGACCGCTACTAAAGCAAGGATCCAACTTTCAATAAACATCGCAATTAGGGTACCAAATACCAAAACTACCGCGGAAATTATCTCGTAAATTATGTTTCCTGCGTCATAAACAATGTTATTTACATCGTTTGTACAAGTAGAGAGAATATCACCCACTTGATGATTATCGAAGTATTTAAGGGGTAATTTATCGAGTTTTGCCTTTAATTTGCATCGAATATCATAGTTGTATCGAGCGGACATGCTAATAAGAGTGTAATTGAGCCACCAGTTCAAGACTGCAGAAACAATATAACAGCCAAGGATGATAGCAAAGGTTCCCGCCAGAGCGCCCCAGTGGACATTTAGTATGCCCCCAACTAGGTATATATATGTGGAATCTTCCCCTAAAATCCCGTCAGAAGCGGCATTAATTTCCTGAAGGAAGGTATCTGTAAAGTCGGAAAGGAATCCAGGAACAAGGATTGTACAAACACACGCTAAAATAGAGCAGACCACCACAATGACTAAATATGGCCAATACTTAGAGAAGTCGTGGATAAGGTTTCTTAATGCTCCTCTTGCATCCTGTGCTTTATCTGTCGTCTGGAAGCGTGGCATTAGTACTCACCTCCTTCCATGCTGTATTGTTTATTCATAGATAAGGTCTTTTCAATTTCATCTGGATCCATCTGAGAATTAACAATTTCTTGGTAAATCTTACATGTTTTATATAAATCTGCGTGTTTTCCTTGCCCCACTAACTCGCCTTCATTAAGCACGACGATGTTGTCCGCTGTAAGGATCGTGGATACACGCTGGGCCACAATTAAGATTGAGGCATCTTTGATGTAAGTTTTTAATGCTGTTCTTAATTTGATGTCTGTCTTAAAGTCGAGAGCGGAGAAAGCATCATCAAAGACGTAAAGTTCACTTCTTTTGAGGATAGCTCTTGCAATGGCAAGTCTCTGTTTTTGCCCACCAGAGAAGTTCTTTCCTCCCTGACTAACCCTAGAATTGATGCCTTCTTCCTTCTTCATAACAAAGTTATATGACTGACTAACCTTTAAAGCTTCTTCAATTTCTTCGTCTGAGGCGTCTTTATTTCCAAATACAAGGTTGTCTTTAATGGTTCCCTCAAAAAGTAGTGCTTGTTGGGGAATGAAACCTATCTTGTCTCTTAAATCTTTTTGTGAGTATTCTCTCACGTCCACTCCATCCATGGTTATATTTCCCTCTGTCACATCATAGAATCGAGGAATGAGATTAATTAAAGTTGACTTTCCGCTACCAGTTGAACCGATAATTGCAGTGGTTTCGCCTTTTTTGACCTTAAATGAGATGTTACTTAATGTATTGTTATCTGCATCAGGGAAGCAGAAAGAAACGTTGTTAAATTCTAGTGAACCCCTCTCTTTTATCGTTGTGGTATCTATAGGATTCTCTGGATCTGTAACCATGGGTTGTGTCGCTAATAGGGCTTCTATTCTTCGTGAACATACATTGGCTCTAGGCATACGGATAAAGAGCATTGATAACATGATCAGAGAGTTAAGGATATGGGTGGCATAACCACTAATCGCGGTAATCTGGCCCGCAATCACTCCGGCTTGCCCCATCTCTACTGATAAACCAGATATTAATATGGCAGAAACCACGAAAATCATGACATTTGCGGCGTCAATTAAGACATTCATGAACGGATCGACAATGGTCATGATGTGATCACCACGCCTATCAATCTTCACAAATTTATCATTGGCTTCTTCAAATCTCTGGTATTCTTGTTCTTCTTGATTGAACGCTCTAACGACACGGACACCAGTTAATCCCTCTCTATAGACAGATGTTACTTCATCATAGGCATGTCTCCCTCTCTTAAAGATTGGGCTTGTGCAGCAGAAGGTAATGATGATGAAGATAACTAAGATAGGAACGGCTACGACAAATATTAAAGATATTTGCCAGTTAGCCTGAATGGTTTTAACTATCGCCACAATAAAGAAGACAGGGGCAATAATGATCTGCCTTATGAACATGGTGAATATCTCTTTGCACTGTACAACATCACTTGTTGTTCGTGTTAAGAGTGTGGCCATCCCAAATTGGGAATATTCAGGAAGAGAGAAGGACATGACTTTCTCATAAATAACATGTCGAAGTGCTGCAGCGTACTTACTACCAATCTTTGATTGAAGGAAGGTACAGGTAATGTGCAAGGCAAAAATGACGACACTGATAATCAGCATCGTAATACCTGCTTCCCATATTTGACTCTCGTAATCCGCTTGAGCGAGAGGGTTAGATGACATCTGATTAGCGATGAGAGTGGTTATCTGACTAGTGTAATCAGGTAAGGTTAATTGGAGATATGCTTGGCCCGCGAGCAAAACAAAGAGGATGAGCAACCACCACCAATATTTTCGCATTATAAATCGGGCTAATCGAATCATATTTCCTCTCTCTAGTCACACTAAATGATTATTATAGACCAAATTGGCTTTCAAAATGCAGTGTTTATTTTATTAAATAAACGTCTCTCAGCATCATTGCGATACGCGATGCGTGTAAAAACCGAAAGAAGATAATAGATTATCTTGACAAGTCCTTTTATGAAATTAAAATTATTCTTTGGTGCGTTTTATGGCAGGAACAGTTAAAACATTAGCTCATTCAATCGGAGAATATAAGAAACAGACGATTATATCGCCTATCTTGATGATTTTCGAAGTTGCTTGTGAATGTACAATCCCCCTCTTTGTTTCCGCTCTTATGAACTACCTTCAAGATTCCATAGGTCGGGAGTGGGTAAGTGAGGATACAACCTATATAATCGTTGTTCTTTGTTGCCTTGTGGGGCTAGCCATCATCTCGCTTTTGTGTGGTTTGTTTGGGGGCATTACCGCTGCCGTAGCGTCCTCTGGTTTTGCCACTAACCTCCGCCATAATATTTATGAAAAAATACAAAACTTCTCCTTTGAAAATATCGATAAATTCCAAACTAGTTCCCTTGTCACGAGACTGACCATTGACATTAACTATGTCCAGATGTCTTTCTCAATGATCATTAGAATGTGCTTTCGCGCTCCCATAATGGTTATTTTTGCCATTGTTATGGCATTTCTTATATCTCCAACCCTTTCTTGGATATTTGTGGTGCTGGTGCCAATTATGGGTGTGGCCCTATATTTCATCATTGTGAGTTCATATCGAATTTATAAACAGGTCTTTAGAAAGTATGACCGCCTAAATGAATCCGTCGAGGAAAACATTAAGGGTATTCGTGTGGTGAAGACCTATGTGCGTGAAGATTATGAAACCAATAAATTCAATGATGCGAATATGGATCTCTCCCTTGGTTTTACAAAAGCAGATAGGATTGTGGCCTTTACTAACCCAGTCTTTACCTTCTGCATTTTCGCCGCTTATATTGCCATTGCTGTTATGGGTTCCTACGCTGTTGTGTACACAATGCCAGATGGAACAACCGGTGCTTTTGGTGCACTAGGTGTAGGGGATTTATCCGCTTTAATTACCTATGGTATTCAGATGCTCTCATCTCTTATGAGTTTCTCATCAATTCTTGCAATGATTGCCATGTCTGGAGCAAGTGCTGGACGTATCTGTGAAGTCTTAAGAGAAGAGCCCACAATTGTTAATCCAGAGAATCCTGTTTATGAAGTTAAAGATGGTTCAATTGATTTTCATAATGTTGCCTTTAAATACGCCAAAGAAGCAGAAAAATATGCTCTTTGGGGCGTGGATTTACATATTGACTCTGGTATGACTGTGGGTATCCTCGGCACCACTGGATCTAGTAAAACCACACTTGTTAATCTGATTTCTCGTCTATATGACACTACCGAGGGTGAAGTCCTTGTTGGAGGGGTCAATGTAAAAGATTATGACCTAGAAACACTACGTGATAATGTCTCGGTGGTTTTACAGAGAAACGTTCTCTTCTCGGGTACTATCCTTGATAACATGAGGTGGGGTAAACAAGACGCCACCGAAGAAGAGGTTATTGCTGCCTGCAAACTTGCTTGTGCCGATGACTTTATTACATCCTTTCCAGACGGCTATAACACCTATATTGAACAGGGTGGCGCTAATGTTAGTGGTGGTCAAAAGCAAAGACTTTGTATTGCTAGAGCCCTTCTTAAATCTCCTAAAGTTCTCATCCTTGATGATTCGACCTCTGCTGTGGATACAAAGACCGATGCGATGATTAGAGAGAGTTTCAGACAATATATTCCTTCTGTCACTAAGATCATCATTTCTCAGCGTGTTTCCTCTATTGAGGATGCTGATATGGTTATCGTTATGGATAACGGCACTATTAATGGTGTGGGTACACCCGCTGAGATGCTTGAAAAGAATGCGATTTATCAAGAAATCTATACAATGCAGCACAATTTGAAAGGAGATGCCGAGTAATGCCACGCGGTAGTAGGAATGGTGATACTGTTTCTATGAGAGAAGCCACTAAAGATGGTACTTTAGGTCGTCTTCTCAAGTTTGTCGTCAAAGACAGAAAAGCCATCATTGCTTTAATTTTGTTCTTTATTGTCTGTGCAGCGGTTTCTAATGTCACCTCAGGGATGTTTATCCAAATTATTATTAGTAATGTTATTACTCCCGCTTTAGAGGATCACGATATTACCCCATATATTTCCAATTTAGTGAGGACTTGTTGCGTTGTTGGCGCTCTCTACTTGCTCGGTATTGGTGGGACTATTGGTTATACGCAACTTGTGGCTATACACGCTCAACGCATTATGGCGGATATTCGTCGAACATTATTCGGAAAGATGGAGACTTTGCCGATTAAATTCTTTGATAGCAATTCCCACGGGGACATTATGTCTTACTACACCAATGATATTGATGCGATGTATCAATTTCTCGGTCAATCCCTTGTCCAATTCTGTTCTGTTGGTCTGACTTTGATATTCTGTGTCTGTATGATGATATGGAATTCCATTTGGTTAGCACTCGTCATCGCTCTGGGTGCGGCGATTGAAATCATCTTCTCCACACGAATGACTCGAGCGAACAGAAGAGCCTATCAACATCAGCAAACTGCGATTGCAGATACCGAAGGTTTTGTTGAAGAAATGATGACGGGATTAAAGGTTGTTAAGGTCTTTACACATGAGAAAAAATCCCTCGAAGACTTTGATGAAAAAAATCAAAATCTTAACAAATATATGAGAAGAGCTACGATTATTGGTAACACTATGATGCCTGTTCTCAATAATCTCGGTAACTTAATGTATGTCATTGTCGCTGCTGTCGCGGTAGTTCTCTTTATCTTTGATGTTCCTAATGTGAGCCTCCAATCTATTGCTCTTATCTGGAACCACAATAGCCTCGAACCCATGTCTTTAGCGGTCATTATTTCCTTCTTAATGTATTCAAGACAGTTCTTCGTAAATTTTGGTAACTTGTCTAACCAGTTTTCACAATCCGCTCGTGCGCTTGCGGGAGCGAGACGTGTCCTAAATGTTCTTGATCTCTGCGGAGAAGAAGATAATGGATATGTAACTTTAGTAAACGCGACAAAAGACGAGAACGGAAACATCATTGAAACAGAAGAGAGAACTCATATGTGGGCGTGGAAACATCCCCACAAAGATGGATCTATTACTTACACAGAATTAAAAGGAGATATCCTTTTAGACCACGTAGATTTTGGATATGTTCCTGAGAAAACAGTATTACATGATGTAGAAATATATGCTCATCCAGGGCAGAAGATTGCTTTTGTGGGTGCGACCGGTGCGGGTAAGACCACAATTACAAACCTCATTAATAGATTCTATGATATTCAAGATGGAAAGATCCGTTATGATGGGATTAACATCAATAAAATTAAGAAAGATTCGCTTCGTAAATCTTTAGCAGTCGTTCTTCAAGATACAAACCTCTTTACTGGAACTGTGAGAGAAAACATTAGATATGGAAGACTTGACGCCACAGACGAAGAGGTTGAAGAAGCCGCTAAGATTGCTAATGCCTACGACTTTATTACGAGATTGCCACAAGGGTTTGACACTATGCTTACCACCGATGGTGGTAACCTATCTCAAGGTCAGAGACAACTAATCTCTATTGCAAGAGCCGCTTGTGCAGACGCCCCTGTTATCATCCTCGATGAGGCAACCTCTTCTATTGATACAAGGACTGAGGCCATCGTACAAAGAGGTATTGATCAGTTAATGGCGGGACGTACAGTCTTTGTCATTGCACACAGGCTCTCTACAGTCCAAAACGCTGACGCTATTATGGTGCTTGATCACGGCCGTATTATTGAAAGAGGCAATCATCAGCAATTGATTGAAAAGAAGGGCATGTATTATCAACTCTATACCGGTGCCTTTGAATTAGAGTAAAATATACTTATGAAACTTATCGTTGGTTTAGGGAATCCTGGTAAAAAATATGAAAATACTCGTCATAATATGGGTTTTTTAGTCTTAGACCGAGTCAGTGATATCTCTAATATTGACATCGATAAAGAGGCCTTTGATGGGGTGGTTGGTAGAGGCAAATATCTTGATGAAAACGTCATCTTACTTAAACCATCAACCTTTATGAATCTCAGTGGTAATAGTGTTAAACAAGTAGTAGACTACTTTAAGATTTCTCTAGAAGATATCCTTGTTATCTTTGATGATATGTCGATTGAAGTCGGTGACATTCGCATCAGAGACAAGGGATCTAGCGGTTCTCACAAAGGAATGCAGAGCATTATCGACGCTCTTCATAGTGAGGACATTAAGCGTATTCGAGTGGGCATTGGGGAACCCACAGACAAGGATGAAGCAGTTGATTTTGTTCTCTCTAAACCTCTTAAGGAAGAGAAACCCCTCATTGAAGACGCTCTAGATCGAGCCGCAAACGAAGCTGTCCGCTTCATCAATACTGACTTTCATCTGATTATGTCGACTTATAAATAAGGAGGAAAGGAGGTAGACACTATTAATCTCTTCGATTATCTAAAAAATGAGACACCCCCCTATAAAGTAAAAGAGGGACTTTTTGTCGTCGATGAAATTAATGGACTTCCTCTATATATTGCCTCTTATATTGATAGTTTTGATAAACCCATTGTCCTTGTGACATCAAATTTATATAAAGCTAACCAAATTTATAACTCCTTGGTGGGATATCTTCCTCATAAGAGGATCTATCTCTTCCCAAGTGATGATTTGATGAAGAGTGAAGCCTACTCAAGCGGGAAAGATTTTATGGCGTCTCGTGTGTTCGCTCTAAATGAGATTGTTCATGACAGAGTGGATATTCTTATTGTTAATATTTCCGCATTAATGAAGAAATATCCCTGCAAAAGTCTATTGCTTTCAAACACAATTTCCTTTAAAGTCGGTCAAACCTACGATTTTAAATCCCTCAAAGAGACTTTTGCGGCTATGGGTTACATTAATGTCAGTAAGATTGACCAGACCTTCCAATTCTCTGTAAGAGGTGACATTATCGATGTCTTTTCCCTTAACTACGATAACCCTATTAGATTGGAATTCTTTGATGATGAACTGGTTAGCATTAGAACCTTTGATATTGCCACTCAAACATCCATAAAAGAGCTTAAGAAAGCGGAGTGTTTACCCGCTAGCGATTTTCTTTTAGAAAAGGACAAACTTGACCATTTAGATTCCGTTTTGCTTCCATATATCGAAAAAAGTAAGGTTTTTGATGACAAATTTGATAATGACAGACTTGAACTTCTTACCAGTAATGACTTAGATGACATCAAGAACGGAAACATTACTTATAGATCCTATTTTTACTATTCACTTCTTGAACCGAACTGTGTCACCCTCTTCGATTTGTTAGAGAATTATACATTTATTTATGCTTCTTTTGATTCAATTAAAGAGAGTCAAAACTTGCTTCTTCTTGAAAGCGATGAATTTATCCACTCCCTTAAAGAGGAAGGGGCACTCATCAAGGATGCTGATTTCTATATTGATGTCTCTAAGTTCTTTGCATTTAACGATAACATTTTGACTTATGATTTCTCCACTAGTGGGAAGGACTATGTCTTTGACTTCGCCAGTGTGGATATTCAATTCTCTAGAATAGAAGATATTCCTTTCGTTCTTAAGACCTACCTAAGTGAAGGCTATAAGATTGTGCTTAGTATCGCTAACAAAAGCGAACTTAAACTCATTGAAAAACTATTTACTGACACATCTTTATCATATCAAGAAGTCTTTAACTTTGATTTACCAGACCAAGATAAGATTGGAATCCAAGTTTATGACATGCCCAATGGCTTTATAAGCCGTTCTAAGAAGATTCTTTACCTTGCTTCTAAAGAAATCTTTAATTCTAAGCGCAGCAACTCTAAATACATATCTAGGTATAAAGAAGGTTCAATCATTAGAAGTTATGAAGATCTCGAACCTGGTGACTATGTCGTGCATGAATATCAAGGGATTGCGAGATTTGAAGGTCTTGTTACCCTAGAAGTTGATAACAAACACCAGGATTACCTTAAACTCCTCTTTAAGAACAACGAAATCTATTATGTTCCTTTATCTCAATTCCAAGTTGTTCGTAAGTATGTTGGTAAGGAAGGGTATAAACCCGCTTTATCGTCGCTCCACGGTGAGTCGTGGCAAAAGAAGAAGGAAGCTATCAAGAAGAGAGTTAATGATTTAGCGGATAGATTAGTGAACCTCAATATTTCTCGAAGCATGATCAAAGGATTCCAATTTGAAAAAGATGACGATATACAGAAACAATTTGAATCAGACTTTCCATATCAATTAACTCCCGATCAAGAGAGAACCTTAAAAGAAGTAAAGGATGATATGGAATCAGATGTCGTTATGGATCGTATCATCTGTGGAGATGTTGGTTTTGGAAAGACAGAAATTGCATTTAGAGCCGCTTTTAAAGCGATTTTAAGCGGAAAACAAGTTTGTTTAATGTGTCCCACCACCCTATTAGCAAGGCAACATTTTGAAAGAGCGGTGGAACGCTTTGCCCCCTATGGAGTGCACCTTTGTT
This sequence comes from Coprobacillus sp., assembly GCA_021203905.1. Lineage (GTDB taxonomy): Bacteria > Bacillota_I > Bacilli_A > RFN20 > CAG-826 > JAJQAP01. The sequence continues at coordinate 119,811 of JAJQAG010000003.1, read as the reverse complement.
TGCTTTCTCGTCTTAATACTGAGAGAACCAACGACAAGAACATTGAACTTATTAACCAAGGAAAAATAGATTTTGTCATAGGAACCCACAAAGTTCTCTCCAAGAAACTCAAATTCCCTAATCTAGGTTTGCTCATTATTGATGAAGAGCAACGTTTTGGCGTGGAGCAAAAGGAGAAGATTAAGGAACTCCGTAATCAAGTGGATGTTTTAACATTAAGTGCCACACCTATTCCTAGAACCTTACAGATTGCTCTATTAGGGGTGAGGCAACTATCCCAGATTCAAACTCCCCCTAAGGATAGGATGCCAATACAGACATTTGTGATGCCCTATAAGGAAGAGATTGTTAAGGAACTCATCGAAAGAGAACTCTCTCGTGGTGGTCAGGTCTTCTTCCTTCACAATAACACAGAGACCATTTACAATGTCGCAAGACGGCTCCAAGAGCTAATTCCAAACGCAAAGTTTGCGATTTCTCATGGTCACATGGATAAAAATGACATCGAAGATGTCATGGAGAAGTTCTATAATGGTGAGATTGATGTTTTAGTGTCCACCTCAATTATTGAGAACGGCATTGATATTCCCAACGCTAACATGATCATTGTTCAAGATGCTGATCACTATGGTTTATCACAACTTTATCAAATCAAAGGGAGAGTGGGACGCAGTGATAAAATCTCATATGCATATCTTATGTATAACGAGTATAAAGTTCTTAATGAGAATGCTAGGAAACGATTAAAAACTCTGCAAGAATTCACCGCTTTAGGATCTGGATATAAAATTGCCCAAAGAGATCTAATGATTCGTGGAGCGGGTGATATCCTTGGCCCTGAGCAAGCGGGTTTTATTGACTCAATTGGTTTAGATATGTATCTAGAGATTCTCAATGATACGATAAAAGAGAAACTTGGAGAACCAGTTAGTGGGAAAAAAGAAGAGGTTATTCCTTATCTTACAATGGATGCATACATTCCTGATAGTTATGCGCCAGAGACTGATAAGATTGAACTCTATCAAGAAATTCAATCCGCTATAAACAAAGAACAATTGGATATAATTAAAGCTAAAATCGAAGATATTTATGGCAAAATGCCAGTAAATGTTGAATATTTATTACTTAAACGAGAAATTGATATACTCGCTAACGATGCTCATTTAGCCTCTTTAAACGAAGGCGAGAACACCATTGAAATAGTTCTTGGTCATGATTATATCAACATTGATAAAGTGGGGACCTTACTCTTTGAAGCCTTGATTCCATACTTGTCCTTTGTCAGTATGAACTACGCAAAAGAAGAATTTCACATTTCGCTCACTAAGAACAAAACCTGGATCAATGATTTGATGGGAATACTTAAGGCTTTGATTAAAGTCTATAATATTGAAGGAAACATAACCGCATGAGTGAAAGATTTGAAACGCACTTAAATAAAGAAGCTAATTATCTTCTCGCCTGTTCTTATGGAACAGATTCGATGGTTTTGTTGTACCTTCTTCAATCTCATGGATATCACTTTGAGGTGGCTTTTGTGAATTATCGCCTTCGTGTTGAAGCGGATAGGGAAGAAGAGGATATTAAGAAGTATTGTGAGGAACACAAGATTAAGGTCCATGTCCTTGAACTTGCGATTAACACAGTGAAAGGAAACATTGAAGCCTCTTGTAGGAACATCCGCTACTCATTCTTCTTACAACTTAATGAAAAGTACCACTATGATGCCCTTCTTGTGGCACACCAACAAGACGACCTATTAGAGACTTATATATTCCAAAAACAGAGGGGTTCTTTAGTGGATTATTATGGTTTGAAACCGGTGGGTTATTACCAAAACATGCAAGTTATTAGACCTTTGTTAGATTACTCAAAGAAAGAATTAACGGAGATTTTAGAGAAAAACGACATCCCCTATGCTATTGATAAAACTAATCACGACCTCAAATACTCGAGAAATAAAATTCGTTATGAAATTGTAAGACCAATGAGCGATGACAAAAGAGAAGAATTGCTCGATGAAATCACTGTGGAAAACGAAAATCTCCGCAATTCGGTTGAAAAATTATCAAAACTTAACATTCATGATGTAGATACGCTTCTATCTCTTGATGATGAGATGAGACAACGAGCCCTCTTTATGCTTCTTAGAGAAGCGGGGATCACGTACTCGCTATCTAGGAAAAACGCTGGCAATATTTATAATTCTCTCATCTCCCCTAAACCGAACATTGTCATCAAGATTAGTAAGGATCTCTTCTTTGAGAAATCATATGGTGAGGTGAGATTCTATCTTAAGGGCAATACCCAGTCATATTCTTTTGTTGTAGACCATCCACAAACACTTGATAGCGACTGGTTTTATATTGATTTTGTAAATCAAAATAAGTTTGAATGTCGTGGGGATGACTATCCACTGACAATTAGAAGTCCCAAACCTAAGGACACATATCTTATCAGCGGTCACCCTGCAAAGATTAATAGACTTTTTATCGATTGGAAGGTTCCTCTCAAATATCGTGAGATATGGCCAGTGATTGTGAATAGCCAAGGAGAGATTATATATATCCCACATTATCAAAATGATTTTGATAAAACCAGCTCACCATTCTTTTATGTGAAACTAGGTTAATATTAAGTTAAAGTCCTTTAAAACAAGTTTTAAAAGGTATATGATAGAAAACGCTGAAAGGAGAAGACTATGCCAGATAATCAAAACAATAATAACTCAAATGGTCAAAACGGTAGACGTGGTGTCTCTGGTGGTTTTGTTTTTGCCATCATTATCATCATCATTGTCATTGGCTTGATTATTTGGTGGATTGTCTCCGCTACTAGTAGCGCGGTCACTTTCTATTTAGATGACTTCTATGCTTATCTCACTACTGGTAACATCTATTCCCTCACAGTGGAACCTATCTATCAAACCACTGTTGTCGTTGAAGGAACTTACAACGATTATGGTGTCTCTCGTTCATTTACATTCACGTGTGATTGGATGACATATTATGAGACCCCAGTAGCGGATCTTTTTGGTATCACAGTCACTGATGATGGATCGGTCTCAGGTGACGGTGATTATACCCTTGAGCAAGGAACATCTTACGATGAGTCCTATAATTACACTCTTAACGAAATTGTCCGTCAACAACAATTAAGTGGAACACTAATTGTTCAAGATGTTAATGCTTACTCTTCTTCTTGGTGGGATTCTTGGGGTGCCACTCTTATTATCACAATCTTAATGATTGTAATCTTTGTCTGGCTCTTCTCTAGACTATCAAGAAGCATGAACTCCTCTAACAGCCAGGCCATGAACTTTAATAGGAGTCGAGCGAGAAAAGAAACCTCTAGTAAGGTTCGTTTCTCTGATGTTGCGGGCTGTGATGAAGAGAAATTTGAAATGCAAGAAATTGTTTCTTACCTCAAAGAACCTAAGAAGTATGTCCGTTATGGCGCTAAGTTACCTAAGGGTATCTTACTCGTTGGTCCTCCTGGATGTGGTAAGACCCTCTTAGCTAAAGCTGTAGCCGGCGAAGCCGGTGTGCCTTTCTATTCCATTTCTGGTTCTGATTTCGTCGAAATGTTCGTCGGTGTCGGCGCTGGACGTGTGAGAGATATGTTTAGAGTGGCGAAACAGAACGCTCCATGTCTTGTCTTCATTGATGAAATCGATGCTGTTGGTCGACAAAGAGGCGCTGGTTTAGGTGGTGGTAACGATGAAAGAGAGCAAACTCTCAACCAGTTACTCGTTGAGATGGACGGATTCTCTGATAACTCTGGTATTATTGTCATCGCCGCAACTAATAGAGATGATGTCCTTGATCCTGCTCTTCTCCGTGCGGGACGTTTCGATAGAAAGATTACTGTTAACTATCCTGATAGAAAGGGCAGAGAAGAAATCTTCATGGTCCACTCAAGAAATAAGCACCTCGCTCCAGATGTGAATTTTGAGGCCCTCTCTAAGAGAACCGTTGGATTCTCTGGTGCGGATATTGAGAACATCATGAATGAAGCCGCGATTCTTGCTGCGCGTACAAACGAAGAATACATCACCATGGAAATGATTGATGAAGCCATTGATAGAAGAATTGCCGGACCCGCAAAATCATCAAGATCTCTCTCTGAAGAAGAACGTAAGATCGTCGCGTATCATGAAGCGGGCCATGCTACTATCGGTATCCATCTCCCCTTCTCTGATAAGGTACAAAAGATTACGATTATCCCTAGAGGTAATACTGGTGGACATGTCAGAATGAGTCCTGATGAAGACAGGTTCTTACTTACAAAACGTGAAATTGAAGCCAGAATTATCGGGTATTTAGGTGGTCGTGCCTCAGAAGAAATCTTCTTTGATGATATCTCCTCCGGAGCATCTAATGATATTGAAGTGGCCACCAGACTCGCAAGAATGATGGTGACCGAACTAGGTATGTCATCCCTTGGCCCTATTCAATATGAGCAAGATAATTCTAGTGTCTTCCTTGGAAGAGACTATACGAATACACAACGTAACTTCTCCACAGAGACTGCAAAGCAGATTGATGAAGAAGTTCGTCGTATCATTGATGAATCTCACGAAAAAGCCGTGAGCCTCCTCAATGAATATAAAGACGATGTTGTTCTCATTGCTAATGTCTTATTAGAGAATGAGACCATTACCGCAGAAGAGATAGAATATCTCTTAGAGCATCGCACTATGCCTCCTAAGAAAAAGAAGAGCGACACTCCTGAAAGCGACAGCACAAGAATGAACTTTAATCCTGATGCCTTCGTAGGGACGAGTGCAGAAGCGAGCACACCCGAGGCTCCTAAGGAGAGTGAACCAGAGCCAAGTGATAATAGCAAGGATAGTGATGATGCTGTAAACTTCACTATTCCTGGCGATGACACACCGCAAGATCCAGGTGATTCTAACTGATAGAGTGATTGATAAAAACCTAGCGCATATCGCTAGGTTTTTATTTATAATAATTAGTGATGTTTGATATTAACGAAAGAAAGAAATATGGAAAAGTAGTCCTTGCCCCTATGGCGGGATATACTTTTTATTCTTATCGCCGATTCATGAAACCCTTTGGGGTGAACTTCTCTTACACAGAGATGGTTTCTGACATGGGTTTATTATACGGAAATGAAGAGACATTATCGTATTTAAAGACCCATAAAAAGGAATATCCGCTAGGTTTACAATTATTCGGTCATAATCCCGAAACCCTTGCAAAAGCCGCCAGAAAAGCGCTAGAAATTGAACCTAGGTTCGCCTTTATTGATGTTAACTGTGGGTGTCCAGTACTTAAAGTAACCAAGCAAGGAAGTGGCTCTTCCCTTCTTAAAGAACCCGAAACCATAGGGAATATTGTTCGGGCTATTAAAAAGGTTGTTAATGTCCCTGTGTCTATTAAGATTCGTTTAGGGTGGGATGAAGAGCATATTAATGTCTTAGAAGTGTGTCAAGAAGCCGAGGCTGCGGGTGCTGATTTTATTGCAATTCACGCACGAACGAAATCAATGCTCTACTCCGGGAAGCCTCTATATGACACTCTTAAAGACATCAAATCACATGTCAAAGTTCCAATCATTTATAGTGGGGATATTTACTCTTTAGAAGACGCCATTAAGGTGGATGAATTAATTCACCCTGATTACATTATGGTGGCTCGTGGTGGTATTGGTAACCCTATGCTTATTAAACAAATTGATACCTACTTTAAGAAAGGGAAAGTTCTTTCTAGACCCACTGCCAGTAAACAAATTAAATATTGCCTTAAACTAGGAAAGATGATTGTGAAAGACAAAGGAGAATATGAAGGGATGAGAATTTATAGATCTATATCCCCACATTTCTTTGCGCGTCTTCCCAATTCAAAAACATTAAGACGTCAATTGACCACCGAAGTGGAAACCTTTAAAGATTTAAAAGAAATCTTAAAAGAATATCGAAAAACACTATGAGATTGTCTATAATAAACGCAGGTTAAACTAATGGACGAAAAAGAAGAAAATCTAAACGATCAAGAAGTTGTCAGAAGAGAGAAACTCCAAAAGTATGTTGATTTAGGAGTGGATCCTTTTGGTCATAAGTATAAAGTCACCCATCATAGTGAAGATATTAGAAAACTCTGTAAAGGCAAGAGCGCTACCGCGATCGAGAAGCTCAATCAAAAGGTTTCTGTGGCGGGCCGTATTATGACTATTCGCCGCATGGGTAAAGCCTCTTTTATCACCATTCAAGATGCAAGTGGTAACATCCAAGGATATATCTCTATAGACACAGTTGGTGAGAGACAGTACTCTCTCTTTAAGCTTGCGGATATCGGTGATATTGTGGGTCTTGAAGGAGTCTTAATGTGCACAAAAACCGGCGAAATCACGATTAAAGTTTCAAAATATACCTTCTTAACCAAATCTCTTCATCCTTTACCTGAGAAGTATCATGGACTAACCGATATCGAAGAGAGAACGAGAAGAAGATACCTTGATCTCATCATGAATAGCGAGGCCAAGAGTGTTGCCCTTTTAAGACCAAAGATTATTAGAGGCATTCAACACTACCTCGATGATCGTGGTTTTACTGAAGTAGAAACATCGATTTTATCTCCCATCCTAGGAGGCGCTAACGCGAAACCTTTTGTTACCCATCACAATGCCCTTGATAAAGACTTTTACCTCCGTATTGCCACAGAATTAAACCTTAAACGTTTAATTGTGGGTGGTTTAGAGAAGGTCTATGAAATTGGAAGACTCTTTAGAAACGAAGGCATGGATGCCTCTCACAATCCTGAATTCACTAGTGTGGAAGTCTATGAAGCCTATTCCGATTTATCCGGAATGAGAGAATTAGTGGAAGGCTTAATCAAGTCAGTGAATAAAGAGATTGGGAATCCCGCAGTTATTGAATATCAGGGAACTGCCATTGATTTAAAGTCTGAATTCCGTTATGTAAAGATGAACGACCTCATTAAAGACAAGACTGGAATTGACTTTGAGCATATCTACGATTTGGATGAAGCACTTAAACACGCAAAAGAATTTGGTATTGCTATTGAAGATAAAAAGAAAACAGTGGGTCATATTATGAATGAATTCTTTGAGACCTTATGTGCCCCTGAACTTATTCAACCAACCTTTGTGTATTGTTATCCAATTGAGACTTCTCCTTTAACGAAAAAATCTGCAGATCCCCGTTTTGTGGAGAGATTTGAGCTCTTTATTAATGGAAAAGAGATTGCTAACGCTTACACTGAATTAAACGATCCAATAGACCAGAGAGAAAGACTCCGTCTTCAAGCGGAGGCTAAAGCCCACGGTGATGAAGAAGCCAATGAGATGGATAACGATTTCGTTGAAGCCCTTGAGTATGGAATGCCTCCTACTGGTGGAGTGGGTATCGGTATTGATAGATTGGTTATGCTACTAACTAACCAACCCACGATAAGAGAGGTGATTCTTTTCCCCACAATGAAGCCTCTTAACGACTAGTGATGTTTGCTTAATCAAAAATAAAAGAGTGATTGTATCGCTCTTTTTTGTTTTTATGTTCTTGTTGTGTCCAAGATTCGAGGATTACACCCCTAATGTATATATATACAAGGAGACTTCGTTGACGAAGTGATTTCATTTCTCACTCTTTACTCTTTAGGGAAGTATTAGTATAATACTTAATTGCTAAGTATAGCGAATTACTCTCTGTTGCACATCATAGTGTAACCAGAAGACCATAGGGAGGTGTACTAATGAGAAACTATGAAATCATGTACATTTTAAAGGCTGACTTAGATCCAGAAGCTCGAGGAGAAGTCATTAATAAGTTAAGCGGCATTCTTACCTCCAATGGCGCAACCGTGAATAAGGTTGATGAATCCATGGGACTGAGAGACCTTGCTTATGAGATTAAGAAAGAGCGTCAAGGATACTATGTTGTCTTAGATGTTACAGCGGACGAAAAAGCCACAAGTGAGTTTACTCGACTTGTGAAGATTAATCCGAATGTCCTTCGTCATATAGTTCTACTAAAAGACGAATAAAGGAGGTAGTAAAATGATTAATCGTATCGTCTTAGTGGGTCGCTTAACCAGAGATCCAGAAGTAAAAAGCACCGCAACTCCGGACAGAAACGTTTGTAATTTCACAATTGCTGTGGATAACAGAACGAAAAAAGGAGAGGAGAAAACCACAAGTTTTATTCCTTGTGTTGCCTTCACTCCCACTGCTGAGTTAGTCGGTCAATATCTAAAGAAGGGTTCTTTAGCGGGTGTGGAAGGAAGACTCACCCAAAGAAACTTTACCCGCCAAGATGGCAGTAAAGGCACCACATACGAAGTGGTATGTGACAATGTGCAATTCTTAGAACCCAAAGGAGCAAGTGTTGATGATGTCAAGTTTGATGACATTCCATCACAAGAGAGTGAAGTGACAAATCTTGATACACTTGATCTTCCTGATGATGATCTTCCATTTTAGAAAGGAATAAAGAAATGCCATATAGAAAAGTAAGACCACATAAGAAAGTCTGCTACTTCAAGAAGAACAACATTGAGCATATTGATTACAAAGATGTTGAGTTACTCAAGATGTTCATTACCCCAAACGGGAAGATTGCTCCCAGAAGAGCGACAGGAACATGTGCCAAGCACCAAAGGGAATTAGCTAGAGCCATTAAGAATGCTCGTATCATGGCCCTTCTCCCATTCGTGATTGAGTAAAAAGAAATAGGGTTCCCGCCCTATTTTTTTGTGCCTATAAATTGTCGAAAAAGTTTTTATTAAGACAAAAACTTTATAAAGCATTTATAAACACATATAATTAGACTAATGACTTTTAAGTATGAATAAAACAGTTCGTCGTTTCCAATTAGTAATCTTTATCGTCGTTATCGCGGAGGTTATTTTAATCACTATTTTCTCCGCTTTATATTTGACTGATACCCTTGGACCAAGAGAGAACATCGATCCTATTTGGATTACCATTGGAGCAGTTGTTATCCTTGTAGCGGACTTTATTCTCATCCTTGTAGCGATAACTCGGGTTGGTAAACTTCGTTCATCCACTGATTTACGCGCTGCGGAAGTTATTGGTAGTGATATTCAAGAGGCCTATAACTTTGCGATGGTGGGTCTTGTCGTCACCGATAATAACAATATGGTCCTTTGGACCAACGATCTCTTTAAAGATAGGCATATCAATATCATTGATACTAACATCTTTTCATGGCAACCAGAGTTAATTGCCCTAAAAGATGAAAATAATCGTGATAGTTCAGTCACAATTGAAGCCCATGATCGATTCTATCAAGTGAAATTCCTCCCACAAGCGGGGTTGTGGATCTTTAGAGATGTTACAGACTACGAAACCATCAACATTGATTACAAAGATAACGCTGTTGTAGTGGGTATCTTAGTGCTTGATAACTATCAAGACCTTGTTAAGGGCGAAGAAGACACCAATGATATGGTCACAAGAGTGAAATCTGCGATATTTAGATATGCTCACGACCATCATGTCCTTCTTAGAAGATACAAAGATGATACCTACTATCTCCTCTGTAACTTTAAATCTCTTACAGAGATGCAAGAGGGTAGCTTCTCTATCCTTGACACCGTGAGATCTTTAGGAAGTGACGCTGATACGAGATTAACTATCTCTGTTGGTCTTGCCTATGATTTCCCTGATGTCATTAAGCTTAATGATTTAGCTAATGAAGCCCTAGAGATTGCGATGAGCCGTGGAGGCGATCAAGTCGTGGTCTATGCCTATGGCAAAGAAATGCAATTTATAGGTGGTAAGAGTGAAGCTCCAGAAAATAGAAACAGAGTCAGAGTGCGTGTTCTCGCGGACTCTCTCTTTAATGTGATTAAGTCCTCAGAGAAAGTCTTTATCATGGGACATAAAGACCTTGATTTAGACGCTTTAGGCGCCGCTCTTGGAATTAAAGCCATTTGTTCACATTTAGGAAAATATTCCCGAATTATCATGGATTTAAGACAAGTAGAACAGAAAACAAGAAGTGTTTTAACCTCATCATTTACCAAAGCTCAACTTAATGAAATAGTCATCAGTCCAAAAGAAGCCTTAGATGAACTTACCGCTGACACACTCCTTGTTGTCGTCGATGTTCACACCCAAGGATTATGCATGGAACCACAGTTGGTAGATGAAGCAAATAAGATTGTGGTTATAGACCATCATAGAAGAGCGGAAGATTATATTGAGAATCCAGTCTTTAATGAAATTGACTCCAGTGCCTCCTCTTCTTCTGAAATCGTTGCCGAATTGATTAGATATTCGACAGCATCCCCTAAAGTAGCGCTCCCTTCGATATACGCCACAATTATGCTTGCGGGTATCTTCCTTGATACCAGACATTTCACCGCTAAAAAGACCGGTATGAGAACCTTTGAAGCGTGTTCTATCCTTAAGGATTATGGAGCGGATAATGCTCAAGCGGATGACTTCTTAAAGGATGACTACGAAGAGTATAAGATGATATCTCTCCTCCTCTCATCCCTCAAGACTATCGTTCCTGGTATTGTTTATGCTACTGGAGATGAAAACACTATCTTTGATAATGCGACATTAGCTAAAGCCGCTGATCAAGCCCTTGCTGTTAGGGGTAATCACGCTGTCTTTGTTATTGGTAAGACCAGCCCCACTGGAGTGAGAATCTCTTGTCGTAGTGATAGCACTGTCAATGTCCAGTTAGTAGCGGAGCATTTAGGTGGGGGAGGCCACTTTAGTTCTGCCGCGGCAACATTTGAAAACCTTACTTTAGCGGAGGTGGCTAATAGAGTAATATCCACTATTGAATCTCACATTAACGAGATTACAGTGAACAGTAGAAATAGAAGCAAGTTTGCGCAAGCTCAGGAGGAAGAAGAATGAAAGTTATCCTTTTAAGCGATGTCAAAGGAGTTGGGAAGAAAGACCAAGTTGTGGAAGTATCCAATGGCTATGCTTCTAATTTCCTTATTCCTCGTCATCTTGCAGTCCCCCAAACAGATAAAAGCATGGAAATTCTTAATAAACAAGAAGAAGACGCCCGAATTGCTAAAGAAAACAAACATAATGATGCTTTAGCGTTGGTGGAAACGCTTAAAGGAATTACCCTTGAGTTTGAAATGAAAGGGGGAAAGGATTCTAAGATGTTTGGGTCTATTTCTCCTAAACAAATTACTGATAAATTAATGAGTGAATACAATATTGATATTGATCGACGCAAATTCATTGATAAAGGAAACATCTCAACATTTGGTTACACAAATGTTAGAGTGGAACTCGATAAGGATGTCATCGGGGTCATAAATGTTCATGTAGGAGGTATAGAGTAATGCCATCAAGAAAAAATCAAAACACGATTCCATTTGAAAGTGGTCATCAACCTTATTCTGAGGCCGCTGAACAATATGTCTTAGGAGCCGCTATGGTCAGTAAGGACGCTCTTCTTACAGTTTTAACCACGGTTCACGAAGACAACTTCTATCTTCCTAAACACCAAGACATTTATCGGGCCTTGCTTGCCCTTGATAGAGGCAACGACAACGTTGACATCCAAACCGTCACTTCTAAACTCGGAGAGTTTAAGTGTCTTGAAAGAGTGGGAGGTAGTGAATACCTCAATGAATGTGCTGATACTGTCACCTCTCTTTTAAACTTAGACTATAACCTCTCAGTCGTTGTGAATAACTCTGTCTTAAGAAACATGCTTAACACGATGAGAGATATTGATTATCAAGCGGGAACAGAGGCGATTGAGGATATGGATGGATTCATCTCTCAAGCTGAATTAAAGGTTCACGAAGCTGCGGAAAAAAGAATCTCCCCATACTTTAAGAAAGCTTCTGAAATTGCGGCGGAAGTAAGTGAAGAACTTATTGAATTAGAGAAAAAGAGCGGAGATACAGAGCAAAATGAAGTCGTTGGTGTGGATACAGGCTTCACCACGATTAACAAATTAACCTCCGGTTTTAAGAAGGGGGAAGTTACTATTATTGGTGCTAGACCAAGTGTGGGGAAAACCGCGCTCGCTCTTAATTTTGCGTATAACGCTGCCACCATGGGTAAGGTTTCTGTCGCCATATTCTCTCTTGAAATGGATAGAAAAGCCTTAATTAAGCGTCTTACTGCTTCAACATCATATGTTAATCTCCAATCCTTAAATACTGGCATTATGACCGCTCAAGATAAAGGTAAGGTCAATGATGGCCTTCAAAGAGTGGCAAACGCCCCTATTTACATTGATGATACTGCGGGTGCTAATTTAATCGATATTGAGAATAAATCCCGCAAATTAAAGGCTTCTGATTCGAATTTGGGCTTAATTATTATTGATTATCTTGGTCTTATTGCGACGACGAGTGCCACTCGTAATAACAACGATAATCGTCAAGAAGAAGTAAGAAAGATATCTCAAGCGGTGAAGAATCTCGCTCGTAATCTTGATATCCCTATTATTCTTGTTTCTCAATTATCTAGAAGTGTTGATGAAAGAGGCGGCGATCATATCCCTCAACTTTCAGATTTAAGAGAGAGTGGCGCTATCGAACAAGATGCCGATGTGGTTATGCTTATTTATCGTTCTGACTATTACAATAAAGGCGAAAAGAAGATTAGCAGTTATAAGAAACCCGAGGATCTAACATTTGAGGAGAATTTCCAACTAGTTCAAGAGCAGAACGAGAAACTCACTGGTCATCCAGATCCTAAAGGAACTTCTCTCTGTGTTCTTAACATTGCCAAGAATAGAAATGGGCAAACCGGTCAAGTGCGATTATTCTTCCATAAGTCATTTGGTAAGTTTGAGCAAATTCCAGATGATTATCAAGCGGTATTGAATGCTTCTAGCACCCCTTTTGATGATGAGGATTAATAATGAAGTATTCTCTCATCGCTTCTTCTTCCCAAGGGAATTGTCTCTTAGTCATTGAAAAAGATACCGCTATCCTTGTAGACATGGGTATTAGTCTTGCGAGAGTGGAACAAGAATTGTTCCAGAATCAATTAACCTTTAAGAGGCTAGACGCTATTTTATACACTCATGACCATAGTGATCACTACATAGACTATAAGCAGATTGATTATTCAAAGGTTTACGCTTTAAAAGATGCTCTCCCAGATGATCATAAATATAACGAAGTCGAACTCTATAAAGAATTTAAGATAAAAGATTTAACTATCACCCCTATTGCTACAAGCCATGATACAGTCATTGCCTGTGGCTATTTTATTAAGGGTGAAGGTAGTTCCCTTCTCTATATGACAGATACCGGGAAGTTCATTAACGACAATTTAAAGTATGTGAAAAACCCAACCTACTTATTGATTGAATCTAACCATGATATTTCTATGTTAGTGAAGTCAAATCGTAGTTATGCATTAAAAAGCCGAATTCAGTCGTCCACTGGGCATCTTAGTAATGAGGACAGCGCTTCTGCTACGACCTCCATTATTGGGCCCAACACTAAAGAAATTGTCTTATGTCATATGTCTCAAGAATGTAACTCTCCCGAAAAAGCTCTTGAGGCTTATCGTAAATGCTTTTTAATGGCCCACATTAATATTGATAAGTATATTATTAAGTGTGGAAAACCAGATGAAGTTGTCCGTGGAGGGGAACAATGAAAATAAAGATTGTTTCTGTTGGTAAAATAAAAGAAAACTATCTTAAAACTGGCATAAACGAATATAAAACTCGGATTAATCCTTATTGCAAGATTGAAGAAATAGAATTAAAGGATGAACCAGTGTTATCGGACACACCAGCGGAGATAGAAAAGGCTAAGAATCTCGAAGGAGAACGCATCCTAAAAGCCGTTAAGGATGATCGAGTGGTTATCGCTCTAGATCTTAATAAGGAGGAAATGGACTCTATACAGTTCTCTAGCTATCTATACACTAACCTTGAAAAAGGTGGAGGCAATATCACATTTGTCATCGGAGGATCTTATGGATTGAGTGATAGTGTGAAAGAGAGAGTGGATGATAGTCTCTCCCTTTCTAAACTAACCTACCTACACACAATGACAAGACTTATCCTTCTTGAACAAATCTATCGAGCGTTCAAGATCCACAACAACGAGGTATATCACAAATGAAGTACGAAGAATTTGAAGGCTTAAAAGTCATTGAAGACAAGGAGAACCCATTCTCCACTCTTTATGAATTAGACTCAGGAGAGAGATTTTATATTGAGCCCGCCTTTTACACACAACTCATTGGCTTTAAAGAATTAAGAAAAGAGTCCTTCCCTGCTATCATACAGGAGTTGTTCCGACTTGTAAGAAAGAATAAGCATATTGTCTTTACAGCGTCTTATGAATATCCCCAGACCGTTGTGGATGGTTATATCTATCTAGAGATTACTGACATCACCGATCCACTGAATATATATGTTGAAGATAAGTCTCGAGGAAGTGATTATGGAGATTAAAAAAGCACCCAAAGGGTGCTTTTATTTATCTCTATTACTTTTAGGATCCTCTTAACTGCATCATGCACATCCACATGATACGGAGACCGAACAGAGCGATGTAGAAGACAATCGCATAGTTTGGCATGAAGAATCCCAGAATCATCGCAATTAAGGAAGGGGTCACCGCTGTCCAAGCGGTAATCTTCTGGCAAGTCATGAACTTGAGGTATCGGTAGTAATTGTTCTTTCCACGTGTTAACAAGTAGATAATTAATCCAAGGAACACCCCGATAACGAGATATATTGCAAAGTAAAGCAGTGTTGTGTAAGTGAGGGAAGCATTCTTAGAAGTCTTAAAGTTATTATCAAAGGATGTATACCAGTTCTCTGCGAATCCTAACTGATACGCACTATTACGCAATAGAGCATCCTTCTCTTCTTCGTTTGTTGGTGCGGTTACATATACGTAGCGGTTTCCATCTTCATCTTCCTCTCCAATGGTGACATTAGAGTAATCCCCATCAAGGAGATAGAAGGCATCCGAATAGTCAATAGTCACATTAAGGTAGTCACCGATAAGTTCCTCTCCAATGGTGTGGTGGTACCAGTCACCAGAGAACATCTGTGCATAGGAGAAGATAGAGGTTGTTACACTGACGCTCGCTCCAGTATCATCTACTGTGTCATAGGTGAGTTCCTCTGTATCTGTACTACTTGGGTTCATCACTTCGGTGTAGACATAGTTTGTATTGAAAACAATAAATGATGGGCGGTATTTGCTCTTAAATTCATCTCTTGAGGCTTCCCACACATCTGTAGTGCCACTGACATACTCAGTCATCTCAATTTGATAAATTAAATCATTGAGAGAAGAATCTGTCTTTCTCTCTGAGTAATAAACAAGTAAATCATATTGGCCATCGTATTGACCCCCATCATTGACATAGGAGGCAATAGGAACAAGGTCTTCTTCTGTTGAGGGGATATAAGGATCCCCATCAATATAGGCTTGTAAGGTTTCACTACGTCTCACCCCACTAATTCCCTCAACCTTTAATTCATATCCCTCAAGAGAGAGATCCATCATCGCGGAGGAGAGGTGGAATTCATACGAATATGAATAACCTGAAAGGAATTCCCGACCATGGGTGGTCGCTGTATTGGTCATCGTGGGGATAACGGGAAGGAAGCAAGCGACCACCATTAAAATCGTGGCAAGCCAGAATGACATAGATTTACCTGCTTCTATACAACAGTTATTTTTCCAGAGTGAACCGAATCCGTTTCGAAGGTTATTTTTTGTAGTGTCTTTCATATTTTCCAGTCGTTAGATTATTTTATAGGAATAATGTTTATTTTACAAATAATAGTGGAAAATTTCTCCGATAGAATATTTATTTTTATTTTTAGATATGCTACCATATTTCCACCACATGGGGTCGAATGGATTCGACGGTGTTAGTGGCCTAGTAATAGCAGCCGAGTGATGACGTAATCATCACGTTATAAAAATAACTGCCAAACCTAGTTATTTCGAGAGTGCACGTAGCACTCCAAGTCTCGCTCTAGCTTAATTTAGAGCGCGTCCTCTATTCTTCTATTCTTCTAAGAATAAAAGGGTGTCATAGCAGAAGAATATATTGTGTCGATGACTAATAAAACACGATGAACATTCATTAGTCTCGCCCCTAGGATGCGATAGAACATTCCCTAGTGGTTAAATCTTAAAATCTATCTAAGCTGTAGAGGTTACTGGGAGATTGATATCGGACGCGGTTTCGATACCGCCGGCTCCACCACATGGTACATAATTACTTCTCTTTGAAGTAAAGAACATATAAGACAGGGGTGTCGTGGAGGAAATCTTTATGAAGATCTGTTTAAGCACGGAAACATTCGCTGACATCCCTGATGAAATTGCCCAAGAGTTTGATGTGAAAGTCATCCACACCAACGTCATTATGGGAGAAGAGGTAAAGATTGATGGAGTGGATATCACCGCTCAAGATGTCTTTGATTATTATGATCAGACTGGTAATCTCACTCGTACCACCGCCATCAATGAAGCCCAATTTACTGAGTATTTTACCGAACTATTAAAAGATAGTGACCAAGTACTTCACATCAGTTTCACCTCAAAAAGCTCCGCTACATGTGAGGAAGCCAAGAAAGCCGCAGAGAAGTTTGATGGTAAGGTTGTCGTGGTTGATTCTCTCACCCTCTCCAGCGCTATCGCTCTCATCGTTATGAAAGCCCGCGACTTCATAAACGAGAATAGTGAAGCCACTGCTATAGAGATTGCAGAGAGACTTGAGAATGAAGTCATCCCTAATACCCAAGCATCTTTCGTCGTAAACACTCTTACATACTTATATAAAGGAGGACGTTGCTCTGGACTCACCATGCTCTTTGCCAATGTCCTTCATATTAAGCCCCAGATAATCGTGGATCATGGAGAGATGAGATCTCTCAATCGTTATCGTGGAGCGGACCCCAAGATTATTGAAGATTATACAAGACAACTCTTAGAGCAATTCCCTGATCCTGACCTAGAGAGAGTGTATATTACTTATCCAAGCGCTACTAGAGAGATGGTTGAAGCGGCCAGAAAGGTTCTAGAAGAGAGAGGCTTTAAGAGAATCATTGAAGGACATGCAGGGGCAACAATTGCCACCCACTGTGGTCCTAAGACCTTAGGAGTGCTCTTTATAAATAAAGAACCAGTCTCCTGGTCCAAAAATAAATCTAATTAAAGAAAGAAATTAATCCTGAGGAGGATTCTCTTGGTTGGTGTCATCATCAGTCATAGGAGGAATAACTTCTTCAGGTTTTTTCTTACCAAAAGCTTTTCTTACCGCTTCCATAGCGCCCGCAAAGGACCAGTGGAGGAAGTATTGAAGAATAACTAATACTTGAAGTGGTACCCCCACTATATAGATTAAGTACAAGAGTTCAATCTTCGGATCTATGAATAGATATAGTGGTGTGTACACACAAGAGAGCAGACTCCAGATGAGGAGTGTCTCAAAGACTAAGACTAGTAATCTGTTATGCCAAACACCCGCGAAAGAGAGAAGCAGAATAAATGATGGGATTGTGGCAAAGAGGAATGTGAGCCAAATCTCAGGCATGGGATCTCTATTCTCATAGGAGAGCATGAGAATGACGTAGATGACCACAGCGATGAGCCAGACAAAGACAAGAGATATCAACGCGGTAAAGAATCTTCTCTTGGTCTTTTTTGACATCACTTTCTTGGGTTTATCTCTATAGAAATCATTTACAGAGATACCATAGAGATCCGCTAATTGGTGGAGAACAAAAATATCAGGGAAGGATTCTCCCCTCTCCCATTTAGAGACCGCTTTATCGGTATAGGAAAGCTTTTCCGCAATCTCTAGTTGAGTGTAACCACTTGCTTTACGGTAGAAAGCGAGATTATTTGAAACATTAGTGTGGAGTTTTTCTTCCTTAGTCATGTCCTTTATTATTGCATAAAAGAGATAAAATAACTAATCATTTAGTATCATATTAACTCACATAGTGAGTAATAATTTACATTGTCTAAAAAATAAAACAAAAATGAATATTATTCATAGTGGAATTAAGATATATTAATGCTATGGACGACGATGAAGTAAAAGTTGATCTTGATGAAAGCACCCTCACAGAAGAAGAAACCGTGGAGTTATGCACCATCATTGAAGAAGCCGAAGAGTATGAAGAATCTCTCGGTGAAGAAGATTCTCTCCTTGAGGATGATTTATAATCGTTGTCTTATCTAACCTTATATAAGGTTATCTAGAGAAGCTCTGCTTCTTTTTTATTTACTAACCATTCATTTAGTGCATAATTATAGAGAACAATCGTTGAGTTTATGAAACAAGCCTTAAAGAACTACAAAGTCTATATTGCCACAGCGATACTCACCGTCATCGGTGTGGGGCTTCCCTTACTCATCCTTGGTATCACCATTTGGGCGGGTAATGGAAATGTCTTTAATGGTTACATCTACCTTATGGGATTACTTGGTGTGGTTCTTTTCTTTATTGGGTTCATTTGGGGTGATGTCATCTCTGGAAGATGGAGAAAAAAGCAAAAAGATTGGGATGGACCTCTTCCAATAGAAATTAAGACAAATATTTGGGTGAGAAGATGGCCTTTATACTTCTCCGCGATCATCACTATCCTCGTCTTTGTGGCCTTTGATATCGTCTACGCTATCGCGGGTCATTTCCCCTTCTTGGGATAAGAAAAAGTCGTTTATCTAATATTATCAATAATATTAGTTCTATAGAAATTTTTTTACTAGACAAGAACTATTTTAGCTGTGTTATAATATAAGCGAAGTTTTTCCAAAACTGATATCATAATAATTCTTGTTTTTCGGTGGATATCTTGAACAAATATCTTGTTTTGTTCGTATCTTTTTTTATTTTTCTATTGCGTATTAAATAAATGTGTTGTATTATCAAAAACAATCATTTTTATGATTGAAATTTTCAAGAAAGGAGAATTAAACATGAAGTCAAGAAAATTATCACTCGTTGCGATCCTTGCTCTTGTTGGATGCCTCACTGCTTGTGGTGGTTCTAAGGCCTACGAAGCTCCTAGTGACGCTAAGTATGTTGCGGGACTTAATGTCAAGAATACATACCATGCTTATCTCTCGATGGCAGTTGATACTCTTAACTACATCTACACCGCTAGTGAATCCAACTGGAACCACATCTTCAACTTTGTTGATCCACTTCTCACAACTGATGAATTCGGTACTGAAATCCTTGATTTAGCGACCTCTGCAAGTCATAACGATGACTATACAGAATTCACATTCGAGATCAAACAAGATGTTCCTTGGGTTACCTATAAGGGCAAACAATGGAAAGCAAAAAATGGTGAGCTTCAATACGTCAGCGCACAAGACTGGGTTACCACTGCTCATGAAATCTTAACTTACGGAAACAGGTCAAGCACATATTATCTCTTAACTATGTTCGTAGAGGGTGCCGCTGAGTATTATGCTTATACTTACATCAGTTATCGTATTGCTACCGGTAATAATTATGAGGAAGCAACCGATACTGCCACTCTTGGGGGCGTACCATTCCAAGGCATTACCACCTCTGACGAAGTCTTAGTTGATGCTATCAACTTCTGTGTCGAATACTTAATCGAAGGTCGTCCTGGCGAAGCCACTATGGCGAACATCGATCAGGTTAAGTCTGGTGATATTGTCGGAGTCAAAGCCACTCCAGCAACTACTGGTAATGGTGGTGGTACACTCACATACACCATTCGTGAGTCTGCCGATTATTTCCCATCAATTCTCGTCTATGCACCTGGTCTTCCAACCAATGCTGCATTCATCGAATCCCTTGGTGGTGCGGATAATGAAACCTTTGGTACCGATAAGGACACAATTCTCTATTGTGGACCATATCTCTTAAAGAAATCCGATACTAATGGTTGTACTTACGAGGCCAACCCACTCTATAAAGGTGCGGATGTAGACAAAGTCCACCTCGACAAAGTTGTCTATACTGTGATTCCTTCTAGTACTGGTGATGATTATTATCGTGTCCAGTTCGAGCAAGGTAACTGCGATAGTGCAACACTCCGTTCTCAAGATTCCGCTGGTTGGGAGACATACATTGAAGGACCAGACGGAACTGGAACTATTGAAGATCCTTATGATCCAAGTGTCTACTCCTATTATCGTGAGTCCATCGGCACCTTAATCGATGCCTGTGTCAACATGGATCGTGTGGATCAAGACTGTATGGAAACCTATGTAAGCTATCTTACAGAAGACGATATTGTTAATACTTCACAAGCTTTATCCCTTGTGGAAGTCAGACAAGCCATCCTCGATTCTCTTGATGTCGATACCTTCATGATGAGTCGTAGTAGCATCCCTGAACTCAGAGAGCAATACGCAAAGCACGCGTACACTCCAAGTGGACTTGCCTCCGCTAATGGTAAAGATTACTCCGAGTTCTATAACGAAGCGGTCAGATCTCATCTTCTTGCAAATAGCGATATCGAAGAGAGTGTCACACAAGAAGAGGTTGACGCTCAACTCGCTAATGGTACTTGGGGCGATACATCTTTCGCTAATGAAAAGATTGCCTTAAACCACACTCCAGAGTACGTTGCTACATCCGCAGAAGCGGCCAAGAAAGCCATCGCTGCGTACAACGCTGAACTCGACAAGGATAGTGGTGATGGAGGCCTCATCAAGGGAACCGATGTCCTTAATCCAAGCTGGGCTGACGAAGAAGAAAATACAATTTATCGTAGTGAGATTACCACTCCAGTCAAAGTTGAATATGCTTCTATGTACTTTGATGAAACCACACAAGCTTATGATGCTGCCACTATTCTTGAAATGAATATGACACTCAATGGTCTCACCGAAGAGGCAGCTAAAGCTTATGATCCTGCTACAGGATCATTCGGAAATGGTGTTAGTGCTACAGATCCTTGGATTTGGATTTGTCAGATGGATACAGGCATTAGTGATACCAATGACTGGTACAACAATGTTTGTTACTCTTGTTGTTATGACTGTGGTGTTCTCTGGGGCTGGGGTGCTGATTATGCTGATCCTAAGACCTATTTGAATACCTATGCTGCCGGTGGTGACTGGGCAGATATCTACTTCTGGCTCGGTGAAGACGTTACATCATTCAAGTCTAATAATAATGGTGATGGTCTTGAGTATCTCAATAACGTTGATACAAGCACTGTTAGTGGATACACCTATGTCCCTGCCAACCCAACAGGCACAATGGCAAAGTACACTCAACTCTATATTGATGCGAATACTGAGATCACCGATAAGACAAAGCGTTTCGAGTTGTATGCTGAAGCCGAGTACAACCTCGTGAATGAAGTTGCCATTATGAAACCTATTTATAACGATGGTAATGGTTGGTCCATTACTCTCAATAAGACTGTCTCTTATGAGATGCCACAAGCCTCTTACGGTGCGACCGATGATAGATTAGTGGGTCTCTGGGTCCTTGATGAGATTCCAACCAATGCTCAACGTCATGAATGGCTCGAACAATTCTATGCTGAGAGAGATGCTGCTAAAGCGGCATACCCAGATGGATATAACATCTACGGCAAATAATATTCTCTGCGGCTATTAACATCATATTAATCACATTGTGATTAACTAGTACAATTTAAAGGGCGATGGCACAGTCATATGCCACCGCCCTTAAATCATATTAGAGATATTAACAATAATTATATAAAGGAAAAGAGAATAAGATATGGGCTCATATCTCATAGGATATACAATCATTGGATTAATTATTGTCTTTGTGGTATTTTCCGTCTTAGTGAGAAGAGGAGTGATGTTTGCCAACACTCCAAGCGTCAGAAGAGTCTTTGCGCACCCACTTCTCCATTACTCATTGCGACGACTTGCATCCTCTCTTATTTCTCTTGTCTTAGTGATTATTGTCACTTTCTTCCTTATTAGACTAGCCTCCCCTGCGGACGAGACTTGTACAATGTTATTTAGAACTCCTAGAATGAGCGAAGATGTCTATAACTTGCTTTGTGATAACTGGAAGGCAAGCATGGGCTTTGAAGGCTCAACTATTTATCAGCTAGGAGTTTTCTTTTATAAGATCTTACCTCTTCCTAAGCTCCTTTGTATTAGTTCTGTTGATACCACCACAGCAACCTATACCATCACTTCCTGTCGTACCTTTATCTTTGACTTCGGTCGTATTTGGAATATTACTGGATTCACCTATGGTGGTTATGTCATTGATTATATTGGACCAAAGATGGGTATCTCCTTTGAGATAGGAATTATTGCCGTGGTCCTTGAAATGGCTATTGGATATCCATTTGGTATCTTAATGGCGAAGTATCAGAACGGAACCTTTGATAAGATAGGTAAGGCTTATATTATCTCTGTCGACGCCATACCCGGTATCGCGTATTACTACATCTGGATGGCGCTATTATGTTATTGCTTTAAATTACCGACTGTTTACGAAGAGGGTAACTTCCTGTCGTGGTTACCCGCAATTCTGACCATGGCCTTTACCGGTTGTGCGGGTATTGGCATGTGGGTCAGACGTTACATGCTTGATCAGTTCAATGCTGATTATGTGAAATTTGCCAGAAGTAAGGGTCTGTCTGAAAGACGAATCCTTTGGATACATGTCTTAAGAAATGCTATTGTCCCGCTTGTGAGAACATTCCCCACAGCGGTTTTAGGAGCACTTCTTGGAACTTATTACCTGGAAAACATTTACGCCATTCCAGGACTGGGTCAATCGATTATGGTGTCGATTAACTCCTATGATTGGTCACTGCTGAGCGCGATTATTATCATCTCCGCGCTGATAACGATTGTTGCTTACCTGTTAGGAGATATTGTTACTGCAGCGGTTGATCCTCGTATCAGCTTCACTAAGGATTAAAGAAGGGAGGATAGTTTCACTATGCCAAGTAAGAAAAACAAAATTGACTTACCAGTAGAAGAGAAGCGTTTATCTACAGCGGAATCTTATTCTTCTTCCCTAGATTCTCTCAAAGGTCTTAGTGAGGGTGACACAATCGAAGAAAAAGCCAAACAGGACTCTTTAGGGGACGTTCAAATCAAAGAACCCGAGAAAGAGAATGATCCTTTAAAGGAACCAAAAGAAACTAAGAAAAAGAAGCATAAAAAAGAAAAGATGATCATCCTTGGGGATAAGGTGTATACAGAAGAAGACCTCTTCTCCACCTTTAGTGATGATCCAAGAAGCGTCAGTAGTGTGAATGTTGATAGCACTATTAGCGCGAACCTTAACGACTTGTTTAAGGTCGTTGGTAACAACGAAGAAGAAGTCGAGAAACTTGACTCCGCGCCATACTCATACTGGAGAATGGTCTTTAGAGAGCTCATGCACAAGCCTATGGCGATTATCTGCATCGTCATTCTTGTCATTATTATCTTACTTGCCATCTTTGGCCCAATGATGCACTACTACGCTCCATACGAGGTAACAGCAGGTGGAACGGTCTACCCCACTAATACCTTTAAGGATCAGTTGGTCGCAGGCTATCACGGATGGTCTAGTGAGTACTGGTTTGGACTCTGTGGTCAAAACATGGGTACTTGGTTTGAAGGCTGTGATATGTGGTCTTGTGTGTGGGAAGGGACACGTCTCTCCTTACTCTTAGGTGTCACTGTTGCCTTAATTGAAGTGGTCCTTGGAATCCTTATTGGTGCGGCTTGGGGTTACTTCAAGTGGCTCGATCCGATCTTAATTGAAGTGAGAAACTTCATTTATAACATCCCTGAGATTCTTCTTGATATCTTACTCATGCAGTTCTTCTCACAATACATGAAGCAATATGGATTCCTGATTATTGTCTTGCTGCTTTCCATGTTCTCATGGTTAAGCCTTGCTTCCTTTGTGCGTAACCAGATTATTATTATCCGTAATCGTGAATACAATGTTGCCTCTCAGACTCTTGGTAGTAAGAGTGGCACAATGATTCTCCACAACTTACTCCCATACCTTGTCAGTGTCATTGTTACCACAGTGAGCACTGCCATTCCAGAAGCTATTTCCGCAGAAGTGGGCCTCTCCTACTTCAATCTTTCCTTTAAGATTAGTGATGGAAGCATCACTTTAGGACAAGTCTTAACCGCTAGTGTGAATGATATATCATTCCTTAGTCACTTCTACCTGATTGTGGGACCACTGCTGGTTATTATTCCTCTGACCGTGGCCTTCTTCTATCTAGGACTGGCCCTGTCAGACGCCACCGATCCAAAAACACACCGTTAATAATAGGAGAAATTCATGCCTAAACAAAAAGAAGCTGTTCGTTCATTTGCCGATGTTGACTTCGAAGAAGGGGCAATGACTGAATTCGTTCCTGATCCTAATCAAGAAGTAGTTCTCTCAGTCCGTGACCTCGATGTTGGTTTCATGGTGCGTGGTAAAAAGACCCATGTTATTAGAAACATCAATCTCGATATCTATAAAGGCAAGACTCTCGCTATCGTGGGTGAAAGTGGTTCTGGCAAGAGTGTCTTCACTAAGACCTTTACCGGAATGCTTGAATCTAATGGCTTCATTTCTAATGGCACAATTATGTTTGAAGGGCAAGATCTTGCTAAGTTTACCACTAATGAGGAGTGGACTCCTATTAGAGGAAAAAAGATTGCCACCATCTTCCAAGATCCTATGACCTCATTAAATCCTCTTCTCTCCATTGGTTATCAAATCTCTGAAGTCTTAATCATCCATAGAGGTATGACCAAAGAGGAAGCCCGAGCGGAGGCAATTGATTTACTTGGAAAAGTGAAGATCCCTCATCCTGAAGAGAGATATGATGATAAACCCTTCCAGTTCTCTGGTGGTATGCGTCAGAGAGCGGTTATCGCCATCGCTTTAGCGTGTAATCCAGAGATTCTTATCTGTGATGAACCCACCACCGCGCTTGACGTCACTGTGCAATCACAGATTATTGATTTAATTAAAGAACTTCAAAAAGAATATGGTTGGACCACGATATTTATTACTCACGACTTAGGTGTCGTCGCCAATGTCGCTGATAATGTCGCGGTGATGTATGGTGGTCAGATTGTTGAGTATGGCACTATTGAGGATGTCTTCTATCATCCAGAGCATCCTTATACATGGGCCTTACTCTGTTCCTTACCCCAACTCGGCACTAAAGAAGAACCTCTTGCCTTTATTAGGGGTAATCCACCCTCCTTCGGAGAGGAGATTGTTGGAGATGCCTTCGCTCCTAGAAGTGCGTACGCAATGAACATTGACTTTGTAAGAGAGCCACCCATCTTTAAGATTAGTGACACTCACTGGGCCAAGACCTGGTTATTAAGTAAGTACGCTCCAAAAGTGGAGAAACCTTTAGTGATACAAGAATTACACGAAAGAATGAAGAGAGCGGCACAAGAGCTCGCTAATCAGGAAGGAGGGGATTATGGCCAAGAAGACTGATGATAGTCAACAAGA
This sequence comes from Coprobacillus sp., assembly GCA_021203905.1. Classification (GTDB taxonomy): domain Bacteria; phylum Bacillota_I; class Bacilli_A; order RFN20; family CAG-826; genus JAJQAP01. The sequence continues at coordinate 94,392 of JAJQAG010000003.1, read as the reverse complement.
AGTGAAAAATTCCACTCCTAGTGTAGCGCAAGCCCAACCTTTAAGTAAAAAAGAGGCCGCTAAAGCCGCGAAGAAGCAGCGTGAGGTGATAGAAAAGAATCTTAAACCCGCTACAGAAGATCTTGATATTTTTGAGGCTAACAAAGTGGAAAGTGAACCTCTTATCAAAATGAGAGATGTGAAGATCTCCTTTAAGATGGGAACCATGGAGAGAATTGTTATTAACCACTTAAATCTCGATATCAATCGTGGTGAGATTCTTGGTCTCGTCGGTGAGTCTGGTAGTGGTAAGACCACTATTGGGCGAGCGTTAATTCGTGTTAATAAAGTGACTGATGGTGAAATCTTATATGATAATGTTCCTATCTCAGGAAAGATTCCAAGAAGTAGAGAGAAATTATTAAAGACAAAGATTCAGATGGTCTTCCAAGATCCAGGTGATTCTTTAAATGAAAGAGCGAATATCGACTATATTGTTTCTGAAGGACTCAGAGCCAATCATCTCTTCAAAGATGAAGCCGAGCGTATGCAGAAGGTTCAAGATATCATGCAAAGGGTTGGTCTTCGTGTGGAATTCCTCTCACGCTTCCCTCATGAATTCTCTGGTGGTCAAAGACAGAGAATTGGTATTGCTCGTTGCATGGTCATGAATCCAGAGTTTGTCATTGCAGATGAGCCGATTAGCGCACTTGACGTCTCTATTCGTGCACAGATTCTTAATCTTATTAAAGAGTTCCAGCAAGAGCGTAATATGACCGTTCTTTTCATTGCTCACGACCTTAGTGTTGTCAGATATATTTCTGATCGAATAGCGGTGATTTACGCGGGAAACATCGTCGAATTAACAGAAGCTAATAGATTATTTGAAGTTCCACTTCATCCTTATACAAAGTCTCTTTTAACAGCGGTCCCTATCCCCGATCCTAGTGTGGAGAAGAAGAAAAAGATCGTTGTCTATAATCCAAGAGAAGTTCACCACTACATGCGTAGTGATCCACCTAAACTTGTGGAGATTGAACCTGGACACTGGGTGAGATGTGATTCTAAAGAGAAAGAACAGTATGAAGTCGAACTCAAAGAGAAAATTGCTAAATTAGAAGCCCAAAAGAGGGCGGATGAAGAAGCCGCTCGTTTAAAGGCCGCTAAGAGTAGTGAGAAAGGAGAAGATAGTCATGCCTAATATTCAAGATTTATCTGCTGATTACTATGCAGAAGATGATGAAATAACGGTTGAAGAAGAAAAGCGTGCTAAACGTAAGAAGAGAAACAACTATATCATTGGTCTCTCTATTACTGGCGTTCTCCTTATCGGTTTAGGTCTCATCTATTATTTTCTTGCTACTGATTGGATTGCGGATTACCGCACCCTCCCATATTTAACATTCCGTTATTCTAAAGATGGTGACACTGCAGTTATTACTAATATTGTTCTTGAACAAGAAGGTGATAAGGAGACCTATCCAGTAAACTTTAGAATTCCTAACAAGATTAATGGTCGTCGGATTGTTGGTATTGAAGACCAGGCCTTCATGGGTGCCTCTCGATTAAAGAAAGTTACCATGAACGACTACATTACCTATATCGGTGATGAATGTTTCTCTGGTTGTACAAACCTTGAAACCATTGAGTTCTCTTCTTCCTTAACCAGTATTGGCACTGATGCTTTTGCGGGTACAAAGTATCTCGCTAACTTACCAAGTGATAGCTACACAGTTGTGAATAGTATCCTTGTTAATGTGGGTAATGATTTCTTTGAACCCAATACAGTTTTATTAAATGATGAATCGAAGTGGGCACAATTAAGTGTTGATCCAAACTACGCTGATTGTCATCCCCATTATTTCTCTGAACTTCCCACAGTGGACTATTGGCTTGATGGTTTATTTAGAGGTAATGATCGCCTCGTTTATGTTGATATGCCTAACTATCTTGATTATGTCCCTGTGAGAGCATTCCAAGATTGTAAGAATCTCGTTGGTATTGATTTCCCAGATAATGTATCTAGTATTGGTAATTATGCCTTCAGTGGGTGCACAAACTTAACGGATGCGGATGTTCCTGAACAGATCACCTCTGTAGGTGATTATGCTTTCCAAGGAACCGATGCGACGATTGAAGATATTTCCCACGTCACTGAACTTGGTGTGGGTGCCTTCCAAAACTGCAGTGGGGTGACCACGATTAACTTCCCCGCTCTAGATAATGTTCCTAATTATTGTTTTGATGGTTGTGAAAACCTTACCACGATTGATTTCGTTGATGAATCATTAATCTTCACCATTGGTCGTGCGGCCTTTAGAAACACCGCTCTTAGTGAATTCACTATCCCTCACTGTGTGACTTATTTGTTGGAAAATACCTTCAATGGTTGTGAAAACCTTGAATCCGTTTCCTTCTATAACAACACTCTTGCTACCACTCACTCTACCTATTCCTATCGTACTTATGTCGATGAATACGGCGATGAAGAATTACAAGTATTTGAAAATGTCTATACCGATGGAGTGGAGACAATCTATAACAATACCTTTAGTGGTTGTACTTCACTAAGTAACATCTCTCTCTATGATTACACTGATGCCTCTAAAAGTGAATTTGCCACTGTCAGTGGTACGGATAAAGATGGATCATTCAACTTCCCAGTGACCTTTACACAAGATAAGATGAGTGATGACGCGAACACCTTCACTAATACTCTTGTTACTGAATTGAACTTTAATAGCGGACTACAAAGACTAGGCAACTATGCCTTTGATGGTTGTACATCCCTAGAGAAAGTGACCTTCCCACTTATTAATAATGGAGATGAAACTTATACAAAAGAGTCCGAATTTACAAGACTTTCGGAAGGTTGTTTCAGAAATTGTACATCTCTAACTGGATTTAATTACGTCCCACCTAAACTCAGTTATGTGGGTGCCTATTGTTTCCAAAACGATGTATCTCTTACCTCATTTGACATGTCTGATACAATGGTGTCATATATCTACGCTAGTGCGTTTGAGAATTGTACATCTCTTAGTGAGTTTGCCTTCTCAACTAGCACCACAGCGATGAATACTGGAGCGCTAGCAGGTTGTGTCTCCCTTACATCAGTGATTGTCCCATCACAATTAAGAACTATTCAAGCGGGGGCCTTTGCTAACGAAGTAGATGAGACTCATACTGATAACTTAATCATCTACTACGAGGCTACTGAAAGCGTTGTCTCTACTTCTACCTATCTTGCTAGTGGCTGGTATGATGACACTTGTACAGTGTATCTTATGAGTGAAGAGCAACCAGTCTTAACCGAAGGTGAAGAACCATATTGTGATGGTTATTGGCACTATGATGCAAACGGAGATCCCGAGATTTGGACCATCCAGTATGTCAATCCTGAAGAATAATTTGTATCTCCTTTCTTATGATATATATTTAAAACCACTGCACTTCTGCAGTGGTTTTTTCTTTTTAGTTGCTTTTTACATCAGCGGTTTTCCACTCTTATAAAACCCCGTAATTTTTCTTTTATTGATAGTAGCGCATATTTGTTTTAAAATTACAAATATGCAAACGAGGTATTAGAGTATGGCAAAACGTTATGAAGTTGTTCACGATGTCAGAGAGTTTACCGCTATTGTCGACGATTATATTAAACATGGTTATGTGGTAAAACATCGTGAGTCCACAACTGTTGATTTAAGAAAGAGACACATTATTAGCCCAACTTTAGCCTTTTGGTGGTTCATCCTTGGGTTTATTGGTTTTATTATCTACATTGGCATTTATTGCCCCGCGAAGCCCCATGATCGTGTGGAGGTGAGCTACGCCCCATCACCATATCAAGATTTCCAAGTCATGAGACAAACTTCTCCTTATGGAAGTCAGAGTGTCATTGTTCCCGCGACAAGACAAAACACCCAATCTAATCTTAAAGGCAAAGTGCAATAACTAAGAACCACGATTCTTGCTATGTCTAAAGATATAGATACTTGGAATGAATTTTTTGTAGAACTCAGAAGGGAAACCTTCTGTGTTTCTTTAAATGAATACCTTAATAAAGAATATCAAGAACATACATGTCTCCCTAAAAGAGAGAATCTCTTTAATGCTTTTAAGCTCACACCCCTAGATAAGGTTAAAGTCGTTATTATTGGGCAAGATCCTTATATTAACGAAAACCAAGCAATGGGTTTAGCCTTTAGTGTTCCTAAAGGCGTGGAACTCCCACCCTCTCTTGTTAATATCTATAAAGAGATAGAGAAAGAGATGTGTATGGAGATGGATTACACTAATGGAGACTTAACATATCTTGCTAAACAAGGAGTCTTACTTCTTAACACGATTTTATCGGTGAGAAAGGGGGAGAGTATGTCTCATAATATCCCCGAGTATCAACAGTTCACTGCGAGAGTGATGCAACTACTTGATAAGCAAGATAGACCCATGGTCTTTCTCTTATGGGGAAGCTACGCGAAAAAACTAGAAAAGTATATTACTAACCCCTTACATAAAATACTAACCGCTCACCACCCCTCTCCTTTAAGCGCTAATTTCGGGGGATGGTTTGGTTGTAATAACTTTATGAATTGTAATGCCTTTCTAACAAGTCACGGAGAGAAGGCTATTATGTGGTGCAATAAACCACTAGGTCATCATTAACGCCTTTTAATAATTAACTTTTTCATCTATAATAATCTTTGGGAGTTTGGTGAACCAGACTGAGAGGATCCTTCTTAGGATCGACCGTACCTGATCTAGGTAATGCTAGCGGAGGGAATAATGTTTAAATGTTGTTCGTCCTCCCTGTGGAGGATTTAATTTTGAGAAAAGAAATAAGAATTGCAGTAATTTTGCTTCTTTTTGTCGTCTTAATTGCTGCTTTCTTCGGACCATTCATTTCCTATAATGGTGTGGTTTATGAAGCTAAAGATGTTCTTTTTAATGACTTTGGTAGTGTTTTTACTTATCTCATTCTTTTGCCGTTTCTCTTTTATTTTCTCGCGACATTATTTCTCTTCTTTGATAAAAACAAAGTTATTGGTTATCTCATCTTCATCTTTTACCTTATCAGTGCGGTGATGCTTTTCTTTATCCCTTATTTCTACTCTTCTCTTATTGAGGTGAGTGAAGAGAAGGTCTCTATGGGTATGTATACAATTGTCTTTGCGGTTATTAGTATAGTTCTTGCTCTCTACTCTTCTTCCTATGTCTTTAAGTCTAATCCCTTTACGATCTCCGATATTGTGGAGATAGCGATGATGATAGCGCTCTCTCTTGTCTTAGATCTCGCTATCTTCAAGTTTAAGATTGTCCCCAATGGTGGCTCTATCTCCTTTGCTATGGTGCCACTTTTTATCATCGCCCTTCGTAAGGGCTTTATTAAAGGCTTCATCTCTTTAGGTGTTGTCTATGGGCTTATCGACTGTATTATTGATGGATATGGGTTTATTACGTATCCTCTTGATTATCTACTAGGTTTTGGTTTACTTGCAATTATCGGTTTATTCCGTAAATACATCTTTAATAGCCAAAAGAAGGTCACAATTAGGGGTTGCATCTTCCTTTTTGTGGGTGTTCTCGTCGGGTGCGCTTTAAGAACACTCTCATCCACATTAAGTGGGATGTTACTTTATGATATGGGATTCTTTGAATCAATGGTGTATCAGCTTACTTATATTGGACCCAGTGCCATTCTTGTACTTGTGGTGATGTATGTCTTATATAAACCCCTTCTGATCATTAATGTGAGGTACTCTACTAAGAAGAGCGCTACCGCAATTAACTCATAATTAACCATCTATTCTTTATATTTATAGTGTCTATTCATATTTATCAGTAAATATGATATTATTTATAACTAGTGAGGTCATAATTATGGCAGAAGAAAAAGAAACAGAATTAACACCTAAAGAGGAGGAAGAAGCCACTCCTAGAGAAGCTGTTGTACAAGACGGCGACGCACCACAAGAGGCCACTAGCCAAGAAGTGGTAGAAGAAGCCACTAGCGAAGAAGAAAAGATTGTTGTCGCGGAAGAAGCCTTAGCAGATGAAACTGGCGTAGTAGAAACCACTCAATCCGTGACTCAAGTTAGTGAAGGAACTGCCTCCATTGATGAAATTGAAGCGGAGTTATCTAAAATCAAAGAAGTTGATACTTCAGGTGCGGATGACTTAGATAAAGTCGAAGAAGAAAGACAAAAACTCACGGCGTATTATAAAAAGCAAAACCGCTGGTCCATTCTTGTCATCATTCTAGTGCTTGTCTTTGTTATCGGTGGTTTTGTCCTTGTAATTATGGGCACCGGCTCTGAAGATGAAGGCGCTAACTGGGCATTAGAGATTCCTGGTTTTGTTCTTATCGTTCTCGCTATTGTGGGGGTCATCCTTCAATACATCATCGGTAGAAGAAAGGTTCCGAAGGCCGTAGAAACCTATGCCGCTATGGCAATAGACATCTTTAATACCTATAACTTCTCTAATCATGAGTATTCTAAGGTGATGTATGATGAGACCGAAAAGATTGTCGCTAGCGATGTTTTAGCGGATCGTGTGTATTACGATGTTATGGACACTAAATCTCAAGCAGTGGTTCGGGGAACCTATGCCGGAGCGGTCTTTAGAATCGGTAATCTCGCAGTTATGGTAAAAGGCGAGAACAAGAAACAAAATGACACTGCATTCTTAGGAAGATATATTACTTATCCAAATACTTTAAAGATGAGTGATCGTATTATTCTTAACTTTAAAGGCGCGAAACCCATTGATATGCCTACGGATATCTTTGATTTAGTGAAAACTGAGGTGAGTGAGAACTTTGATGTGTACGCTCCTGAAGGTGTGGATTATACCAAGGTTATCCCCCACAAATTCTTAGAGGCTGTTTCTAAGATTGAGGTGGTGGATTCCCTTCTTAACTTAAACATCTCGATATGGCAAGGTCACACCGCTGTGTATCTTACCTATGTCGATGCCTATGTTTCTATTCCTTATAATGATCCTCTCAATAGAGAGTATTACGAAAAGGGTAAAGCGGACATTCATAAAGTATTATCCGCTCTTAAGATTATTAATAAATAATCACACTCTATCTCCATTGAGGTATTTTTATGGATAGGGTGAGTATAAAATCATACAAGCATGATGGAAGTCTCCATAGAACCTGGGAAATGGGTTGTGTTTTAGAGAACAATGATGAGTATATCATCACCGCGACCAATAGGAATTATGTCGTTGAATCTAATCAAAGTAGGTGGAAATCAAGAGAGGCTTCTTTATCTATCTTTTCTAAGAAAGATTGGTTTAATGTCATCTGTATGTTTAGAAAAGAGGGAATTTGTTACTACTGCAATGTCTCCTCTCCCGCAGTGGTGGACCATGGAGTGGTAAAGTATATTGATTATGATTTAGACGCGAAACTCACTCCTACTGGGAAAATAAGAATCCTTGATAAGAAAGAATTTGAATATAACAGCGTTCGCTACCAATATTCTACTGATCTTGTTAAGATTGCCCAATACACACTAGAAAAGGTTGTCACTCTTATGAGAGATGGGGTGTTTCCTTTCGATGACGAGATTGTGAAACAATATTATGAAGTATATAAGGACATATTCCATCTATGAGCAGATTTTTTGTTACCAACAATGAAGAAGAAACCATGGATATCGCGTATAAGCTATCCCAAAGTGTCCCTCGCGGCAGTGTCTTTTGTCTCATGGGAGATTTAGGTGCAGGGAAGACCACATTCGTCAAAGGCTTCGCTAAAGGACTGGGGATCAGTGAAACCGTGAACTCCCCGACATTTAATATTATGAAGATCTATCATTTTGATGACGAAGGTCTACTCATTCATATTGATGCCTATCGTCTATATAACGAGGTCATTAATATTGGCCTTGAAGACTTTATTGGATATGAAGATGGTTACACAATGATAGAGTGGCCGAGGTATATTGAAGATCTCCTTCCCTTTGATTGTATTACTGTGGACATCAAGATAGTTAAGGGTGATGAGAGAAGTATCGAGATCACAGGTTCAGACGATTATTTAGCGGAAATATGAAACAATACACAATCATCTTAGACTCAAGTTTTAGTGACCTTGCTGTGGGAGTGGCCCTTGATGACAAGGTTATTAAACAGACTATATACCCCGCATGGCAAAAGCAAAGTGAACTAATGGTGCCAGAATTAGCGGCAATTTTGGATGATTTAAAGATCAGTAGAGATGATATTAAGGATATCATTGTCTCTATTGGTCCCGCTTCCTACACAGGGGTAAGAATTGCTTTAACCATTGCTAAGGTTATTGCGCTTTCCACTGGTTGTTCCATCTATCCAGTGGACTCCTTAAATGCCCTAAAAAACCGCAAAAACCCCTCTATTTGCGTGATAAACGCCAGAAGCGGCTATTCCTACTTTGGTGTTTTTCACAACGCAGAAACGATTGTTCCCTCGTGTATTATTCCTAATGATGAAGTGATTAAGTATATCAAAGAGCATCCACAATACACACTTTGTGGAGAAACAGAATATCTAGGATTTAGTGGGTTTAAAGGCAATATTATCGAAGAAATGCTTAGTTTAAAGCCTTTTTTAAAGGAAGTTAAAGATACGTTTACACTCGCTCCCGTCTATCTAAAGAGGTCTGAATTATGAATCCCGAAATCAGAGAAATGACTAATAATGACCTTGATAGAGTGCTAGAGATAGAGAATCTTTGTTTTCTAGAACCCTATAAAAAAGAGAGCATTTTATACGAGTTAAACGACAATAAATACTGCAAATCCTATGTTATTTGCCTTAATGGCCTTGTTGTGGGCTTTGCTTTTCTCTATTGCTTATTTGATCAAGCATCGCTTGTCCAAATTGCCACTCACCCAGATTATCAAAAACAAGGGATGGCAACCCTACTAATGAATGAAATCTTAGATGACTGTTATGCCCAAAAGATGTCAATAATTACACTAGAAGTAAGAGAAAACAATGCAATTGCCCATGATTTTTACTTAAAAAGCGGATTTAAAGACGCGGTTTTTAAAGAAAGATATTACACAAATGGTGATAATGCTTTCTATATGACAAGGGAGATAGAGAGATGACTATCTTAGCAATTGAAACCAGTTGTGATGAGACAAGCTGCGCAATCCTAAAGGATGACACCCTTCTTTCTAATATTGTGAGCACCCAAATGGAAGTCCACGCTCAATATGGAGGGGTTATGCCTGAGGTCGCCTCTCGTTTGCACATAGAAAAGATTACAATTGTCATTAATGAGGCTTTGGAGTCTGCGGGTGTTTCCCTTGATGATATTGATGCCTTTGCGGTCACAAGAGGTCCAGGTTTAGTGGGCGCTCTTCATGTTGGTTTAGTGGCTGCTAAGACACTTGCAATGCTCTATAAGAAGCCCCTTATCCCTGTGCACCATCTTGCCGCGCATATCTATGCCAACGCCTATGTAAAGCCACTTCAATTCCCGCTTCTCGCTCTTGTTGTCAGTGGAGGAAACACAGAACTCGTCTATATGAAGGAAGATCTCGATTTCAAGATTATCGGTGAAACAAGGGATGACGCTATTGGAGAGTGTTACGACAAGGTCGCTAGAGTGTTAGGTCTCTCTTATCCTGGAGGAGTTCCAATTGATAATCTCGCTAAGAGAGGGAAATGTACTTATAAGCTTCCTAGACCCTTGCATAGCGATGGAACATACGATTTCTCTTATTCTGGTCTTAAGACCAATGTGATTAATCTTGTGCACAGCCTTGAGCAAAAGGGAGAGGAAGTTAATGTTCCTGATATGTGTGCCTCCTTTCAAAAGGTTGCGATTGCTCAAGTTGTTGATAAAACGATTGCCGCCATAAAGGATTACAACATTAAAAATGTTGTTGTCTGTGGTGGAGTGTCCGCCAACTCATATCTTAGAGAAAGAATGAGTGAAGAATGTGCGAAGTTAGGAGTGGATTTAACTATTCCCCCACTATGGTGTACCACTGATAATGCCGCCATGGTGGCCAAACTAGGAGCAAGGCTTTATGAGAAAGGTATCTGTGCTCCTCTTTCTGTAGCAGCAGATCCTAATTGGAGGATTGAGGACTATAAAGTATTCTAAAATACTTTCTCTTTATAAAGAAAAGGCAGATAAGATATAATTTTAGGTATGAAAGTTACAGATATTGGAACAATTTATAAGGCTGTTACAGATGGTTGTCCAGTAGATGAAGAAGTCTGTCTTCAAGGATGGGTGAGAACCAATCGTGATAGTGGCACTATTGGTTTCATTGAATTAAATGATGGAACATCATTTAATAATGCTCAAATTGTCTATTCTAATGACATTAAAGACTTTGATGTCTGTAAAGCTCTTAGAACTGGTTGTGCGGTGACAATCGTGGGTAAGCTTGTTTTAACTCCCGAGTTAAAGCAACCATTTGAGATTCACGCTACTGGTGTCACTCTTGAAGGAGGAGTCGATGAATCATATCCTCTTCAAAAGAAACACCACTCCTTTGAGTTCCTTAGAGATTATGCTCACCTTAGAGTAAGAACAAATACCTTTAACGCGGTCTTTAGAGTGAGAAACACTCTAACAATGGCCTTACATGAATACTTTCAGCAAAATGGCTTTATGTATGTTCACACACCATTAATCACCACTAATGATGGTGAGGGAGCGGGTAATGTCTTTGATGTTGTCACGCATGATACCAAAGATGAGAACTCATTCTATGGTCAAAAAGTTAATTTAACCGTGACTGGACAATTACATGTAGAACCCTTTGCTCTTGCTTTTAAGAGAGTCTATACCTTTGCCCCTGTTTTTAGAGCGGAACACTCTAACACTATTCGTCATGCTTCTGAGTTCTGGATGATTGAACCTGAGATGGCTTTCTGTGATCTTAGTGGCAACATGGACATCATCGAGGGGTGTATTAAATATTCCATTAAAGCGGTCTTAGATAGGTGCCGTCCAGAGATGGAGTTCTTCAATACTCAAGTTGACAGCGGACTTCTCGATAGATTAAATGCGGTTGTTAATTCTGATTTTAAGAGAATGACATATGATGAGGGAATTAACCTACTAAAAGAAGCGGTAAATAGTGGTCATAAGTTTGAAAACTCTGACATTAAATGGGGCATGGATCTACAGAGTGAGCATGAAAGATATCTCACTGAAGAGGTTGTTAAAGGCCCTGTCTTCTTGACTGATTATCCTAAGGAAATCAAAGCATTCTATATGAGAAGTAATGATGATGGTAAAACAGTGGCCGCATGCGACTTACTTGTTCCTGGAGTGGGTGAGTTAGTCGGTGGTAGCCAGAGAGAAGAGAGACTAGATTTACTCGAAAAGAAGATGAAAGAGTTACATATCGATAATCTTGATTGGTACCTTGATACCAGACGTTATGGTGGCTGTTATCATTCTGGTTTTGGTATTGGTTTTGATCGATTATTAATGTATGTTACCGGGATGAATAATATTAGGGATGTACAACCCTATCCGAGGACCGGTAATTCTATCAAATATTAAGGTGAAATTATGGCAGAAGATGAGAGATTTGCGGAGAATTCAAAAAGAAATAGCGAATTATCGCCTATTTCAGAAAAAAGAGCTCGTCAGCTTAATCGTTTTCGTGGGCTCTTAATTGTTCTTATTTTGCTTCTTATCGTTTATGTCATTGTGGAATTCGTCTTACTCTTTGTTTATCGAACCCCAAATTAAAATTAACTTATCTATTGTTGTCAGTTGGACCTCCTAATGGGGGTCTTTCATTTGCGTCGAGAATTGAGACGTTTGTACTCTCGTTATTGTTCGTATTTGTGGTATTGGTTCCTTGTATATTTTGAGTGGTTCCACCACCCATCCCAGTGGGTATTCCACCCATAGGTGCACCCGGATCTTGATGATATCCTTCAAGGCTCTTTGTGAAGATGGAATCACAGAGTTTTCTAAGTCTCCACCAACGGGAAATATAGCATTGAACAGTAACCATCCAGTACACAAGTCCGACGGAGCCAATTATAGTGAATAAATAACCTCCAATTGCTTCCACTTCAAAGTGGGGTGAAGCCGTTAGTGGAGGCCACGACGCAATGACTTCCATTCCCCAAACTGTGGCCCTGATACTAGGATCACTCCAATCCCAATGCCACAAGAGGGAACCAAAACCAGTTTCGTTGTTAAAGGGGTTATAACTAAAGTCTTTTATAATCGCGTCATTGATAATAAGCGTCAGCACCGCGGCAAGCATAATGACAAAGGGAATCCAAGATTGTTTAAAGAAATAGGCCATATTCTTCTTATTGCCATATCTTCTAAGGCTCTCTTTATCGGTAATGACCCTGGTCACGACGACGTCGTGACAGAGAATATCCATTCTCTTTCCTTGCCATCTCATGACATTTCTAATCCACATCCCAATATAACCAAGTAAAACAGGGACAAGTAAAACAATGATAACTATCGCCCAGATAAGTCTCTTGGTGGCTTCACTCATCGCAAAAATAGTAATGAATCCACTATCTATCATTGTTCTCTCCCTCGTTTTGGTCCTTGGTTTCAATTTGTCGAGGATCATTCATCTTTATACTAGTTAATTTAGCTTGTTCTAGTCTTGGAGCGTCTTCTCCATTTTCTATGTATTCCTTAGGTTGACTCTCTAATTCTTGCTGTTTCTTAAGAATATCAAGTAAATCCACATTATCTCCGACGACAAAGATATTATTCACTGTCGTGTTCGTGGTGTTCGTTGTGTTGTTATTAACTGTCTGGCTTCCCCCAGCAGTGCCCGCTACAAGGTTTTGAGCGAGATTCTTATTCATATCGATAATGGCTTTTGCTTGTTTATCCTCTTCTGTGTCCTTAAAGATGGTCTCACCAGTAAAGAAAAGGATGATGTTTTTAATGCCTTGATAGAGGAAGACAATGATCATGACGATTGCAGCGAAAACCACCACCACGATAATAAAGGGGAGGAAGATAAGATATAACAAACCGCGTCCAAAAGCTTTTAAAAGACCCATAAGTGCGCCTAATAATAATTATTTTATCTAATAAATGGTTTTATTCCAAAGAATAACTTTCCTTATTAAGGTATTTATTCCTCTTCTATTTGTTCTACCTCGTCATTATTCTCTCCAATAATGACGTCTAATTGTTTGTTTTTTTCTTTGATAGCTTTCATAGTCTTAGTTCCTTCATTGATGATTCCCACAATAGCGACAAGAATAAAAGCAATCTCTAACCCCATAAATCCTAGGGGTTCTTCAATGTATTCATAGATTGCGAGAAAGGCCACTATCCCAACGACAAAGACTATGGGGACACTGATCCACATCTTCATTCCTCCAGTGTAGATAGTCTCCACCATAATATAGATTCCAAAGAAGGTCACAAACATCAGACAGAGGAAGGCCACTGGTCCGTACCAGTAACTAAATCCTACGGAGAACAATAGGAAGATGATTAAAGCGATATATGGGAGATAATCTAATCTCCCACCCACAGTAACTTCATAATTGAATTTGGGCAATTGAGTCTTGATGATGATGTATGAAATAACAGATTGTCCAATAGAGAGAAAGAACAGGAAAGAGGGAACAACATAATCTAAGTAGATAAAGTCACTCACTCCAAAAGCACTAGCAAAGACATCAACGATGTCCACTCCTAACCACACTCTTACAAGGGGCATCATCGCATAGTACATTCCAAGTTGGATACACGCGGCGAGAAAGATAATCCAAATAGATGGGACTTTAGCAAGCACTAAAACCCCAAAGACAAAACCTGATATCACTGAAGGAATAACATAGAAGAGAGTGTCACTAATGTCATACATTGTGACAAGCATACATAGTCCAATGGTTACAATAGCGTATATCGGAAAGTATCTCTTCTTACAATATAGAGTCACAATTGTGCTTGTGAGGGGAAGCACAAAGATAATGATAAACATTAAGACTGGAACAAAGGTTGTGAGTAAAACAAAGACGACATTAATTGCCGCCATAATGGCCATATAGGTAATGTTCTGAACTAATGTTTCTCTCTTTCTTAAAGCGGGCATAACTTTATTGTAAACTTTTTTATCTATTTTCTCCCACTTTTGCGTCTTCTCCCCCTAATGAATATAAAGACATGAAAGTGGTTCTTTGTTTTCTTCCCCTTTGTCTTCTTCTTACCTCTTGCACTCCTAATCCTACTAACACTCCTACGGAGAGAACATATCAATACTATGATGTCAGCGACAAGCACATCGAGTACACGGATATCTTTACTCTTGAAGGTGACTTCTACCTCTACATCTATAACCAGGAATGTTGTCACTGCCGCTCAATCAAGCAAGATGTCATCCGATATTCTCTTGATAAGGACGACTTCTACTTCCTAGAGTATGTAGATGATATCCCCTTTAGTTATGAAGATGTTATCTACACCATTGGAGCGGCCTCTCTTGATGAATTTTGGGTGACTGTCACCCCAACAATGTACTATTTCAGTGATCATGTAGTCGTGGAGGTCTATGAAGGAACAAGTGCTATTTTAGATAAACTAGAGATATGAGATAAATCTAATATCTCTAATTGAAGAAAGAGGTCCTATTAAGTATAATTATATTGTTTAACAATATATGGACTTCAATCTAGATCTAAACGAGAACCAACAAAAGGCAGTGACCACTGCTGAACAGAATGTCAGAGTGATTGCGGGTGCGGGTAGTGGCAAAACCCGTGTTTTAACATATCGTATTGCGTACCTTATGGGGGAGTGCCATGTTTCCCCCTATCATATCTTAGCGATTAGTTTCACTAATAAAGTGGCTCAAGAGATGCAAGAGAGACTTGAGAATCTCCTCCCTGGTGAAACCCAAGGATTAATCGTTAAGACCTTCCACGCTTTAGCGACTTATATTCTTCGTATTGAGATTGAAGAATTAGATTATCCTCGTAATTTCACCATCCTTGATGATGACGATGAAACGAGGATTATTAAAAACATCGCTAAAGATCATGGTTATAAAAAGAGTGATGAAATTGTTAAAAAGACAATAGAGTTCATTGAAACCTCAAAACTTAAAGAACAACACCCCGAAGATATTAAGACCCCACAAGAAGAAGACAAAAAGCATATGCTTGAAATCTATGAAGAGTATGAAGCCTATAAGAGGAAGACCTTCTCTCTCGATTTTAATGACTTACTACTCTTCGCCATTAAAGTGCTTACAGAGAATCCCACGATTAGGGAGAAGTGGCAAAACCGCTTTAGATTCATCCTTGTTGACGAATTCCAGGACACCAATGATGTGGAGTTCCACTTCTTGTCCTTATTACTCGCTCCATCAACATGCTTATATATCGTTGGGGATCCTGACCAAACTATCTATACCTGGAGAGGCGCTAACCCAGATATTATCGTGGAACCAGATAAGAAACTCCAACGAACCTTTGAAACCATAGTTCTTGATAAGAACTATCGAAGTACCTCAAATATCCTTGATGCCGCAAATAAACTTATTGCAAACAACAACTTTAGAGTGCCTAAAGACTTATATTGTGAGAATGGTAAGGGCGATCCTATTGTGGTCAAATCAAATAACACTCATATCGCTGAAGCGGAGTGGTTAGCGAGAGAGATAAGGGTTCTCACCTCTACTTATGGTTTTAAGTATTCTGATATCGCTGTGCTCTATCGCTCTTCCTATGTCACTCTTGATTTTGAACAAGTCTTTGCGAGGAACCAAATCCCCTATCGTATCTATGGAGGACTTAAGTTCTACCAGAGAGCGGAGATTAAGGATATCATCTCCTACTTCCGACTCGTCAATAGTGAAGATGATGATGTTTCCTTCTTAAGAATTATTAATGTTCCTCGTCGTGGAGTGGGTGACGCCACAATCGAAACCCTTCGTAGCCTTGCGGATAAGCAAGGGGTCTCTATCTATAAATTCATTAAGTCTATTGACCCTAAGGATTCTCCTATTCCTATTAAAGCGTATATGTCATTAAGAGCCCTAATAACTACTCTCGATAAGACGAGAGAAGAGGTATCTAAAGGAGAAGAAACCTACTCTAAAATCCTTGAAGATATGATCATTGATATTGGGTATTATGAGTATCTAAAAAAGGATGAAGATGGCCAGGATCGTCTTGAAAATGCTAAGGCCTTATTTGGGGATTTAAGAGGCTTTATTAACCATAATCCAGAGGCCACTTTTGATGAGTACTTACAAAACATTTCTCTTGTCAGTAGTCAGGATGAAATCACTAATGAAGACAGTGTTTCTTTTATGACCGCGCACACAGCAAAAGGACTCGAATTTCCAGTGGTCTTTGTGGTGAGATTTAATGAAGGAATTTTCCCTCATAACCGCTCATTAATGGAGAGAGGAAATGATGCCCTAGAAGAGGAGAGAAGGCTTGCTTATGTCGCTTTCACAAGAGCGAAAACGAGACTCTATATTTCCTTCTCTTGTGACTTCTCATATGTTGTTGACGGCGACTTAATCCCTTCAAGATTTATCACAGAAGCGGGACTTGAACTCCCAAGCATTCACCCTCGAAATGATTACTATAACGGTTATAATAAACCCAAAAAACAACGACAAAAAACCTGGACATTTGATGATGATTATAGTGATGATTTTGGTGATTATTCCTCGTATAAATCTAACAAGAAAAACCGCTTTTACAGTGATGATGGATACTATTCTCAGACCGCTTCTGAATCAAATAATATTGTATGGAATGTAGGTGATAAGGTAATTCATGAAACTCTTGGCAGTGGAGTGGTGACCCGCCTCCTTGGAGATGGTATAATAGAAGTGATGTTTGACGAACATGGTAAAAAGTCTATCCTTGGTAATCACCCCAAGGTAAAGAAAGGATAAGACTATGGAAGAGGCAAAAGAAAGAATCCTTGAACTTAGAAAACTCCTCGAAGAGTACAACTACGAATACTATGTTTTAGATAACCCCACAGTGGATGACTCCGTCTTTGACACTCTCATGCAAGAGCTCATGAGACTAGAAGCCGAGAACCCGGATATGTACTCCGCTACATCACCAAGCCAACGTGTTGGTGGAGTGGTGGTAGAAGAGTTTAATAAGATTGTTCATAAGCGTAGCATGCTCTCTCTTGCTAATGCTTTCAACGAGGATGATCTTCGTGATTTTGATCGCAAGATTAGAGAGGTCGTCAAACAAGATAAAATTACCTATATGTGTGAGATGAAGATTGATGGATTAGGGATGGCGCTTCTCTACCAGAATGGTGACCTACAATATGCTGCAACAAGAGGTGATGGAGTGACTGGGGAAGATGTCACCACAAACGTCATCACCATTAAGACTATCCCCTCTCATATTAATGAAAGTCGTGAACTAGAGATAAGAGGCGAGGTCTACATGTCGAAGAAGACTTTAGCCGCTCTTAACGAAGAGAGAGAAGCCAATAAAGAACCTGTCTTTGCTAATGCCAGAAATGCCGCTGCGGGATCTATTAGACAACTTGATAGTTCTATTGCCGCTAAGCGTAACCTTGAGGCCTTCTGGTATTATTTTGTAAATGCTAGTGACTTTGGTATTAGATACCATAGCAAAGCCCTAGAAACCGCTGACTCATTAGGCTTTAGAACTAACCCCGAAAGAAGGCTTGTCCATGGGATTGATGAGGTTATTGACTACATTAATGAATACACAGAGAAGAGAAGCTCTCTCGACTATGATATTGATGGCATAGTGATAAAAGTGGACGATATGTCCCTCTATGATATATTGGGTTATACCGCCAAAACTCCAAGGTGGGCAATTGCCTATAAGTTCCCCCCTGAAGAAGTACAAACAAAACTACTAGATATCACCTATACTGTTGGTCGTACTGGTAAAATAACTCCTAATGCTGTACTATCGCCAGTTCGTGTTGCGGGTTCTCTTGTGCAGCGCGCAACCCTCCATAATGAGGACTTTGTTACGGGTAAAGGACTCCGTGTCGGGGACGATATTATCCTCAGAAAAGCGGGTGATGTCATACCGGAAGTTGTCCGAACAATCCCCAATCCAAACAATACTGGGGAACCCTTTAAGATGATTACCAATTGCCCAGTCTGTGGATCTGAACTTGTGAAAGTGGACGCTATTCACTACTGTATGAATCCTCACTGTGAAGCGAGAAAGATTGAGCAGATTATTCACTTCTCCTCTCGTGATGCGATGGATATCGATGGGATGGGAGAGAGAGTTGTGGAGCAATTCTTCAACCAAGGATTTATTAGAAGCATCCCCGATATCTATAAACTCTCTCGCTATAGAGAAGATATTATTGCGCTTGATGGGTGGCAATCAAAATCTATTGATAACTTGCTCTCCGCGATTGAGAACTCAAAAAAGAATTCCTTAGAGAGACTTCTCTTTGGTCTGGGTATCAAAGAAGTTGGGGGAAAGATGTCAAAGACTCTTGCAAGAAAGTATGTGAATTTAACTAACCTTCAAAATGCTACAGAAGAAGAGCTATTAACTATCCCAGATGTTGGTCCAGTACTCGTTGATTCTCTCACCTCTTATTTCGGTGATTTAACTAATATCAGTATGCTAGAAGAACTTCGTGAGCTTGGTCTTAACACTGAGTATTTAGGATCTCTATCAGTACAGGGAGACACCCCATTCTCTGGAAAAACTGTTGTCCTTACTGGGGGTCTCTCTTCCTATGGGAGAAAGGAAGCCACGGAGATACTTGAGTCTCTTGGAGCGAAGGTCACCACCTCTGTTTCTAAAGCCACTGATATAGTTATCGCAGGGCAAGATGCGGGAAGTAAACTTGATAAAGCGCAGGCTCTTAACATCCGTATTATGGATGAAGAAGAATTTCTCTCTTATATCAAGTAAACATTTAATAAATGTTAATCACGTATAAATGTGATATCATATAAATCTATTATGAAACCAGTAAATAAAGACATGTTAAAAGACGTCGCTCATTCACTCATGTTTGATATGAGCGAAGAAGAATACGCTCTCCTTGAAGAAGAATTTCAGACTATTTTAAAACAGATGTCTCTTATCCACGAGATCAAGGGAGTGGAAAATGTGGAACCAATGACGTTCCCATTTGTAGTGTATTCTTCATACCTACGAAAAGATGTTCCCAGTGACACTCTAGATAAGGATGAAGCCCTTGGTAACGCCAAGGATGTCGTGGAGAATCAGATTAGAATTCCGAGGGTGATAAAATGAAAGATTACCTTCACCTTACTATGGAAGAACTCCACACCGCTTATGTGGAGAGAGAGGTCACCCCTCTTGAAGTTGTTAAGCTCTGTTTAGAGGCTTGTAAAAAAGACACTAATAATATCTTTGAATATCTTTGTGAGAAGGAAGCCATCAGTGAAGCTGAAGGGCTTATTGAACCAGAAGAGGACAATGTCTTTTGGGGTGTTCCATATTGCTTAAAAGATAACTTTTCCACCAAGGGAATTCCCACTACAGGAAGCAGTAATATCTTAGCGGATTATGTCCCTGTTTTTGATGCGGAAGTCTATCATCGTTTAAAAGAAAAACACGCTATCTTAATTGGTAAAACTACCCTTGATGAATTAGCCATGGGTGGCACTGGAACCAGTGGTCATCTTGGGAAAACTTTTAACCCCTATGACCCCTCTCATGAACACATGATTGGAGGGTCGAGTTGTGGTTCTTGCGCCGCTGTGGCTGCGGGACTTGTTCCCTTCGCTATCGGCTCCGATACAGGGGACTCTGTGAGGAAGCCTGCCTCCTATGGTGGCCTTGTTGGTTTTAAGCCCACTTGGAGCAGAATCTCTCGTTATGGACTCTTTCCTTTTGCCCCCTCTCTTGATCATGTCGCGTACTTCACGAGAAGTGTGAAAGACGCTGCGAGTCTCACCACTCTTCTCTCGGGAAGAGATGAAAAAGATGCCACTAGTAGTGAGCAACCAGTAAAGAAATATAACACTCTTCTTGGTGGGAGCATCAAAGGTCTTAAGATTGCGGTTATCGATGAGATTCTTAAGAGTATTACTGACCACGATGTTCTCGCTGCTTTTGATAAGACATGTGAGATTCTTAGATCTAAGGGCGCTATTGTTTCAAGAGTGCATATGGATGCAGAACTCCTTAGAGCCATCTATCCAACATACATCATTATTTCTTGTGCGGAAGCCACCTCAAACAACGCTAACCTTGATGGTCTTAAGTTTGGTCCAAGAGAAAGTGGTAATACTTATGAAGACATAGTGACCAATACGAGAACCAAAGGTTTCTCCACTTTAATTAAGAGAAGATTTGTTATCGGTGGTTATTCTCTTTTAAAAGAGAATCAACAAGACTTATTTATAAGAGCACAGCGCTGTCGTCATCTTATCGTGGATGCTTTTAATAAGTTGTTTGATAGTTATGATTTAGTGTATCTCCCTGCGAGCCCTAGTTGTGCGCCTCGCTTTGATGAGAAGAATGATAATCTCTCTGATTTATATCTTCTCTCAGATAACTACTTAGCCTTTGCGAACTTTGGGGGTTATCCATCTCTTACTCTTCCTATTGGTTTCAAAGGGAACCTTCCCTTTGGAGGTAACTTCACAGGAAGAATCTTTGAAGAAGAAACAGTTCTTAATGTCTCTCATGTCTTAATGGATGAAATGCCATACTATAACCTCTACTACAAGGAGGAAGTGAAGTAATGGCGTTTGAAGCAATCATCGGATTAGAGATTCACATTGAGCTAAAGACGAAGACTAAGATGTTTTCAAGTGCTCCTGTGAGGTATGGAGATGAACCCAACACTGATGTGGTGGCCTATGATTTTGCTTTCCCTGGAGTGATGCCCACAGTGAATGAAGGCGCAGTGATCTGCGCTTTAAGACTCTGTAACGCTCTCCATATGGATATTGATAGAGAACTTCACTTTGATAGAAAGAACTATTTCTATTCTGATCTCCCAAAGGGATATCAGATTACCCAAAGATTCCGTCCTATTGGGCGAAATGGATATCTCACTATTACTCTTGATGATGGGACAGAGAAGAAGATTGAATTAGAGGAACTACATCTAGAAGAAGATACCTGTAAGCAACTTCACTCCTACGACTGCACTCTTATTGACTATAATCGTGCGGGTACTCCTCTTATTGAGATCGTCTCTAAACCTGATCTAAGAAGCGCGAATGAAGCGATGAAGTACATTGAAGAAATCCGCTCTATCGTTTCCTACCTTGATGTCAGTGATGGAAGAATGGAAGAAGGATCCCTTCGTTGTGATGTTGATATCTCTATAAGAGAAGTGGGTTCAAGTGAATACGGCACAAAAGTGGAAATAAAGAATCTCAATAGTATCGCAAATGTGGAGAAGGTTCTTAACTATGAGTTTGCTAGACAAGTTCAATGCCTAGAAACAGGAGAGGCCATCTTACAAGAAACCCGAAGATTTGATGAATCACTAAAACAAACTGTGGGGATGCGTTCTAAAGAGGATTCTGTGGACTATAAGTACTACCCAGAACCTAATATCATCCCCATCAGACTCAGTGACACCTTTGTGGACAGGGCCATTGCCTCCTCTAATGAATTAGCGAGTTCTAAGCTAAAACGTTACACTGAGCAAGGTTTGAACCACTACGACGCTTCAATCCTCATTGCGGATAAGGATACCTCTATCTACTTTGATCAGATTGTGGAGAATGGAGTGAGTTATAAACTTGCGGCGAACTGGGTGATTGGAGATATCCAATCCGTCTTAAATAGAGATAATATTTCTATCTTAGAGTTTCCTGTTTCTCCTAAACAAATTGCGGAAATAATCGCTCGTATCGAGAAAAACGAAATAAATAACAAGCAAGCGAGAGAAATATTTGCTAAACTATATGAAGATAGATCGTTGTCTATTGAAGACTTATCTAAAGCCTTCAATCAAGGAATGATTAATGATGTGAGCGACCTTAGAGGTCTCGTCAATGAAGTTCTCGATGAAAACCCTCAGTCTGTCACTGATTACTTAGCGGGTCGAGACAAAGCTCTTGGATATCTCATGGGACAACTCATGAAGAAGACCCAAGGAAAGATTAATCCTAAGGACGCAAACGAAATATTACTCGAAGAATTACTCAGGAGGTAAATGTTATGAGTCAGATTCTTGTTACTGGTGGAACCGGCTATATCGGTAGCCACACTGTCGTGGAGCTTATCAAAGCGGGTTATGAAGTCGTTATCGTGGATAATCTCTCTAACTCTAAACTTGAAGTTCTCAATCGTATTGAGGCCATCGTGGGTGTCAGGCCTAAGTTCTATCAAATCTCTGTGCAAGATAAAGAAGCGATGAGAAAGGTCTTTGAAGAGAACGACATCAGTTGCATCATCCACTTCGCCGGATTAAAGAGTGTGGGTGAAAGTGTTCTTTATCCAGTGAAGTACTACTCCAACAACCTTGGATCCTCTATTACCCTCCTTGAGTTAATGGATGAATATCATGTTCATAACATTGTTTTCTCTTCTAGTGCGACAGTCTACGGCACTCCTACAAGAATGCCAATTGTGGAAACAGATCCTATTGGAAACTGCACTTCTCCTTATGGAAACACTAAATTCCAGATTGAGTGCATCCTTATGGACTTCGCTAAGAGTCATAAAGACGCCAATGTCGCTATCTTAAGATATTTCAATCCTATTGGAGCGCATGAAAGTGGAACTATGGGAGAATACCCCACAGGTATTCCCAATAATCTCATGCCCTATATTACCCAAGTCGCGGTGGGTACTCTTGAATGCCTCACTGTTTTTGGAGGGGATTATCCCACTCCAGATGGAACATGTATTAGAGATTATATCCATGTTGTGGATCTTGCGATTGGACATGTTTATGCGGTGCATAAACTTGAAAGCAATCCTGGACTAGTCATCTATAATCTTGGTACTGGTAAAGGCACAAGTGTCTTAGAACTTGTAAATGCCTTCCAAGACGCGAATAATATGAAGATTAACTATCGCATTGGCGATAGAAGACCTGGAGATGTTGTAGAAAACTACGCGAACTGCGACAAGGCCTATAAAGAAATGGGTTGGAAAGCCACGAGAACTATTTATGATGCATGTAAGGATTCTTGGAATTGGCAGAAGAAGAATCCTCATGGTTACGAAGAATAAGTAAATAGCATAGGAGGAAAAAGGAATGACAAAAGTTGAAACAATCAAGATTGAAGATAAGGGTATCGTTGAATTTGGTACCTCTTGGACAGTGGAAGAGAGCATCGCTAATGTGGTCATTATGAGTGGAATGGCAGAGCATTCCTTAAGATATGATCATTTTGCGCGTTTCCTTAATGAACATGGTTTTAATGTCTACTGCCTTGATAACTTTGGTCAGGGAAAGAATGTCTTACCCGATAAGTCTAATTTAGGAGTGGTCCCCTATTCCGCTTTTAGAAAACAAGTAGTCATGACTGATAAACTCGTTGAGAAACTCAGAATCAGTGCTCGACCAACCTTTATTTTCGCTCATTCTATGGGTTCTATTCTTTGCCAAGATTATATGCAGAGATATACACACCACGTTTCTAAAGTGGTCTTATGTGGATCCACCGCTAGAAACTGGTTAGTTCCTCCGGCCTATCAGTTTGCTAGACTTCTTGTCACGCAAAAGAATAGGAACAAAGAATCTCACCTTTTAGCGGGTCTTATGTTTGGAGGCTTTAACTCCAAATATCCTGACCCCGCAAAAGACCCCGACAGCGGTCTCACAAAAGAAGCAACCCGTCATAGATGGTTATCCACAAAACCAGAAGTGTGGAAAGCCTATGAAGAGGACCCTCTCTGTGGCTATAAGCCAAATAATGGTTTCTGCCTTGAACTCTTAAAAGGTATGAATCGTCTCTATAAAAAGAAATTCCTTTCAAAAGTAAGGAAAGACCTTGATGTCTTTATTATCTCTGGTGAGGGAGACCCTGTTGCTAACTATGGTAAGAATGTAACCAAACTTCAAAAGATGTATCAGAAACACGGACTTAAACATGTTGGCGCGAAGGTTTATCCAGGTGTCCGTCACGAAATCCTTGGTGACACATCACAAGAGGAAGTCTATAACGATATTCTTACCTTCTTCCTTGCTGATCTCTCTAATAAGAACGTTGTGTGATCGGGGGATGGCCTCCTAGCGTAATTGGACAACGCAATCGCCTCCTAAGCGATAGACTTCGAGTTCGAGTCTCGAGGAGGCCGCCAAATAACAAGAAAAAATCCAGCGATTTGCTGGATTTTCTTTTAATTTAGAGAGGTTTTTCGATTAATAAACCTTGTGAACTCTTGTTTCATCATAACGAGGAACAAGGTCCTTTGTCTCCGCTTTGTGGCCACATGGTACCACAGCAAAAGGCGCAAGATCATCAGGAAGGTTTAAGACCTTGGTCACAAGCTCGCTACGATCTGGCATTGGGCTACAACCCATCCAGACAGCACCTAATCCTAACTCTTCGATTTCAATGAGCATATTAGTGGTGCAGGCGGCTAAGTCAATATCGTGGAACGCTCCAAATTGAGTATTCTTTCTGTAGCATGGGACAAAGACGACTGGTGCTTGTTCAAGGATTGCTTGTCCTTGAGGGTGGCCACTTAATTGTTTCTTCACTTCAGGATCTTTGACAACATAGATTTCCCAAGGTTGACCGTTAGCGGCATTTGGTGCTTGCATGCCCGCACGTAAGATGGTTTCAATTTCTTCTTCGGTGACATCTTCAGATGTGTAGGCCCTAGTTGAAGTTCTGGTAAAAATTGGATCTGCCATAACAAAAATCTCCTTTTAGATGAAATTATCTTATCATAGAAATGGTTAATATGCTGTTAATTAGTAACAATTACCTTGCTTAATGTTTCTTGAAGAGAATCCCTTGTTATTATATAATTTATAAGATTCTGGGGCTGTAGCTCATCTGGAAGAGCGCTTCCATGGCATGGAAGAGGTAGAGGGTTCGAGCCCCTTCAGCTCCACCAGAAAAAGAAAAAACGGAGGAAAAACCCTCCTTTTTTATTTAAAACTATGCATTTTTGGCACTTTTATTTTGTTTTAAATTTTTTCCGTCTTAAATGGGGCTTTTTTGTGGTATCATATGAATAGGGTGATTGAATGTATCCTGTTAATTCCATTGTTGTCCACCGCCGTGAAGGGCTCTGTGTAGTTAATGCCACCACGGAAATTAATGGAGAGCCATATTATGTTTTAAGTGCGAAAAGAGGAGCGGGAGAAAGTCTTTATATTCCTATTGCCAAGGCTGATCAACTTATTCGTAGTGTCATGAGTGTGGAGAATGCTGATCGAGTTCTTAAATATATGTGTACTCTCTCTGATGATATCATCGCAAATACCAAACAAAGACGTGACAATTTTAAGAAGAGACTTCTTAATGGCTCAACAGAGGATATTGTCTATCTAGCGAGGCAACTCTATCTCTATCGTACCTTAGCTCAGATGCCAGATAATGTGAGATTTGGTTCATTAGATCTTGAACTTCTTGAAACGGCTGAAAACATTCTCTTTGATGAGTTTGAAATTACCTATGGAGTGGATAAAAGTAAAATGTTTGACTTTATCCGTACCCGTATTAATGAGATGAGATCATCTCTCTAAACTAAATATTTATTCCTAAGTTGTGCTATTTCTGTGTCAGTGATACAGAAATATTTTTTTATGTAAGAGAGTAAATCCCCTTCCTTCTCCTTCATGTACTTGAATAATTCATCAATGTACATATCTTTGACGTTCATACAACCATCAAGGATTTCCGCTAAAAAGGGTCTATCTGTTTGTTGTCTTGCTCTTTCAATGTCTCTCTCATTATCAAAAGCAATATTTTCCCCTGTAAGCATATAGTCATACTTGATGGTGTCATCATCCACTCCTAATAAAGCTAAAAGAAGTACTGTAGCGACACCCGCTCTATCCTTACCACCAGCACAGTGATATAAGATAGTGTGGTCGTCGTCTTCCTCAAGTACTATTTGGAGGAATTTCTTAAATTGAGAGACGCAGAATGGATCACTAACAAAGGTAATGTAGTTTCTCTTCATGAGCTCATAGATACTAAAGCCTGGTTGTGTCTCATAGACTATCTCCATTCTTCTCACAAAGGACATGTGTTTTTCATCTTCTCTTAGCCGAGATAAGGCATCACCATTTCCATCATCAGGAAAAATGGGAATCTGAATAGTTTCTATTCCTTCAATGTTTACATCTGGGGTTTGATTTCTCTCATCAGGATTACGAAAATCAATGATTTTGTTCACATGATATTCGTTTAGTAAAAGATATCTATCATAATCGTCCGCCATAAAAACACAAGCGGAACGAATAAGTTTACCAGGTTTGACAATTTTGCCGCTTTTTGTTGAATAACCGCCTAAATCTCTAGCGTTTTTTGTGAAATTGAAAGGAATTTTAGGCATTCTTGCTCCAATTCTTTATGGTTTTATATAGTTGCTTGGTGTTATCCACTACAGCGTAGGCTCCTAATTTTGATAACGATTCTTTATCTCTAAAGCCCCATGTCACTAGAATTGTTGGGCATCCAACATTATTACCCATTTCAAAATCTACATTAGAATCACCGACGACGATACAATCCTTTAAATCAATCTTTAATGTCTTGACCGCTCGATTAATCATGTCTGGAGCGGGCTTGTTGTTTTGCCCCTTTCTATCTCCTTCAATGTCATCAAACATATTTGGGAAGAGTGTATTCACAATATTCTCAGTGACTTGAACAAGTTTGTTTGAGATGATGACAAGATTGTAACCATCTCTCTTTAGTTTCTTAACGAGTTTAACGTCACCTTTGTAAGGACCGGTTTCTTCGAGATAGTGATTTTCATAGTAGTGTGAAAAGACATCCAAGCAATCTTGATAGTCTGGATTTTCTTCTTGGTTGGGGAGACAACGAGCGACTAACTTTGCCACTCCATTACCGACATAAGATTTTATTTCTGGTAATGTTTTCTCTTCGTATCCATGTTCTCTTAAAGAATAATTTACCGCACTTCGTAAATCTTTAAGGGTATCCACTAGGGTTCCGTCTAAGTCAAAGAAGATTGTTTTCTTTTTCATTTAAGGCCTCAACGACTTTAATTATATCATCATAGATTGTGAGATTGCATATGCTGTCATAAGGGGTTGGTTCTTTGTTTATCAACACTAAATGATGACCCCTAAAGTATCTCACATATGATGCCGCGGGGTAGACTTTTAATGAGGTTCCAATGATGATCATCACATCGCATGTCATGATTGCGGACACCGCACGATTGGTAATATCTGGATCAAGCCCCTCTTCATAGAGAACGACATCTGGTTTAATCACTCCCCCACAACGATTACACTTTGGAATACCATCTTGGTCTAGGACATAGTCTAAATCGAAGAAGTGGTGGCATTCTTCACAATAGTTCCTATGAATGGAACCATGGAGTTCATACACTCTACTTGAACCTGCTTCAGAATGAAGGCCATCTATATTTTGGGTGACCACTGTGACATTCTTTCCTTTTTTCTCAAGATTAGCGAAATATCGGTGGGCGGCATTGGGCTTAGCATCACGGAAACACATTTTGGTTTTATAAAAATCATAGAATTCATGCGGATGAGAATAGAAAAAGGAGTGGGAGACTATTTCTTCTGGGGGAATCTCATACTTGTGTTCTTTATCAAGGAAGATTCCATTTGCCCCTCTAAAGTCAGGGATGCCACTTCCTGTGGAGATACCCGCTCCTGTAAAAACAACAATGCTAGAGGCACCCTTGATTATTTCATAGAGTTCATCAATCTTTTCTTGTTCCATTCTAATAAGATTATACTTGCTTCTATTAGAATAGAAAAATACATAATAAAACTTCATTCTGTGATAAGATAAAGAGTTATGAGTAACGCTAACAATTCTCACATTAAGATCATTTCAACGAACCGTAAAGCAAGCTTTAATTACTTTCTTAGTGACCAAACGGAGTGTGGGATTGTTCTTAAAGGTACAGAAATTAAATCCTTAAGAGTAAATGGCTGTAGCATCTCTGATGCTTATGTCACCTTTACTCAAGACGGAATCGCCCAAATCATTAATATGCATATTGCTCCCTATGAGCAAGGAAACATCTTTAACCATGACCCAGAAAGAACAAGGGATCTTTTGCTACATAAGAGAGAGATTAATTACTTTATGGGTAAGATTCAAAAGGAAGGCTATACAGTTGTGCCCACAAAAGTCTACTTCTCCCACGGGAAAGCTAAAGTGGAGATTGCTCTTGCAAAAGGGAAGAAACTCTACGATAAGAGGGAAGCCATTAAGAAGAGAGATGTAGAAAGAGAAATAGACCGGGCAATGAAGGAAAAGAATAACTCATGACAGAAGAGAGACTAAGTGAATACACTCGCCAAGACTATCAGATAGATAATTTCACAAAATTCATAAAGGACACAGGCTTTAAATTTCTCCCTAAAGCAATCCATATCGCGGGCACTAACGGAAAGGGAAGTTGTGCCCACTACCTTTACTCTATCTATCGAGCCGCTGGATTAAAAGTGGGTCTTTTTACTTCCCCCTTTGCTAAAGAAATTAATGAGATGGTAGTGGTAAATGACACGCAAATACCCGATGAAGAGATAGAAAACTATCTCAAGAAGTACGAGAAGCAATTCAAGAAACACAATCTATCAAAGTTTGAAGTGGAGACATTTATTGCCTTTTGTTATTTCAATGACCAGAATCTAGATCTTGCCATTATTGAGTGTGGAATGGGAGGAGAAGAAGATGCCACGAATATCTTTACCCCAATCCTTTCTATCATCACCACCATTTCTCTTGAGCACACAGAGCAGTTAGGGACAAGCACTGCTGAGATTGCTCTTGCAAAAGCGGGCATCATTAAAGATGAAATACCAGTTTTAGTGGGTTATCTTGAGGAGATTGATCTTGATGTAATCTATGGTGAAGCACACCGCCACAACAGTAAGTTAGTGACGACCTCTAGGTGCAGTTTCGAAGAACTTGATGATAATGGATATAAATTTACATATCTCCCATATCGAGATTTAAGAATTAACAACTTATCCCATTATTCTGTGGAAGATGCATGTATTGCTATTGAGGCCACCAATATTCTTCAAGACACGATACCAGTAACCGCTAGTCAAATATCTCAAGGTTTATTAGATATGACATTACCTTATAGGATGGATATTGTCTCTCGTCATCCTCTTGTTATCATTGATGGTGCTCACAACGTTGATGGGATGAAAAAAACCTGCAATTCTATTGAAAATATTGCAAAAGGGAGACCAATTCATGCAATTTTTGCGTGTTTTCGTGATAAAAACCTTGAAGGATTACTTACCGAACTTAATTATATTTCTCAGGATATTACACTCACGACTTTTGATCATCCTCGAGCAAGAGAAGAGGATGATTACTTCCTTTATTTAGAAGACTACCCCTTTGTTTTAGACTACCATCAAGCTATTGAAACTAAGATAGAAGAGTATCCAGACGATGTGATCTTAATCTGCGGATCTTTGGCCTTTAGTAGTGTGGTGAAAGAATTATTTATTAAGGACCTTAAATAATAATTGCAAATGATTATTTATGGGAGTAAAGTTATATACGCTAAAGTTAACATAGAGGATTTAATTTAAAATGAAAACGAAAGTTCTTTTAATTTGCTCCGAATGCCTTAGTAGAAACTATGTGACAAAGATTGACTTAAGCAAAAATAATGTGGAGACATTCAATAAGTATTGTCCCAAATGTAAGAAACACACCATCCACAAAGTCAGCAAGTAAAGAAAGAAATGGAGGAATAAGTTATGGGTTTAAAATCATACGCTAAAGGAGTGGTCCGAGAGGGCAAAAGAGTCCGTTGGCCACATCGTGATACTTTAATTCCTGCTATTATTGTGGTTTTAGTGATTGCCATTATCGCAGCACTTATTCTTTTCTTTGAAGACTGGCTTGGAAATTCCTTACTTGAAGCAATCAAGAATGCCTTTGGCATTCTATAATCTATAGGTGAATATGATGTTAGAAGAATTAGAAAGTGAAGTAAAAATAGAAGAGGTTACTCCTGAGAGCGCCCCAGAAGTGGAGATTACTCATGTGATAACTGACTCTTCCACTGATGTCTCTCAAGGAAGAGAGGCTTCCACAACCTTAGGTGATAAGGCCTGGTTTGTGGTTACTGCCTACTCCACTCACGAAGCGAAAGTGAAAGAGAATATTGAGAGACGTATGAAATCCATGGGTTGTGGGAATCTTTTATTCCGTACCTTTGTTGGTGAGGTAGAAGTCCCAGTAATGCGTAATGGTGAACCCACAGGAAAAACAAAGATGAAGAACCTCTATCCTAGTTATATCTTTGTGGAAATGATTATGACTGATAGAGCGTGGTATATTGTCCGTAACACTCCAGGGGTTACTGGATTCGTCGGCTCTTCCGGTAAAGGTACCAAACCATTCCCTGTTCCAAGAGAGCAGATGGAACCAGTCCTTAAGAGAATGGGAATTGTTGATGAGTCGATGTTTGATCGTTATAAAGTTGGTGATCGCATCAAGATTATCTCCGGTCCATTTGAAAACACTGAAGGTGACATTATCTCCATTGATAAGGCAACCAGCCAGGTGGAGGTGGAGTTCTACTTCTTCGGACGACCTTCCACAGCGGTTGTGGACTTCTCATCTATTGAAAAGATTGAAGCCAATTCCTAATTAAGCAAATTAAAAAACCAGCAACTTGCTGGTTTTTTATTTGAAATCAAAGATATTTATTCAACTGTTTCAGAGGCGTGCTTTGATTTTTTCACTGCGCTTAAACTATCGCTGAAGTTTCTGATTTCTTTTGAAGTTCCGACGACATAAATAATGTCATCAGGAAGGATACTATCAAGTCCGCCTGGAACAAATGAGTGCTTATTACGAATAATAAGGACGATATTAATTCCATATCTTGACTTTGTATTAATGTCTTTTATCGGAGTGGGTTGATAATCTGAATTAACCTTGATAGAGACAATGGAGTGGGTGTTATCAAGTTTGTAGAAGTTCTGATAATCATCATGTGTTAGTCTATTAGCGAGATCCACTCCCGCATTCTTCTGTGGGGAGACAATCTCCGTGGCTCCTAATTGTTGAACAATAGGAATATAGTAGTCTTCATCCACACGAACAATAATCTGTTTCACATTCATCTGTTTAAGAATCACGGTGGTGACAATGGTTTCTTCAATTTTAGAGCCCATAGCCACAATAGCGACATCCACACTATTGATGCCTAACTCGATAAGAGCTTTCTCATCCGCTGGATTAGCGACGAACGCTGTATCGAGAATCTTAGCAATTCTCTCGACATTATCTTGATCTTCATCGATAGCGATAACATCCATTCCCAAAATAGCGAGCTCTTCCGCGACCGCATAACCGAATTCACCTAAGCCAATAACCGCAAATGTTTTCTTTGCCATAAAGAATTACCTCCTTTATATTACCCAATTAAAATATCTTCTTCAACATACTCGTAGTGGAGGTGTTCCTCCTTATCGATATCTCTGTTGAAGACCTGGAAGAATGTCACTGGACCAATACGTCCAAATAACATTAATATGCATAAGACTATCTCACTACCAGTGGTCAGATAAGGTGTTACACCAGTCGACAGTCCGACAGTACCAAAGGCGGAGAAGACTTCATAGATAGCGTTACCACTAGTGACCATCTCGTTGTGAGCTTCAAATTCCACAATACAGATATAGCCCACAAGAATGAGAATACCACTGATAACCACTAAGGACATAGCCCTCGCTGTGGCCCTATATGAGAACCTTCTATTGAAGGCGACAAACTGCTTTCCACGGAGTGTTTTATAAAGAGAATATATAATCACAAATATCGTTGTGGTCTTGATACCACCCGCAGTGGATGTAGGAGAACCACCGATAAACATTAGGATACAGGAAATGACCTTCCCACCGGTACTCAGTTGTGATTGATCCATCGTCGAGAATCCCGCAGTTCTACAGGTCACTGACTGGAAGAGGCACTGCATAAATGTTGCATCATTATCCCCAAATGCCATCTCGGTTAAACAGAATAAACCCGTACCCGCAACCAACAAAACAAGGGTCGTTGATAGCACTACTTTATTAAGAACTTTATTCCTTCTATTCTTCTTTGGAGAGAAGATATCCATAATCACTAAGAAGGAAATTCCCCCAAAGATAACAAGGATCATTGTGATAGCTTGCATGTAATAATATTGCCAATCTGCAAGCCTCATGAGAATTTCGTTGCCTTCTCTGACATAGGAAGTGCTTCCTAAAATATCAAAGCCTGCATTACAGAAAGTAGAGACGGATTGGAAGATGGATGTCCATATGGCATCCCCCACATCATCATACGCACTGATAAAGACTGGGAAGAGGAGAACTGCTCCTATAAACTCAATGGAGAAAGTGATTATGACGACATTTCTCACAAAGCGAGTCATATCTCCAAGAGAGGTTGCACTTACAGCTTGCGTAAAGAACAATCTATTCCTCATACTCATCCTTCTGGTAAAGAGTGTCACCACAAATGTAAGTAGGGTAATAAAGGAAAGGCCTCCAATCTGGATCATCACCAACATGACAATCTGTCCACCGAGGTTATAAACATTGACAACACCCTCACTATAAACGGAGAGTCCAGTCACACAAGTTGAAGAGCAGGCAATGAAGAAATCCTTCATATAGACTCCCCAATTGCCATCAATTCTGCAGAATGGACAACATAATAAAAAAGCCCCCAAAAAGATGATGACTATAAAGGAGATAATAACAACCAAGAATGGTGATATCATCATTCTGGTATTTCTTTTAGCGACACGTTCGTTTTTTGCCATATATTGGATGCAAAATTTTCTTAACTTTCCCCATCCGTATACAATGTTTTAGTCTCTTTAAAATTAACTTGCAAGAAAAATCGCACTTTAAAAATTTTTATTACAAAGTAATAAATTTGCGCGTATACGCATACACACGCAAAATATATTTGACATAACACGCGTATTTTGATAGAGTGTGTCTTGCGTGTGGTCTTGCGTACCCACGCATATATGCATACGTAATTCGTGGAAGAGTGGTTAGCGATACACTCGTACCACAACACTGATTGCTAAATAGGAGGTAACCAAAGTGAGTAAAAAAATCGCAAAGGTCATTAAGATCGAACTCCCTGGTGGCGATGCCAAACCAGGACCTAAGCTCGCATCTGCGGGTATTAACATGGCGAAGTTTTGTACCGACTTCAATGCGAAAACCGCTGATCGACGTGGGGAAGTAGTTCCTGTTCTCATCACTGCGTATGAAGACAAATCCTGTGATTTTGTCATTAAGACCACACCTGTTGCACCTTTATTATTGAAAGCCGCAGGTCTCAGCAAAGGTTCTAGTAACGCAAGAACTACAAAAGTTGGTCACATCTCTCAGGCGAAACTCAGAGAAATTGCGGAGTATAAGATGCCTGATCTCAACTGTAATGATGTTGAGGCCGCAATGAGAGTCATCGAGGGCACTGCTCGTCAAATGGGCATTGTTGTTGATGATTAAGGAGGGGCTTTATGAAGAGAAGTAAGAATTATAAAGCTGCGTCTGCTCTCATTGAAAAGGGCAAATGGTACTCGATTCCTGAAGCCGTGGAATTAGTGAAAAAGACTTCCACTGTGAAATTTGACGCCACAGTAGATCTCTCCCTCCATCTCAATGTCGATCCTCGTCAAGCGGATCAACAAGTGAGAGGAACCCTTACACTTCCTCATGGCAATGGTAAAACCAAGAGAGTCTTAGCCGTCACTGATAAGTTCGAAGAAGCTACTAATGCGGGAGCGGACTTCGTCGGTGGAGTGGAAGTCTTAGAGAGAATCCAGAAAGAAAACTGGTTTGACTACGATGTCATTGTTGCCACCCCAAATATGATGGGTGAACTTGGTAAATTAGGACGTCTTTTAGGTCCTAAAGGATTAATGCCTAACCCCAAGACTGGCACGGTGACAAATGAAATTGGAAAAGCTATCACTGAAATTAAAGGTGGTCGTATTGAATATCGTGTCGATAGAACTGGTAACATGCACCTTCTCATTGGTCGTGTTTCTTTCAGTGAGAGTGATCTCGAAGATAATTTGCGCGCTGTGATTGATACGGTCAATAAAGCTCGTCCAGCGGCAGTAAAAGGTACATTTATTAAGACTGCTGTCCTCTCTACGACCATGGGTCCAGCAGTTAAGTTCTACATTTAATATGTAGAACAACGGTCGTTTAAAAAGATTTCAATATACCCAAGACAGTAACGGACCTAGGTCTTAATCATGTTACCGAGGCAATAATATAAACCTGTATATTGAATCCTTACGAATCTTAATAAGGAGGAAACGAATCGAATGAATCAAGACATCTTACAAGCTAAAAAAGATGAAGTTAATGAGATTATCGAAAGAGCGAAGAGCTCAAAGTGCATTCTCATCGCTGAGTATCGTGGTTTAAGCGTGGCTCAACTTCAAGAACTCCGTCGAGCTTTAAGAAAAGAAAATGCCGGTATTTCAATCTACAAGAATTCACTCGTTCATCGAGCGTTTGAGACTCTTGGATACACTGAAGCCGACGCCTTACTCACTGGTCCTAACTCCTTCATCTTCTCTGAAGATGAGTTAACAGGAATTAAGATCATCTCAAAGTATGTCAGACGATTTGACGGCACAATTGTGATTAAGGGTGCAATTGTGGAAGGACAATTAGCTGATGTCAAAACAGTTTCAGAACTTTCTAAGCTTCCATCTAAAGATGGACTCCTCAGTATGTTCTTATCGTGCTTAAATGCACCTATAACTCAATTTGTGGTGGGTGTGAAAGCCATCGCTGATAAAACTGCCAAATAATTAAAGGAGGATATACAATATGGCAAAATTAACAAAAGAAGAGATTATTGCTTCCTTAAAGGAATACACCATTCTCGAACTCAATGATTTAGTGAAAGCCGTCGAAGAAGAATTCGGCGTCAGCGCTGCTGCTCCTGTGGGTGTCGCTGTGGCTGCGGCTCCTGAAGAAGAAGAGGGTGCTGCTAAAGGACCAACCGAAGTGAGTTTAATCCTCACTGCTTGTGGTCAACAAAAAGTCGCCGTTATTAAAGCGGTGCAAGCCATTACTGGCTTAGGACTCATGGATGCCAAGAAACTCGTTGATGGCGCTCCATGCCCAATCAAAGAAAATATTTCTCCAGTGGAAGCTGAAGAACATAAGAAGGCTCTCGTTGCTGCAGGAGCGGAAGTAGACATTAAGTAAATTATTATCTCTAGGGACAATGAGTCCCTAGAGATCCTCGGTTTAATCTCTACTGGTATATATTTCATATACCTTCCTGCAAACGGTTCTTACATTGTAAGACAAACGAATTTATTTAAAAAGGAGCCGTAATATGTCAGTTAGAAATATTAACGAATTAAAAAGATTAAACAATGATCGTGTGGATTACTCCAGCGTTAGTGGAGAGTTGCCTCTCCCTAACCTCGTGGAAGTACAAACACGTTCCTATAATGAATTGATTGATACCGGTCTTGATGAAGTCTTCAAGGATTCTTTTCCTATTGATTCTTACGATGGGAAATTATCTATCGAATATGTCAGCCTTAGACTTGGGGAACCAAAACACCCCTATTTAGACTGTAAAGAAAATGACCTTACCTATGCTTCCCCTCTTTATGTCAATCTTCGACTTGTCTTTAAAGATGGTACGGACCAGATGGTTGAGTCTGAAGTCTATATGGGTGATCTTCCTATTATGACTGAGTCAGGAACATTTATCATAAATGGTGCGGAAAGAGTTATCGTTTCTCAACTTGTGAGATCCCCAGGTGCTTATTTAAATAAAGAACCCCACTATGGTCGTGATTTCTTTGGGGCGGATCTCATTCCAGGACGAGGAACATGGATGCAATTTGAGAGTGATCTCAATAAGGATCTCCTCTATGTCCGTATCGATAGACAGAGAAAGATGAGTGCCACAGTACTCCTTAAAGCCCTTGGCTTAGAGAGTGATGCCTCTATCTTATCTCTCTTTGGTAATGGCAATGCTTATCTTAACGCCACCCTAGAAAAAGAAGATAGCGCAAAGATTAAAGATTCCCACGATGCTTTAGTGGATATCTTTAAGAAAATGAAACCTGGTGAACCAGTCACTAACGAAGGTGTCATTAACTATCTCTATCAGAAGTTCATGGATCCAAAACGTTACTCCCTTGGTAAGGCTGGACGTTTTAAATACCTCTCTAAATTAGCGGTTTATGACCGTCTTAAAGAGAAGACTTTAGCGGAGCCACTTATCGACGCTGATGGAGTGGTTCGCTATCCAAAAGATCACAAATTAACCACTGAAGAAGTCGATGCTTTAAAAGATGAAGATTTCTTCGAAAAAGGTGCACATTTAGCAAAAATCCCTGTAAATCCTGATTTAAATGAGGGAGTGGATTATTGCTTTGTTAACATAGTTAAAGTCTATACAAACGAAGAAAAGCTTAAAGATGGTGGGGTGAGCACAGTAGTGGGTACTGACCTACACTCTAAATCCTCTGTGGTTACCTGCTCTGATATTTTTGCCATCTTCTCCTACTTACTCAATATCATTGATGGCTTTGGTGAAGTTGATGATATTGACCATCTTGGTAACAGAAGAATTCGTTGTGTGGGTGAGCTCATTCAGAACCAGTTTAGAGTGGGTCTTGCCAAGACTGTGAAGACTGTGCAACAGAAGATGTCTATCTCTGATATTGGTTCGATTAAACTTAAAGCTTTAATCAATCCTCGTCCTTTAACTGCGGCGATCAGAGAGTTCTTCTCTTCCTCTCAATTATCACAATTCATGGATCAGACCAACCCTCTCGCGGAGCTCACAAATAAGAGAAGACTCTCCGCTTTAGGACCTGGTGGTTTAACCCGTGATCGAGCGTCCACTGAAGTCCGTGATGTTCACGAATCTCACTATGGAAGAATTTGTCCAATTGAGACTCCAGAAGGACAAAACATCGGTTTAATTAATAACCTTGCTAGTTACGCAAAAATTAATAGATATGGCTTTATTGAAACTCCATATCGAAGTGTGGATAAAACCAATCATAAAGTTTTAAATGCTCCCGGAGATTCTCATTATCTCTCCGCGGATGACGAAAAGGATAAATACATCGCTGGGGCGAATATTAACTTTGGTCCCGATGGAGAAATTCTCGACGAGCACGTTGTCGCTCGTCACAACGGAGAAAACGTCATCGTTCATAGAGATCAAATCGATTATGTCGATGTCTCTCC
Source organism: Coprobacillus sp. (assembly GCA_021203905.1). Taxonomy (GTDB): domain Bacteria; phylum Bacillota_I; class Bacilli_A; order RFN20; family CAG-826; genus JAJQAP01. Next base: position 57,062 of record JAJQAG010000003.1, on the reverse strand, counting down.
AAAACAGATTGTCTCTGTGGCGACAGGTTGTATCCCCTTCCTAGAAAATGATGATAGTAGCCGTGCTTTGATGGGTGCGAACATGCAACGTCAAGCCCTTCCTCTCGTGAGACCAACCGCTCCACTTGTGGGTACAGGTCTCGAGTATCAAATTGCGAGAGATAGTGGTCTTGCGGTGGTCAGTGCGTATGATGGTGTGGTTACCTATGTTGACTCTCGTATTATTCATGTCGAGATTGATGAGAAAGCGGATAACTATGATGAGATGGTTATTAAAGCGCCTTTCAAGGGAAAGATTACCCAGATTGATAGGGAGCTTCCTGAAAACAGCAAAGAGAAAGAAAAGGCCTATACAATCTCTTTAAAACCAGACAAAGAAAGCGATCTCACCAAATTTGAGAGTGAGGGTCCTCAATCACGTTTTAAAGTAGACGTAGAAAAAGGTCTCCTTTACATTAAGTATGGGACTCGTCATCTCCTTGTCACAGAAGGTGAGAGTGTCACTAAAGGTGAAGTCATCGCGAAACCCGCTGATTATCATCTCCAGAAGTTTGAAAGAAGTAATAACGGCACTTGTATTAATCAGACTCCAATTGTAAAAATGGGTCAACACGTTAAGAAGGGTGATATCATCGCGGATGGTCCGGCGATGGATAATGGTGATTTAGCCCTTGGTCAAAACGTGGTTATCGCTTTCATGCCTTGGAATGGTTATAACTACGAAGATGCGGTGATTATGTCTGAAAGATTAGTTAAGGATGACACTTATACATCCATTCATATTGAGAAATATGAACTTGAGTGCCGTAGCATTCCTAAATTAGGTGATGAACAAATCACCGCTGATATTCCTAATGTCTCTACTGAAGCGAAAGCTCATCTTGATGAGAATGGTATTATTCAAATTGGTAGTGAAGTGAAGGAAGGCGATATCCTTGTTGGTAAGGTGACACCTAAAGGTGTCACAGAACCCACTCCTGAAGAGAAACTTCTCATGGCTATCTTTGGTGAGAAGACTAATGAGGGTAAGGATGCCTCCTTACGTGTTCCTCATGGTGGTGCGGGTATCGTTATCGATGTCAAAGTCGTGAAGAGAGAAGGTAAAGCTCGTGATGTTGAGCTTCAACCTGGTGTTAATGAAGTCGTCAGAGTCTATATTGCCCAAAAGAGAAAGATCTCTGAAGGTGATAAGATGAGTGGTCGTCATGGTAATAAGGGTGTTATTTCTAAGATTCTCCCTGAAGAGGATATGCCCTTCCTTCCAGACGGCACTCCCATTGACATCATGCTCAACCCCTTAGGTGTCCCTTCTCGTATGAATATTGGTCAAATCTTAGAAGCCCATCTCGGTCTCGCTCTTAAGACTCTTGGCTACAGAGTAGCCACCCCAGTCTTCGATGGTGTCACTAACGAAGAGTTATACGACCTCATGAAGCAAGCGGGCATGAGTGAAGATGGTAAGACTGTCTTATATGATGGTCGTACTGGTGAAAGATTTGATGAAAAGATCAATGTTGGGGTCATGTATATGATTAAGTTGGTCCACATGGTGGATGATAAACTCCATGCGAGAGCCACGGGTCCATATAGCTTAGTGACCCAGCAACCTCTTGGAGGTAAAGCTCAAAATGGTGGTCAGAGATTTGGTGAAATGGAGGTCTGGGCTCTTGAAGCCTACGGCGCCGCTCACATCTTACAAGAGATTCTCACCATTAAGTCTGATGATCGTGTGGGTCGTCGTAAGACCTATGAAGCCATTATTAAGGGTAAGGATATTCCTCAACCAGGAATTCCTGAAGCCTTCAGAGTGTTAGTTAAAGAATTACAAGCGCTTGCGCTTGATGTCAAACTCCTAGATGAGAGTGGGGAACCCATTGATATGGATTCTCTCGCTAAAGAGCAAGATAAAGAAGAGCGTAAAGTTAATGCGTCAATCCGTAGTATTGTGGGAGATGACAATGTCTCAAGCACTCTTGCTAATGAAGAGGGTGTTCTCCAACAAAATGCGGAATACGAGGAATAAGGAGGTAGATAATCATGGCATATAGTGTTAAGAAAATATCCGCTATTCAAGTGGGATTAGCGTCCCCTGATACCATTCGCGGTTGGAGTCATGGTGAAGTCACCAAACCTGAAACCATTAACTACCGTACCCAAAAACCAGAAGAAGATGGACTCTACTGTGAAAGAATCTTTGGACCTAACAAGGACTATGAATGTCATTGTGGAAAGTACAAAAAGATTAGATACGCTGGTAAAGTCTGTGAAATCTGTGGAGTGGAAGTCACTTCTAGAGAAGTGAGAAGAGAGAGATTAGGTCACATTGAGCTTGCCTCTCCCTGCACTCACATATGGTATCTTAAGGGTATCCCCTCTCGTATTGGTTTAATCCTAGAGATTGCTCCTAAGTCTCTTGAAGAGGTGGTTTACTACGCTGCTCACATCTGCTTAAATCCAGGGAAGAGCACCAAGATTTACTATAAGGAAATCATCAACGAGAAGAATGGTCGTGAGGTCTTTACTCTTGCGATTAGAGAAATCCTTGATGATATCGATAACTTCCATGTTCTTCCTGATAGTGATGATGACATTGAAGGAAGAGGCTTACTTGATAAGTTGAGTAATCCCGGTGAAGTCTTTGACTTCCAAAACTGCGCTAACTATGTGGCTAAGCACGCAGGAACAGTCTTCTCCGAAGGTGCGGAAGCTCTTAAGACCCTTCTAGAAGAAGTTGATCTTGAGAAAGAATTTGAGATTGTCTCTAAGAAGTGCAAAGATAGCACCGCTCAAAACCGACAAAAACTCACGAAGAGATTAGAGTGTATTGAATCATTCCTTAAGTCTAACAACAAGCCAGAGTGGATGATTCTTGATGTTATTCCTGTAATCCCACCTGATCTCAGACCAATGCTTCAACTCGATGGTGGTCGTTTTGCGACGAGTGATTTAAACGATCTCTATCGTCGTGTCATTGCTCGTAATAATCGTTTAAAGAAGCTCATTGAGATGAATGCTCCTCAAGTCATTCTCATGAATGAGAAGAGAATGCTTCAAGAATCAGTGGATGCTTTAATTGATAATGGTCGTAGAAATAAACCTGTCCAAGGACCTGGTGGCAGAGCCCTTAAGTCATTAAGCTCCGCCTTAAAGGGTAAACAAGGTAGATTTAGACAAAACCTTCTTGGTAAACGTGTTGATTACTCTGGTCGTAGTGTTATCGCTGTGGGACCAGATCTTAAGATGTATCAATGTGGAATTCCAAGAGAGATGGCGGTTCAACTCTTAAGACCATTTATTGCTTATGAATTACTTAAGAGAGGAGTGGCGACCGCTCACAAACAAGCGGATAAGATTATCGATCGTTATGAAGATGTGGTCTTCGATGTTCTCGATGATATCATCTCTAAACACCCAGTCTTACTCAATAGAGCCCCCACTCTCCATAGATTAGGTATTCAATGCTTCCAGCCAAAACTTGTTGATGGAAGAGCCATTAGACTCCACCCACTTGTGTGTACTGGATTTAACGCAGACTTCGATGGTGACCAGATGGCGGTGCACGTGCCTCTTAGTAAAGAAGCCCAAGAAGAAGCTCTTGATTTGATGCTTGCCTCTAATAACATTCTTGGTCCTAAAGATGGTGCGTCTATCGTGACTCCTAGCCAAGATATGGTTCTTGGTAACTACTATCTCACTGGAGAAATCTCTAAAGAAGAACTTCTCGCGAAAGCGGAAGGTTATCGAAAAGAAGGCGATATTGATCAAGCTGAGATGTATGAAATCTTCGCAGCGAGTGAAGGAAAGATCTTCCGTAATGTCGATGATGTCATCCTTGCCTATGAAACCAAGCAAGTTCACTTACAGAACAGGATTGCGGTTTTAGGTAAAGGATTAAATAAGACTAACTTTACAGAAGATATGAATAATTCGTATTGCATCACCACAGTGGGTAAGGTGATCTTTAATCAGATCTTCCCCGCTGATTTCCCATACTTAAATATCGTAAACTCTGCAAATCTCGCGGGAAATTTACCCCAATTCTTCTATCCAAAAGGAAGTAATATCCCTGAAATCATTCATAATACCCCTCTTAACTTACCATTCCGTAAGAAAGAGTTAGGACGTATTATTGATGAGATTTTCCAACTCTATGATCGAGAGGGTAATCCTAAGACTGCGGCGGTTCTTGATAAGATGAAAGATCAAGGATTCCACTACGCAACCACCGCTGGTTTCACTGTCTCTCTCGCTGATATTGAAGTGGTTGAAGGTAAGGAAGCCTATCTTGCAGAAGGTGATAAACAAGTCGAAGAGATTGAGAACTTCTATGAGCAAGGATTCCTCACTCCCGAAGAGAAACACAACCAGGTTGTTGAGGTCTGGAATGGTGTCATTGATAATGTGAAGGAAAAACTCACTAATCAATTCAAACAAAACACTCGTAACCCAATCTACATGATGAGTGATAGTGGGGCTCGTGGTAACATCTCTAACATTATTCAGTTAGCGGGTATGCGTGGACTTATGGGTAATACCTCAGGTGGAACAATTGAACTTCCTGTTAAGTCTTGTTTCCGTGAAGGACTTACAGTGAGTGAATTCTTCATTGCCACTCACGGTGCTCGTAAAGGTGGTTCTGATACCGCTCTTAAGACTGCTGACTCTGGTTATTTAACTCGTCGTTTAGTTGATGTTAGCCAAGATGTCATTGTCCGTGAAATTGATTGTGGCACCCATCAAGGATTTGAGGTTTCTGATATCAGAGATAGTGCTCGTGATGTCGTCATTGTGAAATTATATGATCGTCTTGTGGGTCGTTATGCCCTTGATGATGTTGTTAATCCCAATACTGGTGAAGTCATCGTGGCGGCCAACACCATGATAGAAGAAGCTCAAGCCAAAGCCATTGTGGATGCGGGAATTACCCATGTAAAGATTCGTTCTCTCTTTGGTTGTGAAACCAAAGATGGTGTCTGTGTCCACTGCTACGGACGTTGTCTTGCGACAGGTCGTGAGATTAATGTTGGTGATGCTGTCGGAGTCATGGCCGCGCAATCTATTGGTGAACCCGGTACACAATTAACACTTTGGAACCATAGATCTGGTGGTATTGCTCAATCTGGTGATATTACACAAGGTCTCCCTCGTGTCCAGGAACTCTTTGAAGCGAGAACCCCTAAGGGCGAAGCCCTTATCTCTGAGATCTGCGGAACTGTTACTAGCATTGTGGAAAAAGATGGTCACTATGTGGTCACGGTAAAGAATGATCTTGAAGAGAAGACCTACACTACTGGTTATGGTGCAAAACTCCGTGTGAAGAAAGGTGATACAGTCATCAATGGTGGCAAGATTACCGAAGGTGCTATTTCACCTAAGAAACTTCTTGAAGTTTCTAATGTCGCTGCAGTAGAGAACTACATCGTCAAAGAAGTGCAAAAGGTTTACTCTTCTCAAAGCATTGCTATTGCGGATAAACACATTGAAGTGGTGGTCCGTCAGATGCTTAATAAAGTCTTTGTTATTGATGCGGGCGATACTAATTTATTATCGGGTACCCGTGTGAATATCAACGCTGTCACCGCAGCGAACCAAGTTGTCCTTACTCAAGGTAAGAGACCAGCTGTCTTCCAGCCTCTCATCCTTGGAATCACCAAGGCCGCTCTTGAAGTGGATAGCTTCCTCTCAGCGGCATCCTTCCAGGAAACCACCAAGGTTCTTACCGATGCAGCGATTAAAGGAAAGACTGATTATCTCCATGGCTTAAAAGAGAATGTCATTGTGGGACGCTTAATCCCTGCAGGACGTGGCCTCCTTACTGATGAGGAAGAAGACGCCCTTGTCGAAGGCTTCTCTGTTGAGCAGAAGATGAAGGATGTTAAAGCTTGTTATATCGAAGAACACGATCGTAAGATTGCGGAAATTCGCGGTAAGATTAACGAAGCTAATTCCAAATAATTTACTCTTAAAACCATATAAATTAGCTAGTGGAGACACTAGCTTTTTTATTTTTGTGTTTTCTCTTAATTTTTAAGCATTTTTTCCAAATTCTTTGCAAAATTCCATTATTTTTTCTGATTTCATTTCTACCCTTAATTCATTTTGAATTATTGTTTATTTTTTTATTGCACACCATAAAATATTCATATACAATATGCAATCGTGTGAGTCCAAATGACCTAAGGGTCAATATTTTTAAGAAAAATACTGATACACCCGGTATTGTGGACACAAAGACGAAAGGAGAATAGACATGCCAACTATTAATCAATTAGTTCGTGAAGGTCGTAAAAACTCTGTCGAGAAGTCAAAAACCCCCGCTCTTGGAAAGAGATGGAATTCTCTCAAGAAGAAGGAATTAGAACAACCATCCGCTCAAAAGAGAGGTGTTTGTACTCGTGTGGGCACCATGACCCCAAAGAAACCAAACTCTGCTTTAAGAAAATATGCTCGTGTGAGATTATCTAACGGCTATGAAGTCACTGCCTATATCGGTGGTGAGGGCCACAACTTACAAGAGCACTCCACAGTCCTTGTGAGAGGAGGACGTGTGAAGGATTTACCAGGTGTGAGATATCACATCGTCCGAGGTACCCTTGATTGTGCGGGTATTGAGGCAAGAAGAAATGGCCGTTCCTTATATGGAACCAAGAAGCCAAAAGACTAATGAAAGGAGATTATAGACTATGCCACGTAAAGGTAGTGTTCCAAAAAGAGATGTCTTACCTGATCCAATCTATAACTCCAAATTAGTTACCAGATTGATCAATAAGATTATGGTGGATGGTAAAAAGGGTACCGCTCAAAAGATTCTCTACAATGCTTTTGATAGAATTGAAGCCAAGACTGGTAAACCCGCAATGGATGTGTTTGCCACTGCCCTAAATAACATCATGCCAGAAGTAGAATTAAAGACTCGTCGTATTGGAGCGACTAATTATCAAGTTCCAATTGAGGTGAGTCCTGAAAGAAAGGTGACCTTAGGTCTCAGATGGTTAGTTAACTATTCCAGACTTCGTAATGAGAAGAGTATGGAGGAGAAATTAGCAGCGGAGATTATTGATGCCGCTAATGGGACAGGAGCATCTGTCAAGAAGAGAGAAGATACCCACAAGATGGCAGAAGCGAATAGAGCCTATGCCCATTATCGTTGGTAATCTTTGTTAGGAGTGATTTATGGCACGTGAATACGATTTAGAACATACCCGTAATATTGGGATTATGGCGCATATTGATGCCGGTAAAACCACAATTACAGAAAGAATCTTATATTACACCGGTAAGATTCATAAAATTGGTGAAGTCCATGATGGTGCCGCCACAATGGACTGGATGGCACAAGAGCAAGAAAGAGGTATCACCATTACTAGTGCTGCCACAACTGCGTTCTGGAAAGGTAATCGTATTAATATTATCGACACTCCAGGGCACGTTGACTTCACAGTAGAGGTGGAAAGATCTCTTCGTGTCCTTGATGGTGCGGTTGCCGTTCTTGATGGTAAGAATGGTGTGGAACCCCAAACCGAGACTGTTTGGAGACAAGCATCGAAATATGGAGTTCCTAGATTAGTCTTCGTCAATAAGCTTGATGCTATTGGTGCGGACTTTGAAATGAACGTGAGATCATTACATGAACGCTTAGGCGCCAATGCAGAAGCGGTTCAATATCCTCTTGGTATTGAATCCACTCTCAGAGGATGTATTGATCTTGTGGAACAAAAGGCTTGGGCCTATACGAGTGACTTACATGAAGAACCCCATGAGGAACCTATTCCTGAGGAGTACTTACCGAAAGTCAAAGAATTAAGAACCAAGCTCTTTGAGGCTCTTGCCTCCTTTGATGAAGATATTCTTATGATGGTGCTTGAAGGCGAAGAACCAGATGTGGAATTAACTAAGAAAGTTATCAGAAAAGCAGTTCTTACTGGTGAATTCCATCCTGTCTTCTGCGGTAGTGCTTATAAGAATAAGAATATCCAATTATTACTTGATGGCATCGTTGACTACCTCCCATCTCCTCTTGATATAACTCCCGCTAAAGGAGTGGATGAAAAAGGAAATGTGGTGACATGTCAAGTCGATGATGATGCTCCTCTTGGAGTGCTTGCCTTCAAGATTGCCACTGATCCATTCATTGGTCGACTCACTTATGTCCGTGTTTATTCTGGAACTTTAAAAAGTGGAACTTATGTTCTTAACTCTAACAAGGGAGAGAAAGAGAGAATTGCTCGTGTCGTGCTTATGCACTCCAACCACAGACAAGAGGTGGAAGAACTCCATGCTGGTGATATCGGTGCGGTCGTGGGTCTTAAAAACACCACTACTGGAGAAACTCTCTGTGATGAGAAAAACCCATTCATCCTTGAAAAGATGGAATTCCCTGATCCTGTTATTGAACAAGCAGTGGAACCTAAGACCAAGCTTGATCAAGAAAAGATGTCCACAGCTTTAGGGAAACTCGCTGAAGAAGATCCAACCTTTAGAGTGAGAACCAATGCGGAGACTGGTCAAACCATTATCGCGGGTGTCGGTGAGCTTCACCTTGATATCATTGTCGATCGTCTTAAGAGAGAATTTGGGGTCCAAGTCAATGTTGGTGCCCCTCAAGTTGAATATCGTGAGACGATTAAGTCCACTGCGGAATGTGAAGGAAAATACATCCGACAAAGTGGTGGTCGTGGACAATATGGTCATGTCAAGATTAGATTTGAGCCTAATCCAGGCAAAGGATTTGAGTTCGTCGATGCCATTGTCGGTGGTGTGGTTCCTAAAGAGTATATCAAACCCACTAAGGATGGTTTGGAAGATGCTCTCACTCGAGGAATGATTGCGGGCTATCAAGTCATGGATATCAAGGCCACTCTCTTCGATGGTAGTTACCATGAAGTTGATTCCTCTGAAAACGCCTATAAGATTGCGGCGTCTATGGCGCTTAGAGAAGCCGCGAAAAAGTGTGATCCTGTCATCCTTGAACCCATTATGGCGATTGAAGTGACAGTTCCAGAAGACTTCTATGGTGATGTCGTTGGAGATATTGCCAGAAGACGTGGTAACGTCACTGGAGAGAACCAGAGAGGAAACGCGAAGATTGTTGAAGCGGAAGTTCCTCTCGCTGAGATGTTTGGCTATGTCACAGACCTCAGAAGTATGACCCAAGGTCGTGGTAACTACACCATGCAGTTTGACCACTACGGGGAGACCCCACGATTCATTCAAGATGAAATCGTCAAAAAAGCGGGTCAAAAACAAGATAATTAATTATTCCTAAGGAATATTGATTATAAAGATAGTTTGCTTTACAATGTATAAGGTTAATTTACTGAAAGGAGATTATTCATATGGCAAAAGCAAAATTCGACAGAAGTAAAGAGCACGTGAACATTGGTACCATTGGACACGTTGACCATGGTAAAACCACATTAACCGCAGCGATTACTTCCGTATTATCCAAAACTGGTGGTGCAGTAAAGACCAGCTATGATCAAATCGATTCTGCGCCAGAAGAAAAAGCGAGAGGTATTACCATTAACACCGCTCACATTGAGTATTCCACTGCAACTAGACACTATGCTCACATTGACTGCCCAGGGCACGCTGACTATGTGAAGAACATGATTACTGGTGCGGCACAAATGGATGGAGCAATCCTCGTCGTCGCCGCGACTGATGGTGTCATGCCTCAAACAAGAGAGCACGTCCTTCTTGCTCGTCAAGTGGGTGTCCCTTACATCATTGTGTATCTCAACAAGACTGACTTAGTTGATGATCCCGAATTAATTGATCTCGTCGAGATGGAAGTTCGTGATTTACTCACTGAATATGGCTTCCCTGGAGATGAAGTTCCTGTGATTCGTGGTAGCGCTCGTCTTGCTCTTGAAGGGAATGCAGAAGAAGAGAAGCACGTCTTAGAGTTACTCGATGCTTGTGATACCTACATTCCTTCTCCTGCTAGAGATGTTGATAAACCATTCCTTCTTGCAATTGAAGATACCATGACGATTCAAGGTCGTGGCACTGTTGTCACTGGACGTGTGGAAAGAGGTACCGCTAAACTCGGTGATGAAGTGGAAATTGTTGGTATTAAACCCACCATCAAATCCGTCATTACTGGTCTTGAGTCCTTCCGTAAGACTCTTGATTATGCTCAAGCGGGTGATAACATCGGTGTCTTACTCCGTGGTGTCAGCCGTGACCAAGTCCAGAGAGGTCAAGTCCTTGCGAAACCAGGTACTGTGACTCCTCACACCAAGTTCAAAGGCACAGTCTATGTGCTTAAGAAAGAAGAAGGTGGACGTCACACAGCCTTCTTAACTAATTATCGTCCTCAATTCTATTTCCGTACCACTGATGTTACTGGTGTGGTAACTCTCCCAGCAGGTGTGGATATGGTGATGCCTGGTGATAATGTTGACTTAACAGTGGAACTCATTCACCCAATCGCTCTTGAGAAAGGAACCCTCTTCTCAATCCGTGAAGGTGGACACACTGTGGGATCCGGAACTGTTACCGAAATCTTAAAATAAGATTTGACTAAACCTTAATTAAATATTAACCCTAGACTATCTAGGGTTTTTATTTGCTATAATAGGAGTGGGATTTATAAGCATTTACCTCCTTTCATAGTAAAACTCGTCCAGTAGTTACTTAGCTTATAGATCCCTTTTTCTTTTACGTTTAGCTTTACACGTAACGTGCGTTTTATTGCAGCGAACAATGTTTTAGAATAAAATATTGAGGGAAAAATAAAATATGCCCGCGAATATAGAATCACTATACGATAAAACTAAAGACACCAGACCGAATGAGATTAACATTAATCCCCTCACAAGAGGAAGACGTATCTTACTCTTTCTTGCAGATCTTTTTATGAACCTTATCATTGCGGTTTTTCTTATGAATGTTGCGGTGGTTCCCATCATGAAAGCGGCGATGCACTATAACGACTACACAGAGCAAATTTATGAAAGAAATGAGGATATTGCGGACATTTTGTTCGCTAATAACCTCCTTTTTTATGAAAATGCGAACTATAAAACCTATCTCACCACGAGTGAAGAGTATACCGCTGGTAAGCTCATTGAATACTTCACTACTGGAGAAGATAGTGAGTATGATATCTTCTATAACTACTATGTCACTATCCGAGACGATGAAGAGACTTACTATAGTGTTTATGATAGCTCAATATACTTTGTAGTGAGTGATGGTGCGGTCTCTCTTGTCCCCGAGTATCAAGAGCTTCTCTCCTCTTTCTATCGAGTGGGAGACACTCCTAGTGGAGAGGCAGAAACCCTCTATGACAATATCGTTAATGACTTCTTCACTGTGGCTTTTGATGACATGATCGAAGATATCGCTCTGAACGATGTCTGGTATAATGGCATGAGCTATAACATGGTGGATCATGAGATTGAACAGTTAGTGGCAAAGGTTGATACGATAGTTACAATCTCGACCTATATTGCTTTCTTTCTCTCCTCTCTGATTTACTTCCTGGTGATTCCTTTATGCACAAAACATGGTAAGACTATTGGAATGATGATCATGAAGATTGAGAGAGTGGGAATTAATAATATCTACTTGTTAAGAAAGGGAGAAGTAGCGATTAACTCTATCTACTCCATCATAGCAAACCTCGTCTTTATCATGTTTCTTCCCTATCCCACAGTGAACTTTAACTACCTCTTTGGTTTAGGTAATAGTCAATTCTTGATTCTCTCAGTAATCGGGTTAGTGGTAATCCTCGTCTCACTGGTGATATTAATGGTGACCCAGTTTAATCAAACAATGTTTGATAAGCTGTCAAGAACAGTGTTTATTGATAATGATTCTCTAGATGAAATCTATCGAGCGAGAGGATATAAAGTATGAGCCCCACAGACGACTTAACCAATAACTATGATCCTCATATTGAGATAGGACCTAATGAAAAGATTGATATTGAGTATAAGAACCCAAAGTTTTGGCATCGCTGTGTTGCTAATATTATTGACTTTCTCATTGCGGTGGTTATCTTCTTTCTTCTCTTCATCTCTTGTCGTGGAATTGTCGGGGCCACTCCAAAATACAAAAGCAACATGGATGAGTTAGAGACTGTTCAAGTGGAAAGTGGACTCTATGTTGATGATAGTGATTGGGGAGTCATCGATTTAGTAAAATACCTTAATCGTGTGGATTACACCGCTTATGTGAGAATGGATTATGCCCAGAGACAGATTGATCAGTTCCTCGCTTATTGTGATGAGAAGTGTAGTACAGCGGACGCTATTAGAATCCACAACTCCTATGATGAAGCCAGACTCAGTGATGATTTTGTGGATGAATACGGACAACATTATTTCATTGTGGATGAAGAAACTGGGGAGATTGTTATTAATATGGTGTGCTATGAGAATATCGGTGCTCAAGAGTACTTTGATAACTTCTATACCTATTATATAGATGAGGTTGCTCAAGGATATCTCGTCGTCGCTATTCCTAATTACTATGAATTAACAAAGTATCAATCGAATATGCTTATTTGGGCGGAGATTGCCCCCGCTTTCTTAGTCACTGGAATCTTAGTCTACTATGTCCCCACTTGGATCTTTAAGAGAGGAAGAAAGACCATTGGGAAGTTAGCCTATCATATTGGACTTCTTGATAAGAGATTACTGAATCCCACATGGAAGAAAACTCTCGCGCGTTTCCTTATCTTCTATTTTGCGGAGTGGATCCTCTCTGTCTTTACTTTTGGGATTCCTCTGATTATCTCCTTCTCCATGATGGCATTCTCCCGCAATAAACAAGGCTTCCCAGATTACATGCTTCAACTCGTTGAAGTGGACACTCTTGAAAATAACATTTATGACAATTATGACGATATCAAGATTGAATTAATGCGCAAAAACAAAAAGCCTGTTAATTTTCGTCATAGGGACTTGCAATAAAATATTATATTTTATAGAATAATACTCGTAAGGGGTTTATGTATGTGTAAGGACAATATAAGATCACTTATCTATATTAGTAGTCCTTTTGTATTTAAGGGGGTTTCTTACACCATATGAAGACTAAGAAGTTGGCTAGTATTATAGGAACTTCTTTTTTTGTTTTGGTGTGCGCGTGCGCGTGTAACGCGTCCGCATCCAATACATCTATAAGTGCGCCCGCCTACTCTAATGAGGTAAATGTTTACGCTGACGATAGTGTCATCCGCTCTAACCCCGATGATGATGAGCCTGAGCCATTATTCCCTGGACATGAGGATGCCACCGCTATTAGTGAAGAATATCTCACCGTCAAAGTGAGCACCGCGACGAAGACTCCAACCAGTCAAAGCTACACGGCGACTCTTGCGACGGAAACAACAATATATACCGGAATTGGGACAGATAGTTATGTCTATGTCGCCCTTGATGAACCCACTGATCTTCTTGAATTACCCACTAACTCTTCTGGTGATGAAGATCAAATCCCCATCTATACCGCTTACGTCTATAATGTCGTCGCCGGTAATGGGCAAGTCGTCATTCCTTATCGATGCACCTATGGCACAAGAGCCATTCTTTCTGTGGAATCTATTGGTCCGGAGATTATTGATGATGACGCAATCGAAGGTCTTGAATATATTGTTATTCCTGAAACCATTACTTTAATTGATGAGGATGCCTTCACTAACCTCGAGGGTTGTGGAGTGACATTCTATGTGTTAATGAATGAAAATGAAGTGGAGTTTGATAAGAGTGTCTTTCCAAGTGACGCTATAGTGGAATACGGAATTAATCAAAACTCCAATAACCATAAATCTATCGCTATTGCGACCACCAAGTCAGACTCAAAAGAGACCAATTTCTTTGTGGGGAGTGAAGCTAGTTATAGCCAATATGGAGTCTATCCTTCAGACACTATGGAAATCGGTTTACAATACGATGTCTATGTTGATGGAGTGTATGACCGCACCCAGTTTAATTACTTCCCTGTCAGCAGTAATAATCGTAATTATGATGGAATTGGTGAAGCTCTAGGTCAAACTAGTCTCGTCCTATATTTTGATATGGATTTAGAGGAGAACGAGAGTGTTGATAATAACTCTTTGATCTTCTTTAACATCTATTTTGCCTCATATGATTCCCTTAATGGTGGTTATTATCCTGATCTTAATTACCCCTTTGTCGTGGATGAAGAGACAGGAGAAGTTGAACAGAGCGTGGGTCAATTATATGTTATCCCACAACTCGCTATTAAGATTGATGATGATATCACCAACTATATTACTTATGACTTTAACTCTCTCAATACCTTCTCTGGTTTTACAACCTTTGTGATGAATGTCTCTGTTCCAGACACAAATATTTATGAGACCTTAAAGGCCTCAACCTATAATGCGAATATCGCTAATATTGAAAACGGAACATTACAAGTTAGATATCGTTTTACATCTCTTTCTACCGCTTACTACCGTTTAACATACGAAGATAGTAGTGGAGATTTAGTAACGACAGAAATAAAGATTGACACTCCAGTGGCCTATCACAAGATTAATACGAAGAAGAATAATGAAATCTGTTTCTTGATTAAGAACAAGGATGTCGCTCCTGGTTTTAATGCTTCTAAGGTAAGAGGATTAGATATTCGTGGATTACGTATTACCCTAGACTTATATAATAAAAAACTTAATTCTATTGTCTCTAAGTCCAGTGTGGAATCAAGATTTGGACTTGTAAATGTCATGCAAGAGACTCTTGAGAAACCCTCAGTTATTAACTTTAATACTATTCTAGGTATCATTGCCGCTGGATACACTGTTCTCTACTTCATCATTGCCCTTGTTTACTACTTCTGGGCTAAGAACAAATATAAGAATGATGAATTCAGAAGAATGGATACCAAGAGATATATAAAGCGCGCAGTGGGTCACTACATCTGGATTGGAATCCTTGTCTTCGCGACAGTCTTAATTGGCTTTAGAAGTGTTCCACTCAACAATGCAGTGGTCACCTTTAATCCTATTGATCCTTGGGTCTTTGCCTTCTCCGTTGGAGCGATTATTGCTGTGGGTTACTACATTAGATACTTCTGGATTATGGGTCGAAGTGCAAAGAAACGTAAAGAGATTATTAGATTACGTCTTAATGAAGATGAAGAAGATGACGGAACTCAAGTTGATCAACAAGTACAACAGAATTCATAAAGGAGAGAATGCGATATGGAAATTAGAATTAAAGAGCTAAACAAAGTATTCATTGGTGATAGTAAAAAGAACATCCGTGATACCGTCGCGGTCAAGGATCTTGATTTTACTGTTCCTGATGGAAAGCTCGTTGGACTCCTTGGTCCTAGTGGTTGTGGGAAGTCCACAACACTATATATGATCTGTGGTCTTGAATCTCCTACTTCTGGTGAAGTCTGGTTTGGTGATCAAGAAGTCACTAACCTCGCTCCAGAAAAGAGAGGGATTGGTTTGGTGTTCCAAAACTACGCTCTCTATCCTCATATGACTATTTATAAGAATATTGAATTCCCTCTTACTAATCTCAAGGTTGAGGTTCCTCTTGAAACCTTCTATACCTACACTCTTGAGTATACATATCAACTCAAGAAGAGAGATTTAGTGGATGGAATTTTAAGATCAATAGATTCATTACTCCGCAAAACGGGACTAAAAACTAAGCAATTTAAAGTGGTTTCTAATGAACATGAAGGGACTTTTGATTTCACAGTGACTCTTATTGGTGTTTCCGTAGGAACCTATGAGATCATTAAGAAAAATATGCCAGACATCATTGCGTGTACGCTTGTGAATGAAACCTGTGAGCAAGTCAGTGACGCTCTCTTTGATAATTCCGTTCGTGGAACCATTACTAAGATTGGTGATAATCAATGTCTCTCTGTTACCTACAAAAGTGAACTAGGAATGAAGTTTGACACCAACACCATTGATAGCACAATCAATGCTTGTCGAAGTGCCGCTAAAGGAATTGGAGTGAAGGTCACCTCGGCGGTTATCTCTCACTTACACACTGGTTATGAACTCATGATTATGCTTGATAATGTCAATGTCCATCAACTCACTAATGTCTTAGAGACTCTTGATGGAGCGCACGCACACAATGAACGCAACTATTTTATTACTAATGTTAGTGATAAAGATCTCTACAACACGATTAAGAGTTACTTTAAAGAACAGGGTGTGAACTTCTCTGACTTTAAACTCTACTTTGATAAGAAAGACTTTAAGATTTACTTCAAGATTAATGGAGCCCCTCAACCAAAGGTTGATGAGATTGTGAAATATCTCAAGAATGAGCTTAAACTTAAGGATCTCACTGTGGACACTGTCCAAGCAGTGGCTCATAGAAAACTCACTAAGGAAGAGAGAAGAGATATAGTCTACGACACCGCAAAACTCGTGAATGTCGATGAATATCTTGGAAGAAAGCCCTCTCAACTCTCTGGTGGTCAACAACAGAGAGTGGCGATTGCCCGTGCTCTTGTGAAGAAACCAAAAGTCTTACTCCTTGATGAGCCATTATCTAACCTTGATGCAAGACTTAGATTGCAGACTCGTGAAGAGATTAGAAGAATTCAACAAGAGACTGGTATTACCTCTATCTTTGTCACTCACGACCAAGAAGAAGCCATGTCTATCTCTGATGAGATCGTGGTGATGAGACTTGGTGTTATGCAACAGATGGGTGCGCCTCAAGAGGTCTACTCTAACCCTGCGAACTTATTCGTGGCGTCCTTCTTAGGAAATCCACAGATTAATATCTTTAAGGGTGTTGTTAGAGGTAAGGATATCGTCGTGGGTAGTGATGTCGTTCACACTTGTGAAACCGCTCCATTCCCTGATGAGAGTGAACACGAAATCTTTGTGACCATTCGTCCAGAAGGATTTGAGATTGCTAAAGGGGATACTGGTAGTGGACTCCATGCCACCGCAGAGATGATTCAAATCTTAGGTAGAGATATCTCTATTGTCGCCAAGAATCCAGATTGTACCACAGATACTTTTAAGGTCATTATCTCTGATCAAGACTTAACAGATAAAACCAATCTTCTATTTAACATTAAACCTAATAAGTTATATATCTTTGATGGAGAAAGTCAGGATCGTATTTATATCGATTAAAAGGTAAAGGATAATTTATGAACGAAATATTTAATTTCTTTAAAAGATTATTCCACAGGAAGAAAAACAAGAGTGAAAACCAACTCGTAGAGTGTGATCCTACTGTTTTAACTGAAGAGCAAGTCGCTCTTGACGCCGTGGGAGTGTATTACAATCAACAAGAGAATACGATTGTTCGTTTAGTGTCTCGTAAGAGAGCCACAAAAGAATTCCGTGTTGGGGGTGTGGATGATGTCGTGGCGAAGAATAACTGGAAAGCATGGTTATACCTCGCTCCTGTGATTATCTTACTCGTTATCTTCCTTATCTATCCTTTGATTAACACCATTGTGATTTCCTTCCTTGAGAACTATAACTATGCAACAGGTCATAGTGATGGTTTTACCTTCAAGAACTATGGAATTATCTTTGGTTTAACAGAATACAATGGAGCGACAGAACAATACTTTGTGCAGTATGCCATTCCTAATACCTTCATTATTGTCTTTGTCACCGTTCCTATTGCCACAATCTTGGCCTTACTTATTGCGGTGGCTCTTAACTCTATTAGATGGTTCCAAAGAACTTTACAGACCATCTTCTTCCTGCCCTATGTCACTAATACGATCGCGGTAGGAATGGTCTTCTCCGTCATCTTTGCGGATAACGGCATTATTAATTATATATTTGGATCCTCCACTGTATGGATTTATGGTGCGGATCGTTGGGTCGCAATGATTCCACTTTGTATCTATATCATTTGGTCCGCTTTACCATTTAAGATTTTAATCTTCCTCTCTGGTTTACAAGGTATTGATAAACAGTACTATCAAGCGGCAAAGCTTGATGCTGCGAGTAGTTCTAAGACTTTATGGAAAATTACCATGCCTCTTTTAGGACCACAAATTATGTACATCCTGGTGACATCATTTATGGGAGCCTTTAAGGAATACTCCACAGTGGTCGCTATGTTTAATGGTCCAGGGACACTGGGTACTGCTGGTGAACCAAACATGGAGACAATCGTCTACTATATTTATGATAACCTATCTAGCCAAACAGGCTGGGCTGCGGCAGCAGCAGTCTTCCTGTTCGTCATAATTCTCGTCTTTACTGTCATCGAATTCTGGGTCAGTAACAGAAGAATCTATTATTAAGGAGGTCATGATGGCAAAAGCAAAAACTATTGATGATATCGCTGAAAAGCTACCAGATGAGCTTCCCGAAAGCGAACAGGAGTCAGAGGAGGATAAGAAGTACAATATTTATCCTGACTTTAAGAAGATTCAGGTGAATCCCAATCTTACCCTCTCTATCAGACAAAGTGGAAGGACAGTGGAGTCCATTCGCGCGAGTGAGCGTGTCAGTAAGATTGTCTTTACAGTCTTAATTTACATCTTCCTCGTCTTTATGGCCCTTCTTGTTATCTTCCCATTCTATTGGATGATTATTACCTCCTTCAAACAGAGAACCGAGATTATTTCATCCACACAAACATTCTTCCCATCGATTGTGATGTGGAGCAACTATGTGTATGTCTTCCAAGTCTTTGACTTTGGAACCTATATGCTTAACACTATTGTAGTTGCAGTTTTTGATACGGCAGGCACATTGATTACGACAATCTTAGCCGCCTTTGCATTCTCAAGATTGAGATTCAAAGGAAGGGAAGCGGTCTTTATGATCTTCCTGATGACCATGATGATTCCAGGAGAGATGATGGTGATATCGAACTATATCACTGTGGCCTCCTTTGGATGGATTGGTGAAGATCAGACTTTGATGGAAGCTTACCTGGCTATGATTATCCCCTTCTGGATAAGTGTGTATTATATCTACCTACTACGACAAAACTTTAAGCAAATTCCTAATGAATTGTATCTGGCGGCGAAGGTAGATGGTAAGAGTGATTGGTCCTTCCTGTGGAAGGTTATGGTGCCTCTTGCCGCTCCAACACTTATCTCTATCTGCATTCTTAAGTTCATGGGTTCTTGGAACTCCTATGTGTGGCCAAACCTCGTCGCAAATAGAAGTGAATATCAACTCATCTCTAATGGTCTGAGATCCTCTGCCTTCGTTGATATTGATGGTGGACAAACAGAATACGGATATCAGATGGCCGCGACAGTGTGCGTTACTATTCCTTTGTTCCTTCTCTTTATCTTCTTCCGTAAGTACATTATGCGTGGTGTTGGAAGAGCGGGAATTAAAGGATAATCTTTGGAGGTTATATTCAAATACGATTATTTGAAAGGAAACAATTATTATGAAAAAAGGAAAATTAGTTACTTTATGCATTCTTCCACTTGCCCTTGCCTCTCTTACAGGTTGTGGGGGTGGTAGTGACAGTGGTGATATTGAAATCTCCTTCTGGCACACCTTCTCTTATGACACTCAACTCCAAAACATCGTTGATGCTTTTGAAAAAGAGTATCCAAACATTCATGTGACACTTACTAAACAATCCACAGATTATAGTGGTCTCAAGGATCTTGTTGAGCAGGGAATCCCCGCTAACTACTATCCTAATATGACACTTTGTTATCCAGATCATGTTGCGGATTATCTTAACACTGGTAAGGTTGTGAAATTAGACCAATTCATAGATGATCCAGATATTGGATGGAGTGAAGAAGACAAAGCCGATGTTCTCCCTAACTTAGTAGCGACCGGTCAAAACTTACAGGTTGAAGGAACATGGTGTCTTCCATTTGCCGCTTCTACAGAAGCACTCTACTATAATTCAGATATTGTTATCGGCATGGATTTAAGTAATATTGATGCAACCATCAACGATGGTAAAGCGCTTGATGCCGCTTATATCAATAGTCTCACCTGGGAAGAACTCTTTAATCACTTACTTCCAGCGGTTCAAACATATTGTGATAATAACGACATCATAAATAAATCAAATAGTTACTATGGCATCTTTGGATATGATAGTGATGATAATCTCTTCATTACTCTCGCCGAGCAATATGGTTATGATTACACTAGTGTGAACACCACGACAGGTAAAGGTGAAATCTTATTTAACAATGATGATATGAAGAACGAGATGAAAACCTTTAACCAAGCCTATCAAAATGGTTGGTTCCACACTAAAGGTACCGCGGGAGATAACTATATCAATACTTACTACACCACACAAGGATTCCTCTTCACTGTGGGATCAACTGGTGGTGTGAAATATGAAATCCCAGAGACCAATACCTTCACCACCTATTGTGCAAGAGTTCCTCAAGCCGAAGGTCATGAAGCAAAACAAATTTGTCAAGGTCCATCTATCTGTGTTCTTGATCATGGTAGCAAAGCGGAGAATGAAGCTTGCTGGACTTTCTATAAGTATTTAACAAACACTGAGAATACCCTTTACTGGGCGCTTGAAACTGGTTATATGCCAATTAGACAATCTGCCTATACAAGTGATGACTGGCTCGAATTATCTGATGCGAGTGGTAAGACCTATGATGATCTCACATACGCTCAGATTTATAGCCTCTATTCTGATGTTGCGGATTCCCTCTTTACTTCCCCCGCTTTTAAGGGTAGTGCGGAGGCTCGTACTCAAGCTGGCTCTATTACCACTCAATGCTTACTCGCAGGAGAAAATCTTGACAGTACCATCGACAGTATTTTCTCCACTGCCGAAAATCAAGCAAAATTAGCGCTCTAAAAATATGCAGAAATCGATTATTTTGTTTAAAAATAAGGAGGTTCATGTATGAAAAAAATGAACAAAGTTGTTCTTACAGCCCTAGTAGCCTTATTTGGAGTAAGTGCACTATCAGGTTGTGGTCAAAAGGACGATGGTATTACAGTAGTCTTCTGGCATACCTTTGGTAAGACAATTCAAGACACTCTTGCTCGTAAGATTACAGAATTTGAGAAGCTCGTCCTCGAACACGATGGTGTTAAAGTTCATATCGATCAGAACTATCGTGGTGGTTATGATGATATTCTGAGCCAGATTAGTCAAGGTTGGGCCGCCGGTAATGTTCCGACCATGGCTGTGGCTTATCCTGACCATGTCGCGGATTATATTGATTCCGAAGAATATAGTGGTCAACACGTTGTTAATCTTGATGATTATATCAATGATCCCGAAGTGGGATTTGGTCAAGAGAAGTGGCTTGGTGATACCACCACAGGAACTAGTGACTTTATTCCAGCGTACTTTGAAGAAGGACAGAGTTTCGTGGTGGAGGGAACCTATACTCTCCCCCTTATGAAATCCACAGAAGTGATGTTCTATAACATTAATGTTGTGGATCCACTCCTCGATGATATGAGACAACTTGAGGACACTAGTGAATATTACATTCCTGAACTTAGTGAAGAATCTGATAATAATAAGCTCCTCTCTAGTATTTCTTGGGATGAATTGATGAA
Source organism: Coprobacillus sp. (assembly GCA_021203905.1). Taxonomy (GTDB): domain Bacteria; phylum Bacillota_I; class Bacilli_A; order RFN20; family CAG-826; genus JAJQAP01. Next base: position 35,581 of record JAJQAG010000003.1, on the reverse strand, counting down.
GATTGGTGACTACTTCCTTAATGAATGGGAAAGTAGTTATAAACCCGATACTATCGATGATGATTTCTATCCAGTCTTCTATGATAGCGATGGTAACCTCTTCATCACCAAAATGATGCAAAATGAGATTCCATACTCCTCAGTGAACTATGTCACTAACAAAGGTTCAATTGACTTTCAAACTGGGGATGCAAGGATTGCCGCGGAGGCGATGGTAACATCTCTTTCTGAATATCACGATAAAGGTGTATTAACAACTAAAGGAGCGATTGGTGAATATGGTTCTAACTACTTCGTTGATGGTAAGGCCCTCTTCTCCATTGGTTCTAGTGGTGGTACTGGATATCAACTCCCCTCTTCTAATTCTTTCGATGTTGGTGTTTGTGCGGTCCCCGCGGATAATGATAATCCCCTTTATGTCTGCCAAGGACCAGATCTCGTGTTATTAAGAAATCCAAAGCTCAAAGATAGTGAGAACGATGAAAGAGACTTATACGCTTGGAAGTTCATGAAATACTTAACTAATCCTGATGTCAATGTTGAGTTATGCACTTATGGTAGTGAGGGTTATTCCCCAGTGAGACAAAGTGCCTACACCACAGATGAATATCTAGAATATCTCGAGGAAGGTGAAGAATACGCTGACACCGCCAAGGTTGTTCTCAATGATATCGGAACGAATTACTTTACCACAGCGGTATTCCCTGGAAGTGCCACACTTCGTGATCAGGTCGGTGGTATTATTACCGAAGTCCTCACAGGAAGCGCTTCGGTTACTGATGCATTTGAGACAGCGATTAGTCGATCACTGCTCGCTATGTAAGGAGGTATCTTATGAAAAAAGGTAAATTAGCGTTATTATTACCAGTCTTCGTGATGCTTGTCGGTGGGGTCACTGGTTGTGACAATTCTAGCAATCATCCTCGTTTTGATGAGGATGGTAATTACACTCCATATATCGATAATAAATTTATCGATTATGCACATGATGGGAGTGTGAAACTAAACCACGATTATCAAGGTAAAGACTTCTATACCGATGGTATTGCGGAGGTTGAAGTTCTCTTCTATATCGATGGTGACACCACTCACTTCGTGCAGAAAGACTCCACTAAGAGTCAAGACACCATTAAAGCGAGATACTATGGTATCGATACTCCTGAATCCACAGGTAATGTTGAAAAATGGGGTAAAGAAGCCTCTATCTTTACTCAAGAGAAACTTGAAGAAGCCAAGACCATTGTCGTGAGTACCGCTCAAGAAGGTTATGGTAAACCTGAGTATGACTCCACTGGTTCTCGTTATGTCTCTCTTGTCTGGGTCTCTGATAAAGAGAACTGCCCCTATGATGAATTAGTCTTACTTAATCTCTGGATTGTTCAAGCGGGTCTCTCCTGGGTAAAGAATGTCCTCTCCATGCCAGATTATGTGGATACATTCTACGCCGCTCAAGACCAAGCAGAGAAATATATGCTCTGCTTATGGGATGATGTTATTCCCCCTCATTGGCCAGGAGAAGAATATACCTATGTTTCTCTCTACCAACTCCATCAAGAAGTCATTAAAGATCTTGAAGCGAGAAAGAATGGAGAAGTCTACTCCTCTCCATGGGATAACACCCGTGTTCTCATTCAAGGGACGGTCGCTGGATACACTAATAACACTATCTATTTAGTGGACTACTACGATGCCGAATACTTGAATGATTACTGGGGTGTTGATACCTATACAGAAGGATGTTGGGCTGGTATTAATATCTTTGCGGGTATGAGCCAAGTCCGTAGTAAATATGTCGTTACTAACACCTATTTACAACTCTATGGCTTATTCCAGAATTCTGATAACTATGGCTTCCAGATTACTGATGTCGCAGGAAGATTCCCCGCAGCGACATCATACTCTCCACAAGATGCTCAAATCGTCTTGACCGCAGAAGAAAATAACATCCCTGGTGTTGATGGTGGTCATATGTTAGATGTGGAATCCTATAGTCAAGAAGAATTCCTTGCCATTTGTTCTAGTGAGAGTAAATGGGATTATCTCAACCAGAGAGTGGAAGTAAATGAATATATGCTTTGCCAAGGTTGCACGATCACAGATAGTGATAATATCTATCTCTACTTTGATGAACGCTATGGTTCAAACACCGGTTTCAGTGTCTTCTTAGGCTTCAATTACTATGGTAATCCTAATCGTCCTAATGATATCTTCTCGACAGAAGATGATTTCGTTGGTAGCTACTTCAAGTTCTCTGGCGCCTTGACCTTCCATATAACCTCAAGTGGTAATCAGATTATCCTTGTCATGCCTAATGACGCTAGTGATCTCTTGTGGCAAGCGGCAGAGACAGGTTCTGATACAGGAGATCTCCAAGACGCATAACTAGAAAGGAAAATGAATATGTATTGCTCTAATTGTGGGAAAGAAATAAACGAAAAGAAGATTCAGAAGAAATTAGTCTCTGATGTTAGTACAGAGATTGATGAGAACACTGAAGTGGTTTATTCGTGCCCTCGTTGTGGTGCGCATATTCATCATAACCTTGATGAGGGGGACCTTAAGTCTCTCTCAAGAGCCGCACATGCGGAATACCAAAGAGGAAATAACTCCTTTGCTATTGGGATGTGCCAAGTTTGTCTTGGCGCCATCTCGGTAATCATCGCGGCCATTTTCCTTATATTAAGCGCAAAACCCGCTAATCAAAGAATGATTGATCCCACTTGTGTGGAATTCTATGTCAGTATGATTCTCTTTGTCGTGGGTCTTGTTCTCTTAGTAATTGGGGGTATATATGTCTATCGAGGTGTTACCAAGAAACATCACTACACTCAATTACTCAAAGATATTAATGATGAGGTGTTTATACAATAGTATAAGAATTCTTTTTCATGGTAATTTCTAGACTCTTGTCTAGTGATTATATTATGGGGGGTCTATTAATAAATAAAGCACCCCCCCCCTATCACACTTAATAATTGTTATCTATTTAGGAGGGAAAACATGAAAAAAACAATTATTTCTCTAGTTGCTCTTTGTAGCATTGGTCTCTGTTGTTTAGCGGGTTGTGATTCCGGTTCCGGTTCTACCGAAGGATCGCCTACCGAAGGATCATCTTCCGGATCAGGATTCGCCATCTCTAACAAAGACGAGTTACAAGAAGAGTGGCACATTAACGATTCCACACGACAGATTGAGTTCACTTGTGATGACGAAGAATTCAATGTCTCCGCTCTCATCAGCAGTGGCGATCTTACTGTCGAGTCTTCTGACACCGATGTTGTGGGCGTTTCTGGAACTTATCTCTATCCACTTGGTGAAGGGACTTCAACCATTACCGCAAAATATGGTGAAGAAAAAGACTCTGTTGACATTACTGTTGAAGCTGCCCCCGCTCTTCCTTACGAACTTGGTAAGGAATACTATTTAGCGGAAGATGTCAGTGGCATCACTTATTATTTCACCGGTAACCAAGTAAGTGACTACACCTATGAAGGTGAAATGAAAACTAGTCTCAGCACCGCTGTCAAAGTGACATTAAGTGAAGCCGAAGGTGATGATGCTTACTACATGACCTACACCAAGGATAGCACTACCTACTATGTCTGCATTATTGAAGTCGATGGTTATCAAGATTTACAGCTTGTGACAACACCCACCCCAATCTATTACTATGCTAGTAATGATGCTTGGGTGAATGCACAAGCAACCTATTATTTAGGTTGGCATTCTACTTACCATTGTCTCTTTGCAAGCAGTATTTCTGGTATTAATACCTATCAGCACGCTTATCTCTTAGATCCAAATGACGCTACTGAGTATACTCCCACCTTAGCCACCCCTGTGACCAGTGTTAGTTCGGGTACTAGTTACTATTTAGGTATTGTTCTTGATAACATTCAATACTACTTCAATGGTAGCATTAAGTCTAATTACTATCTTGATGTTACCACTGATATTGGTCAGGCTGTAGCAGTGACTCTCACCTCGGTGAACGATAGTAATGTTGCTTCTTATGATACTGGTGAAACTAGTGATGGTTACACCATCACCTTCACAAAGAATAGCGCCACTCAAACCTTCTATGCGTATTATAATGGGACTAACTACACATGTATCTTTGGGACTAGCGTTCCAAGTACTGGTGGTGGTTACACCGATGTCACCACAACCTTTGTTTGGAATTCAACTATCAATGGATTACAAGTTACCCTTAATAGCACCGTTTGTACTTTAGGCTTACAATCCACTAGCACATACCAAGAGATTGCTCTTGTCTATGGTAGTAATCCAATCGTAGCCCAACTCTATGCTGTTGAGTAATTAATTATCTCTGATAATAAGAGAAGCACCATTCGTGGTGCTTTTTCTTATTCTCTCTCTAATGAATGATTTATAATTTAAGAAAGAGAAACATATGTATCTAGATTGTCTTAAGATTCTTAATAATGGTCCTATTAGGAAGTGTGTTATCCATCCTCGTTTTGTTGGTGATGACCCCGTTCCTTTAATTGTCATTGGAGAGAATGGAACAGGGAAATCCATCCTTGCTTCTTATCTCGCTGATTCTTTTGTGGAGTTTACTAAACTCGCCTCCTTAAGGATGAGAGAGATTTATCCAGAACACTACAAATTAGTCTCTCCCACAAATATAAGAGAGGGAGAGAAATATAGTTTAGTTTTATCAAAATATCGTGATAATGCGGGTGATTTTTATCTTTTTGAAGGAATGAGGGATATTAGTAATCACTTCTCTGAAATAGAAGAGGAGATTAAAGAATTTAACTTTCGTCCTTATGCTAAAGAGAAGATTAAGAATCTCAATAATGAGAAATATCTCCACTGCGATTTAGATAATGATCAAAGTAGTGAGATTGCAGTGAGTGAGATTCTCACTCATAACATCATGCTCTTTTATCCTAGTGAAAGAATCGCTCATCCCCCTATAGGTCAATCTTTTAAAGACGAATTATATAACCCTATAATCTCTTCTAGTTATGAAGAAGAGAATACCAAGTGGTTTCAAAGTGTTATCAGTAGTGGTTCCCTCTCCACTCAAAAGACACTTGAAGTTCTTTTAGAGAAGATCACTAAAAGTGAAAACCTTAGAATCGTTAAAACCACTCATCAAGATAGTTATGAAATCCACTACAAGAAGAATGGGGAGAATCGTATCTTAAAGAGTCTCAATCAACTCTCTAGTGGAGAGGCCACCCTCTTTAATATGTTTGTCACTATCCTTCGTCATGCGGATGAAGGAAGTAATGAACCTCTTCCTCTTGAAGCGGATTCTATCTCTGGTGTAGTGGCCATTGATGAAATTGAGATGCACCTTGATACTGACTTACAATATGAAGTCCTCCCCTCTTTAATCGCAATGTTTCCTAAGATTCAGTTTATTATTGCCACTCACTCCCCCCTCTTTGTCTCAGGAATGGAGAAGTATCATAATGATCATAACTATGAATATGATTTAATAGAGATGCCCTCTGGAAGAAGTGTCTCTATCGCCAGATTCAGTGAGTTTGAAAGAGCGTATAACACCTTTGATCAAGTAAGTAATGACCGTAAGGTTGTCCAGCAAGCTCTTACTCGCGCGGTGCGTCGTATTAGAAACACTAATCCTTTAGTGATTACTGAAGGGAAGACTGATACCTATCATCTTAAAAGAGCGCTAGATCTATTCCACCAAGAAGGAAAGTATCTTGACCTTAACTTTAACACCCTTGATTTTGGTAAAAAGGGAACTCTGGGTTACGGGAAGTTTAATACCATAAAAGACTTTATCTCGATTCTTCCTAGTGGAATCCTTAATGTGAAATACATCATTATCTGTGATCGAGATGTCGTCGGAAGTGGAAAGAAGTCGAGCTTTGTCAATCAACTTCCTGATCGTGGTTATTGGCAAGAAGATAATGTCTACGCTTTTAAAATCCCCACTCCAAAACATCGTTTAAAAGATTGTCAAGATAACCCCAGTATTGATACACAAATAAGTATTGAACACTACTACACGGATGAAGAGATTAAAACCCCAGTAGTGGTTAATGGGATAGAGAAGAGACTCTATATGGGGAATGAGTTTGATAGTGAGGGTCATCATCTTAAAGAAGATTTAATGACTCATAGTAAGAGAAAGTGTGGTCCCACAAAGATTAATATCTTAGATAGTAGCGCGGGTGTAAGGACCACAACCATGCCTAATAAGTTCAATGTTAGTGATAACACAAATGTAGCGCTTTCAAAGAATGACTTCTGTAATCTTGTTGTCGGAGATCCTATTAACCATATTAGTTACGAGGCCTTTAGCGCTATCTTTGATATCATTAGTGAGATTAGTAAGAAGTAAAATACTTATGATGAAACATCACTATATCGCTTTATCTTTAACCGCTCTAACCCTTCTCTTAGCGGGTTGTAATAACAAGAGTCCTTATTCTTGTAAGGGTGTCTGCGCCGCTATCGGAGGAGAGCCCATGTATCTCGTTGGTTATGGCTCTTATGTCAACGGTCTTAACTATGATAAGGATAGCGGAGTGGCCCTTAAGACTATTGAGTCCTCTCGTTACCGCTATGTCCAAGAGGTCACTGACCTATATTTAAGTGTGGGTGATGTCTTTCAGATTATCCCCGAAGAGGGAGAATATATCATAGAGAATTACAACACTGATTCTGAAGCCTTTGTTGGCAATAATGTTACCTTATATAACGATAATCAAGTGGATATCCTTAAAAGTGGATACTATAACATTAAGGTTACTTATGATGGTGACACAAAAGAGCAGTGGGTGGATATCACCTTCGGAAAAGACACCACTGATAACCTTAATCCAGAAGTAGTGACCACTCCGATAACCATTGATTTCTTTGCCAATGGTGATCAACACGGAGTCTTAGAAGAAACTCAGTATAATAGTGAAACTCTTCCCTCTATGCCTGAATATGTCTCTTTCATCTATGAGCAAATAGAGAATTGCGAAGGAAGTAGTATCCTTCTTTCTAATGGAGACCTCTGGCAGGGAACATATGAGTCTAACTTTAACTATGGAGCGCTTCTTAATGAAATCATAAATGAGGTTGGTTATGTCTCCTTTACCCTTGGTAATCATGAGTGGGATTGGGGAGAAGAGGTTATAAGAGAGAATAAGAGTCATAGTCAAGTTCCCTACTTAGCCGCGAATGTGGTGTATAGAGATACGGAGGAGATAGTGAACTACGCTCAACCATATACAATCGTAGAGAAAGATGGTTTAAAGATCGGGATCATTGGAGTAATCGGAAAAGGACAAATCACCTCTATTACCTCCACGATGGTGGATGATATTGAGTTCCTTTATGAAGAAGACGCGATTATTGAATATTCAGATCGATTAAGAACCGAGTTTGGTTGTGACCTTGTTATTGCGTCTATGCACGCCGGAACAAGTGATGAAAGAAGCACCATGAGAGATTTATCAAAGGTCTCTGATGTCAGTGGAAAGCCATATGTTGATGCGGCCTTTACTGCGCACGATCATAAGGCCACATATGGAACAATGTCTGGCTTAGCCTATGCTAATTCTGGAGATAATAATCAGAATCTCTCTCACATCTCCCTTACCTATGATAGTGGAGAGGTTACTTATAACACTATTGAGAATCTCTCTACCAGTGAAGTTAGTGAAACCTATATAGAAGATATAAGAACAAGAGAATTAATTGATACCTACTGTGATGATGAGATAAAGAATAAGGGCAATGAGATTGTGGGCAGTATTGACTCTACCTTCTCTGATACAAAAGAAGCCCCGAATATGCTTGCACAAGCAATGTATGAATATGTGACTAGTAGTGGATATTCTATTGATGTGGCGATCTGTAATGAGGCGAGAGCGAAACTATATAAAGGAGATGTGACATACAGAAACCTTCTTGATGCTTATCCCTTCTTTAATAAGACCATCATCATGGAGGTAACTGGGATTGAACTATCCACTGTGGCAAAGTCTAATTACTATTACTCCCCTGATAGTAGTCTCTCGATAAATGCTACTTATTCCGATACCTATACTATTGCTATCTGTGATTATCTTGCCTTCCACACTGGCACTAATCGCGCATATGACAATTTCTTCGCTTCCTCTGATCCATTTGTGATTAAAGGAGAGCTAGAGAAATATCCTTGTGATATTGTCTATGATTACATTAAAGGTAAGGGTGGATCTTTACTTGCCTCAGATTATGTTGGCTCTAATTTCTCATTTCTTTCTTAAAAGCCGCAAAAACACAAACAAAAAATAAAAAAATCGTCAAAATGGCGACTTTTTTAATCTTATTGAACTAATTTTAAGAAAGACATGTATAGTTCTCTTCAGGGAAAACATCGATATCAATAGCGGCTCCATTAAAGGAATTCATATAACTAGAGATATAATCCACTGGCCACATATCAAGTTCGGCGACCACTTCAAATTCAGTGAAGTAATTATATTGTCTTGTTGAAGCATTCATATGATACGCGAGATAGTCATAGGCAGCGATAGTGTATGTCGTGTTACTATTTATCTTTGTCTCACTTGGAGCGTAGTATAGGACTGAAGCGCTACTATTACCGCTTCCATAGGCATAACGGAGTTCTCGACTAAGAACGCTTCCTTTGACCTTCATAATAACTGTCTTATCAAAGAAGGGGACGGCTTCTAAGATATTCGCATAAGTGACATTTCCTGCGGATAAGACCGCTCTTGTATCATTAACAAAGACACAAGTGAGATTATTATATCCTTCACTTGTGCAGTATTCATACATCGATCTCGCTGCGAGTCTTGGTCCATAGTTACCACTTGAACAATATCGATAAAAACTCGTTGCGAGTTTTCCCTCTACTTCATTTCCTTTGTTCTTATCTTCTGTTGTGATTTTATTATCGATTAATTCTCTCGCTTCTTCATCCTCTGGATAGGAATTTTTTGAGAGACTTGCGGTATTAAGGTTTCTTGTCTCACTAGAGGTCACCTTTCCATTACTCCAGTTAAGGGTAATACGAGAAAGATAAGAGTTTTTATCGCCACTATTGATATAGGGGACACCATTTATCTTTCCATTATTAGGAGTGTGGTCATGACTAGTAAAAGCGGCATCTATATAAGGAAGCCCTGTATTAGGGGATTCTTCTCCTAATGCGCTGATATAGCTTCTCGCGTCATCTGTTCCCGCGTGGAACGAGGCAACGATAATTTCACACCCAAGAGTGCTTCTCATGTAGTCACTATATTTTTGCATTGGTTCAAGGGGATCGATGAAATCGATATCTTGAACATAACTAGAAGAAATTGAAGACCATTGATCGGGATTAATCGCTCCAATAATACCCACTCTTAAGCCACAATCTGTATCCACAATTGTGTAGGGCTCGACGTAGTCCACAAGTGTATCTGTTCCATAATAGACAATATTACATCCAAGGAAGGGAACATTAGTTTTCTCTTTGTTCTCTCTAATGACATCTTGTCCCCAGTCAAAATCGTGATTACCGAGTGTCATACATGAATAACCCGCGACATCAAGTAGCTCTGTAAGAACCTCTCCATAATAGATATTTGATTCATAGGTTCCTTGCCAGAGATCACCATTAGAAATAAGGATGGAGTTATCATGACCCGCCATCTGCTCTTTGATATAGGTGATATAGGTTGGATAGGAGACATAGCCACTTCCCGCTTCAATAACTCCATGTTGATCACCATTAGCATAAAGGGTGATAGTGTAGCTCCCTTTAGTGACAGAATCATGTTCCTCAACATCCTCTCCATTATCAAGGTCAAAAGAATCAGTGGTGTTATCATGGACACCACCGTTAGAGTGGCCTCCTATCTCGCACCCACTTAAAACTAAGGTTGTGGCCAAGATTACTATGGGGATTATGACTTTATTCTTCTTCATCAATTTGATTATATCATTTTATAAAATAAAACACTTCATAGAAGTGCTTTATATTTTTCCGTGTTCATTTCTACAAAAGAGAAGAATGCCTCCAATTATAGAAACAAATATCAAGGTGCATATCTTAAAGGCAATGCCAATCCTCTTATGTCTCTTTACACATCTAAAGACGTGAACAGTCATGGGGATATTCCACGCTAAAGCGATAAGGGAGAAGGCACAAATAACACAAGAGATAACCATAAAGACCTCTGCTGCAGTCTCCACTCCACTCTGTCCTTGTTGATCATTGACGCCAAAAGACCAGGGTTCACTATCACTAGTGCTACTATAGGGATTACCCGCACTCGTGGCTACAGCAGTGCCACAAGAGGGACAATACATATCATCGTCATTTAATTGAGCGCCACAATGTGTACAATACTTCATAATCTCTTTCCTCGCTTTATATATTATAAAGCAGTGGTTGATATTTTCAAAATAAAGATAATGATACGCAATAATGGCGTATTTTTATTTTGAAATAACACAATAATTGCATATAATATATGTAGAGAATATTATGGAACCGACTTTAAAAGAACTGAGAAAGCAAACAAACATGTCTCAAGCGGAGGCCGCAACATTTTTAAATGTTCCTCTCAGGACATATCAGAATTATGAAAACGATCCAAGAAAAGTAGATACGATTAAATATAAGTATATGTCTAACTTATTTAAGGAACATTTAAGAATAGATGAGGATCATGGTGTCTTATCTTTAGATAAGATAAAAGAGGTATGTCAAAAAGTCTTTAGTCATTACGACATCGAGTACTGTTATTTATTTGGAAGCTACGCAAAAGGATATGCAAATGAAAGCAGTGATGTTGATTTATTCATCTCCACTCCGATGGCGGATATTCGCTACTTTGGAATGCTTGAAGAATTATCTGAGGGGTTACATAAAAGAATCGAGGTTTTGAATCAACGGCAATTTGAGAACGATAGTAATTTTCTCGTCAATGAAGTGATGAAGGATGGCATCAAGATTTATGGATAACCTTAAGGATGACACTTACCATCTAGAAAAAGTAGCGGACAATTGTAAAAAGATTCTTTTAAAAGTTGATGGATTATCAATTGATGATTTTAAAAATGATGATGGAGCATATAACACCGCAGCGATGCTAATTATAGATATTGGTGAGCATATTGGCAAACTTAGCAAAGAATTTACCTCTGCTCACCAAGAGATTCCATGGAGTGCAATTTTAGGTATGAGACACCGAATAGTTCATGAATATGGAAGCCTTGATGTCTTGCTACTTTATAATGCGGCAACCCATGATATAGCAGATTTGCTCACCTTTATTCAAAAGATTCTTGCCATAGACAACAGTTTGTAATTATTGATATTTAAGGAGAAGTTTTATAAAATACTATTTACAAGTGATGGACCGTTAGCTCAGTTGGCAGAGCAGCTGACTCTTAATCAGCGGGTCAGAGGTTCGAATCCTCTACGGTTCACCATTTTTTTATTTTTACATTTTAGTTATTAAGACTACAATAATATGTAAGGTATTACATATATGAAGCAACCTTCACTCAGTCAATGTAAGAAATACTTATCGGCTTTAAGAAAAGTTAAAGGAAACTATGTTACTTGTGAGAAACTCGCTCCGATTTTAGGCTACTATCCAGAAGTTATTAATGATTTCTTCTCTTACTTTGATCCCATTGTGGTGATGGATTATTCATACAACCTCAGAAGTCTTGAATCAAGACTTGAGGAGTACATTAATGAAGCCGCTATAGCGAAACCAGCAACTCCTAAAGCCCCTAAAGTAGAGAGCAATGAAAGTGAGTATGAATCCGTTAATGACTTCATCTATCAAAAGATGTCCCATGGGGGTTTCATCGATAAGAATACCTATCTCACTAATAGTGATTTAAAGACCTTAAAGAAGCTCATTACGATTGAACAAAATAATAGAAAGAATAATAAGTAGTTATGTCAGATAACAAGATTACTAAAGCGGTGATTACCGCGGCTGGATACGGAACTAGATTCCTTCCCATCACTAAAGGTGTGGGTAAGGAGATGCTTCCTATTATTGATAAACCCATCATCCTCTATTTAGTGGAGGAAGCTGTTAAAAGTGGCATCACTGATATTTATATTTGCACTCTTAAAGATAAGAAGGAAATTGAGCAATTTTTTAAAAAAGATCCCAAATATGAAAAGTATTTAAGAAGTATAGGCAAAGCGGATCTCGCGGATTCTGTCCATTATGTCACTCATCTCGCTAATATAAAATTCATCTATCAAAAGACCCCTAAAGGCTTAGGTTATACTATCTCCACTGTGGAGAAGTATACCCAGGATGAACCTTTTGTGGTCCTTCTTGGGGATGATTTAATTGTCACTGATAACGAGACTGAACCAGTGACAAAGCAACTCATAGATGCTTATGAGAAATGTGAATGCTCAATCTTAGGAGTGCAACAAGTTGATGCCTCTCTTACTCATAAGTATGGAATCATCAAACCCGGAAAAATCAATGGTCGCCTCATTGAAGTTAAGGCCATGGTGGAAAAACCTAAAGACAATCCTCCTAGTAAGTATGCTGCTCTAGGTAGATATATCTTAACCCCTGAAATCTTTGGGATTATTCATAACCTTGAACCGGGAGTGGGAGGAGAGATTCAACTCACAGATGCTCTCGCTAAACTGGCCAATCTCTATGCTTATGATTTTGTTGGGACACGCTACGACTGTGGAGATAAGCTCTCCTATGTCACAGCGACGATTGATCTCTCTCTTAAAAGAGAAGATATTGGTGAACAAGTAAAGAAGCACATCGATTCTCTTAAATAACTACGTTATTTAATTAATTATTAAAGAAGTGTAGAGCCATTAAACTCTACATTTTTTGTCCATCGAAATCAGCATTTTTTGTCCATTAAACTCTACATTTTTTGTCCATCGAAATGCGCATTTTTGTTTAAAAGGTCTTTAATTATTGCTTGGTCATCACTATAATAATGTGTATGAAAAACGAAGAAACAACATCTCATTATCTTCCTCGTATATTTGATAAGAATCTTGAAAGAAACTTACGTATTTTTGGTTGTACGTACATTGTCGGTCCTAAGGGTTGTGGAAAGACCACGACAGGAAAGCAATTTGCCAAGACTGTTATTGAATTTGAGGATCCCGAGATGGGTCCAGTATATAAGAACATCGCCGAGAATAATGTTTGGGAATTATTTAATGGAAAGACCCCTATCTTATTTGATGAGTGGCAAGATGCCAAAGATAAAATCTGGTTAGGAGTGAGAAAGAAGGTGGATGAGTTGAATGAGAAGGGACTTTATATTCTTACTGGTTCCGCATCAAGGAGACTAGTCCTTCCTCACACGGGAACGGGGAGAATATCTCGTCTCACAATGCTACCCATGAGTCTCTATGAAAGTGGTGAATCTAGTGGGGATATCTCCTTAATGTCTTTATTTGATAACCCCGGAAAACCCATAAACGGATCTTGCCAAATGTCTTTTGATGATGTTGTCTTTGCCCTATGTCGAGGTGGATGGCCACAGTCAGTTCTCATTGAAAACAAAGAGGACAAACTCGCGATTGCAAGAGACTTAACAAAGCAAATATATGAAACTGATGTCGAAAATATTGAAGGGAAGAAAATTAATCACAATCTCGTTCATAATATTCTCCTTTCTTATGCCAGAAACATATGTACATGTGCTCGTAAATCCACCTTATGTAAAGATGCTGCGGTTAATGAAACTCTTGATGTCAGGACCTTTGATAAATACGTCGATGATTTAGAAAGATTATATATTGTTGAAGAAATCCATGCCTGGTGTCCTAACATCCGCTCTAAAACATCTTTACGAACGACGACTAAGAAGAACTTCATTGATCCTTCGATTGCGGTCAGCGCCCTTAATCTCACACCAGAGAGTTGTAAACTAAACATGGGGTTATTTGGATTTCTTTTTGAATCACTTTGTATAAGAGATATAAAAATATATTCCTCTTCTCATGACGGGGTTGTTTCCTTCTACCACGACATCAATGGTCTAGAAGCTGATATCATTCTTCATCTTAACGATGGAAGATATGCTTTAATGGAATGCAAACTTGCTGAAAAAGATGAAGAGGTAGCGGCCAAGCACCTCAACACTCTTGAACAATCAATATTGGAGCATGATGCAAGGTGTGAGAGAGAGGTTGATAAGTATGGGAAGCCGACATTTAAAGCCATACTTACCGCTACACAACATGCCTATCAAAGACCTGATGGGGTGTACATTATTCCTATTGGTTGCCTCAAAGATTAAATATCAATGTTCACCAAAAAGGGACATATCTAGATAATTTTATTGAATGATCAGTCAGTATGACTGATTTTTCATTGCGTATCCCTATAAGTATGTATATACTTAAAGTAATTATGTGGAGGTTTTAGATTTATGGCAGTGAAAAAAACCTTTTTATCTGTGGATGGAAATACCGCGGCAAGTCTAGAAAGTTATAATTTTATTGAAGTTGCAGGTATTTATCCAATTACTCCATCCTCTCCCATGGCGGAGAATATTGATGTTTACACCACTCAAGGAAGAAAGAACTTCTTTGGAAGTGTGCCCAAAGTTGTTGAAATGCAAAGTGAAGCTGGCGCTGCTGGGAGTGTGCATGGTGCTCTCCAAGGGGGAAGCTTAGCGGCAACCTATACCGCTTCTCAAGGATTACTTTTAATGATTCCAAATATCTATAAGTGGGTCGGTGAGATGTTACCAGCGGTTCTTCATGTTTCCGCGAGAAGTCTTGCCACTAGAAGCTTATCAATCTTTGGTGATCATCAAGATATATACGCTATTCGTCAAACTGGGATTGCAATGATTTGTTCCCACTCTGTCCAAGAGATTGCGGACTTAACCAGTGTCGCTCACTTAATTGCGATTGATGCGGAGACCCCAGTTTGTCATTTCTTTGATGGTTTTAGAACCAGCCATGAAATTCAAAATGTCGAGTTTGTCGATGATGAAGAGTGGAAGAAACTCTTACCCATGGATAAAGTAGAGAAGTTTAGAGCAAGAGCTCTTAATCCTCACACTCACCCAGTCACTCGTGGTGGAGCGGAGAATGATGATATCTACTTCCAAGGAAGAGAAGCTCAGAATGAACACTATAACCATGTAATCGATGTCGCGTGTAAATACTTTGATGAAGCCACAAGACTAACAGGAAGAAAATACGCTCCATTTACCTACTACGGAGCGAAAGATGCTGACAGAGTCATTGTTGCCATGGGTTCTGTCACCGAGACCATTACTGAAGTAATTGATGAATTAAAAGGTGAGAAGATTGGCTTAATCAAAGTCCATCTCTATCGCCCATTCAGTGTGAAACACTTAGTGGATGTTATTCCTAAGAGTGTCAAGAAGATTGCGGTCTTAGATCGCACTAAAGAGATTGGTGCGACTGGTGAACCACTTTATCTCGATGTCGTGTCCGCTCTTAATCAAGCGGGTCTTAATAACATTGAAGTCTATGGTGGTCGTTATGGTTTATCCTCAAAGGATACTCAACCTAAAGATATGAAAGCGGTCTATGATTTCTTAGCGGCGAAACCATTTAATGGTTTCACTGTGGGAATCAATGATGATGTCACTCATCTCTCTATTCCTGTGGATGATAACTTCCATGTCAAAGGCGATTATACATCTTGCCTTTTCTATGGACTTGGAAGTGATGGCACTGTGTCCGCGAATAAGTCTTCTATTAAGATCATTGGTGACGCCACTCACCAATATGCGCAAGCATACTTCGCCTATGACTCACGTAAAGCCGGTGGTGTGACACGAAGCCACTTACGTTTTGGTAAGACTCCAATTCATTCTACCTATTATGTTACTAATGCGGACTTTATCTCTTGTTCACTTGATACTTATGTCTACAAGTTTGATATGTTATCTAACCTTAAAGATGGTGGCACCTTCTTACTTAACACCGATCTAGAAGGTGAAGAGTTAATTAACTCTCTCCCTAATAGAGTGAAGTATCAACTCGCGACTAAACACGCTAAGTTCTATATCATTGATGCGAATAAGATTGCCAGTGAGATTGGTATGGGTCGCCACACCAATACCACCCTACAAGCATCCTTCTTCTATCTCAACCAGAACATTATGCCTTATGAAGAAGCACAACACTGGATGAAGAAATATGCCGAGAAGAGCTACGCTAAGAAAGGTGACGATGTCGTTCAGATGAACTACAAAGCCATCGATGCTGGTGCGGAAGGACTTAAAGAAGTCCCCGTAGATCCAGAGTGGGCAAAACTTTCTCCTAAGAAAGAAGTTCATCTTACTGGTGATGACTACTTTGATAGTTATGTCATGGAGATTGGAAATCTCAATGGTGATAATCTCCCTGTGAGTAAATTCACTGAGTATGAATTACTTGACGGCACTATGGAAAACGATATTACCTTCAAAGAGAAGAGAAGTATTGCTGATAGAGTGCCACTCTGGCATAAAGAGAATTGTATTCAATGTAACCAATGTGCCTTTGTCTGTCCTCATGCGACCATTAGACCATTCCTTCTTGATGAGAAAGAAGTGGAAGCCGCTCCTGAAATCGTTAAGAATGATCTCTCTCAAGCAATCGGACCCAATGTCAAAGAGCTCAAATTCAGAATCCAAGTCTCTCCTGAGAACTGTGTTGGTTGTGGTCTCTGTGTCAGTGAGTGTCTTGGTAATAGACCAGACCATATTGCTCTTGAGATGGTCGAAGCCAAATCACAATTCCCGCAAGAGGAAGGTGCGGATTACTTATATAAGCACGTCACTTATAAGAGTGATAAGTTCTCCACAGACACAGTGAAAGGTGTCGGCTTCTTAATGCCATACATGGAAGTCAGTGGTGCTTGTGCAGGTTGTGGAGAGACCCCATATTATCGTTTAGTCTCTCAACTCTTTGGTAAAGATATGCTTGTGAGTAACGCTACGGGCTGCTCCTCAATCTATAGTGGATCCACTCCATTAACTCCATTCTGCACTGATAAGGAAGGAGCGGGTATTGCCTGGGCTAATTCCTTATTTGAAGATAATGCGGAATTTGGTTATGGTATGAGAATTGCTACCGATACGAAACTTAAACACATCATTGAAATCTTAAGTGCGGCTAAAGAGAGAGATACTGTGGAGCCCGCTCTTAAAGAAGAAATCGATAAATATTTTGAAAACATCAAAAATCGTGCAGAAATCCGCTCAATTGTTCCTGAATTAGTTGATTTAGTGAAGAAGAGCAAGGATAAAGAAGTGAAAGAAGTCCTTACTTATGAGCGTGATCTCGCTGATAAATCCATCTGGATTGTCGGTGGTGATGGCTGGGCCTATGATATCGGTTATGGTGGACTTGACCATGTCGTTGCCAACGAAGAAGATGTGAACATCTTAGTCTTTGATACTGAGGTCTATTCTAATACTGGTGGTCAATCCTCCAAGTCTTCTCAAACTGGTAGTATTGCGAGATTCACCGCTAATGGTAAGACCACAGCGAAGAAGAATCTTGCTCTTATCGCCATGAGCTATGGCACAGTCTATGTGGCTCAGATTGCTCTTGGAGCGAACCCCATGAAAGCGATCAAAGCCCTTAAAGAAGCTGAGAGCTATGATGGACCAAGTCTCATTATCTGCTATGCTCCTTGTGCCAACCATGGAATCAAAGGTGGACTTGTTAACGCCATGAAGCAAGAGAAGCTCGCCGTGGAGTGTGGCTACTTCCCCATCTTCCGTTATGATCCTCGTAAGGTGGCGGAGGGTAAGCCCGGTCTTGAGATTGATTGCAAGGAACCTGATTACTCCAAGTTCAGAGACTTCATCATGAGTGAAACCAGATACTCTCAACTCCCAAGAGTGAACCCAGAGCACGCTGAAGAACTCCTCACCAAGAGTGAGAACTACGCTCGTGATAGATTCGAGAGAATCAAGAAGTTCGGATTATAATTTCCGTTTAATTTAAATAAAAACACGCACCCCGTTGTGCGTGTTTTTATTTTATGTCGTGGTTTTTAGATTTTCTCGTAAGCACTCATAAAGGCAAATATTCTCTCATTTGCCTCTCGGACTATATTATCTTTTTCTCTACCCTTATCTTTTCTTGACACCATCTGGTTATAGCAGTGACCAATGGAGTTAAGTTTACTATCGGAGTAGACGTATTCATAGGTAATCTCTTCTTTATTACAGGTTGCTTCTAACTTCTCCGCTTGATCAAGGATGAAGTCATTTCGACTCGCGGTAAAGATGATTGGAAGAGAGAATCCATTCTTGAGATAATTGCTCGGGGAGTACGCGGTAGCATTCTCATCTGTCACCCCACTAGGGAAGACATAAGGAATGGCTTTCTTCTTAAGGAGTGTTCCATCGCAGTAGTGGTCTTTTATCCCCTTATAGTCAAAGACAGGAGAAGAGAAGACACCACTCTCTAGGGGAATAGAAGTGGAGATATTATCGACGAGATAATTGAGTTCACCATTTGACTTATTGATCAATGCGTAGAGGAGGGCAAGTTGACCTCCAGAGCTATCTCCCATGATGGTAATGTGCTTGGGAAGCTTATACTTGTTGATGTTTTTGTGGACCCACTCAATTGCCATACAAACGTCACACATTTGGTCTTTGACAGTGAGGGGTAAATCCTTATCCATCAAGCGGTAGTTAATGTTTACAACTGTATAACCTTGCTTCACAAGATAGGAGAGATACGCGATGTTCGTGTTGAGGTTTCCACACACCCAAACCCCACCATGAATATCAAGAACAAGATGGTTCCTATCATTATCCTTTTTAGGATAATAGATAGAGAGTTGTTGTTCCTCCGTTCCATTAGGGGTGTAGGTAATATTATTTATGGTGTGGTATTCGTTTAAAAAGTCGAGTTTCCATTTTTCTGGTCTTTCGCTTCTCTTTATAAACCACCTTAGGGCCTTGACGTATAACACTCCCATCTTCATCTGGATTATCCTCCTTATGTATTCTACTACTTATCGTATTTCTTTACATAACTTATTGCAGATTATTTTATTATTTTCTATAATAACTTCATTAGAGCGGCCCTTATGGATATCAAAGAAAAGAAACTCTTACAACTTATTGACTTATACCATAATCAAGAAGAAATTCTTGAGATTATTTCCACTCTTCCAAGGGGATATATTTCAGTTAAGCATATCTCTGGTCATACCTATTACTATCGTCAGTGGAGAGATGGAAAGAGAATTATCTCTAAGTATGTAGAAGGGGCTTTTGTTCCCACTGTGGAAGCCAAGATTGCTCTTCGTAAAGAGCATGAAGCGGTTCTCTCTAATATTAAGAAAGACATCAAGAAGGTCCAAAGATATCTTCTTTCTCATGAGATCTTAAGTATTGAACAACTCATGCTCATGAAGAACTACGTCAAGTATGACTTCTTAAGTGAAGAAGAGAAAAAAGAGACCTTAGAGAGATTCTTACCAGACTGCGTTAACACGAAACTTGGAAAGAAGTTTATTGCGGGAGAAGAATCCTATAATCGTGTCTATCTCACATCCCTAGGTCTTTTATAAAATAACCTATCTTCTTACAAGAGTAGTTAGCGTAACGCTAACTTTTTTTATATAAAGTCAGCCAAAATAAAAGTAGTGCTTTAATTTAGGCCCTCTATTTGCTATTATCATTTAGTTGCCTCTTATAAAAGAGGCAGCTAAGAGGAAAGCATGGCAAAGTTAGTCGTTCTTAGTGGCGTCCCTGGAAGTGGTAAAAGTTATTTTACCTCTTTAGTGCAAAGAAAATATGGAGGCCATGTCTACTCCGTCAGTAGTGACGCTTTAAGAAATCTTGTCGGTGGCGGCATTCAAAACTTTGAGAACGAACAACTTATCTGGAAGATGTATTATGAACTCCCGAAAGTGTGGGTTCTTGATCCCAACGGGATTGTCATCATGGACGCGACCCAAACAAGAAAAGAATTCCGCTACGAAGCGATAAAACAATACAAAGATAGTTTTGATAGCATTGATCTTGTGATGTTCACTCTCCCTGATGATGTTATTAAAGAGCAGAATGTCAATAGGGAGTGGGTGGTCCCAGATAAGGCGATGGATAAATTCTTTGGTGAGTTCTCCACTCCTCTTGATGAAGAGGAGATTGCCTTCTTTGATCACATCTACTTCCTTAATAACAGAGATGACTTCTTTACTGTTGTGAAGTTAATCTAATGATGAATTAAAACGAAATATTATATATAATAGAGTGAATAAAAAGTGGTCATCGGGACGTAGCACAGCTTGGTAGTGCACTACCTTGGGGTGGTAGGGGTCGTGAGTTCAAATCTCATCGTTCCGACCATTTTTTATTTAGTTAAACAAAATATTCCTATATATTGTATTGGTATGGATATAGAAAAGAACAATTACCGCACAGCATTTTCGATGGGAGTTGTGGCCTTTATCGTGATGCTTGGAGAGATTATTTCTCTCTCTTTAGGTTCCCTTGAAGTCGCTGTACTTATCTCGACCTTCTTTCTTATTATCTTTATCATCTTTTTTATCGTTGCTCTTGTGAATTATAAGAAACTCCCTAAACTAGCGTTTTGGACAATGATAGGAATCTTTGTCTTTTTCCTTGCCACTTGTATATCTTTATATTGCTCTTATGTCTTTCGTCCAAGTGACGCGACAGAAAATTCTGTTTCTGGAATTAGTTTCTATGTTATCTTAATTCAATCTTGGACTAAGGATTTTGATCTTGGATGGACTAATTACTATTACTATCCTTTCTTTGATGTTGTTGGAGGGGTAGGTGGTTTTACTATCACTCTTATTGGATACATCAAAGAGAGAAATAGATTACATGGAAAAGTAACTAACAAAGAAAAGAAAACAGAATAATTCTTATTCTGGTATAATAAATTTAATGGCCAAAGAGTATCACAAAGAAGTTCGTTTTATGATTAAAACTCTTCAGGGAGCGTTTTCTCATTGTTTTAAGAAACCAGAGAGAACCCGCACTGATAAAAGTGCTTTTGACTTCTTTACTCCAGTGGATATCGCTTGTGAGAAGTATGTCCTAGAGGCTTTAAAAAAGAAGTATCCTCACGATAACATCCTTAGTGAAGAAACCCATAGTCACACTGACTTAGTTTCTCGTACGTGGACACTTGATCCCATAGATGGGACCTTTAATATGGCAAATAACGCTCCTCTATTTGGGATGCAGATGTCTTTACTTGAGAATAGAGAAATAGTGGCCTCGGTCATCTATCTTCCTAAACTTCATGAATTATATTGGGCTATAAAAGGAGAGGGAGCCCATAGAGGCAAAGAAACTCTCCACGTTAACAACGATGTCAATGTTAGTGAAGCGGGTTTTAACTTTGGAGACTATGTCTTTGATAATCAAGAGTGGTATGAGAAAGAATCTAAGGTAATTGGTTACCTTAGTAATAAGATAAAACGTATCCGTATGTTAGGGGCCGCTTCAATTGATTTTGCCTTTACCTCTTGTGGGAGAACCTCTGGTTATATGATCTTTACTGATAACTACTGGGATATCTGTCCTGGAATCTTACTTGTCATGGAAGCGGGAGGTCACATCTATTCTTTAGATGGAGAGTATCAACTTGGAGATCAATGTATCATCGCCACTGTGAGCGATGAGATCTATAAACTCATATTAGAAGCCTTAAAATAACTCTTATTTTAAAAACATAGATATTTGATATAATTATCTTTTAGTATGGAAGATGAAAAGATTGTCATTAAAGGGGCAAGAGAGAATAACTTAAAAAATATCTCCCTAGAGATACCAAAGAATAAGTTAATTGTTTTTACTGGTCTCTCTGGTAGTGGAAAAACTACTTTAGCGTTTGACACCATCTTTGCGGAAGGACAACGTCGTTATGTGGAGTCTTTGTCTAGCTATGCTAGACAATTCTTAGGAAACTTTGAAAAACCAGATGTTGATTCTATTGAAGGATTAAGTCCCGCGATATCTATCGATCAAAAGACAGTCTCTCATAATCCAAGATCCACTGTGGGAACAGTAACCGAGATTTATGATTATCTCAGACTTTTATTTGGAAGAATTGGAACCCCTTATTGCCCTAATCACAATGAACCTATCATCTCTCTTTCTCCTAGTGAGATGACAGATATTGTCTGTGAATATCCAAGTGGCACAAAGATAATGGTGCTTGCCCCTATCGTTCATCACGAAAAAGGAACCCAAAAAGATGTCGTAGAGAAGATAAAAGCCCAAGGCTTCATGCGTTTACGAGTGGACTCTAAGATTATCGATATAGAAGAGTTTCAACCCCTAGATAAAAACAAGAAACACGACCTTGATGTCGTCGTCGATCGTCTCATCGTTAAGGATGATAATAGAAGTCGAATCTTTGAATCCATTGAGACTGCTTTAAAGGTCAGTGATGGGTTAATAATTATACTACATGATAATACTGAAACCCTCCTCTCACAGAGACATACTTGTCGGGAGTGTGGTTTCAGTGTCCCCAAGCTAGAACCCCGTCTCTTATCCTTTAATTCTCCTCTGGGTTATTGCCCTGATTGTAAGGGGATTGGTTTTAAACTTGAAGGCGATCTTAAAAAGATTGTTCTTGATGATTCCTTAAGTATCAATGAAGGAGCGATTAGATATTTTAAGCATCAGGTGCACACCCAAAATCTTGAGTGGCAAGAATTTAAATTACTCTGTGACTTATATAATATCCCGAGAGACATTCCTTTTAGAGATCTCTCTCCCAAGCAAGTGGATATCGTTCTTAATGGTTCCACCCAACCCCATCAATACTCTATTACCTCGGTTAATGGTAACACCACTAATCACTACCGCTATATCGAAGGGATTAAGACTAAGATTGAAAGACTCTATAATGAGACTACCTCGGACATGATAAGAAGTTATTATGAGCTCTTCTTATCCGAGAGAGAGTGTACCACCTGTCATGGATCTCGTCTTAATGAACAAGCGCTCTCTATTAGACTCGATAATAAGAATATCTATCAAGTCTGTTGTATGCAGATTAAAGATCTAAGAGATTGGATTATTCATCTAAGAGAAATCCTCTCTCCTCAAAAGAGAGAAATCGCGAGATTAATTCTTAATGAAATTGAGAATCGCGCTAACTTTTTATGTGATGTTGGTTTAGAGTATCTCACCCTCTCACGTATCTCAATGTCTCTCTCTGGCGGAGAAGCTCAAAGAATTCGATTATCCACGCAAATCGGGAGTCGTTTGTCTGGAGTTTTATATGTTCTTGATGAACCATCCATTGGTTTACATCAAAGAGATAGTCAGAAATTAATTAAGACTTTAAAGGATATGGTGAAGCTTGGCAACACCCTTATTGTCGTCGAGCACGATGAAGAAATCATTCGTAGTGCGAATTATATTGTGGATCTAGGACCTAGAGCTGGAGATCATGGGGGAGAGGTGGTTGCTCAAGGAACGGTCCAAGATATTATGGATAATAAGAATAGCATTACTGGTAAATACTTAAGTGGAGAACTAGAAGTCCCCACTCCAAAAGAGAGAAGAAAAGGGAACGGTTTATATCTCCATATGAAGGGAGCGAGTCAAAACAATCTCAAGCATATCAATGTGGATATTCCCTTAGGGACTTTTACTTGTGTGACTGGGGTCAGTGGGAGTGGGAAGTCCTCTCTTATCAATCAAACCTTATATCCCTATTTAAGAAATGCTTTATATAACACTGATGATATTGTGGGAGAGATTGACACAATCGAGGGCATAGAGAATGTCGATAAGGTTGTGGATGTCAGCCAAGAACCCATAGGGAGAACTCCAAGGAGTAATCCTGCGACTTATATCAAACTCTTTGATGAGATAAGAGATGTCTTTGCAAACACTATTGAAGCGAAAGCAAGAGGATATCAAAAGGGAAGATTCTCCTTTAATGTTCCCGGTGGAAGATGTGAAAAATGCCAAGGTGGAGGGGTGGTAAGAGTGAATATGAACTTCCTTCCAGATGTCTATGTTAAGTGTGATGAATGTGAAGGAAAGAGATATAATGAAGAAACTCTTCAAATAACCTACAAGGGACTAAACATATATCAGGTATTAGAGCTCACTGTGGAGGACGCTCTCACACTATTTAAAGATCGAGATAAGATATATCGTAAACTCAAGATCCTTGATGATGTCGGTCTTGGTTATATTAAACTCGGTCAAGCTGCCACCACGCTCTCTGGAGGAGAAGCTCAAAGAGTGAAACTCGCTAACGAACTACAAAAGAGACCTACAGGTAAGACAGTTTATATCCTTGATGAGCCCACCACCGGTTTACATGCGGATGATGTCAAACGACTCCTTGCTGTCCTCAATTCTCTTGTGGATCATGGTGATACAGTGATTGTCATTGAGCACAACCTCGATGTTATTAAAAACGCCGATTACATTATCGATTTAGGACCCGAAGGAGGGGACCAAGGGGGAAGCATTGTGGCCACAGGTACCCCAGAAGAGGTGGCTAAATCTTCTAAATCCTACACTGGAATTGCGCTTCGTGGTGTCCTAAAGAGTTAGTTTCTATAATTTATTTTAATAAATTGTCCTAAGACGATTTATAGTTTACAATTATTTGCGTTATGTTAGCGGTTATTATTATCTTACTTGTCATTGCTTTGGGTCTCTTAATCGGACTCATGGTTTATCTTGGTCGTTGGTGTAAAGCGAATAAAGAAAATAAAGCGGATTACCGCACTCCAATAAAAAATAGCATTATTATCTCTATCATTGGGACAGTCTGTGCTGTGGTGATGTCTATCCTTATCTTCTCTTATTGTAAGACTCTTGATCCCGTTGGTGAGAGATACATCATTATCGAGAGAGATTGGAGTAATATTGCCTGGTATAGTTATGTCGCCGCTATAGGGGGAAGCCTCTTCTTAAGTGCGTCTATATTTGTCTTTTTTGGTGCTTTTATTCTCTATTACTATGGACGTTTTAAACCCCCTAAATTAGAGAAGTGGTTATATCGCACTCTTATTATTAGTGTAGTGTGTATCCTCATCTTTACCTTTGTCACCCTTGAAGGATACGCTCCATACATGGCTTATCCTCTTATCTCTGGTATTTCCTTCTCTAGTGGCTTCTATCGCGCCAATAGTGGTGAAAGTGGAATTGCCTTCTACGCAATCTTTATCCTTATCGGAGCGATTATGGTCTATCTTATCTGTGACCATAGGATCTATAAGCAATTTGGTAGTCATGGCAGAATTGATGGAACCTTTATTGTGGGTCTTGTCATGGGTATTATTGGCGCACGACTCTTCTATGTCTTTGGAGAGTGGGACTATTATAGCGTTCACCCAGGAGAGATCGTGCAGATTTGGAATGGTGGTCTCACAGTTCTCGGAGGGGTGATTTTAGGTATTATCTGTGGGGGTCTCTGGTGTTGGTGGAGAAACCACAAGAAATTTAATGTCTTACAACTCTTTGATATTATTATTCCCACAATCCTTGTGGCTCAGGTCTTTGGAAGATGGGGTAACTTCTTTAATGTTGAGGTCTATGGTAACGCCGTGGATGCCACCGCTTTTGGTTGGTTACCCACGATCATTGTCAATAACATGCGAACAATGAGAGATACATCTTTGATGTATGTCCCACTTTTCTTTATTGAAGGAGTGGTTAATGTCGTTGGTTATTATCTTATTACCAGACTCTTTGGTGGCACTCTCCGTAAGTATCTAGAGAATGGTGATCAAGCTTGTATGTATCTTGTCTGGTATGGGCTTATAAGAGCAATAATGGAACCATTAAGAGATAGTAACTTTAATATGGGAAGTAACTTGTACTGGTCTCTTATCTGGTCTCTATGCTTTATGGGAGCGGGTCTCTTACTAATAGCGGGTAATCATATTATTAGGATCTGTTATCGGGAAAAGAAGGGAACACAAAACTACACTATCCATACCTATAGGAAGTCGTGGATTACCACTTTAGTGCTCTCTATTATCTCTGTTGGTCTTATTGTTGCGGGTAGTGTGATGATGGCCACTAGTGGGGGTAGTGAATCCCTAGAAGCCAATACTTATACCTTTGGAATTATCTCCCTGATCAGCGGGATCTCGATATTCTTTATCGATGTTGTCGCCATCTTGAACTTCATCTTCTCCTATAAAGATCGAGAAGTGATTACGAGTGTGGCAAGATATGATCTCTGTATCTTTGATGTTGATGGCACTCTGGCCAATACTGATGAGATGGTTCGT
The DNA here is from genome assembly GCA_021203905.1 of Coprobacillus sp. Classification (GTDB taxonomy): domain Bacteria; phylum Bacillota_I; class Bacilli_A; order RFN20; family CAG-826; genus JAJQAP01. The sequence continues at coordinate 9,359 of JAJQAG010000003.1, read as the reverse complement.
AACTCTTATATCCATCTCTATGACTTACATAAGAATGGGATAAGACCCACAGATAGTGATCTCTATGCCTTCAGTGGCCCGCAGTTAAGGGATGTCTTAAAACTTGAGTTCCCACAAGATGATACTGAGAAACTCGCTCAAGAATTCTATGAATATTCATCCACTCAATACGATGATGTCCTCGCCTATGACCACACCAAAGAAATCTTAGAATACCTTCATAAGAAGGGGGTCAAGATTGGAGTGTACACTAATAAGAGACACGACTTAACCATTAAGTGTTTAGTGCAAGTTAATATCTTAGAAGATATAGATTTTATTGTGGGATATGAAGATACAGAAGAGAGAAAACCTTCAGGTGAAGGGATTAGTAAGATTATGACTGATAGTGGAATCAGTGATAAGAGAAGAGTTCTCTATATTGGTGATTCACCAGTGGACTATAAAGTCGCCACCAATGCGGGTGTGGACTTCTGTCATTGTCACTGGGGTCCAAGAGAATACAAAGATGAAAACCTTGCGCAACCACATTCCATCTCTAACTTTAATCAATTAAAGGACATTATTTAATGGAACTTTTAGATTGTGTTGTTATAGGCGCGGGTCCAGGAGGAATAAACGCAGCGATAAACCTTAAGAAATCAGGTTTATCTTTTGTCATTCTTGAAGAGAGCGCTCCCGGAGGAAAAGTAAATCTCGCTCCCGAAGTAAATAACTTTCCAGGTTATCACCATATCTCTGGACCAGAACTCGCTATGGAATTCTATAAGCAAGCGATTGATTTAGGTATTGATATTCAATTTGAAGAAGTAATCTCTCTCACTAAAGAAGGAGATATCTTTAGTGTGATAACCTCCGTAAGTGAATATCAATCTAGGTCTGTGATTATCGCTAGTGGTACTCATAATAACCTCATTGGTTTAGAGAAAGAGCAAGAACTCCTTGGTCATGGAATTAGTTATTGTTCTTTATGTGATGGTCACTTCTTTAAAGGGCAAGATGTCATTGTTATCGGTGGGGGAAATGTCGCTTTAAAAGAAGCCATTCACCTCTCTTCAATTGTTGGTCACCTCTATGTCATTCATCGAAGAAATGAATTCAGAGGAGATATCCATTTAGTGGAAGATCTTCGTAAGAGAAGTAATGTAGAAATCCTTACTCCCTATATCGCTACAAAGATATTAGGGGAAGATGAAGTTAGCGGAATCGTTATTCAAAATGTCGAGACAAAAGAAGAAAAAACACTTCAAGTCGCGGGTATCTTCCCTCTTGTGGGACAGATTCCTAACACTCAATTTGTCCACATTGATGGAGTGCTAAATAGTGGTGGAACTATCCCTATTGATAAGAATAGAGAGACATCTTGCCCAAATCTTTTTGCGGTGGGGGATGTCACTGAAAGACTAACCCGTCAAATCTTTATCGCCTATAAAGATGGAGAAATCGCCGCCCAAACAATCGCCTCAAGACTTAATAAATAACACTGATAAGTGTATAATACATCATTATGGCAAACACGGAAGTTTATTCTTTTACCCAGAAAGTCAAAGAAGAGATAGTGGATAATGACTATCCCTCTCTCGCTCGTTTAAAAGCTCTTTTAAGTGCGTATATCCGCATCAATGGAAAGATAGTTTTAAGTGAAGGGAAAGAGAGAATCTTATTAACCACCACTAATGGGAAGATAGCGAGATTCATGTATCTTAATATCTCCAAGGTCTTTAGCGCGGATTGTCATATGCTATATGAGAAGAAGAAGAGATTCTCACAAATGCAGACAGACTATCTCTTATATGTTAATGACAAGGTTGAAGAGATATTAAGTGATCTCGACCTTGATCCACTTGAAGAGAAAATCTCTAAGAATATTGCCTATAATGATGACACCATTTGTGGCTTTCTCGCAGGCTCTTTTTTAGCCTCTGGTTCTATCAATTCTCCAACGACATCTAACTACCACTTAGAGATAGTGGTGAACGATGAAAACTTCGCTAAATGGTTCTTAAAATTACTCCAGAGATTTAAGGGTGCTCCCCTTGAAGCAAAAGTGATAACCAGAAGAAACAAATTCGTGATATATTTTAAAAAATCCGAGCAAATCTCCAACTTTTTAATCGTTATTGGAGCGGTTTCTTCTTGTTTAGAGTTTGAAAATATTCGCGTAGATAGAGATGTTGTTAACTCCGCAAACAGGCTCACAAACTTTGATGTCGCCAACATGAAACGCACTGTGGAATCGGGTCAAAATCAGATTAAAAAAATCCAAGTTATTGATCAGTATTTAGGGATAGAAAATATTAGTAATGAAAGAGCAAAAATGCTTTGTAAACTCCGCCTTGAACACGAGTCCGCTTCAATGAGTGAACTCGCAACATTGCTCGGAGAAGAGCTTGATAAGTCAGTCTCAAGAAGTACTATCTATAATCTCTTTAAGTATCTTGATTCTCTTTATGAAAGGATAACCATTCATGGCGGTGACTAATCCAGAATTACTCCACTCTTTAGGAATGCGTATTCGTTATTTAAGAAGAGAGAGAAATATGTCTATTCTTGATCTCTCCCTTGAAGCGGATGTCAATCGTAACTACATTTCTGACTTAGAGAGAGGGAAGAGAAATCCCACGATTGAAGTGTTATTTAAGATTAGTAACGCCCTGAATATCACCCTCTCTAACTTGCTCTCTGGAATAGATATCTCCCTTTAAGAGAACTTAATTGATTTATTTTTGCTTTTTTCTTTAAAGAAAAGGCTTTTTGTTTTATCATAATAAATGCAGTTATTACATAAGGAGGCATCTAGTATGTCAAAGAAAATCAAAATTGCGATTAACGGATTTGGTCGTATCGGCCGTTTAGCATTCCGTCGCTGCGAAGAGTGTGGTGATTTCGAAGTCGTTGCCATTAACGATCTCGTGGACGCTGATACTCTTGCGTATTTATTAAAGTATGATACCACTCATAGAGGATGGCATCGTGATGAGATTAGTGCGGATACCGAGCACAATGAATTAGTATTTAATGGTCGTCACATTCCTATCTTAGGACAACCCAAACCAGAGAACCTCAACTGGGGTGATTATGGAGTGGATATTGTCTTAGAGTGTACTGGCCGTTTCAAAGGTAAAGCCGATGCCCAAGTGCACATTGATAATGGAGCAAAGGGTGTTATTATCTCCGCTCCAAGTGATAGTGAAACTCCAACCTTCGTCTTTGGCGTTAACGATAAAGAGTTAACCAAAGAGATGACAGTTGTTTCTGGTGCCAGCTGCACCACCAACTGCCTTGCTCCTGTTTGTAAGGTCTTATGTGAGAAGTGGGGCATTCAAGGTGGCTTCATGACCACAGTCCACGCTTACACTAATGATCAAACCACTCTCGACCTTGCCAAAGGTAATAAGAGAAGAGGAAGAGCAGCCGCGGCGAATATTGTTCCAACCTCTACTGGTGCGGCCAAAGCGATTAACTTAGTTATTCCAGAACTCAAGGGAGTCTTAAAAGGTGGCGCTATCCGTGTCCCTGTGATTGATGGTTCTCTTGTTGACCTCTCCCTTATCTTAAAGCATCCTGCCAGTGCGGAAGAGATTAATGCGGCGATGAAGGAAGCCAGTGAGACATATCTCAAAGGTGTTCTTGATTACACTGAAGATGAGATTGTTTCCTCTGATATTCTTGGTAGTACCGCGGGTAGCATCTTTGATGCCACACAAACCATGGTCTTCACTGATCCTGATGGAGTGCAACATGTCAAAGTTGTCTCTTGGTACGACAATGAGTATTCATATACATGTCAATTCGTAAGACTTGCCAAAGTAATGGCCCATGTCTTAGGTTGTGACTAATTATTCATTAAGTGGATTAAGTGCCTCCATCTAAGCATGGGGGCACTTTATTTATTCTATAAATAACAAAGGAGATTACATTATGTTAACAGTTGATGATTTAAAGAACATCCGTGGAAGAAAAGTTCTTGTCCGAGTGGACTTTAATGTCCCTATTAAAGAAGGAGTCATTAGAGATGACAATCGTATTGTCGCGGCTTTGCCCACCATCCAAAAACTTATTTCCAAGAATGCCAAAGTGATTCTCTTCTCTCACTTAGGAAAGGTTTCCTATAAGTTAAGTGAAGAAGAGATTGAAGCGGCAAAGAAGAAAAACGACCTTGCTCCTGTCGCAGTGCGTTTAGGAGAACTCCTTGGGAAAGAAGTCGCCTTCTGCCCTGTGACTAGAGGTGAGGAATTAACCAACGCGGTGGCCGCTCTTAAGATGGGTGATGTCTTACTCGTTCAAAACACTCGTTATGAAAAAGGTGAAGAGAAGAACGATCCTGAGATTGCTTCTATCTGGGCGAGCTTAGGGGATGCCTATGTCATGGATGCCTTTGGAAGCGCTCATAGAGCCCATGCATCTACCTATGGTGTTCCTTCTATCCTTAAAGAAGCTGGTAAGCAAGTCGCTGTGGGTTATCTTGTGGAGAAAGAAGTCTCCGCTTTAACAAGATGTGTGGATGTCGCTGAGAGTGATCGCCCCTATGTCGCTATCCTTGGAGGCTTTAAAGTCTCTGATAAGATTAAAGTCATCGATTCTCTTCTTAAGAAGTGTGACAAGATCCTTATTGGTGGCGCTATGGCGTATACCTTTGTCAAAGCCTTAGGTGGACAAACAGGTAACTCCCCTGTTGAGGATGATCAACTTGAATATGCCAGAAACTGCTATGAAAGTGCCAAGGGAAGAATCCTTCTCCCTGTAGACTCTGTCGTTGCTAATGGTTTTGAAGATTGGACAGAAAAGAAAGTCTGTAAGTCCAAAAAGATCCCTGAGGGATTCCAAGGCCTAGATGTTGGTCCTAAGACCATGAAGAAATATGCGAAAGAGATTAAGAAAGCGAAGATGGTCTTCTGGAATGGACCTCTTGGTGTCTTTGAACAAGAGGCTTTCCAAGCGGGCACTAAAGCGGTGTGTGAAGCAGTTAAGGCCATTCCTAATTCCTTTACAGTCTGTGGTGGTGGTGATAGCGCTGCAGCGATTAAAGAATTTGGTTATGCAGATTCCTTCTCTCATGTATCTACAGGAGGTGGTGCTTCCTTAGAGATGATTGAAAATGATGGTCATCTCCCCGGAATCGACATCATTCGTTAACATGAGAAGAAAACTCTTAATGGGAAACTGGAAGATGAATAAACTCATCAGTGAAGCGAATGAGTTTACCTCCACTATTGGTCCCACAATTAAGAAAGCCACCGAGCACAATATCGATATTGGTGTGGCCCCTACTTATCTCTGTTTAGATGAAGTTGTAAGGAGTGCTCCTAAAGATATGCTTGTGGCGGCCCAAAACTGCCACTATGAACCCCATGGGGCTTTTACTGGTGAAATCTCGATTGAGATGCTAGAAGAGTTAGGGGTGAATTGGTGCATCATTGGTCACAGTGAGAGAAGAACTTACTTCAATGAAACTGATCAAGCTTGTAATCTTAAGATTAAAGCTCTTATCGCTCATCATATGGTTCCCCTCTATTGTGTAGGGGAAACCTTAGAGCAGTTTGAAAGTGGAATTACAAAAGAGGTCGTTCGTCGTCAAGTAGTGGATGGCTTAAAAGACTTAACCGCTAGTGAGGTGAAGAATCTTGTCATTGCCTATGAACCAGTGTGGTCCATTGGGACAGGAAAGAATGCTTCCACAGAAATTGCGCAAGATGTCTGCTGTTATATTCGTGGCATCTTACATGAACTCTTTGGCGATGCCAGTGAAGAGATTAGAGTCCTCTATGGTGGCAGTGTGAAACCAGAGAACATCAGAGATTATCTCACTCTCCCTGATGTCGATGGAGCGCTTGTCGGAGGAGCATCTCTTAAAATTGATTCCTACCAAGCCTTGCTTGATAACATTATTTAATTAGAGGTAAATATGCCAACAAGTCCGAGATATACCCAAGACCCTTCTTTAGCAGACACTAATAGTCAAGAAGTGGTGGATGATCATCCCTATCATAAGCAGAGAACAAGTCATACTGGCGTGGTCAACATGACCAAAGTCTTCGGGATTATGTTTTTACTTATCCTTGGGACTGCCGCAATTACTCTCTTACTTGGGTATCTTTTCGACCTCTGGTTAGAGACTAATTATAGTGCAGCCTCCACTGGTATCTTAGTGATTATGATTGTGGCTTGTGTCCTACAATTAATTCTTTGTATCTCTCTGATGTTTACGAGAAATAGAAGTCGTAGTCGAGGGGCCACGAGATCACTAACTATCTCTATTCTCTACGCCGTGGTGATGGGAGTCATGATGTCTTCCTTTACCCTTTATATTGATTGGGAAGTCTTAGGGATTACCTTTGCTATTACCGCGGTGGTCTTTGGCCTTATGACTTTAATTGCCTACGGCACTAAAGGAAGATTTAGTGGAGCGGCCATGGTAGGCATGGGTCTTGCTATGGCGGCTATGATTATCATGATGTTTGGTCTTCTCTTTGGTCTTATCTGGCCAGACTTCTTTGATACGATGTATATGATTATTATGGGGGTCATGGTGATTGCGATGATGCTTATCACCCTCTATGATGTCGCAAGGATTAGAAGAATCGTTAATGAGGATATCTCTAATGATCAAGCGTATTACTGTGCCTTTCGTCTCTATACAGATTTCATCTGTATCTTTATCTATCTCTTATACTTCCTCGTGAGAATCTTTGGCAGAATGAGAAGATAGTTATTATCTTAAATATGTAATATTTAGAAGAGAAAAGTCGTTTGTTAACGATTTTTCTTTTTCTTCTTCTAATTATTTAATATAATTAACTCACTATATCGTTATGGCGGATCTATAGCGGTAAAAATAATCATAATTTTCGATAAAAAAAGTTTGACACTAACTCTTTATAAGAGTAGTATGTTTAAAGTATGCGGTCGAGAGACTGGTCTTATTACATATATATGTAATAGAGTAATGACCTATAGGCATACAAAGAGATCTTTGAAAACTAAACAGATGTACGAACAAAGCAAACGTCAATTCCGTTCCTTTTCTTTGGAATTGGAATTAATTTAACTAACCAGATAATAATGAACTAGAATACAAATTTTGAGAGTTTGATCCTGGCTCAGGATGAACGCTGGCGGCGTGCCTAATACATGCAAGTCGAACGGGGGTGCTTGCACCCTAGTGGCGAACGGGTGAGTAACACGTAGGCAATCTGCCTTCCAGATTGGGATACCCAGAGGAAACTTTGGCTAATACCGGATAACAACCACCGCGGCATCGCGGAGGTTTGAAAGGGGGTTCTGCCCTCACTGGAAGATGAGCCTGCGGCGCATTAGCTAGTAGGTGGGATAATGGCCTACCCAGGCGAAGATGCGTAGCCGAACTGAGAGGTTGATCGGCCACAATGGAACTGAGACACGGTCCATACTCCTACGGGAGGCAGCAGTAAGGAGTTTTCGGCAATGGGGGAAACCCTGACCGAGCAACGCCGCGTGAGCGATGAAGGCCCTCTGGGTTGTAAAGCTCTGTTGTAGGGGACGAATGCCCCATCGAGGAAATGCGGTGGGGAGTGACGGTACCTTACCAGAAAGCCACGGCTAACTACGTGCCAGCAGCCGCGGTAATACGTAGGTGGCAAGCGTTATCCGGAATTATTGGGCGTAAAGAGTGAGTAGGCGGCAGCTTAAGTCCGAGGTTTAATCGTGGGGCTCAACCCCATTCCGCTTCGGAAACTGAGCAGCTAGAGTACGAGAGAGGTATGTGGAATTCCATGTGTAGCGGTAAAATGCTTAGATATATGGAGGAACACCAGTGGCGAAGGCGGCATACTAGCTCGATACTGACGCTGAGTCACGAAAGCGTGGGGAGCAAATAGGATTAGATACCCTAGTAGTCCACGCCGTAAACGATGAGAACTAGCTATTGTCGAAAGGCAGTGGCGAAGCTAACGCATTAAGTTCTCCGCCTGGGGAGTACGCTCGCAAGAGTGAAACTTAAAGGAATTGACGGGGGCCCGCACAAGCAGTGGATCATGTGGTTTAATTCGTCGATACACGAAGAACCTTACCAGGGCTTGACATGGAGCTAAAGACCCTAGAAATAGGGGGATAGTTATAGCTCACACAGGTGGTGCATGGTCGTCGTCAGCTCGTGTCGTGAGATGTTAGGTTAAGTCCTGCAACGAGCGCAACCCTTGTCCTTAGTTGCCATCATTTAGTTGGGAACTCTAAGGAGACTGCCGATGTAAGTCGGAGGAAGGTGGGGATGACGTCAGATCATCATGCCCTTTATGTCCTGGGCTACACACGTGATACAATGGCGAGTACAAAGAGACGCGATGCGGTGACGCGGGGCAAATCTCAAAAAGCTCGTCTCAGTTCGGATTGGAGTCTGCAACCCGACTCCATGAAGCTGGAATTGCTAGTAATCGCGAATCAGCTATGTCGCGGTGAATACGTTCCCGGGCCTTGTACACACCGCCCGTCAAACCATGAGAGCTGGCAATACTTGAAGTCGTTATCCTAACCGCAAGGAGGGAGGCGCCTAGGGTAGGGCTGGTGATTGGGGTTAAGTCGTAACAAGGTATCCCTACGAGAACGTGGGGATGGATCACCTCCTTTCTATGGAGAAAGACGTCGGCTACTTCGAGTAGCTGATGAGTACAAAAATAATTAATAACCTAAACTTATTAGTTCGTGCGTGAGCTTATTCTCATCTGTTTAGCTTTGAGAGAGCCGAGAGGCCTATCTCTAGACCTGTTCTTTGAAAACTGGATATTATATAACATTGTTCTTTCTGTTATATTGTCGCTAAATAGATTTCATACCTATTTTGCGATCTACTAAGCAATTTTTTTATTACTTACCAATTTACTTATAATTTTATGAAATTAAGTTATTAAGGGCGTACAGTGGATGCCTTGGCACTAGAAGGCGATGAAGGACGTGATTACCTGCGAAAAGCGACGGGGAGCTGGATATGAGCTTTGATCCGTCGATGTCCGAATGGGGAAACCCGGCATGGGCAATGCCATGTCATCCTATCGAAAACCAATAGAGATAGTGAAGCGATACCTAGGGAATTGAACCATCTAAGTACCTAGAGGAAAAGAAAGAAAACTCGATTCCGTCAGTAGCGGCGAGCGAAAGCGGAAGAGCCCAAACCACCCTTTGGGGTGGGGTTCGGACCGCGTCGTGGGATTGTTAAGGATAGCTGAATGACTTGGGAAAGTCAGCCATAGAAGGTGATAGCCCTGTAAGCGAAATCTGGCGCACCCTAGCGGTATCCAGAGTAGGGCGGGACACGAGAAATCCTGTCTGAATGTGCGGGGACCACCCCGTAAGGCTAAATACTAACTAGTGACCGATAGTGAACCAGT
>JAJQAG010000001.1 GCA_021203905.1 Coprobacillus sp. | reverse complement strand
TTACTTTATCTTCTTTACCTTTACTTCTTCCCCAATAGCGGTTCCTATCTCAATAAAGAAGTCTACTTTTGTGGAGATATCCCACTCTTCATCTTTATACTCTTTCTTATACGCTGTAGAGATAAACCAATTACTCTTTCTCTTGTTAAAGTGACTATCTACTTCTTTAAATCTCTTAAGGAGTTCTATATAAGTCTTCTTATATTTAGATGTTGTCATCATAAGCATGTAGTTAGGATTCGTAGGATCATCATATCTCCCGTTAAAGGCATCATTAATCGTGGGGATTAAGTTATAGATGATATCATTCGCACAGACTTCATTAAAAAGCTTCTTCTCTCCCTTTTGTGAGAGTACTGCCTCTCCAATCAAGATATGAAGAAGCATATGCTCTAAAAGAGTGCAATAGCACTGCCCCGTGGGATATTGAAACTCGATGGGATACTTCTTAGCGGTGCTATCTACCGCTAAAAGAAACTCAGGGTAATAGCACTCATAGAGATGATGGACGAAAAGTCCATCCTTACTCTTCTTCTTCTTAAGCTCTTCTAGGGCCACATCAAAGAACTGACCACTTCCTCCCATGGTGGGATAGTTATAGGTGGGATAGCCATACTTCTCTCCTAGATAATGAAAGTAGTCATTATAGCTTTTATCTTTCACAAGGTTATATTCACGAAGATTCATCACTATTATTTCCTTTAATCAAAATACCTGGGGAAGTTCCTTTTATTCGCCCAGGTGGGAGCGTGAAGCGCGCCACCACCGACTCTCTTAAAGACCTCTTTTGTGGTAAGTGTTTCCTTCACTCCATCAGTTTTATCCACAACAGAGGATTCAAAAGATAAGTAGTTCACCACATAGTTACGATCAGTCTTTAAAGTTACTGTGTATGGTTCATAGCGGTCATAGACACTCCAAGAGATAGAGTGATTACCTTTGGTCGCGGAGCTAATCCCTAAGGAGTCCGCACTTGAAGAGGTATACTGAGCAATAGTGGCACTGATAACACTATTAAAATTACTAAGCTCTGATGAATAAGAGCCTGAGTAAGAATAAGAATAATACTCTACTTCTCCATCAATCTTACTTCTAGAAAAGAGTCTTTGCTTCTTTTCTACTGTGGTAATGTAATCTTCTTCTTTAATATCTTTTTTACTCTTTTTCCCATTGTCATTGATTTTAGAGTGGTATTCATATTTGGTTCGGGCCACTAAACCACTAGAAGTATCCTTATAGACTTCCTTCTCACTTAAAGTGTATTGGGCCTTATAGTGTTTCTCTTTATAACTATAAGTGACTTCATAGTCATATTCCGCGCCCTCCCATGATCCTTCAATCGAGGTATAGACATCATTAAGAAAATCAGTGACCTCACTCCATTTTGCGGAGCAACTAGAAACAGAAGCAGTCAAACTAAGGGCCACAACACTAAGACATAGAATCTTATAAGTCTTCTTCATAATAGAAGTATTATAACAAAGTTATCTCATTTAAAGGAATAAAAAAGACCTTACTAAGGTCTAAGTGAGACTAGATGAAGAAGAGTTCACTCTTCTTCTTTCTTTCTCTCCACTTCTTCTTTATGTTCGTGATACTTCTTCATCACTTCATTAAAGACAGGATCGGCTTCCCCTTTGACATTGACATCAGCTACATCATCAAAGTAAGTTCTTCCGGGATTTATCTGTATAATTTTTGCGCTTCTCTTTTTATACCCCCAATACATATGGGTGTAGCAACCATTCGCTCCGATGATGAGGATAAGATCGGCTTTTGAGATATATTGTTGGGCTTTGGTGAGTTCACTATGAAGTAGTCCTGCGTGAGAGTACATGTTATAAGGAAGAAGGTTCGCTCCACAATACTCACATTGAGGCATTCTTCCTTCTCTCCAGATATCATACCCATGGGTCACATGTTGACACTTCGGGCAGACATTGACTTGAAAGCTTCCTTGTATCTCTGCGACATTAACGGAGCCCGCCATGGTGTGCATACAATCGACATTGGTGGTGATGATCCCTTGAATCTTCCCTTCCTTCTCTAGCTCCGCTAAAGCCTTATGAGCTTCGGTAGGACCATGCTCAAACATGCTCCCAAGAAAGGAACGATAGAAGGCTGCATACATGGCACTAGGATCACTAGAGTTAAAGCCCCCTCTTGAGCGAAAGGCCATCCCGCCATAGGTCACTCCTCCCGCGGCAATTGAAATCCCCGCTCCGGTAACGACCACAGTGTTATTACTCTCCATTATGGATAGATAGAGTTCTTCTATTGCGTCTTCTAATTTCATTCTTCCTCACTAAAGAGTTTCTTAAACTCTTGATAGTTATAATCGCTCTCATCTTTACATAGGATCGCAAAGTCAAGATGAGTAAAGGTATCCCTCTTAAATTCTTGTATCACTCTCTTAAAGATAGCGGCTACGACTTTCGCATCATTAGCAAACACTCCACAACCAAAGGCTCCTAAGATGAGATTCTTGTACCCTAGGTATGTCGCTGTACATAGGATCCCTCTTATTCTCTTATATAAGAGATCTATATACTCTTCGTCACTTAATCCTTCTTTTCCAAACCTAATATTAGGCGCGGACGCACTTAAGACGGAGACACAGTAGGGACTCTCTAAGAGATTCTCTCTACTATCTCTAAAGACCGCGACATAAGGAGAGAACATTAAAGCATCACTCCCTAAATGTGAATGAAGAGAATTATTGTAGTCAAAGTATTCTTTGGCTTCCTCATCACTAAGAGCGAGATATAAAGAACTTCTCTTACAGAGATCTTCTTCTTGGCCACCCGCTCCATCAAGGGTGCCTCCACCCGGTCGCGTCGCGCTTGCTAAGTTTAGCACTAAGACTTTCTCGTTAGTCTCATCAAGTCTTCTTTTAGCGAGTTCTAAAGCGTCGATATTCTCCACTCTTACTGGACAAGGATATTCTTCACTATTAGAGAGAGATAGAGAGTGAGATAAGGTCTCTATCTCATCGGGAAGAAAGACTGTTGTGAGACTTCTCTCTTCATTAGTCTTTGATAGATAAGTAGGCACTCCTTTATAGAGATAAGAACCCCTTTTAGAGATCTCAAGAGTCTCATTAAAGAGAGAGATATTGTGTTGTCTCTCCTCTTCTTTCTCTTTCTTTTTGGCCATAACCTCATCGGGGGAGAGACCACGATATTCTCTCTCTTCCATTTGTCTGCGATACATTTCAATCTGTTCAGGAGTAAGCTCAGGCATCTTTATTCCTCGTCTAATATTTGTTTAAAAACTATAGCGGCGTCTTTTCTAATATTAAGGTCCGCCATCGTGTCAAACTTAGTGGATCCAGGATTAATCTGAATGACATAGGCATGGGGATTCATCCTGGCCATATACTGCTCTGAGAGAAATCCTGTGGTTCCAATAATAAGCACTAATTCGGCGTCTGCTAACATATCATTGGCTTGATTAATTCTTTGAGCGAAATCCCTATCATGGGTAGGACTATTTCTATCAAAATTCGCGGGCATGATATAACCCCCACAATGGGGACAAATAGGAAGACAACCTTGGTTCCAGATATGATAATCAGTAAATCTCGCTCCACAATTAATACAGATGCTATCATCAAAACCACTTTGGATCTCCACCACATTTGTGGAGCCCGCTATCTGATGTAAGCAATCCATGTTATTAGTGATAATTCCCTGCAAATGTCCTCTCTTTTCAAGTTCAACGAGTTGTTTATGAACCTCTCCTGGACCAAGTCCAAAGGTGGCGTCAAGAAAAGAATTCTTCATGAGTTGATAAAACTCATCAGGGTGTTTGTTTACAAACTCTGGGGAGAGAGATTGCATAAGTTGGGCCCTACTAGTCTGTTGTTTAAGACGACCCACTCCATAGAGATAAGAAATACCCGCACCTGTGAGAGCAATCGTCTTATGAGAGCTCTCGAGGTGCTCTTTTAAGGTCAATACATCTTTATCCATAAGATAGACCTCCTTAGATAGATATGTTACTTCTCAATCCAAGCTTTAAGTTCCGCTTCTTTAGGTTTACCTGTTCTGAGTCCTTCATGGATGTTAGCGCCCACACAACACTCTGTGACTTGAGGGACGGCGCCTTCAATTCCACTCATACCTGAGGTAGCGAAGGGATGAACTTCCTTTCCTGTCCAATCATGACTCTTAAGGAAAGATTGCATCACCATTGGGCACTTCCCATACCAAATAGGAAAGCCCACAAAAACACGGTCATAACTCTCCCAGTCTTTGACATCCCCAATCACTGTGGGTAACTCTCCACTCTTGTACTCTTTGTTAGCCACACCAAGGGCTTTGAAGTATCCACCATACTTCTTGTCAGTCTTGACTTCAAAGAGATCTCCTTCAGTAAGAGTTTCAATGGCTTTGGCCACTTTGAGAGTGCGGCCCCCTCTTGAGAAACAAACAACTAGTGTTTTCATAATTAATACCTCCTTTGTTTGTTTTATTTAAGGAGAAGCAGTTAATGAGATAACCACTCCTCTATTTGACTACTATTATAGGAAGTCACTCTAATACCCTCGTGGATACTAGCAGTGGGTAGTTGACTCCTTAGAACTTCTACAGAGTTATCAGCATCCTGACTTCCACTAGTGCAGAAAGGATAGATCTCCTTTCCTTCAAGGTTATGAGAGAGAAGGAAAGAGAGGACCACTTGTGGGGCTTTATAGTACCACAAGGGGTAACCAATAATGATTCTCTCATAACTATCAAAATCTTTAACGTCCCCAATATATTCAGGGAGTTCATTATTCTCATATTCTCTACCCGCAAGATCAATCGCGTGGTGGTAATCTCCATAGTCTTTCTTAGGGACGATCTGGAAGAGATCCGCGTCAAGTTGGGTTTGGATTCTTTGAGCGACAATCTCTGTGGTGCCACTTAAGGAATAATAGATGACTAAGGTTTTCATATTATTGACCTCCACTTCTTCTCACTGTGGTGATATAGAAGTCATTAATTAAGACCTCTTTAAGATGAGGGATAAAGTCATAAATGCTACTCTTCTCTAAGATATGAATATAAGGAGTATCAATAATCTCAGAGAGAAAGATAATGTAGTATTCCTTAAGCGCACTCGTAAGCGTGAGATGATGTGCCTTTTGAAACTCAACGTCGACTGTTAGAGGAAGAGAGGAGCGGAACTGACTCGTCACTAAGGGAAGATATAACTTCTTTACATAACCACGAGAGGAGGCGAGATTATAGAAAGACTCAAAGCGCTTCTCTAAGTCTTTCATCGCCGAGATGGCGCTCTCATAGGCCTCGGGGAATTTCTCTTTGACATCGTGCAAGAAGTTCCCTCTTGAGAGCGCAGCGATCATCACGCTTTTCGTGTAGAAGTCTTCGATACAAGAGATAACCTCATCGATAGAATTAACCCTCTCTAACTCCACGGAATCAAGACAAGAGATGAGATAAGAGACCATATTGGTGACAATGCTCTCTTTACTATCAAAGTATGAATAGAGAGTGGCCTTAGAGATCCCTGTCTCTTGACTTACTTTATCCATCGAGATGCCATTACAACCATATAAAGAATATAAAGCGTAGATCTTTTTATACGCTTCTGAGATTTCTTCTTCACTTAAACTCGATGGCATACATATATTTTAAACTATTTTTTAAAATTTAGTTTAAATGTTTTTGCGTGCATCCCCCTATAGAGGAGAAATTATGGACATAAAGAAAGAAAGAAAAAGAGGCATAAATGCCTCTCTCTCTTTTCTATATCTTCTTAATTAGTGATATAACCACGCAATGACTCTCTTCCCTTTTACATGGTTAGCCTTATAACCACCATGGATATTAAGGTTGGGGAGTTCTTCTTTTAGTTTGGTGACAACCTTATCGGGCTTGGTCCACGCACTGGTAATAAAGGGATAGATCTTCGTATTTGCAAACTCATGAGTCTTAAGGAAAGAGACCACTACTTGCGGGGTTCTCGCGCACCAAACAGGATAGCCCACTAAGACACGATCATAGGAGAGGATATCATACTCAATCTCTTTCTTAATGGGGATAAGTTCACTACTTTGATATTCTTGACTCGCCACCTTGATGTTATGAAAGAAACCACCATAGGACTTATCGGGATAGATCTCATATAGATCAGAGTCGACGATGTTTTTTATTTCTCTAGCTTTACGATAGGTCTTCCCTCTTGGGGAAAAGACCACCATTAATGTTTTCATAGACTTACCTCTAAATACTTTTTATTATTTTAAACCATTACTTAGTAAGAAGAATAAAAAACTCATCCTGAGGATAAGTTTATCTTTCTTTTGGTGGAGCTAAAGGGACTCGAACCCTCGACCCCCTGAATGCAAATCAGATGCTCTTCCAACTGAGCTATAGCCCCATATAATCTCTTTTAATGGTCGGGGCGACAGGATTTGAACCTGCGACCTTCTGCTCCCAAAGCAGACGCGATACCAAGCTACGCTACGCCCCGAAGTGACAATAAGTATTGCCTACACATTGATTTTATTTAGAAAGGAGCCTAAAAGCAAATATGTGGTGCTGTTTGCAGTCGGCAACAGATATTGTCTTTGATTATTAAAGCGAAAAAGTAGCGCAATGTCAATATTAAACAAGTGGTCCAGTCTAAATATCAAGGGGTTGGTTAAAGGGGGTAACAGTTCTACTCTATCCACAAGAATTCGTCGAAGCTGACCCAATAGGGGTCAGATCAGGAAAGAAGAAAATAAAAAGAACCTCGCATTTGAGGTTCTTTATTTTCTTAGTGGCGCGCCTTGCAGGACTCGAACCCGCAACCCTCAGATTCGTAGTCTGATACTCTATCCAGTTGAGCTAAAGGCGCGTATATTGGAGGTTCCTAACGGACTCGAACCGATGATCGTTGAGTTGCAGTCAACTGCCTTACCAACTTGGCTAAGGAACCACTTTATAGCGATATTTATAATACACTACTAAAGAGTGTATTCTCAAGTATCAATATCGCTCACTAAGAGGGGTTCTCGCTCTTTTTGATGTTTTCTCTCACCTTGTTATTGTAGTGCCGTCTAGCGTAGTAATAGATGACCACCGCAATAATGGCGGCAATCTCTATAGAGAAGACAACGATCGCCCAAGTGGGGAGAGGATCACTCTTAAAGTCTTCCCACATCTTTAAAATCGCGTCATTCTGACTCCCATAGTCTTGCATGACCGCGCAGCGAATAATCGTCTCTTCACTAGGATACTGGGTGAAGAATTGACGACCCACACAAATGTTTGCTTCTCCACTCTCATCTTCATAAGGGAGATATTCATCACTATAGAAGATGGCGTCACTATCTTCATACTCCGTGAGAGTGTCATTAAAAAAGTAGGTAAGATCGACCTCTTCGATATCATCATCGATGATGAGTCGCTCATTATAGTAACCAATAAAGCCCGCTTCGGTGCCATCACTAAATTCTGCGTATAACTTAGGATTAAAGTCGGGGTCACTTTCACTCTCAAAGTGACAATCATCATAGTCCACTTCGACTTCTTGGTTATCTTCTAAGTAGTAGACATAGTCATAGTACTCATACTCTTCATCATCTTCTTCTTCATCATACTCTTCGTTATACCAGATAAGATTTGTTCTGATGTCATACCAATCTCGTACGAGTTCTAAAATCTCATCTCCCGCGATAAAAGAGGTATAACCAATGTAATCCATATTCTGCGCGGCATTATAGGGATCACTGATAAAGTTAAGGAAGAGATGAGCGAGTTCATATTGCTCTTGGCTGCGATTCTCAAGTTTCGGCATCACCCACCCATCAAACCAGATATTGGCGCCATTCTTAGGGACAGCATAGCAGAGTTCAAAGGGATTAGAGACTTGCTCTGGATCTTGTGCTTGATCGATAGAGTAGACGGCATCGCCACTCCAGGCAAGATTGATACCAATCTTTCCGGTGACGATATCTTCTTTACCACTATCGACTTCAAGACCAAAGATATTCTTCTTTAAAGAGTTTAGAGACTCTTCTACAAGTTCAATAGTCTCATCATCACACCTATTAAAGATCTCACTGATGAGAGTGTTATAAGTATCACTATCGAGCTCTCCACTTTCATATTGCTCACGAAGATCAGTGAGCTCTTCATCATAGGTATACATGAGTGCCGCCGCATAGGTATCTCTCATGCTATCTTTAATAGATATTGTCCCTTTATAGGTTTCATCCCATAAGACTGACCAGGACTGCATATCATCTATTGCACTCTCCGCATCCACAGTGAAATTCTTATAGTTAGGATTAAAAAGTAATCCTAGAGTTCCCCACATGTAGCCCACGGCGTAGTCAGAGAGAGATTCATCCGTGTCGGTGACGCTGTTATGAGCGGTGATGTTATCAAGTTGAGATTTAATTCTTTTACTAGCGTAGTTTTGATAATTGGGGATTAAATCCATATCAAGAGGCTCTAGTAAGTCTTGAGAGAGCAATCTTTGAATCATGTAGTCACTAGGACAGATTAAGTCATACTCACTCTTACCGGTCATGAGTTCGTTATACATGGTTTCGTTAGTGTCAGTAGTGTCATAGACCACTCTGACATTAGAGTATTGGGGATAGTTCTCTTTAACGTAGTCCACAAACTGATCCACAAGATCATCCGCCGTGTAACCACTAGAGATATCTTGTTCATAGATATAGTCTTCCCAGTTAAGGAGTCTAAGGGTTTGGCTGGAGGTTTCACTAGAAGAAGAGCAACTCGTTAAAGGAAGGCCAATACCGGCGATAAGAGCACATGCAAGAAAGAGAGAACCTAAGCGTTTCATTTCGCGTACTTCCTCGCTCTTGCCGCGTTATCTGTCTTAGCTTTCTTCGCCCTTCTCCAGCGATAGATTGAGATAGCCACCACCACTAAGACCACTAAGACAAAGATAAGGGTGGTTAAAGCTCTCATCTCTGTGGGGATGGGGCCTTTCTTAATCTTCGCTTGGACAAGAGTGGATAATGTCTCAATAGTGTTCGCACCACTAAGGAGTCCACTTCCTCTTGTAAAAGCGGTGATGATGAAATCATCTAAAGATAAAGTAATCGCAAGTAAGAAGCCACTAAGGATTCCTGGAGTAATCTCTGGAATCGTTACTTTAAATAGAGCTCTGGTGGGAGTCGCTCCTAAGTCAATTGCGGCTTCATAGAGACTTGGATCCATTTGCTGCAGTCTAGGTTTCACACTGGTATAGACAAATGGAGCGGATATCACCACATGACCGATAAGAAGGGTCCAGAAAGAGAAGATATTCCCTCTAAAGATATAAGTCCCACAGAAGACAAACATCACAGTTAAAGAGAGGGCAATGACAATCTCCGCATTAACAATGGGGATCTGATTGACAAAGTCAATGGTCTTTCTCACTCTCTTATTGTGATAGTAACTTCCTATCGCTCCCGCAGTTCCTAAGAGGGTGGAAACACTCGCAGAGATAACGGCGATAAGAACAGTGTTACCAAGAGCGGTCATAATCTCATCGTTTTTAAATAAAGCGGAGTAGAGATCAAAGGAGAAACCTGTCCACTCCCCAACGTTTGTCGCAGTGGTAAAAGAGAAAGCGATGAGCACTAAGATAGGGAGATACATAAGGATGAGGATGACCCAAATATAGCATTGGGCAAGAATTCTTTTTACCATAGGCCACTACTCCCCCTTTCATCAGTTTTCTCTCCTCCTCGGTTCAGTAACATCGAGAGCCCCACTAATACCAGCATAATAAAAGCCATAAAGGAACCATCGTTCCAAGCATTATTGGTAAAGTCGAGATAGATATAGTTACCAAATAAGGTAATCTTTCCTTCACTTAAAGTATCAGAGATGACATAGCTACTCATGGTGGGCATAAAGGTCATCAGGAATGCCGACATAATCCCCGGGACAGATTGGGGGAGGATAGAGTGGGTAAAGACTTGCCAAGGATTCGCTCCTAAGTCCGCAGCGGCCTCCATCTGACTCTGATCAAGTTTCAGCATGGCGGTATATAAAGGAAGGATGACAAAAGGTAGGTAGTTATAAACCATACCGATAAGAGTAGCGAGGTATGGATAGTTACCACCATTGATTCCCATCCAGGTAAGTAAGTCTCTGGTCGCTCCGGTACGAAGGACGAAGTTAATCCACATTGGAGCGATAAATAAGGTTATTAAGACGGTGTTCTTGTTATATTTCTTGCTCGCAAGAAAATAGGCAAGAGGATAACCGATAAGTAAACAGATAATTGTGGTTTGAAGAGCGATAAAGAGTGAAGTAATAAGAACATTGATTTTACTCCACGTCGTAAAGAAGGAGACGAGGGAATTAAAAGAGAAGTTCCCGTTCGCGTCCGTAAAGGCATAGAAGAGGATGATAACGATTGGAATAATGACAAATAAAACGAGAAAGAGAGCGTATGGGATACAAAGGTCTCTTCTACGGAAGTGAAAGATTGAGGCTTTCCTATTTCTCTTTCTTTCAGTCTTCGACTTCATATCTCTCGATATCTCCTTTAAGTGTCAATTTAATCTTCTCCTTGGCAATTTGAATGCCCACTCGATCATCCTCACTATAGAGATAATCGGTATCAAGGATAAAGTCCTCATCAAGTTCTGTTCTAATCATTACTTGGTAATGATCACCTTTATAGACTTGGTCAACGACGTAACCGATGAGCATATCATCGGTCTCATCTTCGATGATCTCAACGTCTCCTAGAGAGACCTCGGCGATGACATCCGCATCATTGAGATCATACTTCTTCCCATCGGGACCGATGAGATAATCGTCTTCATCGACATGTGAACCCGCTAAGAGTTGGGTGATATCACACTCAAAGGGGTGATCAGAGATAACCACATCATTTGTCTTATTAATCCACGCTTCAGGATAGAGATTAGTGGTGATATCTTTCTCCATCACTCTGATATCCTCACTTGCGATATCCATGGTCACTAAGTCATCTACAGAGTATTGCTTATTAGTCTGCACCACAACTTCAGACTTACCCACCATGACGACATACTCAAAGTGGGTGCCTTTAAACACTCGATTAGAGACGCGTCCCACGAGTTTATCACCTTCATAGTCTTCACTGACTTTTCTTGTGGTGATATCTTCTGGACGAATGACGACATCAACCTTCTCATTCACCTCCCCAGGAGTGTCCACTTCAAAAGAGTGGGAGAGGAATCTAAGTCTATTCTTTGATGTATAAGTGGCGTTATAAATATTGCTCTCCCCAACAAAGTTCGCGACATAGGCATTGATGGGTTCGTTATAGATTTCTGTAGGAGTTCCCACTTGTTGGATCTCTCCCGCTTTCATAACCACAATAGTGTCACTCATGGTAAGAGCTTCTTCTTGGTCGTGAGTCACATAGATAAAGGTGATACCAAGTTTTTGGTGCATCTCCTTTAATTCAAGTTGCATCTCCTTACGAAGCTTGAGATCAAGAGCACCGAGAGGTTCATCTAAAAGAAGAATCTCAGGTTCGTTAACAATCGCTCTGGCAATAGCCACTCTCTGTTGTTGACCACCACTAAGAGTGGAGATATCTCTGTTCTCAAGCTCTTCAAGATCCACAATCTTTAGAGCGTGACTGACCTTTTGATATATTTCTTTGGCACTGAGGTGTTTCATCTTGGTGACTTCAGTTCCATTTTTCTTTGTTACCGTGACAGGGACTTTTTTAAGTTTAAGTCCAAAGGCAATGTTATCGTACACATTGAGATGAGGGAACAAGGCATAGCGTTGAAACACGGTGTTGACCGGCCGTTTATAAGGAGGTAGGTCGGTGATATCCACACCATTAAGTAAAATGCGGCCCTCTGTTGGTTTGTCAAACCCAGCGATAAGGCGTAGAGTGGTTGTCTTGCCACAGCCACTAGGACCAAGTAATGTGACAAACTCCCCTTTCTTGATATCTAGAGTAAAAGAATCAAGAGCGGTAAATTTGCCAAAAACACGACTGCAGTTCTGTAAAGAAATGATGACGTTGTTTTCTTCCATTTTTTTACCCTCCCTTATAACGTTAGAAATTTGAACAAATTTCGGGTAAAAATATAAAGTAAAAAAATTAAAAAAACAAACTTTTTTAAACTTAAATTTTTTTTGTGAAAAATTATGTATGATTTTCTTGCGATTCAATCGTTAATAGGTCCCGATTTCTTCCTTCAATTTTTTGGGGGTATTTTTCCCCATTTTTTTGCTCTATTTTTGAATTTAATTTTTGCTTAAAAAAACAATAAAAAATCGGGGGTATTTTTTGGGGGAAAAATCAACCATTTTTAAAGGCTAATTTTATAGAGATTTCATCGGGTCATTTATTGACTAAAAACTCATCAAGAATGATAATAAGAAATATGAAATTTAAAGGACTAGTTTGTTTACTTATGTGTGCCTCATGTTTAACGGGTTGTAACAATAGTAGTGAGAAGGTATCTCTCTCTTATGGAAGCGAAATAGATACCGAGGCCACTTTAATTGTGGAGAGTCAACTCGAGACCATGATCAATAATAAAGAGTCCTTTGTCGTCTGTATCTATCCAAGTGAAACCTGTGGATGTTGGACTTCTCTATCAAGATTTATCAATGACTATGTCAATGATGACACGAGAATTATTTATAAGATCAGTGGTATTGCTGTGGGAGAGAAGAATGACTATGGACTTCCTGTTTATAGTGGGGAATCCTCTATCGCTATCTATAAAGATGGGAAGTGCAAATATTCGTGGCACTACACAAACGAGAAAGATAAAAGCATTTTTACCACCAGAGGAGAATTCGCTAAGATCATGGAAGAGTATACAATCCCTCCAAAAATGATTTATACAGATAGAGAACTTCTTGAGGAACACATCCAAGAATCAAGCTTTAACGTTGTTCACATGTGGAGCACTTGTTCGGACTGTAAATATTGCTTCCCTCATGTCTTAGTTCCGTACTTTAAAAATGACGTCAAGAATACCCTCTATGTTATTGATCTTGCGGTTGAAGGAATCCTATTAGTGGACGGTGATGAAGATAAAACTAACGAGAATTATGTAGGTTATATGAAAGAGTTCCATCTAAGTGAGGATGGAGACTCAACATTTGGTTATGGATCTGGTTTTGTTCCTACTTTCCAGCATTGGGAAAGTGGAATCTTAAAAGATGCGGCTCTCTACTTTAATGACACCATCGAAAAGATAGAGGATCAATATGTGATTACCACAAGCTTCTATAGCGAAGATAGATTAAGTAGTCTCTCATACCTAACGGATGATTTAGGAGCGCTAGAAGGAACTATCATCGACCCTAGTTATTTATTTATCGATGGAGAGGATTTTAGTAAAAATCCGGAGAAATACTCCACTATTCACGATCCTTATTTAATCGCGTTTTTAGACTATTATTTTAATTAAAAACCCCCAAATTGGGAGTTTTTTAACTAAAATCAAACAGAGTTTTGATTTTTTTATTGCTCTGATTCCGCTTTTATATCTTCCCAAAGAGAAGCATAGAATTGGTCGATTCTTTCATTAAGGATAGAAGTTAACCATCTCTTCTCTGGCTCATCAGTAAAGGACATAATAATCGCATTATTAAGGAGACGATAAACTTGTCCTTGAGTGAGATTAAATTCCTTCACCGCTTTTCGATATTCATCGATAACATCAACCCCGCTTACAGTGAGATTATCCGCGTCGAGACAGACCAAGACATTGTTATATAAGAATGCGGTAACGGGACACTTTGAATAGCTTTCGATAGCGGTAGTTTGTACATTACTTGTAGGACAGAACTCAAACCCGATATTTTCGTTTCTCACAAGGTCTAAGTTCTCGGGTGTGAGGTCAAGATGGACACCATGACCAATACGTGTGGCGTGTAGTTCTTCGATGGCGTCAATGACTTGATCACTCCCTGTCGCTTCACCAGCATGAATGGTGATATTAAGACCACGGTTATAAGCGAGCTCAAAGACTTCTTTAAAGTCATCACAAGGATGACCGACTTCTGGTCCCGCAAGATCCACTCCACAGATTTTGTTGCGGTGGCTTTCGGCAACCTGGATTGTCTCTTTGTTTAATTCAAGTGAGGCATTACGCATACAGCAGAGAATGATGTTCACATCAAAGTTCACAGTTTCACTGACGGCTTCTTCTGCGGCATGGATAGCGGTCTCCACTACTTCATCCATACTTAAACCACCTTCAAGGTGAAGTAAAGGAGCGAATCTAATCTCCGCATAGAAAATACCGGATGTATAGAGTCTCTTGATGAGGCTCTTCATTGCGTAAGCAATACTTTCTTTTGTTTGTAGTAGCTTTAGGGGAAAAGCAAATTTTTCTAAGTATTCATTAAGTGACTGACAAGAGGGGGAAACCTTAAGAGTGGATTCGATATCTTTTGGCTCCGCGACACCGTTAAGTGCGCATAGGTATTTCACATCCTCGACAGACAAACTTCCATCGAGGTGGAGGTGTAAGTCAATCATACTTCCTTCCTTCTCTTTCCAAGTTATACACTTTAAAGCATTCTTGACTAAATAAAAAGAATAATTTTAATTTATTTAAAAATTATTACATCGGTGAAACCGATTTCTTCTTCCACTACAAAGGAGTCATGGACTTCTTTTACGCGGTCAAAGTGCTTGAGGAAGGTTTCAATCTGTCCCCCATCGGGATAACCAGAATTATCTTCCATTCGGTAATAATGCATAGGAACAGTAATTTTTGGTTCCACTTGACACACTAAATCGTAAATTGCGTCCGCTCCAAGGGTGAAGTGACCATTAATCGGAGCGAGTAAAACATCACAACCTTTGAGTTTCTCAATCGTCTCTTTATCAAGAGCGTGGCCTAAATCTCCTAAATGCACAATTTTTAAACCATTGATATAGAAGATAAAGATTTTGTTTGGTCCTCGAAGAGCCCCTTTTTGGTTATCGTGATAACAAGGAATCTCCTCATAGGTAAAATCAATATCGAGTCCTGTAAGTAAAACTTGATCTATAGCATTGTGATCATCATGATTGTGAGAGGTGACGACAGCGTCACACACTATTCCCTTTGGGAATGTGAGACCCGGAACACTCCCATCCTTATACGGATCAATCACTAAAGTGGATGATTCACTATCAAGAAGGAATGATGAGTGTCCGAGATAACGAAGTATAGTCATACTTGCTACCTCCTATATGCATTAAATATAAACACAAGAAAGTTTTTGAATTCTTTAAAAAACTTTTTCCTTGTTTATACCGCTTTGGGAATTATGATAACATAATATAGACGAACAATTAAAAAGAATATTTTTGCTCAATATTCTTTAATTGTTATAATAAACACTATGGCATATAAAACTCGTAAAACTCATAACGTTCTCATCATTGTCATTTTAGCGATTGTTTTTATCTTAGTGGTGCCAATCACTTTTATTTATACGACAATCTACGATGATGAGAGAACAGATAACACCTATGACACCTCTCTCACTCTCGAAGATGTCTTTATGGGAGAGCTATACGATTCCATCACCTTACTTGACGCTAATAACAGAAACAACGATAAATACTTCTTCTATCAACTCACAGATTATGATATTTCCTCACTCCTTCATTCTCTTCTTGGGGGTTATCTCGCTGAACTCGGACTTGATGATTATGTCGATAACTACTATGTCGAGATTGAAAATGGACAATTAAATATCTACCTCGAGGTCTCTATCTCTTTCTTTAAGACGAGACTTATCATTGAAACTTCCCTTGAAACTTATATCGATTACAACGATTATCATAACTCTGCGATTTACTTTACCATCCTCGCAATTAAGATTGGAGATCTTGGACTGAAGAACTTACTGCTCTCTCTACTTGATTCTCTCCTTGATATGAATGAACTAATGAAGTCCATTCAAGATATGGGCTTCTCCCTAGAGTACGATAGTGAGAATACTCGTTTTGTCTATCCTATCGACGGGTTTACAAATGATATCACGAGGCTCTTAGGAGAAGGAGATGCCTCTTTATATGTTGAATCCTTCCTTGATATCTTGGTCACTAATAACCTCTTATTCGCAGGTACAGATTATGGTAACTCCTTATACTTTGCTGCAAATGTTGGAGGATTCATCACCGGTCCATTCAACGAGTATGAGATGCCAATTGATGATGTCGTAGCAGATGTCGAATATCTTCTCGACTTAGGAGTTATTACCACAGAAGAAGAGAGAGATGCACTTTATGCTTATCTTTGTTCGGGTTATAGCAAGCTCACTGATAGTCAGCAAACTATCATCCGTCGTCTTAATCTCACCTATATTGGAATTAGTAACAATGATAAAGAAACCTATGGCGGGGTAAAGGAAGATCTTTACATTGATGACTTCACTCCCTTAATCACTAATAACTTTGATCCTAATGGCATCTTTAGTTCAGATGGCCTAGTCTTTAAACTCCCCATCTCTGATATCTCAAGATATTTCGGAAGTCTTGATATCAATGGTGCGGTCTATTTCTTACAGAGAGATAATGAACTTAAGTATATCGGTATTTCTAATATTGCCGCGGAATATAATACAAGAAATAGAGAATTCGTCTTTGCCATTGACTTAAGCATCGATGGAGAAATTATTTCCATTACTATCTCCTTTGAAGTTG
Source organism: Coprobacillus sp. (assembly GCA_021203905.1). Classification (GTDB taxonomy): domain Bacteria; phylum Bacillota_I; class Bacilli_A; order RFN20; family CAG-826; genus JAJQAP01. The sequence goes on along the minus strand of JAJQAG010000001.1, from coordinate 50,270 downwards.
AATCCTCCGAAGGGGTGATGACCTTTAAGTATAGCGGTAATGGAGTGGGTGGCTACTCTCTTAGTGATCAAATCGTCACTGATTATATCGACCAACTCTCAGATGCCTTCTCAGGCTCCCGCTACTTCTCTATTGAAGGGGATACCTTCATCATTGACCTTAATCTCGATTTCAGCTCTATCTTAGGAGATTATATGGATCTTCTTGGAGTGGACGACATCAATGTCGATGTGGTCCTTCAACTCGACTCGACCTATCTTTATGCCTACGCCTACGTCGATTGGGAAGATTTGATTACTAGTTCCAACTATGGTCAATACTTCCCTGAAGATTACGATTGGTCCACTTTTGACGCCCAAGCATTCATCTCGTTTATATCAGGACTCTTAGGCGGTAGCGGCTCCGGAAGCGGGGAGGGTGGAGGCGAGAATCCATAATAAAAACCAGGTTTGAACCTGGTTTTTTATTCTCTTCTTATTCTTATATATTAATTATTATCTATATGATGGAGGGAGTTATAAGCCTCTCTGACCGCTAAAGCGAGTTGATCAGGACAAGAGGTAGGACGAGGCCCACAGGTGATCCCTTTTAATTTACTCTCAATATACTCCACTGTTTGTCCATCCACTAAAGCGGCTACTCCTTTAGTGTTGCCGGGACAACCACCAGTGAAAGTCACATTCGTAATAATATCATCATCGATATCAAAGGAGATGACCACAGAGCAAGTTCCTTTTGTCTTATACTCGTAGTGCATCTTACTTCTCCTCTTCGCTAGTAACCTCTTGTTCAGTGGGAGCTTCTTCACTCACTTCTGGTGTGGGCTCCTCCACAGGGGTTTCCACAACTGGAGTCTCTTCCACTACTGGTTCTTCTACTGGGATCTCCACAACCGGCTCTTCCACTGGAGTTTCCTCTACGGCGGGTTCAGCTTCTGGTTCAGGAGTTGTCTCCTCTACTGGGGCTTCTTCTGTAGGTTCCTCCACTATAGCATCCACAACTGGCTCTTCCGCTGGAGCTTCCTCCACAACTGGTTCCTCTACCGGGGCTTCTACAGTTGAAGTCTCTTCCACAACCGGTTCTTCAGTTGGAACCTCCTCTACAGGAGCTTCCTCAACTACTGGTTCAGGAATTGTCTCCTCTACTGGAACCTCTTCACTAACAGGTTCAATTTCTGCGTCCACAATAGGAGCTTCACTAGCAAGACGATCTTCTTCTTCAAGCTCTTTAAGGTGAGCAAGTCTTGCTTCACGACGAGACTTCTTCTCTACTTCTCTATCCACCACTCTCGCGACACATAAGAGAGCAATAGCAATAGCAATGGCTCCAATAGCGAGAATGAGAATTCCCCAATAGAGAGCGCTCATCCCAAAGCATCTCTTAATAGTGTCAGAGAAGCGGATTAAACCAGAGATATCAGTGTAATCTGCGATGAGACCAAGGACCATATAGGTAAGACCCCACGCCATAACGACACCACAAATGGTGTACCAAGTAATCTCAAAGAGGGTTATTCCTGGACGACGGGTTTTCTTTTTTTGTGCACTTTTAGCAGGATCTTTTATTTTTGCCATAGGTTTATCCTCGGGTTATGCAGTGGTGTCGGGAGCGGGATTAGATTGTTTCACTCTCTCCGCTTCAACGGCTTGGTTATAAACTTTCTGAAAGATTTCCCTCCACTGGGGTTCAAACTCAGAAATGAGAGCTTCATTTGTGTCAACGACTTCTTTAAAGAGGTCTCCAAAGTTCTTTCCTTGAGGGCGTTCTCTTCTTCCTTCACACATCTCGATGACTTTATTGACATTATCAAGATGATCAAGGGTCTTATTATCGATAGTGTGGGTGTGACTTCTTGAGAAACGAATCATCCCCGCGATCTTATTGAGCTCATTAGAGACAATGTAGTTCGATTGAGGAGTGGGCGCTCCTTGACTCTCCCCCATGACTTTCTGGAATTCCGCGAAAGACTTCTGATATTCATTGAGAAGACACTTCACTAAGACCACTCGATAGAGGTGCTCATCTATAGCGACAAGGTTGGTAATATCTTCTTCTAGTTCGTTGTGTTCTCTCGCATATTTAAGATAGCCATAGATGATATCTCTTAAAGCTTCCGCATTACCGACGACCAAATCAAAGAGATGAATATTTTGTGAATAGTCCACTCTAACATTCTCTTTCTCAGGAACTAAGATTGTGGACTTCTCTCCATATAAGTCATCCACTAAGGTTTGGAGATTGGTTCTAATCTTATCTCCGTTCTCTCCGTTAGTGTTAAGGAAGTTTCCTAGGGCGGTTCCTTCCCCTAAACCCATCTCTAACACTCTCTTTCTCTGCTCATAAGCATTAAGGGGGTGAGGGTGATCAAGGGAGAACTCTAAAGTGTCTCTTAAGTTTAAGAGATAGTGATAGAGTTGGAAGATATATTGACTTGTGTTATTCATAACTAACTCCTAATAAAGCGCTTCTATGATTATACACTTAACCAGAGATTATTTTAAAAACTTTATTTCATAAAAATACATTGTTATGAAATCTTTTTTACTGGAGTTGAAAAAAAGGTGTGCAGAGCACACCTTTACCCACTTCGATATGTGGGCAACCTATTTAATAGGATTTTCCGCTTCAATTACCCCATATCCACCGTCATGTCTTACATAGACTACGGAGATACGATCATCGTCAGCATCTAGATAGAGGAAGAACGAGTGACCTAGCGCTTCCATACGCGCAATTGCCTCATCCAAACTCATCGCTTCTAGATAATATGATTTTGCTCTGACGACAACGTCGTCTTTTGAAGCGTTAAGTGCAGTTTCAACATTGTCAAAGATAATTGACTCACCGATCGAGAACTTGTTGTTGCTATTAAGGGCTCTCGTCTTTAATCTTCTCATCTGGTCAGAGAGCTTCGCGACAGCGGAATCAATCGCTGTGTAAAGATCGTTCTCTTCGACCTCCGCTCGAATGGTGAAGCGGGGCATGTAGATGGTGGCCTCTACTCTCTGTTTGGGAGGGTGAACAGAGCACACTACACGACAATTAATCTCTTGACCATTGGAGAAATATTTCTCCAAACGAGATAATTTCTTTTCCACCGATGCCGAAATCGAGTCGGTGATATCGATGTTTTTTCCGATAATTTGGTATTTCATTATAAGTATATCTCCTTTCCAAATATTGTCGGTTAGGAAGTACTACCATTATTATAGCAAAATACCTTTATATTTATAAGACATAAAATAAAATATTTTACTTTTTGATTTTCTCTTCTTTTTTAAGGAGGTCTTTAATCTCTTTTACCTTATCTAACTTTTCCCAAGGAAGAGAGATATCTGGTCTTCCAAAGTGACCATAATTAGAGAGAGAGGCATACTTAAATGTTGGAGTGGTTAACCCAAATTGTTTAATGATGAGACCCACACGACAATCAAAGACTTGATCGATGAGCGCAAGGATGGTCTCATCACTATACTTTGCAGTGTGATAAGTCTTAATCCCAATAGAGATAGGAGAGGGAATTCCTATGGCATAAGAGAGTTGGACGAGGAGACGATCCGCTACTCCGGCAGCGACGAGATTCTTAGCAATATATCTGGCCATATACGCACCACTACGATCTACCTTTGTGGGGTCTTTCCCCGAGAAGGAACCACCGCCGTGTTCGGCGCTTCCTCCATAAGTATCGATAATCGTCTTTCTTCCCGTGAGACCGGTGTCCGCACTTGGACCACCAATAGTAAAGCTCCCACTAGGATTAATAAGATAGTTAAAATCAGTGTTCATCTTAAAGCTCTTTGCTACTGGGACCATGATTTTATCATGGATATAGGTTTTAAACTCTTCAAGGTCAATATCAGGTTCGTGTTGACAAGAGATAAGAATCGTATCAATCCTTTTGTGCTTTAGATCAGTGTAGTCCACAGTGACCTGGGCTTTCATATCCGGACGAGCACCTTTAAACTCTCCACTCTTTCTCACTCTGGTCGCTTCTCTCACAAGCTTATGAGCGATCGAGATAGCAAGAGGCATATAACCTTTGGTCTCGTTTGTGGCGTAACCAAACATTATCCCTTGATCACCCGCACCGAGAGACTCAAGGTCGTTATGAACTACCGCATCATTAATCTCCTTACTCTGATCTTTGATGAGATTAAAGATTTCGACAGTGTGGCCATCAGTACCAAGTTCCTCTCGGTCATAGCCAATATCTAGGAGCGTGTCTCTGACGATTTGATTAATATCAAAATCAAGTGTCTTTTCACTTGATATCTCTCCAGAGAGATATATCTGGTTATTTGTGGCCAACACTTCACAGGCGACATGAGAGTTAGGGTCACATTTAAGACACGCATCTAAAACTCGATCCGCAATCTGGTCACAGATCTTATCAGGATGTCCTTCGCTGACTGATTCAGATGTAAATAATGTTTTCATAATCTTACCTAGAAAAAAGCCTTCCAAGTTAGGAAGGCTTTAAAAGTCTTTTGTCCTAACTTATCGTTCAGACACTAGGTGTCTGCTAGAAGAAGCACTTACTTTTGTTGTTAAAGAGTTGCTACTGTGATTTTTCACTTCCACTCACAGATTCTTGATAAGTTAATCAATATTATATGATATAGAACTATATCAGGCAATTATTTAATGAGCTCGCCGTAGACCTCACCAGAGAGTCCCGCGGCATTAGCTTCATCCGTGTCAATATGACACGCAAGAGCAAAGGTATCTTTCACTCTGACGACACAGTCTCCAAAGATAAGAGAACGCTCGGGAGAGGTGACCTTCATGGAGACGATATCTCCATTCTTCACTCCAAACTCTTCAGCATCCGCTGGGGTCATATGAACATGACGTTTAGCAACGATGCAACCTTCAGAGAGTTCAAGCTCTCCACAAGGTCCCACGAGTTTAATAGGAGCACTTCCTTTAATATCACCACTCTCTCTCACGGGAGCACTCACTCCAAGAGTTCTCGCATCCGTGGCACTGACTTCCACTTGAGCTTCTGGACGATAGGGTCCAAGGATGGAGACATTATGAATGGTGTTTTTTGGACCCACAATGTCTAATCTTGTGGTGGAGACATATTGACCAGGCTGAGAGAGATAGGCTCTCACCTCAATATTGGCATCTGCCCCACAGAGAATTTTAAATTGTTCTTCGTTGACATGGATATGTCGCGCACTAGTTTCTACTAAAATTGGTCTCATATTTTTTACCTCGATTTTATTATAGTCTTCTTTTTTTCTCGCTTCACGAATAAAAGATATAATTCTTGAATTATCTCTTAAAAAGTTATTAAATGATTATCAGAGTTTTGCGCGAGTGGCGGAATTTGGTAGACGCGTACGTTTGAGGGGCGTATTGGGTATCCAGTGTGAGTTCAAGTCTCATCTCGCGCACCAAAAAGAGAAATACGAACATAGATAATTGTGTTCGTTTTTTTATTGCTTATAAAAAAAGTATGGTCAAAAAGTAAGATTGATTGTAATATATTAAGCGGTAAAGATTATGCCAGATAACAAGAAAACACAATCCTCCGGTCTTAGCAGCGTGGGAATGATGATCATCGCCACCGTGCTTTTATTTGTGGCCGCTCTTATGATGTTCTTCCCTAATCTTAAGACTCTTACTGGAGATAAGATCTTCTCGGCGAACGAATACTTCTTCGCTAGTGGGATTGGCACAGAAAAAAGTGTGTGGCCAGTCTTTGTGGGTTATATGCTTATCACCCTTAGTGCTTTTGGCACTCTTGTGATGGCGCTTCCCTTTGTCAAATATTCTTATAAGACAGAGAAGATTGTCTTCATCTCCTTAATGGTCGCTGAGATTATTGGTTTTGCTCTCGTCGCTCTTACCTGTGTCTTCTATTCAGGAATCAACGATAACTTCAAGAAACTCAATATGCTCTCCGCTAACGCTGGAATCTACATTTGTTGCATCCTTACTGGAGCATCCGCTATTATCAATTACTTCATCCTTCGTGCGGATAAGATTTAATAAAAAGCGTCATTAAATAGAAATAAAAAAGGGACCGCGTGGGTTCCTTTTTTATTTTTTGTCGTTGTTTTTTAAAACTTTGTCGTATCAAATCCATTAAGAATTTTCTTAAGAGGACGGGTGGACTTTTCGACGTTTCCTTCCTCAAAAGGATTACGGAGATGGTTCTTTGCTAAAGTCTCAGTGAAGGGTGAACGACCACCATACTTACAGAGCTTGATGTACTTCTTAATGGTCTTCTGTGGGTTCTTTTGAGAGTCCGCTAAGAACTGGAAGGCCACGACTTGAGCAAGGGTGTAATCAATGTAATAGAATGGAGCCTGGAAGATGTGATGTTGTCTCATCCACCACCCACCATGATTAAGGACTTCACTCTCTTCAAACTTGAGATGGGGTTGATACTTCTCTTGAAGTTTCTTGAACTCTTTACATCTCTCTTCGTGAGTGGCATCAGGATTAGCGTAGACCCAGTGTTGGAACTCATCGATAAGGACACCATAGGGGAGGAAAGTAATTGCGCCTTTAAGATGGGTGTATTTAAACTTATCAGCGTCATCCCCAAAGAAACGATCCATATAAGGCCAAGTTAAGAATTCCATACTCATGGAGTGGATCTCACAAGTCTCTAAGGTTGGGTTACGATATTCAGGAACTTTAATCTTCTTTGAGGTATAGAACTGGAAGGCATGCCCAATCTCATGGGTGAGGGTCTCGACATCTTGTTGAGTGCCATTATTGTTGGCAAAGACAAAGGGAGTGCCGTACTTTGGGAAGTAAGTACAATAGCCACCTGGTCCCTTCTTCGCTCTGGCGTCAAGATCGAGGAGATGATGATCCACCATAAAGTGGAAGAAGGTTCCAATCTCAGGATCGAGGTCATCATACATTCCGCAAGCGGTGGCCACTTGAGTTTCGCTATTACCAATAGGACGAGGATTACCACTTTCAAACTCAATAGTGTAGTCATAGAATTGTGGATTCTTAATTCCGAGTCCCTTTATCTGGGTACGGAATAGTTTTTGGGCAAGGGGGACAACAGAGTCATAGATTTGGTCACGATAACCCTTGACCTCTTTGGGACCATAGTCCGTACGACCAAGGCGATCATACGCCATCTCGGTATAGCTCTTATAGCCAAGTTTGTGCGCCATCTCAGTGCGGAGATGGACGAGTTTATCATAGATCTCACCGATCTTCTCTTCGTTGTCTCCAAGGAACTGAGCTTGAAGGAGAGAGGCTTCTCTTCTCGTGTCTCTATCCGGGGAGATGGTGTATTTTCCAAGTTGTGAAACAGTGAGAACCTCCCCTCTAAATTCAATTTGCGAGGAAGCTAATATCGCTGTGTATTCAGAGACGAGTTTATTCTCTTCCACCATATCAGGAATAATGAAATCATCCATCACTCTCATGGATTGCTCCCACATCTTGATGCAGTATTCACCAACTTCGTTGGTGAGCTCTTTACGATATGGGGCTTTAAGAAGGACTGTGTGGAATTCTTTTGCGTACTTCTCAATGACCGGAACAAGCTCATCTGATTGTTCTTGTCTCTTGATGTTTGTCTTATCGGTGGTATCAAGAGTGTAAAGGACTTCTGCGAGAGAAACATCGTTACCCACTTCATCCATTAACTTGTTCCACTTCTTGATGACAAGACGGGCGGTGGTAATAGAACCGCACTTCTTCAATTCGTTTACAAGAGCGACCATCTTGGGTTCAACATGATCCACTGCTAAAGAATGAACCTTGAACTCTTCAAATTTTAAAGGTGTGTCTTTCATATATAATTCTCCTTAATTTAATAAAAATTACAAATTCATTATATCAAATTTTCCCTTCGATGTAATCTAAGACAATTTAAAAGGTGGGGTATTAAGATAAAATACCTTATTCTTTTAGGATGCAAAAACCCCTACTTAAAAAATGATAACTTGTTATATCGGGCGTTTATTAACCTATTTTCTTGATTATTTTTTCAAATTATGGGATAATACATTTGAGGCGAAAATAATGGCAAAACCGATTGTTGCACTCTGTTATGATTTTGATAAAACTCTCTCCACAACAGATATGCAGAACTATACCTTTATCCCGGCATTAGGGATGACCCCAGCAGAATTCTGGGGAGCGGTCACTAAGTTCTGTAATCGCACAGGAATGGAGAAGATTTTAGCGTATATGTATATGATGATCCACTACGCTAATAAAAAGGGAATTAAGATGGATAAAGAATTCCTCATGAGTTGTGGTAAGGATATCAAATACTTCCCTGGTGTGACCCATTGGTTTAAGAGAATCAATGAGTATGGTGAAAGTAAGGGTGTTAAGGTAGAGCACTACCTCATCTCTAGTGGCACAAAAGAGATTGTTGAGGGTTGTTCTATCGCTAAAGAATTCACAGAACTATTTGGATGCGAGTACTATTTCAACCACAACGGAGATGCCGTCTGGCCTAAATATGCAATGAACTACACCCAAAAGACACAATTTATCTTTCGAGTGGCTAAAGGTGTCAGTGATATTAAAGATGATGACTCCGTTAACAGAAAGACCTCTAAATATCGTGTCCCCTACACCAATATCATCTATATTGGAGATGGAATGACCGACACCGCAAGTATGACTCTTGTAAGACGTAATGGCGGTAAGGCTATTGCGGTCTACTCTGATGAATCACCCAATGAAGAAATTAAACAAATGTACACTGATGGAAGAGTGAACTTTATCTGTAAAGCGGACTACACTTCTGGAAGTGATATTGAAAAAGTTATCCAACTCCTCATTGATTCTGTTTCTCTTAACAATGAACTTGCGAAGAAAGAAGAATCCCTCCTTAAGAAATAAATACTTGTTTCCATATTTCCTCCTATATGACATGAAGCACTCGCAAAGAGTGCTTTAATTTTTGTGGTCTAACTTCTATACTTTAAATAGTATGGTAAACGAAGTTAAAGTCGGTGATGTTATCAAAGCAACAATAACCGAAATCCGTCCTTATGGTGCTTTTTTCAAGATGGAGAAGACTTCTGGATTAATCCATATCTCAGAGTTAGATGATGGCTATATTCCAGATATCCACACCATAATCGATGTTGGGGATAGCGCCACCATCAAAGTGATTGGATTAGAGGCGAACGGCTTTCTCCATGGATCTTTAAAACAAGTTCCTAGTGAGGAGAGAGAAATCATCCACAACATCCAAGAAGAGAAAGAAAGAAAAGAAAAGGACTTCAGGGTTTTAAAAAATCGTTTACCAAAATGGATTGATGAAAAATTAAAGGAGATTGAGAAAAATGAGCAACACTAAGAAAACCACCACCACAAAAAAGGGATTAACCCTTCATCTTGAAAATGCTGTGGATGTCAAAGAACTTAAAGAATACTCCAAGAGAGTGAAAGAAATTAATGAAGGAATTAACAATAAAACTCTTCGAGGAAATGATTTCTTAGGTTGGAGTGATTATCCTAAAACCTATAACAAAGCAGAAGTTGAACAAATTATCCAAGACGCGAAATATGTGAGAGAAAACTACGATGTTTTAGTCGTCTGTGGAATTGGTGGAAGCTATCTTGGTGCGAGAGCGGTTATTGAAGCTCTCACTGGAATTAAGAAGAGAGATGGTGTGGAGATCATCTTCTTTGGTAACACCTTCTCTCCAAACTATGCTTACCAAGTTCTCGATTATATTAAAGACAAGAGATTCGCTATTAATGTCATCTCTAAAAGTGGCACCACTACCGAGACTTCAGTGGCCTTTAGATTAGTGAAGGGAATGCTTGAACAACAAGTGGGTAAGAAAGCGGCAAGAAAAGCCATCTTTGCCACTACTGATAAAGAAAAAGGTGCTCTTAAAGAAGAAGCCACAAAAGAGGGATATCGAACCTATGTCTTACCTGATGATGTCGGGGGAAGATATTCGGTCTTTACCGCTGTCGGTCTCTTCCCTATGGCGGTCGCTGGAATCAACATTAAGACTTTCTTAACTGGAGCAAGAAAGGCGATGAAAGACACAAATAACGGAGATTTAAAGACCAATCCATGTTATCAATATGCCTGCACGAGAGACTATATGCTTAACCATGGTAAGAGTGTGGAGATGTTTGTCTCTTATGAATTACAGTACACCCAGATTGCGGAGTGGTTAAAACAACTCTTTGGTGAGAGTGAAGGAAAAGAGAAGAAAGGTCTTTTCCCCGCGAGCGGAACCTTCTCTACCGATCTTCATTCTCTTGGACAATTCATCCAAGAGGGAACACCTCTTCTCTTTGAGACCATCATCTACGTTAATAAACCAAAAGATGATGTCATCATCCCTAAAGAGAGACATGACCTTGATGGTCTTAACTATCTCAAAGGACAGAGGCTCTCCTATGTCAATAGAAAGGCCTTTGAGGGAACCCTAGAGGCTCATACCTCGGGTGGGGTTCCATGTGTGGTTATAGAGCTTGAGAAACTCGATGCCTACAATATGGGTTATCTCCTCTACTTCTTTATGAGAGCCGTGGCCATGAGTGCTTACCTTCTCGATGTCAATCCCTTTGATCAACCAGGGGTAGAAATCTATAAGAAGAATATGTTCCATCTCTTAGGTAAAAAGGGTTATTAAACTAAACTTTGTTTAGTTTTTCTCTTAAAACACTCATAATTTATTGCTTAAATTATGTTTGATATTTATCCCTAGTGATAATATAATATACAAGACTATCTAACAGCGGATGCTTAGCTCAGCTGGGAGAGCATCGCCTTTACACGGCGGAGGTCGGGGGTTCGAGCCCCTCAGCATCCACCATGAAAGATATAACCCTTGGAGGGGTAGCGAAGTGGCTAAACGCGGCTGACTGTAAATCAGCTCCTTCGGGTACGGCGGTTCGAATCCACCCCCCTCCACCACTTTGGGGTATAGCCAAGAGGTAAGGCAACAGACTTTGACTCTGTCATTCCGGTGGTTCGAATCCACCTACCCCAGCCAAAATAAAATCTGTCTCCCGTTAGCTCAGTCGGTAGAGCACTTGACTTTTAATCAAGGGGTCAGAAGTTCGAACCTTCTACGGGAGACCATCTTTGCTCAAATGGCGGAATAGGTAGACGCAACGGACTTAAAATCCGTCGGGTGTTGAGCCCGTGCCGGTTCGACTCCGGCCATGAGCACCACTATTAAATTCCCTGACAAAAAAGAAAAAAGGCCTTAAAAGCCCTTCTTTTTTTTATTTTTTTATCTTGTTATTCCACGGGTTTAATGAAGAAAGAACCATAGACTTGGTTTAAAGGTGTGGCGGCGATAAAGACATGCTGGTCCACTTGTTTCGCCACTTGACTGACCTTCTTCACCTCACTGGTACTCACGACCATGTAGATGACATGCCTATCCGCGTGGGAGTAGACACCCTTGCCCTCGAGCGCGGTGGCGCCATGGGGGAAGTAGGTGATGAGAATCTCCGCAAGATAATCATTAGAGGTAATAACCTGCAGTTGTACTTTCTTATTCCGGACATTGATGAGATCTATCAACAGGGAGGAAATAAATAACATCGTGATAGAGAAGAAGATAGAGAGTAAGGCAGTGGCCCAATCAGGATTAGGGAAGCAGAGGAGTAAGATGGTGTATAAGACAATGATGATGCCGTTAATAAGCATCATGTATCGACCCACAGAGGTTGACTTTCTAAGAGCGAAATAATAGGTGATGATATCCATTCCTCCACAGGAGAATTCTCCTCTAAAGGCAATCGCTGCCGCGGTACCGGTACACACACCCGCAAATAAAGCACGAGTGATAACGGAGTTCTCAATGAAGGGAGAGGTTTGAATGGCTTCGGTAATTCCGGTCATTGGAAGGACAGAAATAAGGATGGAAGAGGCCACTACATTGACGATAGAGTAGATAGTAAATTTCTTTCCCACACAGATAAAACCGAAGATGATAATGGGGATATTAAAGGCAAAATAGAGAATAGATTGCATGGTGTAGTGATCCAGGTTGCCACCCGCTAAATCGATAATGAGAATGATGTTTTGACTGAGTCCTGCTACCCCTCCAGAGACAAGGGTCATCCCCCCTTCAACAGAGGTAGAAATGAAGCAAGTAAAACCAAACGCATAGATAAAAGCGCTCACAAGTGCAAGAAGCGCGCACCAGCTATGCGAAAGGGTACTTCTTATTCTGATGTGATCGAATAAATAATCATTAAACTTCTTTGTAAGTTTTTCTCTTCTTGTCATAAAATTATCGCATTATTTTATAGTGCGATATTATCTTACCATTGACGAAGGAAAAAACAAGACGAAAAATATAAAAAATGTGCTTGAAAGAAGGAAAGATTTAGTATATAAATACTAATTGAAATATCGCATTGCTAGTGCTAGAATAAAAAAGCGATTGCGAGGACGAGGTAAAAAATTACATGAAAGCTGTTTGGGTATCAATAGGTAACTTCTTCAAGAGAATTGGCCGTTGGATTAAAAACACCGCTTGGGTGCAACCTCTTTTAATTGTTGCCGCCATTTTCATTGTGGTTTTTGCTATCCCCTATATCGTTGTGTGGGTGAAATCTTGGTATAGTTCAGATGCCGCCTACAACTACTACAAGAAATTTGAAGTCAAACTCAAGAAGGCAGAAGAGGGAGAAAGTGAAGTCGATAACCTCTTTGACTTCCTCAAAGATAAAGATAACGGTGTGGAAACCTCCGCTGACTATCCAGATAAATTCTTCCTTACCTTTGTCCAGGAAGATTGTGTGGGATGTGACAGTGCTTATGAAGGCTTTAACTACGCTCAAGCCCACTGGAATGAAAGCGGTTATGAGATTAATGATGGAAGAGACTTTGCTCTCTATTCTATCTTCATCGATACCCTCGATAGTGATGATGATAAGAACCTCTTCCAGGATTACATCTTCGATCGAGTGGACACTATCTTTGAGACAGTCTTTGGTGAATACACTGAAAGCTACTATTACCAGTCCTTCAGTGAAGTATTAGAAACCGACTTAGAGAATATGATCTCTCCTGATACCTTCTCTAGCCCCACTACTTTCCTCATTGACTTTACCGTGAATAATGTGGCACATGAATACTCCTATGGAGTGAGTGAAGTTCTCTTCGATTATGAAGGAACTGCGAATGGAGGAGGAAGCACAACTACTCCTCAAGCTAAGGCCACCACTATTGTGGACTGCTGGAACCACGATGGATACTTCGGTAAAGACTACTACGATAAGAATGCTTAATAAGAAACCATCGTTATGATGGTTTTTCTTTATAAAAAAGATGAAATACTTTACTTGGGATAAATTTAAAGATGATATCATCGCCGTTACCACAACAAGAGAAGTGGGTAACATTGCTTTTCAGTTGACTGACGCTAATCACGAAGAGGTTGCCGAGAATAGAAGAGGACTCTGCCAAGACCTTGGAATCGATACCGCTCATCTCATTATGACCCACCAATCTCATAGTGATGTCAGCAAAGAGGTCACCATCAAAGATCTCGGTAAAGGCGAGAATGCTTTTGAGGGAGTGGATGCCGATGCTTTATACACCACAGAAAGAGGGATTGCTCTTGGATGCTTCCATGCCGACTGTGTGCCCCTATTTGTCTATATCCCTAAGATTCCTCTTGTGGGGATTATTCATGCGGGTTATCCTGGAACCTTAAAACACATAACAAGAAAAACCATTGAAACCTTAAAAGAGAAATACCATGTCGCTGGAAGCGATATCTTTGTTCATATTGGCCCCGCAAGACAATACCTTTCTTTTGTGGTCGATGAGGTCGATAAACAAAAAATATTCGACGCAAAATGCGAAAATAGTTACCGATATAACGGGGAAAAAGGATTTTTTGACGCTCCTTTTTCCAATATAAACGATTTAATAGATGCGGGGGTTCCCTACACGAATATCGATTCTTGTGAGATTGATACTTGTGATGATCCTAACTGCTATAGTGCGTGGAAAAAAGAAAAGAGCCACGGAAGAATGGGCTCTATTATCTTACTTAAGTGATTTGAGTTTCTCCACTACGACAGCAGGAACCAGAGAGGACACATCAATTCCAGACTGGGCCATCTCCACAATCGTGGAAGAATTAATAAATGATTTATTCCCACTCGACATGAAAAAGACCATGTCTATTTTTTTATCAATATAATTATTCGCACTATTGAGTTGGAACTCGTATTCAAAATCAGAGACCGCTCGTAAACCACGGATGAGATGAGTGGCACCAACCTTTTTTGCGTACTCCACAGTGAGCTCATCAGTGGCGTCCACACTGACATTAGGATAATCCTTAACCGCTTCTTTAATCATCTCCACTCTCTCTTGGATAGAGAACCTATTCTTTTTTGTGGGATTCTGCGCCACTAAAACAATGACCTTATCAAAAAGGGTGAGGGCTCTCTCTAAGATATCAAGATGTCCATTAGTGATGGGGTCAAAGCTTCCAGGATAAACGGCAATTTTCATAATGTTTCTTCTTTTCTTGTTAAGTATGTGAGATTGATAAATCCAAAGTTCTTTCTCTTAGTAATAAAATAGTTTGGATAATCGCTCTCCTCTAGGGGATGATTAGATTCAATAATGATTATACCATTATTATTTAAAAGTGATAAACGAGAGATATCATCTAAGATCTCACTATAGTGTTCTTCTTCATAGGGTGGATCAATATAGATGATGTCAAACTTAACACCTTCTTGAGAGAGATTTTCAAGAGCGGTTCTATCATTTGTCCTTAACACACAAGAACACTCATTTAAGTCGAGAGAGTCAATATTCTTTTTAATGACAGAGATACACTCTGGGTTATTATCCACAAAATAGGAGAGAGTGGCGCCCCGAGAGAGGGCCTCTAATCCCATCTGTCCACTACCAGCATATAAGTCTAAAAAGACTTTATCATTAATATTTCCAAGAGAAGAGAATAAGGCTTCCTTGACTTTGTCTTTTGTGGGTCTTGTTCCATTGGTAGGGAAAAGAATTCTTCGATGACGGAGAGTGCCGCTGATGATTCTTAAGCTTTCTACTTTTTTGGGCATAGGTTCACCTTAAGAGGGGCAAAGATCTCTTCGTTAATAGTTTCAAGTAGTTCTCGATACTTGGAATAATTATCTAAATATTCTTTAACCACGGGGTGAGAATATAGGGCGTTTTTCGCGGCCACAAAAACGAGTTGTCTCTCCTTTGTACCTCTACCCATCTCTCCTTCTTTTTCTAAAGCCTCATTATAGAGGGCTTGAGCCTCTTGCATCGCCCTAGAGAGGGTGATGATCTCGGGGTCAGTATTCATAATCTCTTCAAGTTCTTTTAACTTGTTAAAAGAAGGATCTTCTCTTAAATCCTGTTTTACCTTGTCAACATATGTGAGTAATTCTTCATCCATATCTCTCTCATTATACACTTTGTTAACCTTTATTTAGTAATCATATTATGATAAAATAACCTTTGTGAAATATAAGATTATTAAAGACCCAAATCCGAAGTTAAGAATGAAGAGTGAACCACTAACTCTCCCCCTAGATAAGGAAGATTGTGAGACTCTTGATTTCATGCTTTCTTATATCATTAAGAGTCAAGATGAGAAGTATGCGACAAAACACAATGTTCGTGCGGGTGTGGGTTTAGCCGCTCCACAACTTGGAATCTTAAAGAGAATGTTTGTTATCTATATCCCTAAAGACGAGAAGCAAGAAGAGGTGTGCTACCAACTTGTAAACCCCCAGATTATTGAGGAATCATATAAGCTTATCGCTATGAAAGAAGGCGAGGGATGCTTAAGTGTGGATGAAGAGCATCCAGGACTAGCTCACCGCCACTACGCCATCAAGATGAAAGCGTATGACTATCACACCAAACAAGATATCACTATTGATGCCTCGGGTTATGAGGCAGTGGTCCTTCAACACGAGTTTGATCACCTTGAAGGAGTCCTTTTCTATGACCGTATTGATAAACTCAATCCGAACAAGAGAAAAGATAATGAAGAGTTAATTTAATGATTAACTTTTACGAAGTAATTGATATAATAAGAAATAGCAAAACTGATATAGACAATTGACTTATTTTAGGAGCAACTGTTACTAATGCCAAAAAGCGGATCTACCCCTGTTTCTATTTATGCGCTAGGAGGGCTTGGAGAAGTCGGAAAGAACATGTATTGTTTAGAGACTGATACCTCTCTTTTAATCATTGATGCGGGTGTGAGATTCCCTGGGACTGAATACCCGGGCATTGATTACATCATTCAAGATTACACACACCTAAAAAATAACCGTAATAAGATTAGAGCCTTAGTGATTACTCACGGACATGAAGATCATATCGGGGCGATTCCCTTCCTCGTCCAAAGCGTGAAGATTCCAGTGATATACGCGCCGAAACTCGCGGCGGCGCTTATTAGATTTAAACTTGAAGATTTTAAAGTCACCACTGCGGTTAATATTGTGGAGTATAGTGATGACTCCGTCTTAGATATTGATGACTTCCATATTACCTTCTTTAGAGTGACTCACTCTATCCCAGATTCTTATGGAATCTGTATTGACACCCCTGAAGGGAGAGTGGTCTCGACAGGAGATTTTAAAGTGGATCTCACTCCCGTGGGACCAGACATTGATTTGACCACGATGGCGAGACTTGGAAGTGAAGGAGTTGATCTTCTCTTAAGTGATTCCACAAACGCAGAACAAGAAGGATACACTCCTAGTGAAAGAAATGTCCTCTCCTCAATTGAAGAAATCTTTGATAGTGCAAGCGGAAGACTTATTGTGGCGACCTTCGCCTCTAATATCTCTCGTATTCAACAAGTTGTTGAAGTCGCGGCAAATCGAAACAAAAAGATTTGTATCTTAGGAAGAAGTATGGAGAAGGCCGTTGAGATCTCCAGACAATATGGTTATATCCATATTAAAGATGAGGACCTCATTAAAGCGGAAGAGTTAAAGAACTATCGTCCATTTGAAACCGTGATTCTTTGTACGGGAAGTCAGGGTGAAAGTATGTCCGCATTAGCAAGAATTGCTAATGGAGAGCATAAAGATGTCAAGATTATCCCAGGTGACACAGTCATCTTCTCTAGTTCCGCAATTCCTGGAAATGGACAACTCATCGATAAAGTGGTTAATACCCTATCAAGAGGTGGAGCCACAGTGATCACTAATTCCATCCTTGCGGATATCCACTCCTCTGGTCACCCAGGAAAACAAGAACTTCGTCTTGTCATTAAGCTATTAAAACCAAAATACTTTATGCCAGTCCATGGTGAATATCGTATGCTACTTACCCATGCGGACTTAGCCACCACTCTTGGGGTGGAGAGAGAAAATACCTTTGTCATGGATAATGGCGACACTCTGAGATTAGTAAATCATAAGGTGTCTCGTGGTTATCCAGTAGAAGCGGGTAATACCTATATCGATGGAACAGATATCTCCGGTCTAGCGGAAGCGGTGATTCAAGATCGAATCGCTCTTACAGAAGAGGGAATGTTGACTATCTCTATTGGCCTTGATCCAAAGACCAATACATTAATTGTGCCCCCAAAACTCGTTGGGAAAGGACTTTTATTCAGTGCTAACGACCAAAGAATGGAAATCTGTCGTCAGCTAGTCTTAGATAGAGTTAATGAACTTCTTGCCCGCAAGACCACCTTTGCGGAGTTAAAGAACGAGATGAAGGCCACCGCCACTCACTACTTCCAAGAAACCACTCACCGCACACCGATGGTTATCCCCCTAATCATGAATGCAGTTGAATAATGGACACGAAAGTTACCCTTGCTAGTAAATCACCAAGAAGAAGAGAGCTATTCAAAGAGATATGCTCTTCTTTTTTGTGTATAGATACAGAGATAGATGAAGAGGAATCAAAGAAGCTAGCACCCCTAGAGTGCGTTAGAGACCTGGCGAAACGAAAAGCCAAGTTAGGGGCAAAATCATATCCAGATGATTTAGTGATTGGGTGTGACACGATTGTCATATTAGAAGATGAAATCATTGGTAAACCTTATAACTATGATAGGGCACTAGACATGCTTCATACTCTTTCAGACAAGACTCATGAAGTGGTTACCGCTTATACATTTATTTATCAAGATCATGAACTCGATGGTGAGGTTCATTCTTTTGTCAAATTTAATAAGCTCGATGATGAACTCATAGAGAGATATGTTAAAGAAAAAGCTCCCTATGATAAAGCGGGGGCGTATGGGATACAAGAGTCGAGTAAGGAATATCCTCTTATTGATTCATTTAGGGGGAGCTACACTAATATCATGGGGTTCCCCACAAGTGAGATTTTGAAAGATTTAAAGAAGTTTTGCAGTGATTTTGATTTAAAAATCGAGTTTTTGCACTAATTTTAATATTTGACACCTTTAATGTGATTAGAGAGGAGACTCTCTATTTCTTGCACACTTTTTTTAGAGTTAGAAGAAGAAATGGTTAACAGGTGTGCCTTTTGCACAGTGTGGGTAATTCCAAGACGAGAAAGAGAAGTTTTATCAATGATCTGGAAGTTATTGACCTCCACTTGAAGCTTATTACCCAAGATGGTGACAGCGATAATATTCTCATCCCCACCAAAGGCTTGAACGAGTTCCTTCTCAAAATCATTTTGTTGAACAGGGACAACTCGTTTTCTTCTTCTCAAGAGATAAACACCTACGATTAAAATGATGATAAGGACAAGGATAATAAAACCGATGAGCACAAGCGTCCACCAGTTATTTTGAATCCAGGTTTTATCTTCCATTACTTCACGAATCCTTCTTTAAGGGATTGATAGAACGAATAATCTTTAATCCTTAAAATCTTTACTGTTTTCTTTGATTTAGTGATCTCAATATTTGTGGCATCTTTGACATCGATATCAAGACAATCATAACAGAACTTAAAGGGTCCATCCACCGCGACAATTAAAGAATCACGACCAGAGAGAACAAGTGGTGATCCAAGACTAGAAGCATTTCTATTTGTAATAGAATTAATCTCCGTTAATTGGAAAGCATCTAGAGAAGGATGGATAACCGCTCCACGATTAGATTTATTAAAACCAGTACTTCCAATCGGAGTGGCCACACACACTCCATCGGCAACAATCTTTTCAAAGCCTTCACCATTAATAGAGATATAAATACTCTCAACTCTGGTGGGGTTAATGATTCTGAAATCATTAAAGGCGTAATATTTCTTTTTATTTAGTGTGCATTCAAGAAGAGGATACTCGACAGTTTCTAAAAATTTAGATGTTAAAGCGTAGGTGATATCTTCCCAATTCTCTCCTGTAAAATCATAGAAATAGGAAAGCTCCCCGATTCCAATACCCACAAAAGAGACTTTATCGAGGTCATTAGCGTAGTGTTGAATAGCCTTTAAATAGGTTCCGTCTCCACCGATGACAATAACGATATCTGGCTTCTCCTCTACGATATCATAACCACTTCTTCTTAAGGAAAGAGCAAGACTATAGATAATTGCTCTCGCATCCTCTCGATCTTCTTTACTATAAAATGCAACTTTCATAACCACTATTTTAAAATGTTTTAAAAACATTATAAATAAAAGAAAGAATTTTTGCTCTTTTTCGTATATCTCTCTTCATTTATTGTGGGTTAAATATTAATCTCTTTTAACCCATCTTTTATTGAAAAATTATGTCCTTTAGTTTAAAATTAGGGGCATGTCAAAAATAAACGAAATTGAAACTAGATCATTTATTAGTGAAGAGACCTATATTTCTCTTTGCGCGGCTTATCTACGCGCGCATCCCGCGACTCCATTTATAGATATGGATAACATCTATCTCGATAGTGAGGCTTCTGACCTAGCGGATCATGATTGCTTTTTAAGGCTAAGAACCACTGATGCTTCTGTGGAGTTATCTTTAAAGATTCTTCTAAGTGAGATGGAGTCTGAGGAGTACACTCAAGCGATTGATGTTCTCACAAAAAGTGATCTCTTAGATAATCACATTCTCCCAGAAGGAGAGATTAAAGAGGCTCTTAAAGAGAAAGACTTATCAATGATTACCTTTACGAAAAAGGGAGAGATGCACACGAAGCGATTCGAGATTGTTGAGGAGGACGCTAAGATTGTCATTGACTCCAATAGTTACCTCGTTGAGGAAGAAGAAGTAAAGGACTACGATATCGAGGTGGAGTGTCCAGAGAAAGAAAAGGCCCTCGACCTATTAAAAAAGATCTCCACTAACTTCGGCTTTGAGATCTCGAAAGAATATAAAACAAAATATCAGAGAGCGACGCTTTAACTAGTCGCTCCTTTTTAAATCTTCATCCGTGAGACCAATAGGACATTGGTCACACTCTCCACACTGCCCTCTCTGGCACTCCCAGAGAGCAATTCTTTTTGCGCGGGAGAGAAACACTGTAATCTCATCAGGGTTATAACCAACTTGAAATTTCTTATCATCTAAGATAATGGGTCTTTTGAGAACTGAGGGATTCGCTTTAATAAATTCAATGAGTTCTTTAATCGACATCGAATCAATATCGATGTTGTTCTCTCTGATGATACGACTTCTCTTAGAGATGATATCGTCGGTCCCGTTTTCTGTGAGTGAAAGAATCTCTGTGAGCTCTTTTTCGTTGAGAGCGGACGCAAAGATATTCTTCTCTACATAGGGGATTCCTTGTTCTTCTAGCCATTGTTTGACTTTCTTACAAGATGAACAACTCGGAGTGGTATAGATTTTGAGCATGCCTATATTATAAGACCTTTCTTTTGATGAGTTCCATTAATATACATCATATTTTTTTCTCTCCATACTCCTATAGAAACTATAGTAAAAGAGAAAACTTGGAGAATATAGACAATGTCTAAATAAATGATTTTTTTGTTTCTTTACTTTAGTAAGTTGTATTAATATATTCTCACACTCACTTAGATAGCCCATTTCTGGGGCCAACATCTATACACCAAACAATACAGGGGGTATTGCTTATGCTACAAGTAAAAAAGAGAGACGAGAAGATCGTCAAGTTTGACATCAGAAAGATTGAGAACGCGATTAAGAGAGCCTTTATCGCGGAACACAAGTCCTTTACTGATGAGATGATTTCAACCTTTGCCTTAAAGACCACCGCGGATTTTGAAAGCAAAGTGGTTGATGAGGTCATCAGTGTGGAAGACATCCAAGATTCTGTCGAAAATGTCCTTCTCAGTTGTGGCTTTGTGGATGTGTGTAAATCCTATATGGTGTATAGAAAACAACATGAGTCCTTAAGAGAGATGAAAACCTCTGACTTGGACTATAAACAAACTGTTAATAATTATTTAAAGAATATGGATTGGAGAGTGAAAGAGAACTCCACAGTGACCTACTCTGTGGGAGGTCTCATTTTATCTAACTCTGGAGCGATTACCGCAAACTACTGGTTAAGCGAAGTTTACGATCAAGAAATCGCTAATGCCCATAGGAATGCAGATCTTCACCTCCATGACTTAAGCATGCTCACTGGTTATTGTGCGGGCTGGAGCCTCAAACAGCTCATCCAAGAGGGTTTAGGAGGAGTGGAAGGTAAGATTACCTCTTGCCCCGCAAAACACCTCTCTACGCTCTGCAATCAAATGGTGAACTTCCTTGGGATTATGCAAAATGAGTGGGCGGGCGCTCAAGCCTTCTCCTCTTTTGATACTTACCTTGCTCCTTATGTCAAAGTGGATAACCTCTCCTATGATGAAGTGAAGCAATGCATTCAATCTTTCGTTTATGGAGTCAACACTCCTTCTAGATGGGGAACCCAAGCTCCTTTCACCAACATTACCCTTGACTGGGTGGTTCCTAATGATATGGCGGAGCTTCCCGCTCTTGTGGGTGATAAGGAGATGGACTTTAAATACAAAGACTGTGTTAAAGAGATGGCGATGGTAAATAAAGCCTTTATCGAGGTCATGATTGAAGGCGATAGCAATGGAAGAGGATTCCAATATCCCATCCCCACCTATTCCATCACTAAAGACTTTGATTGGAGCGATACTGAAAACAATAGATTACTCTTTGAGATGACCGCGAAATACGGTACTCCCTACTTCTCAAACTACATCAATTCCGATATGGAACCCTCTGATGTTCGTAGTATGTGCTGTAGGTTAAGACTTGATCTTAGAGAATTAAGAAGAAAATCTGGTGGTTTCTTTGGTAGCGGTGAGTCCACAGGTTCCGTTGGTGTGGTCACGATCAATATGCCGAGAATCGCGTATCTTGCAACTGATGAGAAAGACTTCTATGCGAGATTAAGTAAGATGATGGATATTGCCGCGAGATCTCTTAAGATTAAAAGAAATGTTATTACCAAATTCCTTGATGCGGGACTATATCCCTACACTAAGAAATATTTAGGAACCTTTAATAACCACTTCTCCACCATTGGTCTTGTGGGGATGAATGAAGCCTGCCTTAATGCCAGATGGCTTAAGAAAGATCTTACTGATCCTGAGGCTCAACAATTCGCTAAAGATGTCCTTAACTTTATGAGAAACAAACTCTCTGATTATCAAGAGTTATATGGGGACTTATATAACCTTGAAGCCACTCCCGCAGAATCTACGGCTTATCGTTTAGCCAAGCATGACAAGGAGAAATATCCTAATATTATCACCGCCAGTGATGACAATAAGACTCCCTATTACACCAATAGTAGTCATCTCCCTGTCTCCTTCACAGATGATGTCTTTGCGGCCTTAGATATTCAAGATGAACTCCAAACCTTATATACCTCTGGAACCGTGTTCCATGTGTTCCTTGGAGAAAAGATGCCAGACTGGAAGGCAACCATGGAACTAGTGAGTAAAATTGCCCATAACTATCGTTTACCTTACTACACTATCTCCCCCACCTATTCTGTGTGTCACCACCACGGCTATCTTACAGGGGAGCAATATATCTGCCCAGTCTGTGGGGAGAGAACCGAAGTCTACTCTCGTATTACGGGATACTACCGACCAGTGCAGAACTGGAATGCGGGTAAGACTCAAGAGTTTAAAGATCGAAAAGAGTATGTCATTGAACACTCCGTCTTAAAACCAAGAACCATTACCAAAGATGGAGATGGGAATATGGTGATGGAAATCAGTGATGATGATTCTCTTCTCCTCTTTACCACAAAGACATGCCCAAAGTGCTTCGCCGCCAAAACTATGCTTGACTCCGAAGGAGTGGAATATAAGACCATAGATGCGGAGGAGAATGTTGATCTCACTAATTCCTATAAAATAAAACAAGCGCCAACGCTTGTGGTAAAAGAAAATGGGAAAACTGCTTTCTACAATAATCCCAGTGAGATTAGAAGATATCTTGAAGAGAGAAAAGCCACGATTAACTAAATCCGTATCCACGGCAATAGATTGCCCCGTGGAAATAAACAGATAAAGCCTTACGATATTCTCTGACTTCTCTCTCGTTTAGGGCGTGAAAGCCCCCAACAATACAGTTAGGACTATCTTCATACTTTTGTAACATTAAGAGCTTCGCTCCATCGATGAGGTGGGCGAGCTCTTTTACATCCTCCGCATTAGGTTGATGAAATTCCTTCATGATGGTCATACGGAACTCAAAGTTCACTGAACCTTTAAGAAGGATTCTAATACTCGCTTTGATCTCTTCTAAATCAACCTTTGCTCCCGCAGTTTCATCATATCTGGCGGGGCAGTTTTTTATATCCATCGCAATATAGTCCACGAGTTTATTAGAAACAATCTCTTTTAAGACAAGGCTATTACTGCCGTTAGTGTCAAGTTTTACTAAATAACCCATGTCCTTGATTCTCTTGATGAGGTCAATAAGATCGGGATCGAGAGTGGGTTCCCCACCAGTGATGACCACCGCATCAATCATTCCTTGACGGCGTTTAAGATAGGTAAATATCTCATCTTCATCCATCACGGGAATAGTGTCACCATGAAGAACTAAATCTTTGTTATGACAGAAAGGACAACAAAAATTACATCCTTTCATAAACAAGACTGTGGAAATCTTATTGGGGTAGTCCACAAGGGACATTTTTTCCATGCTGACAATATTCATAACTAAAAGTATACACAATTTTATGCTATTGTAAAACTTAGTTTTATAGCATAAACTTAATATCTGGAGTAAATGAGATTATGGCAAGAATCCTTACTGGTGTGAAACCAACGGGCACTTTGACATTAGGAAACTATATTGGAGTGCTTAAAAATCTAAAAAGTCTGCAAAATGAAGGCGAAATGTTTATTTTTATTGCCGATTTGCACGCTTTAACATTGCCTATTGAACCAAGTATATTGACTAAAAATAGTATTGATATTGCCTGTTTTTATCTTGCCGCAGGTCTTGATCCAAAGAAAAACACCATTTTTCTCCAATCTAGTGTCAGCGAACACGCTGAACTCGCCATAATTTTACAAAATTATCTCTATATGGGGGAGTTAAGTAGAATGACCCAATATAAAGATCAATCTATAAAACTCAATCAAAACGCCATTGGTTTAGGTATTTTTGCGTATCCTGTTCTTATGGCGAGTGATATCCTCCTCTATGATGTGGACACCATTCCTGTAGGAGAGGATCAAGTCCAACATGTAGAACTTACAAGAGACTTAGCTAACCGCTTCAACAAGAGATATGGGGACACCTTTACTCTCCCTCAACCTCTCGTCAATAAAGTGGGTAAAAGAATAATGTCTCTTTCAGATCCTACGAAGAAGATGAGTAAGAGTGATTCGAAAGGAGATATCTATCTCTTAGATGATGAGAAGACCATCAGAAAGAAGATTATGAGCGCGGTCACAGATCTTGATAACACGATTAAGTATGATGTTAATAAGAAACCGGGTATCTCTAATCTCCTTACGATATACGCTGCTCTAAGTGATTGCTCAATAGAGGAAGCTGAGAAGCACTTCTCCGGTTGTGGATATGGAGACTTTAAGAAAGAAGTCGCCGAGGTCGTAGTTAAGGAACTTGTTCCTTTCCAAGAAAGATATCAAGAGATTCTCTCTTCTGGCGCTTATAAAGAAGCTTTAGAAGAGGGGGCTAAGAAAGCCAAAGCCGTAGCCTCTAAGACTCTATTAAGAGTAAAAGAGAAAATCGGTTTAGTGACCTTATAATGAAAAAGTATTTATTTGCTATCGATATGGATAGCACTCTCCTTAATGATAAGAAAAAGATTCCCCATAGAACTATTTCCTATCTTCATAAATTACAAGATGAAGGACATCTTATAGTCCTTGCGAGCGGAAGACCTTATCGATCCCTCAAACACTTTGGGGATGAGATAGGATTAAAAGCTCCTTTTATTTGCTATAATGGAGCGTTTTGTCTCCACCCCTTTGATAATAACTTTAAGCAAACCCACTACATCTTCCCAAAAGAGATTGTCAAAGAAATATATAATGCGTGTGGAGATAGTGTCTATAGCATCATGTGTGAAAACACCGATACTATCTGGGCGAGTGAGTATGATGAGTTTCTCGCCTCTTTCTTTGGAGTGGAAGATATGAATCTCATCCTTGGGGATATCAATGAGACCCTCTCCCACGATCCCTGGACTCTTCTTATGAGATGCCGCACGAATAAAGAAGATACAGAAAAGATAACTAACGTTGTGAGTAAATACCCAGATTATGAACTTCGTTTTTGGTTTAGGGCAGCATACTGTGAAGTCTTTAATAAAAATATCTCTAAAGGAGAGTGCATTAAGTATATTGCGGATTATTATCATATCCCTAAAGAGAACATTGTCTGTATTGGGGATGCCTCTAATGATAAAGAGATGCTACAAGAAGCCGGTGTGGGCGTGGCGATGAAAAACGGGATGGACTCCTTAAAAGAGATTGCTACCTTCACCACAAAAAAAGATTGCAACCACCAAGGAGTAAAAGGCGCAATCAAATATATTATTAAGAATCAATTATAGATTGAGAAAGGCATTGAGCTTCATAAAGAACATGTCGCACTTCTCAAGTGCCGCTTCTCGCTCGGTGTCGACAATAGACACATAGAATTTAATCTTTGGTTCGGTGCCACTAGGACGCACCGCAAGAACACTACCATCGGAGAAGGTGAATCTTAAGACATCGCTCTTAGGAAGATTGATCTTCTCTTTTTTACCACCACTAGTACGGGTTAAGGATTGATAGTCTTCGATACAAGTAACATTATAACCAAGTAAAGCCTTAAAGGGTCGAGTTCTAAGAGCGGTCATAATCGCTTCCATCTCACTCGCTCCAGTACTTCCCTTAAACTCCACACTTCTCACAACATCAAGGTGATATCCGTAGTGCTCACAGATTGAAGTATAAGCTTGACCAAGGTTAATATCGTGTTTCTTACGATAGTACACCGCCATCTCGGCATACATAAGCGCGGCTTGAAGTCCATCTTTATCTCTCGCAATTGGAGAGGGGAGACAACCATAGGACTCTTCATAACCAAAGAAGAAGGTGGGATGACCCGCTTCTTCATCAAGTCCTATCTGGTTACCAATATACTTAAAACCAGTTAAGAATTTCTTTGTGGTCACCCCGTAGTGTTGGGCAATCTTTTCTCCTAAAGGAGAAGAGACAATAGTGGTGTACATCACAGGGTCTTTTGGAACCTTATCTTGTTTTGCTCTCTCTTTACAGAGATACTCAAATAAGAGACAAGCACTTTCGTTTCCATTAAAGAGTTTATACACTCCAGTGCGGGAGTGATAAGCAAGTCCCACTCTATCCCCATCAGGATCGGTGACAATAATAAGATCCGCATTAATCTTCTCCGCAAGTTTAATTCCCTCTTCAAAAGATTTAGGATCTTCAGGATTAGGACTTCTTGTATTAGAGAAGTTAGGATCAGGGTTACATTGACTTCTCACTGGGAAGACAGAGTAGCCTAAGTCTTTAAAGATTCTCATCATATTGCGGTAGGTCGTTCCATGACTAGGGGAGAAGACAATCTTAAAATCACTCTTATCGAGTTCAGGATGAAGAGAGACCGCTTCCACGGCTTTGACATAGGCATCATCTACTTCTTTGCTGAGGAGGGTATTAACTCCACTCTTCTTCTCCGCTTTATAGTCAACTTCTAGTTCATTAGGTAAACTACCGATAATCTCTAAGAGACGACCAATCTTAGAAGGCACTAATTGACAACCCTTCTCATCGTAGACCTTAAAGCCATTATATTCTTTGGGGTTGTGAGAGGCGGTAATCATAATCCCACCACAAGCCTTAAGATAATGAACAGTAAAAGATAGTTCAGGAGTGGGTCTAAGGCTATCAAAGATATAGGTATTGATCCCAAAGTCATTTAACACTTTGGCGCATAATAAAGTGAACTCTCTCGACATATGACGATTATCGTGAGAGATGACCACTCCCATGCTCTTGGCATTAGGATACTTCTCTAAAAGATATTTGGCGTAGCCCACACAGGCTTTAGTAATCGTAAATTCATTTAATCTATTGGTGCCCGGTCCAAGAACACCACGCATTCCAGCGGTTCCAAATTCAATGTCTTTATAAAAGGCATCATCAATTTCTTCGCTGGTCATTGACTTTAAAATAGTCTTAGTTTCTTTCGAGACTTTAGGAGAATTAAGCCATCTATTATAGTTATCAATAACTCTCATATATGGACCTTCTGTCACGCTTAAACACTATTATAGACCCTTTAAGAAATAAACTTAATAGTTTATTCGTCGATTTGGTTAAGAATTTCTTGATACTCTTTACTAAGGGGAACCTCTATGGTTTGACCAGAGAGATACTCTAGTGGCATGGGTGGATGATTAAAAGTGAGGGAGTAGGCTTCAAGGAATTGACTCTTTAAACCATACTTCTCCTTAAAGAATTTATTCCGCTCAAAATTACCATACTTCGAGTCCCCAATTATGGGGTGAGATATATAAGAGAGGTGCACTCTGATCTGATGGGTACGACCACTGAGAAGAGAGACATCTAATAAGGTATAATTCCCATACACTTTTATAGGTTTGTATTTAGTGGTCGCAGATTTGGCCCCTTCTTTATAAGAGGCCACTCTCACAGTGTTAGTTTCAGCATCTTTTAATAGGGGAGCGTCCACTTCTCCTTCATTAAGGATGACGCCATCTACAAGGGCATAGTACTTCTTTGAGAGAGCTTTTTTATCTTTCATCATCGTAAATAGGGCTTGTAGAGCGCTGATGTTTTTTCCAAATAAAACAATCCCTGAAGTATTTCGATCAATTCTATGAGCGGGTCCGGGTTTTAGAGTGGGACTACTATTTGGATCATATTCTCCTTTAAGATAGAGATACTCTAAAACGAGTTGGTCAAGAGACTTCTCTATTGTAGTGTCCGCTTCGGTGACTAAGATCCCTTTGGGTTTATTAACCGCTAAAATGTTCTCATCCTCATAGACTATCCACTCCCTAATGACATCGCTTGGAATAATATCACTATTAGGTAAGAATGAGTCAAAGGCTTCTTCGTTAATGTAGATTTTTACCACATCATTATCTTGAAGAATCACATCCTTTTTTGCCTTCTTATTATTGACCTTAATATCCCCTTTTCTAAAGGTCTTATAGATAAAACTAAGAGGAGCATTCTTAAGTAATTTACGGACATACTTCTCTAAGGTTTGACCACTCTCTGGCTTAGTGATAACAAACTCACGCATATACATATTGTATATGAAATAACATTTAAATAGTTAGATAAACTTTGCTATAATAATCTCACAGCATCTCTATCCTGGAGGAATACCCAAGGGGCTGAAGGGGCGGGCTTGGAAAGCTCGTAGGCATGTAACAGTGCGCGTGGGTTCAAATCCCACTTCCTCCGCCAGAAAAAGAAATAAAAAGCGGGAACGTTTGTCCCGTTTTTTATTATATATTGCTCTAGAACTGGGATCACCAGTGTCATATATTTAATTTAGATTTTTGTCTCAAAATCAAGCATCTGGTTGTTCTTCGTCTGGAAGCACTAAATATTCTTCTTCTGGATTTTCGATTATTTCACTACTATTTTTATCCCAGTGACAATAGTAACATATCTCATCCTGATCAAAGTCATGACTATAATCCACCATGGTGTGTGATTCATAACAGGCAGCGGAATCAGTTAAATCGGTACCACCACAACGATCACAGAGTTTCCAATGGTGAGTGGTATTAGCGGCGTATGCACTATCATCACTGAAGGTATGTCCAAGTGGGGCAATATCTTCTACCACTGGTGCGCCACCACAATTAACACATGTGTACTCTCTTTGCCCTTCTGTAGTGCAACCTGGTTCTAGGATAACCGTAGAATGACATAAATCATAGACATGATCCACCATATCGGTGTAGATTTCACGCCAATAATCACAGACTGAGCACTCCCAACGAACTACTCCGAGAGTGACACAGGTAGGATCATCGTCAAGGACTTGAACGAGATCATGTTGGGTGATAGCAAATTTTTCATCACAACGAATACAAGGACAATAGTGAACAGAACTATCAAAATAATAAGTGGTGTAGTCAATTTCATGACCGAGAGGGGAGACACGATTACGACCTTCTTGAGCCCCGCAAATCGTGCATTCATAGACATCGTAACCGATCACTGTGCAAGTGGGAGCGATAGTTTCGACATATTGATAATCGTGAACAGGTGTTGGAGTGGTCTCTTCCTCTCCACTATCATCATCTTCGTCTCCATCATCAATAATAAAACAATCCTCATCCTCTTCGGGATCACAAGTAACATCTTGGTTGAAACTACATCCAGAGAGAGATAGAGCTAAGACTAATCCAATAACTAAAGTAAGAGTTTTTTTCATAATGAATTTTTATATCGTCGTCTTGTTGGAAAATACTTAGTAAATATAATAATTATTATGTGTATATTATATACACATTAAAATATATATCACTTTAAAAAATAAAAAACAAGCAAACCAAACTAAATGTATGACTAATTTAGGACTTTTTTTCTCGAAAAAATATCGATTTTAGAATCATCTCATGGCTTTTTCAGAGATATCGTCAAATAATGTGACCTTATCTAAATCGAAGGAAACGGAGACAACTTCACCACGGGCAATCTCCACGCCAGCATTGGTCTTGGCAATAATCTCTTCATTAGTGTTTGCATCAAAGAGAAGATGGAGATAGTACTCGTTACCAAGAAGTTCCGCAACCTGCACATTGAGGTTGTAGGGCTTGGTTAAGTTTGTGGCCAAAGAAGGTTCACCCTCAAGATGGATATCTTCTGGTCTCATGCCAAAGAGAATAGGGTGTTTCTTTGTTTTGAGATATTCTTCATAAGTCGCAATATCATCTTTCATCTTCTGTGATCCACTCTTCATTCATATATTTAAGTAAGTCATGACCAATACTCTCTTTAACCCCCTCACACTCCGCAAAGATGGTGATCTTCTCCCAATCATGGACATTATTAATCCACTGAAAGATATAATACCAAGCGACATAGATGAGAACGATAGCGATGATAAAGGGCACAGTGAAGTAAGTAAAGAAGCTACGAACTCCCCTTTTATTTACTCCCGCTTGCATAGGTCATACTCTCCTATAAAGTGTTGATAGTAATAAATATCATAGAATTCGTTTTCTATAAAATCTGGTTTCTCGCTCTCTTCTGTATAAAAGAAGA
Source organism: Coprobacillus sp. (assembly GCA_021203905.1). Taxonomy (GTDB): domain Bacteria; phylum Bacillota_I; class Bacilli_A; order RFN20; family CAG-826; genus JAJQAP01. The sequence continues at coordinate 19,646 of JAJQAG010000001.1, read as the reverse complement.
TGGTCTTGCCATCTCTTCCATCTTCCATAAGAAAGACGTGGCAGTGACAACTAATTCTATTAATGGTCTCCACTTCTTCTTTTGTGGATATATATTGAAGAACAAGGTGCTGTGAGGGACGAGAGTTATATATTCTAATAACTTTACGATATCTATGGATTGGTGTCATCGAAGCATATATCAATATCCAGATGACAAGAAGATAGATAACAGTAAAGAGGGTACAGAGAATACTAAAAAGAAGTTGTCTACTAGAAGACTGATAAAAGATTAAAAGAAAAAGGATGACTCCAAGTAAAAGCGTGGATCCAACGATAACCCAGAGATTGATTTGATTCTTCTTCTTTAAAGACTTATCAAGTTCGTCATTTAATATTTTCATTTGCTATATTCTAACATAAAAGAGAGAAATATGATGAATATCATATTTAAACAAAAAAAGACCATTGCTGATCTTTTATATATAATTGGTGACCAGTACGGGATTCGAACCCGTGAATGTCACCGTGAAGGGGTGATGAGTTAACCGCTTCTCCAACTGGCCATGTGTGGCGCCTACTGAGGGACTTGAACCCCCGACCGATCGGTTAACGGCCGATTGCTCTAACCAACTGAGCTAAGTAGGCATAAGTGCTTATTTAGAGCAAGATAGATATTAACAAAACGGGGAATAAATATCAACTATTTAGAAACTTTCTTAGTAGCGAGAGCTTCAACATCCCCCACTGTCCTCACAGAGAGAATTTCATCATTTTCAAATTCCACTCCTAAAGCCTCTTCAATCTCAAGGACGATTTCAACAAGATCAAGAGAGTCGAGCCCTAAGTCAGTTAAAACACTATCATCGGTCACTCCAGTAGTGTCCACTCTCTTTGCGAGAATGTCAGTTAAAACTTTTTCCACATCCATTTTTTTATACCTGCTGTTTTATATATTATAAAACAACGAAAGAAATAATAACAATATCAATAAAAGAAAACGCAAGAGGGAAATCCTCTCGCGTTAGATTAGAGAATTATGGATTATTAGTCGGCATAGGACAAGAGTGTAAACTCTTGATTGCCAATCTTGATTGCATTATTGGTGTAGTCGTTGAGATCACCGATGCTAGTTTCAACTTCTGTGATGCTAGTAGAGATGTCCTCGGTAAGATCATTAAACATGCTAATGAGAAGCGGGGTTATCGCGGCAAAGATGGCAATCACAATGACCATGCCTAGTATTTGACCATTAAGTTCTCCCATATATACCTCCTTTCTTTTAGTGTTGTTAGTCATAATATCCAATGACTGCTCCGCGGGTGACAGTCACAGAAAACGAAGATGGGAAGAGAAAGAGTGATAAGTCTCTCGTCATGGAGAACCACACCGTATCACCATCAGCGATACCTTCCGTATCAGTGGCTTGATAGGTATCCGATGGACAATATGTCTCCACATAAGTTAAGACATCATCGGGGTTATAACCATTCTTCATGATGAAGTAGGCCACATCATTAGCATCGTTTTGTAAAGCGGTATAGGCTGACTGAATAACGATAAGGTCCGCTCCAAAAAGAAATGTGAGAGCGACAAAGAACATTGATAAGACAAGACCAAGGTTAGAGGACACTGATGACACCTCCTAACATGGAGATAATGCCAAAGGTGAGACACACTGTATAGACGGCGGCTCCAATTAATGGAAGAGAACCCATCATATCAAGACTGTTTCTATTACTTTCAAGAGTGGCTCTGGTATTCTCCTCATTGATTTTTTCAAACATGTACATAAATTTTTGAGCGAATTCATTGTTGTTACCCTGATCCACCATTTGATAAATGACAATTAAGATATCTTCGTAGTGATGAAGAGTGAAGTTGGTGGCAAAGTTAATAAAGGGTTGCACGGTCTTATCTTGATCAATGTCATTAAGAAGAGTGTCCACTTTATCTTTCATCCACTCTGAGAGATAGGGTTCGGTCATCTTAAAGGCTTGATAGACATTCACTCCATTAGAGATATAGATCTGTAAATAAGAGATAAGAGAGACAAATTCATCATCGTGCCTAGTGACTTCTAGTCTCTTCTTCGCGCGGTTGTTAGAGTAAAGATAATAATCAATAAGAGCGATAACGACGAGAACCACTACTAACATGGCCCAAGAGAAAGCATAGATAAGAATAATCGCCGCTAAGACAAGAAGAAGGATATTAAGAACTACCGCGGTGAAAAGCGGGGAACTTTTCTTCTTTGGAGTTGTTGTATTTTCATTACTACTCATAAGTCCACTCCTTTAATTCTTTGATGCGAAATACGAGAGGTTATCATCTCGATGGTGAGTAAGAGGAAGAGATAGATGACCGCAATGCCAACGACATAGATAGCGCTACTACATAAAGAAGCAAAGAAATCAGAAAGCGCAAAGCGAATAAAGACAGGGATAACAAGGGCAACAATCCAAAGGATTCCGATAGAGATGCTCTTGGAGCGGTCAAAGGTCTTAACGGAGATACTTTCTCCTTCAATATCTTTTAGTTGAGCGAGCAAATGCTCTGTCATCTCTAAGATATCTCCACCATTCTCTATATAGAGATCAATGATGTTCATAAAGGTGTCATAGATGGGGAGAGAAAAATAACTAGTTAAATAACGGAGTTTATCGCTCCCACTCATAGAGGACATATCTCCAATCTCCCTATAAGGAGTAAGGTCGATGTTCTCTAAGGTTTTATCGACACTGACATCGACATTCTTATAGACACTGATAGAGGTGACCACATTGTTAACAAAGTTATAGACGAAGTGGATCTTTTGATAGCGCTTTGTAATGTTGGTATAACTCTTTTGTGTGCGGAGTAAGAAATAGAAGAGAAAGACGACAAAGACCCCAATTAAGACAATGAGATTATTACAAGATAGGTACGCGCATAAAGCGAGTAAGAGAGAGATGAGCAAATAGTAAAGATAGTTTGTGTACTTAGATTTCTTTTTAGTTTTCATCGATACCTCCTATAAAAGTTTTATAAAGATTGCTTTGCTTATCAGTGATAAGGGGGAGTAGGACACTATCACTTCTTAACTGTCCATAGACATGTTTGTGACTCCTTCTCTCGTATAAGATGTTCTTGGCCCCTTGTTTATTGACCTCGACGACTGAGGTGAGATGTCTAATCACTTTCTCACCTTTCTGAACTCTCTCCACTTCGATGTAGAGAGGGAAGTGATAGTAAACATCACAAAGGACACTTTCATAATCAAACTTCTTGTCATTCATCATGATCATCATCACCATCTTCTCCGGGATGGAATAAGCATCTGGGGAGTGGAGAGTGGTAATAATGGGGTGACCTGTCATCGTGGAGTTGAGGACATTGACCATCTCTTCTCCTCTTGTCTCCGCGACAATAATCCAGTCAGGATTATTCCTTAAAGCCACTTGAAGAAGATAAGAGATATCACACTTTGGCTTTTTAGCATCAGTATTCCAGATCGTGACATCACAACTAGAGAAGCTTTGACAGCAATCGAGTTCACTGACTTGGTCGATAATAATTGCTCTCTCGTTAGCGGGTATCTTGGAGATGAGATACTTTTGTAGCTCTGTCTTCCCACTGGAGGTCTCTCCTCCAATAACGAGGGGGATGTGGTGTTTAAGAGCGAGAAGTAAGAGATCTCTCACCTCTGGTGAGAAGAAATCACAATCATCCGTGATGAGAAGATGATCCCTTGCAATTCTAATAGAGAAGGTAATAACCTCTTCTCCTCCATAACGAGCGATGCTATGATGGACCGCACTGAGTCGATACACACCGATGGAAATATCAAGAACTGGGTCATTAAAGGAGAAGACACTTTGGGTGAGATTAGCAATTTGACGAATGAAGTTACTCACTGCTTCATGGGTAACTTCAATATCGGAGCGGACTCTCCCCCGGTTATTATCAAGGTAGTAAATTGCTTTCCCGTTATAGGTAATATCCGTAATGGAAGAAACAGAGATGAGAGGAGAGAGAAAGGAATTCTCAAGATACTCAATAGCTTTATCATTCATGGGTGACACTCCCTCCTTCGATTTGGTAATACATGCTTTTGAAATAGGTGTAAAGGACGGAGATGTCAGCGTCTAGTGTCACCACAACTTTAGTGGGGTAAACATCATCTCCTCCAACATCATAAGGGTAGACTTGGTCTCCACTATCTTTGTCATAGTAGTAATAAGAGACCTCATAATCTTGATTTCCGTTATTGGTGAGGGAGTTTTTAAAATAATCATTAAGACTGTCTTCTAGTTTCTCAAAATTAAAGAATGGGGGGTCGTTAACGAGATAGACTGATTGCTGGACCAGAGCGAGGGGAATATTCTCAATGACATAGTTATAGTTCTCCACTTTGACAGAGATGAGACAGTACTCTCCCATCATGCCTGCAAATAAGATAGCGATGAGGAGATTAAGCATATCTTCCCCCAATGATACAGTAGGAACTAGAGTTACAACGGCCAAAGTATGAAAGAGTGGAGGTGTACTCTAAAGAGATGGCAAAGGCCGCTCCATTACCCATACAATCTTCCATGTAAATCGTGTACTCACACTCAGAGAAGAGATCATTAGATTTATTTGCGAAGTAGAAACGATCCGCACTGATATAGTTAATCATCTGTTTATCAGACATCTCTAGGGTATAGGGATTGACATAGAAGCCATCTAAAACAGGAATAATTGAAACACTTCCCCTACCGCTAGAGGAATTAAAACTACTTGAGACCTGACAAGGAATGGTAAAAACTCCATCACTATCTTTACTAGTAATCTGACTAAAGGCATCATAGGGATCCTTTATTTCCATCCACACATGGGTGTTTTTACTAAATCCCTCACTATACCAAGTCTTATAAGAGAAGGTGAAGTTCGTGTCCATATAACCCCCATCTTCAGTGACAAAAAACTTGGAATTAGTAAAGTCATAGTATTCATAGTCGGTAGCGATGCTATGACCACTGACTTTGACTTCTTCTGGTTCAGTGACCGTGTAGGTGTCGTATTGAGCGGTGCCACCAAAGGGTAGGGTCTGAAAGAGCGCTTCTGAGGTGGGGTTAGTTACTTTTGCCTCCTCCGAATAGAACTGGAAATAGGCGGTGCTGCTTTGTGCACACATCGCTCCAAGATCAACCTTATTACTATCAAGATATCTTGTGGTGGTTGTGAACTCATAAGTTCCAAAGTCCGCATTATCAATATTGCTTAATTTGTTCCCGTTGTTCTTTTCAGACGTTGGGCGAGCATAGATACGAAGGCTCTGTGTCCCGTTTGTCGTTTTAACATTGATAGAGAGAGATTGACTCCCACTGTTAGTGGTGACATGATCAATGGGCTCAAGTTCAATGACGAGATCTTCACTAGGACCCACTACTGCTAAAGGAGCAATAAGAGAGAGGGTGCAGGCAAGGCCTAAGATTATTTGATTAGTCATCTTTTCCCGCCTCCACAAAGTTGAGGACGAATTGCTTCATCGCGACTTTCTTTCTCTTTTCAAAGTCTCCTTTGCTGTAATACTTCTTCCACCAATTGGGATGCTCTTGATAGAAGAATTCATTATTGATAATCTCCTTATCAATCTCGTCGAGATTGTTAAATGATTCGTTGGTGCGGTTGATAAATTTCTCATAGTTAGAGACATCTTCCGCGACTAAGTCATCGTCGCTCTTTCTGAGCTTTTGTTGGTATAAGAAATACCTTGCGGCAATTTCTTTTACGTTTTGCATTAATTCGTAATAATTTTCTAAAACCACGCTACTTTCCTCCTTGTCTATATATTCATTAGGGGAATATTTCTCTTTTCGTGGACAAAAAAATTTAAAAAAGATAAAAAAGTTTCTATAATTCTTTTAAGGAGTTTAATAACCGATGATTGTTTTAGCGGGCGCTAGTGCCTCGGGAAAGACAGAAGTCGCAAAACTTTTGTCCACAAGGTACGGAATCAATAAGGTCATTACCACCACCACTCGACCGATGAGAAAAGGGGAGATTGATGGAGTGGACTATTTCTTTGTGACGAAGCAGCGCTTTCAAGAAATGATTCAGGAGGGGCGCTTCATCGAGTACACTATCTTTAATGAGAACTACTATGGAAGCACGAAAGACTCCATTGAACTCAATAAGAGTGTGGTTATTGATCCCAAGGGGTTAGAGAGCTATCTCGCGCTGAATGATAACTCGATTGTCACCTTCCTACTTATCTCTAGTGAGGAAACAAGGTTTGAGAGGATGATGACCAGAGGGGATAACCTAGAAGACGCGGAAAAGAGAATCTTACATGACCGTACCGCCTTTGATGAAGCCGCGCTTATAAAAAAAGTTGACTATGTGGTCAACTCTCAGAATCTCAATGCTCTTGAGGTCACTAATGAAATATATGCTGACTATATAAAAGAGCTAGAGAAACGCCACTACGAAATATAATCTAAATATAAAGGTAAATACTTAGGATTGAGATAACAGGTAACGAGATGACCTGTTTCTTTTATTTCAACACTCTCGACATAGTTTTGTTTATAGCAAGTCTCAATCGGAACCTCATAAGGAAGAATAAAGGTCTTCTTCTCCCAATCTTGATAGAGAGAAGAGAAGATGAAAGAGAGCGTCTCATCAAAACTCTCTTCATCAAGGAGAGAGACGAGCAATTCATTGCTCCTTGGGAGTCTCTTCACTTCAATATCATCATCCGCTTTATTGAGAAGATGAATAATCTTTACATCTTTATGACGAGAGATACTCTTAATAAACTGTTCACAGGTTTCAATGTGATCAAGGTAGTGAGGGTCAGTGACATCCACAACATCAATAACCATATCCGCAAGAGCAAACTCTTGATAGAAGAGATCGAAGTAGGTATCGACAAGGTTAGGCTTCGTCTCTAGATATCCAATCCCATTCATGAGATAGAAGTCTGGGTAGCGGTAGTTTCTTATAAGCTTCACTTTATTATCAGTGGTAAAAGATTCTCTTTTTACCTCTTCATTTTTTAGTCTGAGAAGTAATTCTGCGAACAGAGTGGACTTCCCGCTGTCGGGATAACCAAAGATGGCCACAAGAGGAGTCCCACTATTATAGATTTTCTCCATCTTCTCACTTCTCTTCCTTATAAGAGGAAGAAGTTGTTTATCTAGGGCTTTATCTTCTTCTTCAATACTCTTTCTCTCACTATTAATCTCTTTGGCACTCATCTTGGCTAAAGAGAGGGTGTTCTTTCTTATTTCGTTATACATCTTCTCACAGAGAAAGCGATTTAAGGTGCTTCTATTAATAGCGTAGAAATAGGAGCAGAGAAGATCACTATATTCACTAAAGGGATAATAGAGAGCCTTAGAGAAGGAGATTCTCTGCTCTGGGGTGAGGTCAAAAGAAAAGACCACTTCCATGGGCTCATCTTCACTTGTGGGATACATGTTATTAATCTCATCCACTAAAGCATCAAAGGCATCTTTGTCGTAGCGGTACTTCTCATCCCCTGTATAGATCTCTTCATCTTCTTCTCCCACAAAGATGACATCAAGAGGTGCGTAGTAGTAAGACATCATTTCTAAAAGGAAGGTACTGAAACCTTTCTTTCTGTTCTCGATGACAAGAATCGCATGAATATAATCACTCTTCATACTTTCTATTTCCAGAATTCGTAATAGCAAACAATCAAGGTAACAACAATCACGAGGACAATAAAAGCGATAGATAGAAGCATCATAAGCAATCTTCTATCGGTCTTGTTGTGAGGGTTGTATTTAGGTTCATCCTCGCTTCTCTCTTCTAAGTGATCGTCTCTTAGTGGCATAGACTATATTATATAACAAAATAGAAACTAAGCATTAAAAAATCCCTCACTAGGAGGGATTAATTAATAATAAGTTTAATGACTAATTAGTCTTATTGGCTGACTTTGATTTCGTGAACCCAGTCAACTTCACCAACTTCGCCTTGTTCTAAGTCGTCTTTCTCCACACAATCAGCAATGAGTTGAATGGCTCTTCTTAAAGAGAGAGAAGATTTGACTTTGAACACTAGGGGAATATCCTCATACACACCCTTGGCGCCTGCATCTTGCACAGGGATGGTGCTCTCACGATAATCCTCAGGATTAAGAGCGAAGTAGAGTTTTAAGCTCTTACCCGCAACAGTAATCTTCACATAGGTTTTTCTATGGAGACGGAAAGTATCACCACTATTAGAGATTCTAGACTTCAATCCATAGGAGAGAAGGGTGTTCTTAAGAACATTGTAGTTAGATTTCGTTTCCTCGTCAGCGACAAGGATACGATCTGTAAATGGAATACGCACAATCTTGTTGGTGTCCTCAGATGGAGCAACAACAGGGGCCACCACAGGAGTAGGTTTGGGCTGTGGTTTTGGCGCAGGTGTTGGGGCCACTACTTGTTTGACCACAGCATCTTGTGCAACGGGCGCACCTGTATTATAGACATTTACCACCACGGGAGTTGGGGCAGGTGCGTCACTTGCAAAAGGGTCTTCAGTACCTTCTTCGCAAGGCTCCTCGTGGCATTCATCTGGACATGGATGAGGTCCAGGAACTGGTCCATTGAAATATTGAACCACTAATGGTCCACCAAAAGATGCACCGGTAAGAGAATGACTCTGTGTGCTGCTATCACTAACGCTACCAGCAGTAACTTCTTCTTCATTCTCGTTAGAACGAGCAACTTCGTCTCTCACAGTTTCTCTCACGATTTCTCTAAGGAGAGAGACTAATTCATCTCTAGAGAGATTTCCAACACTGCTAGAATCAGTAGCAGGAGCTGGAGTAGGTGTAGGAACAGGGGTAACAATCACCGTTGGAGCAGGTGATGCTGGAGCAGTCACTACAATTGGAGTAGGTCCAGCAGCAGGGACAGGTGTTGGCTCTGGTGCAGGAGTCTCCTCGACTGGAGCTTCCTCAACTGGTTTCTCAACAGGTTCCTCAACAGGTTCCTCAACGGACTCAACTTCTGGTTCAGGCTCCGCTAAGAACATAGGAACTGGTTCAGGCTCAACATCTTCAGCAGTGAAGACAACGCCCTCGGTGCTAACAAATGTTTCCTCTTCACCCTCTTCTTCACAAACACACTTGCAGGTCTTTTCGACACATGGTGAGAATGCGGAGCAGCATTCGATGACCCAGAAACAAACAGATAGAGCACAAGCAACTAACCATGCACCTAAATAAGCAACATTATAGATGCTTGCCCAATCACTAGAAACATCATTAATAATGTCAATTGTGGCTTCGCAATAATAAGCCATTTCAAAGACACCATAAACAAGAACAATAAGGCAAATGTAGCTTACAAATACCATTGGTCTCTTCTTCACACTTGCAAAAATAATAGCAAGAATGAGGCAGATAATTAACGCAATAACGCAGTTGTAAATACCAATATCAATCCAGGCTGCACTATTCCAATCTGTGAAGAATGTCTTAATAGCATCCCAGTTTAAATAGTCTTTTACAACGTCGAATTGCGCACTAAGTTGATCCACAAAGCCCACATCAGTAGCAAGATATTGTAAGAAATATCCGGCCGCCCAAATCACGACAAAGATAAGAGCGAGAATACCAACAGTTAAAAGAGCAGTGTGGAACTTGTTAACGCATTTCACGTTTTTCCCAGATTCTTCTGGGAGAGTTTGAATTTGATCTTCCATACTATGTAATCTCCTTACAAACAATACTATACACATAACACGCGCATAATTAAAAGGATTTTTTGAAAAATAAGAGCAAAAACCCTACTTTTTATGAAAAATTAAAGAAAAAGATGAATTTTGAAAATAAAAAAATCAGTCTTTTCCTTATTTTTGGACAAAAACTGACAATTTTTAACGATTTTTGGTGATCCCACCGGGAATCGAACCCGGGATTAGACCTTGAGAGGGTCTCGTCTTAACCTCTTGACCATGGGACCAAAACTCGAAAATATTCTATAATAGCGCGATTATTCGGTCAATTCTTTGTTTTGAACGCTCTAAACCGAGTATTTTCATCACACTATAGAGATTGGGGGCATTTTTTCTTCCAGTAAGTGAAATTCTTAACATTTCGGCAACATCTGCCACTACTCCAATATACGAATCTGGACTTTCTTTAAGCTGTTTATTGTTAGCCGCAAAGCCACAATCTTGACCAACTTTTTTGACAATTTCAAACCAAGCAGATTCTTCATCTGGTAGGGTAAGAGATTTTTCAAGGTTGCTCAAAACTGTCTTAATGGTGTCGATACTGAATTTTTCAAAATTAAACGGAAGGGCATGAACGTCTTTTACAATATTTGCATACAAATTATCGTAGAAAAAGGCAATATTTGCATAGATTTCTGAATATTTTGCATAATCTTTTCGTGGATTTTCCCTTTCTCGCTCAATATTCATTATTTCTTCAAAATAGTCTCTATCTTGATCAATTAAATTTTTTAATTCAAAATTGTATTTTTTTGCGTACTCATATGTAAGATAAGTAATTTGTGTTTTATTTAAGGTTGCAAGAACTTCACGTGAGAAGAAGTTAAGTTTACCCATATCAAAGAGCGCTCCTTCGAGTGAAACCTTATCAAATGAGAATTCAAATTGATCCATATCTCGGAAATGATGAGCAAAGATCCACTCTTCAAAGTTTGAATTTGCAATGGTCATCAAATACATGATAAGAGCATCAGTGGGATAACCCTCCTCAAGGAAAAAACTAACCGCAGCTTCGGCATCAAGTCTTTTAGATAATTTTCTTCTCTTACCATCTTCATCTTGTTTCAAGATTAGAGGTAGGTGAGCATACTTAGGAGGCTCCCATCCAAGAGCGGAGAACAAGTCGAGATGGATAGGAAGAGAAGCTATCCACTCCTCTCCACGAATCACAGTTGTGGTTCTCATGAAGTGGTCATCAACGACATGGGCGAAGTGATAAGTGGGAAGTCCATCACTCTTAAAAATGACAATATCTTGGTCATTACTCGCAATATCAAAATCACCATGAATGAGATCGTGAACTCTAATTTTTTTGATGTGATTTCCAAGACTCTTAAAACGAATAACGAATGGTTTACCACTCTTAATTAACTCCACTCTTTCATCATTATTGATAAAACGATACTTAGCAAACTGGCCATAATAACCAGGGATGATTTTTGCTTCTTCTTGCTTAGCGCGAATTTCGTTTAACTCTTCTTGAGTGCAGAAACAGGGATAAGCGCGACCAATAGAAATAAGATGCTTCACTATCACTTTATAAATGTCCGCTCTCTCAGATTGGACATAGGGACCATAGTTTCCAATTTGCTTGTCTCCAAAGAATCCCTCATCAGGTATGACATTAAAAGCTTGGAGTTGATCCACAATAATATTCTTCGAGTTTTCGATTTCTCTCTTAGTATCGGTATCTTCTAAACGAAGGAAAAAGACTCCACCACTCTGTGTCGCAACCTTACGACAAATCATTGCGGTGAATAAAGAACCAGTATGAAGAAATCCTGTCGGAGAGGGAGCAAACCTCGTTACTTCTGCTCCAGGCATTAAATTACGAGAAGGATACTTCTTTTCAAGATCCTCTACCGTCATAGTGACTTCAGGAAAAATGATGTTTGCGAGTTCTTTATCAGATACCATATGTCTCTTTTCCCTATTGCTTAATTTTCCTTATTTGCTATAATAACAATACTAATTGCAGGTGTAGTTCAGTGGTAGAACACTACCTTGCCAAGGTAGTTATGCGGGTCCGATTCCCGTCACTTGCTCCAGCTGTTTATAAAGAGATACAGAGTATCTCTTTTTTTATGCGTCATCTCCTGGATCACGATAATCATCATCGGGGTTATTATACCCGCCATCAAAGCCACCATAGTCATTATCACTATCGTTGTTATGATCATCTTGATCCCTAAATTCACCATTGCGGCGCATCTGCTCTTCCATATTTCTTCTCTGCTCTTCAGCCATGCGAGCTTGATATGTAGCTCTCTCATACATCATCTGGTTATAATCCACTCCAGATTTGTCATATTGGTCTTTCCACTTTTCAAAGAAAGATACGGATCCGGAAAAATAGAAAGGCATATAGAAAATCAGAGCGACAAAGCCAGCGGCTAAACCGATGAAAGCGGGAACATAGTAGTAGCCCTCAAAATATGGAACATAGAGAGTAAGAAGAATAGAGACTAAGAGGTAGCCCGCTAAAAAGACTAGTAAGAAAGGTCCAACGAGTTTCCACAAGTCACTACGATACTTCCCACGAGATTGTCTCATCGTAAAGGATGTCAGAGTAAAGACTGTTTGGGGAGCAACCTGTGGATGGGTAATGTTATAGAAAACAGAAAGTGAATTCTTACAAATGTTATATAAGAAAGCAAGGACACCAATAATCATTGTGCCCAACCCTTGAATAGCAAGATATAACATGTACATGTTATATTGCTCATCTCCAATCTCCGCTTTAAGTTCACTCCATGTCGCTGCACTACTATTACTCACACTAGTAATCATGGCATCGTACACACCACTATCAAGGGAAGAGCAAACAAGCATGGCAATAAGATACATAAGAATAGAACCCACTAGATAGAAAAGGATAAACCAAAGTAAACTTCTCCAGAAGTGAAAACTACTTCGATATTTACGAGTAAAGAAAGAACCAAAGGATCCAAAGAAGGAACCCGCTTTCAATTGATTACCATTCATAAAGACACTAAAGAAGGTTGACAGGCAAGCAAAGAATGTTGGAAGCATGATGAGAGGAATACAAAGGAAGATAAACCAGAAGGTCCAGTTAGTAATTGCTCCAATCAAAAAAACGGCAGCGCAGACAATCGCAAAAATGAAGGCAAGAACAATTCCCACCATCCATTGACTTCTCAAGATTTCTCGAGCGCGTGGCCAAATGCCACCTCTTGTAGGACCTTGATCGTTATCGATAATGTTGTCGTTTTCGTCAGCCATTCGTTTGCTCCTTCTTGATATTCGTGGCATCAAATTTATCCACGATGTTTTTTAATTGTGTGCTATCAATCTTAGGGATACTCTCATCCTTCTCGATGGAATCAACATACTTCTTTAGTCGCCTCACCCTAACAATATCAAGTTCGGGATGAGTATCAGTGACTTCTGAGTAGCAGTCATTATTGACGACCACTAAACCTCTCATATTGATGTCATCGAGACCCATAGTGCGTTTAATATCCTCTAAATATTTGGATATTAAACCTAACGGGTTTTCAGTATAGCACTTTTTCTGATTGTGTGGCACTAAAATTAGAGAGAGGTCGTCTTCTGTGCCATACAAGTCTCCATAATAATACATATCGAGAATGAGATAAATACATTTATCTCCAAAGAGGATATGATTAATGGTCACATATAAAGAATCATCGGATAAATAGGTGAAATTATTGATGAGATAGTAGTCTTTATATAAGGCGGTCTTATAGATTCTTTGATAGTAGAGTTCGTGATATCTTTTTTCTGTCACACTTCTTCTCACTAAAACCACAACGAGGGAGATAATAAGAATCCCCACAATCACAGCGGAGATGATAATAAAGGTATTTTGAAGGGTGCTTAAGAAAACATTCATATTTAGTATGATACACTTTTTCTAGTCTTGATACTACAAGACTAGTCATATATTGTCTCACCACTTAATGTGGCTTTAATAAACCTCTTAATCTCTTCTTCGCTCACCTTATGAGAGACGGGGATGTTATCCACATCAATCCACTTCACTTCGTCTGTCTCATATTCGTGTTCATGAAGATCTCCAACGAGTTCCGCTTCAAAGATAATGACATATTCAGGAACGGAGGTTGGTTTCTTAAATGGAGTGCGGTTACACACTCCCACTAATCTCTTAATCTTAATCGTGGCCCCCGCTTCTTGCTCACATTCGAGATGAGCGGTCTCACTAGGAGCATTATATAAATCACTCCAACCACCAGGAAGAGAATAAGTCTGGGTGTTGGCTTCTCTCACCATTAAAACTTTATTTCTCTCTTTGTTAGGGATAACCACTCTGACACTGACATTAGGAGTGGGATAGACATCTCTTTCAAAGTAGTTGTTGCGCTCAAGTTTGACATCTTGAAACTTCTCTAAAAATTCTCTAGATAGATCGTTAATCTCTTGATAATTTGTCAAAGCATAGGGGTCTTTAGAACACACTAAACCAATCTTGGCAATAGATTGAATTTTAATAATGTAGTCATAAACTTCTTTAGAGTCCATAAACTCATTTTAAACTTGTTTCACATTGCTTGTGAAATATTTTAAGATACAATATATCTTATGATTACGATTTACATGGGCTTTATCGGTTGGTTCTTAATTGTTCTTGCTATCGCTATTGTCGTGGGATTAGCAATATTTTTCTCCACAGGAATTTATCATGTGAGAAAAGGAAGAATCTACATCATTGAAAAATACAATGAATACTATAAAACCCTTGAACCAGGATGGTACTATTTTATGCCCCTCGTCTACCATCGTCGAGCCTGGTATAAAACCGATATTCAAGTCCAAACATTTCACTTAAATAATGGAAATGTTATTAACCTATATTATCGTATCGCAGATGTCGCGAAATACCACTATACCGCGATTAAGGTATTCGACAAACTCATGGATGTCGTCAATAACAATGATGACCTTGATGACCAGCTGTTTAGAGAGGCTTTCCAAGAGATTGGTTTAGAGTATATAAAAGTGGAGAGAGCCTCCACAAATGTTTAATACAAATTTTTAAAATCTAGGTAAAAAGGCAATTTAATTGCTAATTTTGTGTTGTTTCAGCGGCCATATAATTAGTAAAGACATTAAGGAAATTCTCACTGCTGACAAGATCTAATTGACCATTAGCCGCAATAGAGATTCTCCCGGTTTCTTCACTAACCACCACAGTCACAGCGTCACTAATCTCACTAATACCAATCGCCGCTCGATGACGAGAACCATATTTAACCGCAAAAGGACGAGTGGATAATGTATAGAAAACAGAGGCCGCGACGATTTCATCGTCGTGGATGACAACCGCTCCATCGTGGAGACGGGTGCCAGGATAGAAGATGGTAAGAAGTAAATCACTACTCACTGGAGCATTTACAGGAACCCCATTTTTCATGACATCACTAAGACTAGTATTTCTCTCAAAAGTAATAATCGCACCGGTTTTGCTACTAGAAAGGCTTTTTACCGCTTTATCTATCTCTTCATAAAGAGCTTCTCGATCAATAAGTCTTGCCACTCCATGCGTTCCTCTGACACCAGAGGTTTTAAAGGGGTTAGCAAAGAAGCGACGGAAGTCTCCTACATTTGTGTACAATAAGAAGAGAATATAAACAACATAGAATGCCACAATAGTGACAAAGACATACATGAGATTAAACAAGAAGGAGAGGGCAACCAAAACAAAAACCACAGAGGAAATAACAAGAGGTCTCTTTCTATTTAATACTCGAATAAATGAGTAATAAACAAAGGCAAAGACAACTAAAATCGCTACGAGAGAAACGATCCAAGCCCAAGTAGGTAAAGCATTCCAAATAAAATCCCAATTCATCTTTTTTCTGCCTTGTGTATTTATCATACCAAAAGGAGAGTTTATATTCAACGAGTGATAAATATTATCACTGATTGGGGCGGTTTATTTTCCTCCCTAGGGGGCGAATAATTGAAAAGAGAGAGACTATATATTAAAATATATAAAGTTAGAGGAGGTTAGTTATGGCCACACCACACATCAACGCAAATAAAGGCGATTTTAGTAAAGTTGTCCTTATGCCAGGAGATCCTCTTAGAGCAAAATGGATCGCGGACACTTATTTAAGTGATGTTAAAGTCGTAAATGAGGTCCGTGGAAACTATGCCTATACAGGCATGACAAAAAACGGAAAAAGAATTTCTGTGATGGCGTCAGGAATGGGGATGCCATCTATTGGAATATATTCACATGAACTATATACAGAATTTGGAGTGGAGACCATAATCCGTGTTGGGACTTGTGGAGCGTATCAGCAAAACATCAATTTATTTGATGTTTTAGTCTGCACTACTGCGTCCACAGATAGTAACTATGCTTATCAATATGAGGTCCCTCAATACTCCGCTGGATGTGACTTCCAACTCGCTGTGGAGGCCACAAAGATTCTTGAAGAGAAAAAGATTCCCTACCATGCTGGAAATATCCTTAGCGCGGATGTCTTCTATGATACTGATCCAGAGTACTATAAGAAATGGGTCAAGTTAGGTGTCTTAGGAGTGGAGATGGAATCATATGCTTTATATGTTAATGCTGCTACTCTTAAAAAAAGAGCATTAACCCTTTTAACAGTCACGGATCATTTTGTTAATAAGGGCGAGAAGGCATCCACAGAAGAGAGACAACTCGGCCTTGGCAAGATGATAGACGCTGCAATTACCCTTGCAGAGAAATACGCCTAAGGTAGAGATTATGACAAGTATATTGTTTTATTTAACTCCAAAGAAAGACGTTGGTTTTATTGATAATACATCCACCATTAGACAAGCTATTGAGAAGATGGAGTTCCACCACTATTTAGCGGTTCCCATTTTATCAGAGACTGGGGAGTATCTTGGGGTGATATCCACCGCAGATCTCCTTTTTTATATTAAGAATGAGAAACTCGATATGAAACTTATCGAGAGTGAACTTGTTTCTAATGTTCCTCTTGAAAGAGATGTGAAGTCCGTCAAGATTGACGCCACTCCTGATGATGTCATGTCTTTAATGGCAAAACAAAACTTTGTCCCAGTCGTCGATGATAGAAACATGTTTATCGGTATTATCACTCGCCGTTCGATTATGTCTTCTCTCTCAAAAGAAGACATCGAAAAGATCTTTGATAACGACGATAACATTAGTGAATAGTATTTTATATTAAATAGATAAATTAGACTATGTGCGCGGTTCTGGTGTAGTTAATCGCGTAGTAGTAGATTTGACCAGCATTATCAGTGTATGAGAACTCTCCATTGAAGTTAAGCTCACTATAGCTTTGTGTGTACTGTCTTTCGTGACTCTGAATATAGAGAGATGATGAGTGAGTGGTAAAGGTAATGGAACTGCCATTATATGGCCCGCTCCAATAATCATCAGATGGAGTTAAGACATCGAACTTGGTCTCTTCACCACAACTAAAGAGGGTGCCACCATCATTATACGGATCTACATTACTCCTAATCGATGAATCATAGGTTTGAACATTTCCAGTAGTAAGACCATCCGCATAATCAGAAATCGTGATTGATGAGAAGAGAGAATAGTACCAATACCAGCTATTTGCTAATTTTCCAACAAGATCGCTGATTGTGTCTGTGGTGCCACTAGGAATATAGAGAGTCGTTACTTCTCCTGTTTCTTCATCGGTAATGGGCCACTCAAAGACATTATCACCACTAGTATATCCTTCATCGTTAACATCGATTGTCACATAGTTCTTGTAGTTAATGGTGACTACCTTAGTGGGATAGGCTGTGCCGTTACTGCTATGATAAGAGAATTGTGCGTGACCCACGGTTTCAGATTCAATAAGGACAGAGATATGAAGAGTCTTCTCATAGGATAGAGGATAACTCACTACCTCCCCACTTTCGCTGTGGATGTAGTTATATGGATCTATGTATTCATAGAGGACTGTGTAGTCTTGATCTTCTGGTCCCTTAAAAGTAATACCTTGAGAGATGTCCTCGCCATCAATGGTAACGGAGACATCAAGGCTGATACCATTCTTAACCGCTGTGGGCTCGGGAATCCATGTATATCCATCTTCATCTTCTTTTTGGATGGTCACTAAGACGGACTGGGTATCTTCATTAAAGTAGAAGGTAGAGCCCGCATCATTGGCATCAGATGTAAGGTTCATATTAAATGTTGGAGCGACCACACCATACTCGGTGATATCCGCTTGACTGGGATCAAAGTCATGGAAGAAATCTCCATCGTGTTGACCATTGACTGTATAACCAGAAAGAGAATTATATGGCCAACTACTTCCACTCGTGGAAGTATCTAATTCGACATATTCAACATTACTAGTAAGCGCACTCGTATCGAAAGTGAAGCTACACTCTATCGCCACAATCCCTGTATTGAGTTCGTTGGCGGAATCTTCAATATCTGTGTGCTCAGTAAATAAATCTGTGAGATTCCCACCAAATTGTTCATAAGAATAGGTGAAATAAGCGGAGGCATCATCATAGGAAATCCAGTTATATTGCTTAAATTCATTACGGAGGATGATAGTAGAATCAGGGGCAGTGGCTTCAATTAAGACACCGAGTCCCATTACTCCAGTATCTCCTGTTGTGGTCGTAGTCACATATTGAGCGGTCGTGACATTATCAAGGATAACTGTGGAGGTAGAAGAGATAAGTAAGTTAGCATACGCTCCACCATAGAGAATGGAATCTTTAAGGGTGAGAGAGTCCGCTCTAGTTCTTAAAGCGCTTCGACCACCTTGGATGAAGCTATTGGTGATACTCACATCTCCACTTCTCGCTTCCACTGCACTATTAAACTGATTGGAAGTGTCACTGGAATCGAAGTTATAAACATTGTTATGATCTTTAGCAATGATAGTGACATGGTCAAGAGTCGCACTATCATATAATTCAATGAATCCATTGTCGTAGTGGCTTGTAGCATCACAAGTGATGCTAAACCCATTACCATAGAGTCCGCTTTCTCCTCTAAATGATATAGCGCCACCATTCCAACTATCGGTGTAGACATCAGTGAGTAAGATATCTGATCCACTTTCTCTCGAGCCTAAATCACTAATCTCAGTGACATTGTAACCATTCTCAACTTCAAGATAGAGAGTATACTCCGGAATAATCTCCGTCACAGTTTCTCTTTGAGGTTGTCTCACTGAGTACGTAAGAGTGGTTCCCTCTTCTCTGAGTTCATCCGTAGAGATAGTCATCTTAATAAGACCAGTACCTGTTAATTGCACGGTGCTTTCTAACCAGTTCTCACTATTGTTAGTGTAATCAGTGGTGGCCACTACATTGCCTTCATAAGGAGTGACATCAATAAAAACATGAGAATCAATAATACAATTCTCGTATGTATCATTGGCTTTAAAGATATATTTAAGAGCGAATGGGTTTTCATTACCCACTCGATAGATGAATCTGTCGGTATTAGGTAAGACAGTGGTAAAGACACTATCGTAGACAATTTCAGGTTCAGGATCAGGTTTTACCGCCGTAGATGGATCATCCCCTACAGGGACATTAGAATCACTTGAAGAAGAATCACCAAAGGTTCCACTTCCCTCTAAATTAAAATCACCATCACTAGTCTCGCTCCTGCTCTCAGGAACAACATCAAAATAGTGATGATCATAGGTGAACTCAAGAGATATCGCAGTTGTACCTGAGATAATTGCGGCAACGATGCCAACAATAGCGCCCTTTGTCATTGATGATAAAACCTTTCTCTATTTTCCGATTAAATCGGGAAATTATATATTGTCATATAAACTACATATATGCAATGTTTTTTTTCACTATTGAAAAAAAAAAAAAAAAAAAAAATAAAAAAAAAAAAAAATACCCTAAATAATTTTACACGACCCAAAGGCAAAAAACCAAAAAACTACAAAATAAAAAAATAAAATTATA